>NZ_JBICXA010000004.1:425-400573 GCF_043200035.1 Streptomyces sp. NPDC048504
GAGAGACCCACCGTGCTCGGCGCTGCGCGCCTCCGCGCGCTGGGTCTCTCGACACCGGCGCGCCCCTACGGCTCCCTCTCGGCCGTCCACGTGGGGACAGTTGGACTTGGTGGGCCCGCGCCCCTGGTGAAGGTTGACGCCGTTCGCTTCTCCACCGGTGTTCGATCACTCGGTGGCAATCGCCCGCAATACGTCCAGCCGGGCGGCTCGGCGTGCCGGGCGCAGGCCCGCAAGGGCACCTGCGGCTACGCCCACCAGGGCCACCACTACGAGTTGGACCGGTGGGAGCGCGAAGGCGAAGGTGCTGTCGCTCGCGCCGTCCGAGGCCTTGGCCAGGACCCAGCCCAGGAAGGCGCCCAGGGTGAGGCCGCCGACGGTGCCGAAGGCCGCGACCAGGACCGACTCCCAGCGGACCATCGCCCGGAGTTGGGAACGGGTCTGGCCCACTGCCCTCAACAGGCCCAGTTCGCGGGTGCGTTCGTGGATCGCCAGGGTGAGGGTGTTGGCGATGCCCAGGAGTGCGATCAGGACCGCCAGGGCCAGCAGCGCGTAGACGAGGGTCAGCATCATGTCGATGCCGCCGGCCGAGTTCTGGGCGTATTCGTGGCGGGTCTGGACTTGTGGGTTGCCGTAGTGGGTCGCGACCTTCTCGACCGCCGCCTTGCCCTTGGCCATGCTCACGCCGTTCCTGAAGGAGACGGCGACGAGCGTGTCGGAGTCCTGGGTGCGGTGCGGGGCCCAGGCAGCGCGGGTGATGACGTAGTCGCCGGCGAGTTCGGACTGACCGTAGACCGCGCGGACTGTGAAGGTCTGCTTCTTGCCGTCGGTGAAAGTGAGTTGGGCCTTGCTGCCGGTGGTCAGGTGTTGGCGGTCGGCCTCTGTTCTGGTGATGGCGATGCCGTCGGTGCCGAGGGTGCTCAGGGAGCCGTGGACCGTTCCCAGGTCGAAGGTGCGCGCCAAGGCGGTGGGGTCCGTCACCGTCAACGCCCGTCCCTTGCCGTCTACTTCGGCTACCCCGCGCCCGAGTCCCACTGCCGTGCTCACCTCGGGCAACTTGCCGATGGCTCCGGCGAGTCGGGGGCTCAGGCCGCTGCCTCCCGCGCCGAAGGACGGAGTGCTGACGGCCACGTCGCCGGCGAAGGAGCGGGACACCGTCTGGTCCATCGTCGCCTTCAACGACGCGCCGAACACGGTGAACAGGGACACCACGGCCACCCCGATCATCAGCGCGCTCGCGGTGGCGGCCGTACGGCGGGGACTGCGCAGGGCGTTGCGCCGGGCCAGTCCGCCGGTGACGCCGCGCAGGCGGTCGAGGGGGCTGCCCAGAACGCGTATCGCCGAGGAGGAGGCGACCGGGCCCAGCACCACGAAGGCGACCAGGGCCAGTACCGCCCCAAGTCCCGCCAGGAGCAAGGACGGTGAGATCAGTACGCCAGTGAGGGTGGCCCCCATCGCGAAGGCGGCGAGTGCCATTCCCGTCACCGCTCGGACGCGGGACGCGCCAGACTGGTCCACGGCCGTCTCTCGCAGCGCCGCCAGGGGTGCGGTGCGGCCCGCTCGTACCGCCGGCATGAGTGCCGAGCCGAGGCAGACGATGATGCCGACTGCCAGGGGCAGGACCATGGAGAGTGTACGGATCACCAAGTCGCCGTCAGGGAACGGGAATCCGATCGCCGGGAACAGCATCTTCAGTCCGGCCGCGATTCCGATGCCGCCCGCCAGTCCGGCGGCCGACGCGGTCACGGCGACGACGCTCGCCTCGGTGACGGTGGCCGCGGTGACCTGGCGGCGGGAGGCGCCGAGGGCCCTCAACAGGGCGTTCTCGCGGGTGCGTTGGGCGATGACGATCGCGAAGGTGTTGTGGATGGAGAAGGTCGCGACCAGGAGGGCGATGCCGGAGAACACCAGGAGGAACGTGGTGAAGACGGTCAGGAACTGGGACGAGATCATGTCCGTGTTCTCCTGTGCCGACTTCTGACCCGTGATCGCCTCAACTCCCTTGGGGAGTACGGGAGTCAGGCGGTCGACCAGTATCTGTTGGCTTACGCCCGGGCCGGCCCGTACCTGGATGCTCGCCGCCTCGCCCGGTTTCGCGGTGAGGTACTTCTCGGCGTCGGACTGGGTCATGCCGGTGAACGTCACCTGCGCCATACCGTCCTCGCCGCCGAAGGTCGCGAGGCCTACGATCGTCACCTTGACCGGGTCGGGCGTGCGCAGGGTCGTCGTGTCGCCGATCTTCAAGTGGCCCTTGTCGGCGGCACCCCGGTTGACGACAACCTCGCCCGGCCTGGCCGGAGTTCGGCCTTTCGCGAGGCGGTACGGGTTGAGTTTCGGGTCGGTGATCCAGTTGCCGGCGAGGGTGGGCGGCCCCTTGCCGCCGATGGCCTCGCCGTTGGCGCCGACGAGTTGGCCCGCGCCCTGGATGCTGGGGGCGGCGGCCGCGACGCCGGGGACCTGCTCGACGGTCTTCACCAGGGCCGTGGGCACCGGTTGCCGTACGCCCTGGCTCTCGCCCGGTGTCGTGATGGCGTCGGCACTGCGGACCACCGCGTCCGTGCCGCTGGTCGCGTCGCCGAACATGGTGTCGAAGTTGGCGCGCAGGGTGTCGCCCATGACGAGGGTCCCGGCGAGGAAGGCGACCCCGAGGAACACGGCGAGGAACGTTCCGGCGAAGCGCCTTTTGTGGGCCCGCAGGGAGGACATGCTCAGGCGCACGGACGCGTTCATGACCTCACGTCCTCGAAGGCCTTCAGACGGTCCAGGACCTTTTCGGCCGTGGGGGCCTGCACGCGGTCCACGAGGCGTCCGTCCGCGAGGAAGACGACCTCGTCGGCGTGGGCGGCGGCTACCGGGTCGTGGGTCACCATCACGACCGTGCGGTCCGTCTGCCGTACGGCGCGGCGGAGCAGTCCGAGGACCTCGCCGCCGGAGCGGGAGTCGAGGTTGCCGGTCGGCTCGTCGGCGAAGACGACCTCCGGCCGGCCCGCGAACGCCCTTGCCACGGCGACGCGTTGCTGCTGGCCGCCGGAGAGTTCCGAGGGGCGGTGGTGGAGGCGGTCGCGCAGGCCGACTACGTCGACGAGTGCGTCGATCCACTCCCGGTCGCCCCTGGTTCCGGAGAGGTCGAGGGGCAGGGTGATGTTCTCCGCGACGGTCAGCGTCGGCACCAGGTTGAACGCCTGGAAGACGAAGCCGACGCGGTCCCGGCGGAGGAGGGTGAGGCGGCGGTCGTCGAGCGAGCCGAGTTCCGTGTCGCCGATGTACGCGGCGCCCGAGGTGAGCGTGTCGAGTCCGGCCGCGCAGTGCATCAGGGTGGATTTGCCGGAGCCCGAGGGGCCCATGATCGCGGTGAAGCGGCCGGCCGGGAAGTCGACGCTCACCCCGTCCAGGGCGCGGACGGCGGTGTCGCCGACGCCGTACACCTTGACGGCGTCGACGACCCGCGCGGCCGTGCGGGTGGTGGTCGCGGTGGTCATGCCGGGCCGCCTCCCTTGCCGGTGCGGCCGAACTGCTCGTCCAGGACGGAGAGGCGGCGCCAGTACTCGTCCTCGTCGATCTCGCCGGACGCGAAGCGGCGGCCGAGGACGGCGAGCGGGGAGTCGCCGGTGGGACGGGGGTCGGCCATCTCGCGCCACGGGCCGCCACGCCCGAGCCCCCGACCGCGCCAGACCGTGCGGCGCAGGACGGTCACCACGCCGACCACCATGGCCGCCCAGATCAGCGGGAGGAACAGGATCCACGGGCCGGGGCCGCCGCCGTTCCAGTTCGCCAGAGTCTGCATGTCGATTCATCTCCAAGGAGTCCGGAGCCCTCGATGGGCTTCCTGTGATGTCCGGTGATGTATCGAGACTGGCTCCGGGGAGGGGTCCGGGTCGTCGTACGGCCAGCGGCAGTGTGCGTACCTCCCGGGGAGTACGCGGGGTCGTTTTGGCTGCTCCCGGCGTGCGTCGACAACCTCTCGACTTCTGTACCTACTAGTATGTACAGTCCTGCCATGAGCACCTCGGAGCGACTGATCGAGTCCACCCGCGAGCTGTTGTGGGAGCGTGGCTACGTCGGCACCAGCCCCAAGGCGATCCTGGAGCGAGCGGGCGCCGGGCAGGGCAGCATGTACCACCACTTCAAGGGCAAGCCGGAACTGGCTTTGGCGGCGATCCGGCGGACGGCCGAGGAGTTGCTGGCTACCGCCGAGGAAGTACTCGACGGGCCCGGCACGCCGTACGAGCGGATCGAGGCGTATCTGCGGCGCGAGCGTGATGTGTTGCGCGGGTGTCCGGTCGGGCGGCTGACGATGGATCCGGACGTGATCGCCAGCGCCGAGCTGCGGGAACCGGTCGACGCGACGCTCGACGCGATCCGTGAGCGGCTCGCCGGAATCGTCGAAGAGGGCAAGGAACAGGGGCAGTTCGGGCCGGAGCTGGACGGCGAGGAGATCGCCGCCACCATCCTCGCGACCGTGCAGGGCGGGTATGTGCTCGCCCGCGCGTCCGGGTCGCCGGCCGCCTTCGACGCCGGTGTCCGGGGACTGCTCTCCCTTCTCTCGCCCATGTCCTCCCGATAGGAGTCCAGGTACGTGCGGATCACCAGGAAGCACCCCGACACGCGGCAAGGTCCGACGGAGAACTTCACCGGCACGGTGTGGCTCGACGATATTGCCTCACCCCGACCGCCGTCCCGGATAAGGGTGTTCAGCGTGCACTTCACGCCGGGCGCGCACACGGCGTGGCACACGCACCCGCACGGCCAGGTGCTGCACGTGACCGAGGGCGAGGGGCTGGTGCAGCGCAAGGGCGGTGCCGTCGAGCCGATCCGCGGGGGCGACACCGTGTGGATCGAGCCGGACGAGTGGCACTGGCACGGCGCCGCACCGCGCACGTTCATGACGCATCTCGCGGTCGTCGAGGCCGCGGAGGACGGTACGACCGCCTGTTGGTACGAGCATGTCGACCCTGCGGACTACCCTGCCTGAGGGGGCACTTGATGCACGCGATGCAGTACGAACTCACTCTGCCCGCGGACTACGACATGGGCATCATCCGGGGCCGGGTCGCCCGGGTCGGGCATCTGCTCGACGACTGGGACGGGCTCGGATTCAAGACGTATCTCCTGCGCGAGCGCGGGGTACACGGTTCGCCGGTCAACCAGTACGCGCCGTTCTATCTGTGGAACACGGTCGAGGGCATGAACCGCTTCCTCTGGGGCTGCGCCTTCCAGGGGCTCGTCAACGACTTCGGACGGCCCGAGGTGTTGCAGTGGACCGGTCTCGCCTACGAGGAGGGCGGCGCCGCGGGCTCACCGGCGGCCGTCGCTGTGCGGCGGCGTCAACGGATAGCGGGGAGTGGGGAGTTGGCAGTGGTGATGGAGGACGCGGCGGGTGAGACCCGGCGGCTGGCCGGTCAGGACGGTGCGGTGCTCGCCGCGGCTGCCGTCGACCCGCACAGCTGGGAGATCGTCCACTTCTCGCTCTGGGAGCACGAGTCGCCGAAGGCTGAGGGGGACGTGTTCCAGGTGCTGCACCTTTCGGCGCCGGGGCGGGGCGGGTTACCGCGGGGTCGGCAGTGGTGAATGCCCTTGTCCGTACTGTACTTGGGGACGTGGACCCCCGACTGTTGGGTCTGTGCGACGCGCACGACCATCTCTTTCTCCGCAGCCCGCGACTCCCCGGCCAGGAGCTGGGCGATGCCTCGGCCGCACGGGCCGAGTTGAACGTGTTCCGTTCCGTCGGCGGGGGCAGCGTCGTGCAGTGGACGCCGTACGGGATGGGGCGGCGGGTCACCGAACTGCCGCAGCTGTCCCGGTCGACGGGGGTGCACGTGGTCTGCGCGACCGGGTTGCACCAAGCGGCGCACTACAGCCCGGAGTTGCTGGAGAGTCTGCGTGACGGGCTGGCCGAGGTCTTCGTCTCCGAACTGACAGAAGGCGTCGGTCAGTCCGGGGTCCGCGCCGGGATCATCAAGGTCGCGGGCGGCTTCCACGGACTCGACGCGCACGCCCGCTGGACGATGACCGCCGCGGCCGAGGCCCACCGCGCGACGGGCGCGCCCATCGCCGTCCATCTGGAGCTGGGCACGGGCGCCCTCGACGTGCTCGATCTGCTGTGCGGCACGTTGGGGGTCGAACCGGACCGGGTGATCCTCGGCCACCTCAACCGCTCCCCCGACCCGGTGGTCCAGCGACAGGCCGCCGACGCCGGCGCCTACCTGGCGTTCGACGGCCCGTCCCGCGCCCACCACGCCACGGACTGGCGGATGCCTGACGCGGTGCGGACGCTGGCCGAGGCCGGTTTCGGCGACCGGCTGCTGCTCGGCGGGGACACGGTGGCCGCCGGGGCACGCTCGGTGGACGGCGGTCCGGGGATGCCCTACCTGCTGCGGCGGGTGGGGCCACGGCTCGCGGTGGAGCTGGGTGAGGAGCTGGTGGAGCGCGTGTTCGCGGAGAACCCCGCCAAGGCGTTCTCTGTCGAGTGGCGTTGACGGGTACGCCCTCGCGCCGGAGGCGGTCGCCGAGGGCTGAGGCGGGCCCGCTATGTTCGACCCGAACATCGAACATGTGGAGCTCGTGTGCAGACGACGACGGTGGAGCCGCCGAGAGCGGCGGAGGCGGATGCCGCGGCGGCCGGGTGGCCCCGGTCCTGGCCGCTCATGCTGCTCGGGGCGGCTGTCGTTCCGGGGCTGATGCTGTTCGTCGTCGGGCGGTGGCTGGACGCGCCGGCCGTGCAGGCCTGGCGGACCGTGTGTCTCGCCATCACCACACAGGCGCTGCCCTTCCTGCTCCTCGGTACGGCTCTCTCGGGAGCGATCAACGCGTTCGTGCCGGCGCGGGTGTTCACGAAGATGCTGCCCAGGCGGGCCGCGTTCGCCGTGCCGGTGGCCGGGATGGCGGGGGTCGTGCTGCCGGGCTGCGAGTGCGCGTCGGTGCCGGTCGCGAACAGTCTGATCGGGCGCGGGGTCACCCCGGCGGCCGCGTTCGCGTTCCTGCTCTCGGCGCCCGCGATCAACCCGGTCGTGCTGACCGCCACCGCGATCGCGTTCCCCGCCAGCCCGGTCATGGTGCTGGCCCGGCTGCTCGCCTCGCTCGCGACCGCCGTGGTCATGGGCTGGCTGTGGCTCTGGCTGGGGCGCGAGGAGTGGCTGCGGCCGGTCGCGCGGCACACCGGGCACCGGCCGGGGCACAGCCGCTTCACCGAGTTCCGCACCGGCTTCCAGCACGACTTCCTGCACGCGGGCGGGTTCCTGGTCGTCGGTGCCATGGCCGCGGCGACCTTCAACGTGGCCGTACCGCGCTCCGTGCTCGACACCTTCGCCGGTTCGCCCTGGCTGTCGGTGCTGTTCCTGGCCGCGCTCGCGATCATCCTCGCGGTCTGCTCCGAGGCCGACGCGTTCGTGGCGTCCTCCCTCACGGGCTTCTCCCCCACTGCCCGGCTGGCTTTCATGGTCGTGGGCCCCATGGTGGACCTGAAGTTGATCGCCCTCCAGGCGGGCACGTTCGGCCGGGCCTTCGCGGCTCGCTTCTCCGCCGCCACGACGGTCGTCGCGGTGCTGTCCAGCGCGCTGATCGGAGCCGTACTGCTGTGAGACGCCCCCTCCAGGTGACCCTGCTCGTCCTCAGCGGCCTGGGCCTGCTCCACGCCTCCCTCTTCACCGACCTGTGCCTGCGCTACGTCAAGCCGAGCATGCGCCCGATGCTCGTCCTGTCCGGGTTCCTGCTGATCCTGCTCGGCATCGCGGAGGCCTGGTCACGGCGGAGACCAGACGAAGGTGACGACCATGCGGGCCACAACCACTCCAAGGTCCCCCACGTCGCCTGGCTGCTCTTCCTCCCCGCGCTCAGCCTCCTCTTCTACGCCCCGCCCGCCCTCGGCGCCTACACCGCCTCCCGCGCAGCCACCAAGGCCGTCCCCGTGCAGGACGCCTTCGATCCGCTGCCCGCGACCTCGCCGCTGCCGATGACCCTCACGGACTTCACGACCCGCGTTCAGCAGGACCGCAAGCGGGCCATCAAGGGCCGCACCGTCCAGATGACCGGGTTCGTCACGCCCGACAAGGGGTCCGCCCACTGGGACCTGACCCGCATCATGATCTCGTGCTGCGCGGCGGACGCCCAGTCCATCAAGGTGCGGGTCTACGGCATCCCGGCCCTGTCCGCCGACACCTGGGTGACGATCACCGGGACCTGGCACGCGAGCGGAACCCTGGGGACGAGTTCCGCCGTGGCCGCACTCGACGGCGTCACCGTCGAGAAGGTCGCCAAGCCGGTGAACGCCTACCAGGACGCCCTGCCGTTCGGGACCCCACGCTGAGCCGAGCAACTGAGCTAGGCCACTGAGATGTCCACGGACGGTCGCAGTTTCGCCGCCGCGGCCAACGCCTCGTGCATGGGGTGACCGTCGAAGGCAGTCAACAGGGCATCGTCCGCCGGGAGTTCGGCAGCCGGGTAGGCGATCTGCTCGTAGGCCGCCTGGAAGCGCGGACCCCAACGCCGGGCGCCCAGGCGGGCCGTGCGGGAGCAGTTGTCGACCATGTAGGCCACATCGCGGGCGTGCATGTAGGGCAGCAGGGAGTCGACGGCCTCGATGACGGACTCGTTGACGATCTCCGACCAGGGGTGGCCGCGCTCGGCGAACTCGTCGACCTGGGCGGTCATCGTCGCCACGAACACCCCGGCGGTGAACGGCTCGACGGGCAGGGCCCGTTCGGCTCGGCGCGCCCGCACCTCCGCCCCCGCGGCCCACATCGGGGAACCGCCGATCCCGCTCATCTCCCGTGCCCCGAGCCGCCGTTCGGCGAGGACGACGCTGCGCAGCTCGGTGCCGTCGGCGACCTCGTCGTAGATCTCGGCGACGATCTCGCGGGCGGGGCCGTAGGTCGCCGAGTACGCCCGGTCGAAGACCTCCCGTCCGGTCGGGTCCAACTCCTCGCGGACGGCGCGGAGTCCGGCCTGGGAGATGGTGCGGGCGATGGGTCCGGTGACGTTCTCGCAGGAGCGCTCGTACGCGGTGACCGCGTCGTCGCCGGTCAGGCGGTAGCGGGTGAAGAGGCTCTCGATGATGCCGTGGACGGCGCCGAGCAGGATGGCGCGTTCGCCGACGATGTCGGAGCGGTACTCGCTCTCCAGGGTGGTGCGGAAGGTGTACGGCGAGCCGAGCGCGACCGACCAGCCGAGCGCGCGGTCGGTGGCCCTGCCGTCGGGGTCGGCGTGGACGGCGTAACTGCTGTTGATGCCCGCGCCGTTGATCTCGGCGCCCTGCTCGTAGAGCCGGCGCACGGAGTCGCCCATGCCCTTCGGGCAGACGGCGATGACCCCGTGTCCGGACGGGAACTCCCTGCCCGTTTCCCGGAGATGACCGAGCAGGAAGCCGTGCGAGAGGCCGATGGTGGCCCCGGGCTTGAGGGCCGCGAAGATCTGCTCGTGGTGGGCGGCGAGGGCGGCGTCCGCGATGAGCAGGATCACCAGGTCGCTCTCGGCGGTGACCGCGAGCCAGTCGCCGAGGGTGCCGTCCTCCTCGGTGAAGCCGTGCGCGCGGGCGTCGGCCGCGGATGCCGAGCCGGGGCGCAGGCCGACGCTCACCCGGATGTCCGTACCGGCGAGGGAGTCGCGCAGGTTGCGGGCCTGGGCGCGGCCCTGCGGGCCCCAGCCGATGACGCCGATGCGGCGGACGCCGGCGAAGGCCTGCGGGAGCAGCGGGAAGAGGTGTCGGCCGCCGCGCAGGATGGTCTCCGTGCCGCCGGGCACGTCCATCGTTTCGAGGGTGAAGACGGCGGAGGTGTACGTGGTCGAGGTCATGGTGGAGTTGTAGGCTCCGGGCGGGTATTGCGGCAAGCGCAACCTGTGCAGCGTCCTGTTGCGCGAGCTGAAAGAGCCAGGTCACGGTATGCGGAACGACCACCGGGAGCTACGGCTTTTCCTGCATCTGGCGCAGACGCTGAACTTCGGGCGGACGAGCCTCGACTGCCATGTCAGTCCGGCGACACTCACCCGGACCGTGCAGCGGCTGGAGGCCGACCTCGGACACCGGCTGTTCGACCGCGGGGCGCGCGGGGTCTCCCTGACCGCGGAGGGGCACCGCTTCCGTGAATACGCCGTCCAGTCACTGGAGTTGTGGCGTGCCTACCGTGAGGAGCATCCCGACCCGGCCGAACTCACGGGCAGGCTGGCCCTGTTCGCCACGGTGACCGCCTGCCAGGCCCTGCTGCCCGACCTGTTGGCGCCCTTCCGGGCCGCGCATCCTCAGGTACGGCTCGATCTGCGCACCGGCGACGCGGCGGCAGCGCTGGCCCGCCTCGACGAGGGTGAGGTCGCCGTGGCGGTCGCGGGCATCCCGTCGCGGCTGCCCGAGCAGTTGGTGAGCCGGACGGTAGCGGTGACCGAACTGGTCCTGGTCACCGCCCTCGACCGTCCCGACCCGCATCTCGACGGCCCGTTCGTCCTCCCGCACCGGGGTCTGGTCCGCGAGGCGGCCGACCGCTGGTTCCGCACCCGGGGCACGACCCCGGACGTGGCCTGCGAACCGGACGGCCACGAAGGCCTGTTGACCCTGGTCGCCCTGGGCTGCGGAACAGGCGTGGTACCCCGCCTCGTCCTGGAGAACAGCGCCGTCCGGGAACGGCTGACGGTGATCCCGGCGGACCCCCCGCCGGAGCCGTTCCCGATCGGCCTGTGCGTACGAAGGGCGGACCTACGCCGCCCACTGGTGTCGGCCCTGTGGAGCCTAACGGCGTCATAGGCGCCCCAAAGGGGCGCAGGGCTGTATTTGATTTGCGGCTGCCGCCGCGCGAGCGCGCCCAGCCACGACGGCGCAGCAGCAAACCGACGACGCACACCCCCTACGCCCAGCGGAGCGCCTAGTCCAGGTCAACCGGCCCGTCGTTCTTCTTCTCGTCCTTCTTCGCCTGCAACTGAAGCAGGTTCTTGACCTCGTCACCGGGCCGACGCCCGTCGGGGTCCGACCCGCTCAGGTTCCCCCGTACCGAGTCCAGGATCGTAAGGCCCTGCGAGACCAGGCCGGCGGCGATCTCGCCGAGCCCATCCGCACCGTTGAGGACGTTGACGTTGGCGCCCGCAAGACCCCCCGCCGCTTCCTTCACGATCTGCGGAAGCTGGTCGATCAGCATCCGGTCGAGCGCGACCCGGTCGTACGACGCCGCCGCCTCGGCCTGGATCTTCATCCGGTCCGCCTCGGCGATGGCGAGCAGCTTGATCCGCTGGGCCTCGGCCTCGGCCGGCTTGACGATCTCGGCGACCAGCTGCTGCTGGCGCAACTCGGCCTGGCGCTGGGCCAGTTCGGTCTGCGCGGCGAGCACTTCCTGCTGGGCGTGGGCCTGCGCGAGCGGTCCGGCCTGCGCGGCCTGCGCCTGGGCGCGGTCGACCTCGGCCGAGTACTCGGCCTTGACCACCGCGGTCTGCCGGGCGTACTCCGCCTGGTTGCGGGCCGCGACCTGCTCCGCCTCGACGGATGCCTGGGTGGCCTGGGCCTGCGCGATCTGCGCCTGCCGCTGGATGGCCGCCTTGTGCGGCGCGGACATGGCCTCGATGTAGCCGACCTCGCCGTCGTCGATCGACTGGATCTGCAGCGAGTCGACGATCAGGCCGATCTTCGCCATCTCGACCTTTGACGTGTCCAGGACCTCGGCGGCGAGTTTCTGCCGCTCCGTGACGATCTCCTCGACCGTCATCGAACCGATGATGGACCGCAGGTGACCGGCGAAGATCCGGCCGGTCAGCACCGACATCTGGTCCTGGTCGGAGAGGAAGCGCTGGCCCGCGTTGATGATGCTCTCTGTGTCGTTGCCGACTTTGAACGCGATCACGGCGCGGACGTGCAGCGCGATGCCCTGGCGGGTCACACAGGTCTCGGTGACCTCGGCCTCGCACATCGACAGCGTGAGAAAACGGGTCTTGCGGAAGACCGGAAGCACGAACTTTCCGTGCCCCGTCACCACTCGGAATGGCGCGCCCCCCAGTCCCCGCCTGCCACCCGAGATCAGCATCGCCTCATCGGGGGCGGGAACGCGGTAACCGAACATGTCTTGCTCCTCACTCTGCGCCAGCGGGATCGCCGCCCAGCGCGTCCAATGGATCCGCCCACTCGATGACGTGCACAGCACGCCGTCCACGGGACTCGATCACGAGCACCCTGGCCCCCGTGGGCAGGGGATCATCCGACCAGGCCAGGAATGTCTCGGAGCCGCCCCGGACCCGCACGAGGATCTCGCCGGGCCCCGCGCTTCCCCGGGTCTCGATGATCACCTCTCCCGTGCATCCGATCACGGGCTCGTCCTGCGGCATCACCGGCCGCCTCCATCCTCTGGCCTTAGGTTTCCGACGATAGACCCACTCGGGTCACGGACCCAACGGGCCCACCACACACCTTTTCCGCGGCGTCCGCCGGGTGGCACCGCCCGCTGTCAGGACAGTGCCGCCAGCGGGTCGTCGAGGACCGGCTGCCACGCCAACTCGGCTGCCCCGACCAGGCTGTTGTGGTCCAGGGTGCAGGCGAGGATCGGCACGCCCCCGCTCTGCCCCCACAGGCTCCGGTCGGCGACGACCGCGCGCAGCCGGTCGGGGTCGGCGTCGAGGAGGGTGCGGTGCAGTCCGCCGAGGATGATCCGGTCGGGGTTGAGGATGTTCACCAGGCCCGCGAGCCCGAGTCCGAGCCGGTCGATGAGCATTTCGGCCGCCTTCCGGACGGACGGGTCGTCGTAGTGGTGGCGGATCAGTTCGTTGGACTCCTGCAGCAGGGACACCTCGGGGCCGGGCTCACGGCCGGCGGCGGTGAGGAACGCGAGCGGGTCGGCCTCGACGTCCAGGCAGCCGCGGCTGCCGCAGTAGCAGGGGCGGCCCTCGGGGTTCACGGTGAGGTGCCCGACTTCGAGCGCGAGGCCCGAACTCCCGGTGTGCAGACGCCCGTCGAGCACCAGCGCGCCGCCCACACCCCGGTGTCCGGTCGCCACGCACAGCAGGTCGCGGGCGCCGCGGCCCGCGCCGTGCCGGTGCTCGGCGAGTGCGGCGAGGTTGACGTCGTTGCCCGCGAACGCGGGTCCGGTGAGGCCGGCCGCGCGCACGCACTCCGCGAAGATCCGCCGCACGGGTGCGCCCGCGGGCCAGGCGAGATGGAGGGGGTTGAGGGCTAGGCCCTCGGGCTCGGCCACTGCGGACGGTACGGCGAGCCCCGCACCCACACACCGACGGCCCGTCTCGCGCAAGAGATCCGCACCGGCCTCCACCACCGAGCCGAGCACCTTCGCCGGGTCGGCGTCCACGGCCTCGCAGCCGGGGGCGGTCGCTACGATCTGGCCGCCGAGGCCTACCAGTGCGGCGCGGAAGCCGTCCGCGTGTACCTGGGCTGCGAGGACTACAGGTCCGTCATCGGCCAGCGCCAGCCGGTGCGAGGGGCGGCCCTGGGAACCGGCCGCGGCGCCGGGCCTGGCGTCGACCCTGATCAGGCCGAGCGCCTCCAGCTCGGCGGCGACCGCGCCGGCCGTCGCGCGGGTCACGCCCAGTTCTGCGGTGAGTACGGCGCGGGTGGGGGCGCGGCCGGTGTGCACGAGCTCCAGCGCGGGGCCGAGCGCTCCGCGGCCCCGGTCCAGTCGTGCCCTTGAGGTGGTTCCATTCCCCGCCGGCCGGGGGTCCGCCTTGCCACTCATGAGGGCGAGTCTCCCATGATCCGCAGGCGGGAGAGGTGACCGGTGTTCCGTTGAAGGGTCGCGATCAAAGTGCGGGCCGGTGGGGGCTGATCGCGCCCACGCGGCGGAGCCGCACATCGATACAGCCCCGCCCCTAAAGGCCGCTCACCCTGAGCGTGACATTCAACCTGCCCTTCAACCCCAACTCCCCCGGCCCCGTGCCCTCGTAGACCCTCGGCACCCCGTGATACGCCAGCCTCGACGCGCCCCCGAACACGAACAGGTCGCCGCTCCTCAACTCGACGTCCGTGTACGGCTTGGTCCGGGTTTCGGTGTTGCCGAAGCGGAAGACGCAGGTGTCGCCGAGGCTGAGGGAGACCACGGGGGCGTCGGACTGTTCGTCGGCGTCGCGGTGCATGCCCATGCGGGCGTCGCCGTCGTAGAAGTTGATCAGGGCGATGTCGTACGACGCGGTCGGCGCCCCCAGTGCGTCGGTGACCGCCCGCTGCGCGAGGTCGTCGAGCCAGGTCGGGAAGGGCTTCACCGGGGTGCCGTCGCCGTCGGTCACCGTGCGGGAGTAGGCGTACGGGTACCAGTGCCAGCCCAGGCACACCTGCCGGGCGGTCATCATGCCGCCGCCGGGGGTGCGGACCGTGCGGAGACCGGCGGGAGGCCTGGCCCACTCGCGGCAGGCCGTCAGGAGGTCGCGCTGGCGGTCCGGGGAGAGCCAGTCGGGCACGTGCACCGCGCCCGGCGTGATCTCCGTACGAACCCTCGGAAACAGCTCGGCGTCCATGGCCCCATCCTGCCCCGACCGGCCATGAGCTGGCACTCGGTTAGCCTTGGCGCACGATGGACGACCATATCGACCGAATGACGACTCCGTGGGGCGACCGCGCCCTGGCCCGCTTCCCCGAGGACCCGCGCGACCGGCTGCGCGCCTGGGACGCCTCCGACGAATACCTTCTGCGGCAGCTCGCGGAACAGGACACCCCGCTGTCCGGCACGGTCGTGATCGTGGGCGACCGCTGGGGCGCCCTGGCCACGGCGCTCGCGGAGTACGCTCCGGTGCAGATCACGGACTCGTTCCTCACCCAGGAAGCGACGAAGGCGAACCTCGCGCGCAACGAGGTCGCCGCGGATTCCGTACGGCTGCTCACCACCCAGGACCCGCCGCCCGAGCGTGTCGACGTGCTGCTGGTCAGGGTGCCGAAGAGCCTCGCGCTGCTGGAGGACCAGTTGCTGCGGCTGGCGCCCGCGGTGCACGCTGACACGGTTGTCGTCGGTACCGGCATGGTGAAGGAGATCCACACCTCGACGCTGAAGCTGTTCGAGCGGATCCTCGGCCCGACCCGGACCTCGCTGGCCGAGAAGAAGGCCCGGCTGATCCACTGCACGCCCCGGTTGTCGGTGGCACGTGGCACCAATCCCTGGCCGCACAGCTACGCGCTGCCCGACGGCATCGGTGTCGTCTCGGGGCGGACCGTGGTCAATCACGCGGGGGTCTTTTGCGCCGAGCGCCTCGACATCGGGACTCGTTTCCTCCTCCAGCATCTGCCCTCAAGTCGCGGGCTCGGCAAGGTCGTTGACCTCGGGTGCGGCAACGGAGTCGTCGGCACGGCGGTCTCGCTGGCCGATCCGGAGGCCGAAGTCCTGTTCGTGGACGAGTCGTTCCAGGCGGTGGCCTCGGCGGAGGCGACGTACAAGGCCAACGGAGCACCCGGGCATGCCGAGTTCAGGGTCGGGGACGGGCTGGTCGGGGTCCCTGCCGACAGTGTGGACCTCGTGCTCAACAATCCGCCGTTCCACTCCCACCAAGCGACGACCGACGCGACGGCCTGGCGGATGTTCTCCGGGGCACGGCGCGCGCTGCGGCCGGGCGGCGAGCTGTGGGTGATCGGCAACCGGCATCTCGCCTACCACGTGAAGCTGAAGCGGTTGTTCGGCAACAGTCAACTGGTCGCCAGCGACGCGAAGTTCGTGGTGCTGAAGGCCGTCAAGCGGTAACCCCACCGCCTCCCGCGAGCACGCCGATGATCCGGGCCACCGCCTGCGCCATCGCCTCCCGCCCCACGCTCAGGTACGTGCGGGAGTCGACCGCCTCGGGGTGTTCGGCGAGGAACGCGCGGATCGCGCCGGTCATCGCCTGGTTGAGGGCCGTGCCCACGTTGACCTTGGTGATGCCGCCGGTGACGGCCGCGGTCAGTTCGTCGTCGGGGACTCCTGAGGAGCCGTGCAGGACGAGGGGGACGTCCAGGGTCGCGGTGAGCCGTTTGAGGAGGTCGTGGTCGAGGGAGGCCGTTCGGGTGGTCATGGCGTGCGAGCTGCCAATGGCCACGGCGAGTGCGTCCACTCCGGAGTCGGCGACGAAGGCGCGGGCCTGAGCGGGGTCGGTGCGGGCGCCGGGTGAGTGAGCGTCGAGGGGCGGCTCGCCGTTCTTGCCGCCGACCTCTCCCAACTCGGCCTCGATCCACAGCCCTTGGGCGTGCGCCCAGTCGGCGGCGGCGCGGGTCGCGGCGAGGTTCTCGGCGTAGGGCAGGCGGGCCGCGTCGTACATGACGGAGCTGAAACCGGCGGCCTGCGCCTGTCGGAGAAGGTCGTCGCTCTGGACGTGGTCGAGGTGCAACGCCACGGGTACGGCGGCCCGTTCGGCGGCGGCGACGGCCGCGCGGGCGAGCGGGAGGAGACGGCCGTAGCGGAACTTGACGGCGTTCTCGCTGACTTGGAGGACGACGGGGGAGCCGGTGGACTCGGCACCGGCGATGACGGCCTCGACGTGTTCCAGCGTGATGATGTTGAAGGCGGCGACGGCGGAGCGGGCCTCGGCGGCGCGGGTGACGAGCTCGCCGGTGGTGACGAGGGGCACGGTCTTCCCTTTCCTGACCTGGAGTACCGGGGCTTCAGGGAGCGAGGATCACCGAGCGGGTGAGGTGGCGCGGGCGGTCCGGGTCGAGGTCGCGGTACGCGGCGACGGCGACCGCGAGGCGCTGGGCGCGGACGAGTTCGGCGAGCGGGTCGAGGCCGCCCTCGATCCACAACCCGCCGGTGGCGCCCACCTGTTGGGCGAGCCCCTCGGGCGCCTCGCCGAGCATCCAGGTGGCGGTGCCGTGGGTGGTGATGCTGATCGGGCCGTGCCTGTACTCCATCGCCGGGTAGGCCTCGGTCCAGGACAGTGAGGCCTCGCGCATCTTCAGCCCGGCCTCGTTGGCGAGGCCGACGGTCCAGCCGCGACCGAGGAAGGTGAACTGGGTGCAGGCGACGAGCTGTTGGGGCAGTTCGGCGGCGAGCGCGGTGCGGGCGTCGGTGACCACGGCGTCGGTGTGCAGGCCCAGGTGGGCACGGAGCAGGGTGACCGCGGTGGTCGCGAACCGGGTCTGCACGACGGACCGTTCGTCGGCGAAGTCGAGCACGACGATGTCGTCGGCGGCCGTCATGACGGGGGTGTGCGGGTCTGCGGTGATCGCGGTGGTGCGGGTACGCCCCTTCAACGCCCGTAGGAGTTCCAGCACTTCGGTGGTGGTGCCGGAGCGGGTGAGGGCGAGGACCCGGTCGTACGTCCGCCCGTGCGGGAACTCCGAGGCGGCGAAGGCGTCGGTCTCGCCCTGGCCGGCGCCTTCCCGCAGGGCGGCGATCGCCTGGGCCATGAAGTACGAGGTGCCGCAGCCGACGATCGCGACCCGCTCCCCCGGCACGGGCAGTACGTCCCGGTATCGGGGCGCCTCCGCCGCGGCGCGTATCCAGCATTCCGGCTGACTGTTCAGCTCGTCCTCGACATAGGTCATGCCGTACCCCTCTCCCCGCGAATGCTTGTTCCTGCAAGATATAGCGACCTTTCGAGCACAATCAAGCAATCGGACCAGAGGGGCGTGCGCTAGGGTCGCGGAGAATCGAGGAACGGAGAGTGAGTGCGGATGTCGCGCGACGCCCGCTGGAAGGCGCTGCTGGACCTGCTCGTCGAGCGCGGTCGGCTCGATGTCGAGGAGGCCGCGGCGGACCTCGCGGTGTCGGCCGCGACGATCCGCCGTGACTTCGACCAACTCGCGGAGCAGCAGATGCTGGTGCGTACCCGGGGCGGCGCCGTCGTGCACGGGGTGTCGTACGAACTGCCGTTGCGCTACAAGACCGCCCGGCACGCCTCCGAGAAGCAGCGCATCGCGAAGGCGGTCGCCGAACTCGTCGCGCCGGGCGAGGCGGTGGGCCTGACCGGCGGCACGACGACCACGGAGGTGGCCCGCGCCCTGGCCGTCCGCAGCGACCTCACCTCCGGAACACCCGCGCTGACCATCGTGACCAACGCGCTCAACATCGCCAATGAGCTTGCCGTACGGCCCCAGTTCAAGATCGTGCTGACCGGCGGGGTCGCGCGCCCGCAGTCGTACGAACTCGTCGGGCCCCTCGCGGACGGGGTGCTCTCGCAGATCACCGTCGATGTGGCGGTGCTGGGTGTGGTGGCCTTCGACGTGACGCACGGCGCGGCGGCCCACGACGAGGCGGAGGCCGCGATCAACCGGCTGCTGTGCGAGCGCGCCGAGCGCGTGGTCGTCGCGGCCGACTCCAGCAAGCTCGGACAACGGGCGTTCGCCCGGATCTGCTCGGCCCAGGCGGTGAACACGCTGGTGACGGACGCGGGGGCGGGGGCGGACATGGTGCGGCGGTTCGAGGAGGCAGGGGTGCAGGTCGTCGCCGTGTGACGCGGAGCCGGGCCGCCCCAGACACCCGATCAGTGCTTGGTCAGGACTTCGAAGCGCAGGTGGGTGATGTCCGGCGACTCGCGCGTCCAGAGCCGGCGGAGTTCGACGGGACCTCCGAGGTGGTCGAAGAGCCGCTTGCCCGCGCCCAGCAGCACGGGGACGAGCATGATGTGCACCTCGTCCAACAGACCGGCGTTCAGGGCGTGTTGGGCAACGCTCGCACCGTGGACCCCGACGTCCCCGCCGGCGGCGGTCTCCTTGGCGCGGGCCACCGCGGACTCGATGCCGTCGGTGACGAAGGTGAACACGTCGGGGGCGACGACGTCCGCCGGATCGGGGGCGCTGTGGGTGAGCACGACACAGGGGACCTTCCCCACGGGCCCTCCGTCGCCCCAGCCGCCGTCGCCTTCGCAGACGTCATAGGAATGCCGGCCCATGAGGACGGCGCCGATGCCGTCGGCCATCTCGGCGAGGACCTTGGCGTCGGTGTCGTCCATTTCCCGGACCCATCGGTGCAGGCGTTCGCCGCCGACGCCGAGCGGGTTGGCGCGGGTGTCGTCCGGGGCGGCGATGAAGCCGTCCAGGGACATGGACATTCCCGAGATCACTTTGTCAGTCATGTCAGGTAGACCTTCCGCGCCGCCCGAACTCATCGGCCGTCGCGGCTCCCACTCCTTGCCGGACAGCGCGGTGCGGGACGCCGAGGGGCAACGTCCCGCGCCGCCATGCAAGTTGACGGACCGTCAGCCGAAGACCTTGACGGCCTGGTAGTACGTCCAGGCCGTGCTGTTGCAGGTGGTCGCGGTGGCGCCGCCGTAGGCGGCGCAGACGCGCTTGAGGTCCTCGTAGAAGGCGCTGTCGAGACGCGACTTGTTGGCGTCGAAGGCGCCGGCGGCCTTGTAGTTGCGGTAGCCGAAGTCGTGGCGGGCGCAGGAGGTGGCGAAGGGGAAGCCGAAGGGGTTGTCGGGCGAGTCGGAGCAGTAGTCGGTGGACCAGTCGAACTCGTAGGCGGACCAGGCGGTTTGGTTGGCGCGGGCCGCGGCCCAGAGGCTGTAGCTGGACGCGCTGGTCTGGGTCCAGCCGGCGAGGACCTGGGGCTTGTCGGCGGGGGCGGCGGTGGCGGCTGTCGCGGTGGCGACGACGGCTGCCAGAGCCAGAGTTGAGGCGGCGAGACCGGTGGCGAGTCTGCGGTGCATTCAACACCTCCATGAGACCGCGATCCGCCCGTCGGATCGCAGGTTCATGACAAGATGATTGACGCGTTGACCCCCACTTCACACCGCATGTGCCCCAATGACCCGTTAACTCTCGGACATGCCAGGCGATCGGGACATGAACCCGGCGGGACAGACCGGCAGAGGGGATGCGTAACACCCCTGCTGCCGGCCGGAGTTCGTCCCCTCAGGACGGGGTCAGAGGCAGGTCGTCCGTGAAGGCGTTCACCGGTTGGGCGATGGGCCGGGTGGCGTGGACGTCGAGGGCCGCCGCCGCGGTTCGCGTGCCGAGCGCGCCCTGTGTGTGCCAGGTCCCGGTGACGGCCAGCCAGGTGTTCGCGGGCGGGGCCGGGGTGCCGTACATGTGCACCTTGACGGTCTGGGCGTCCGCCGCGCAGCAGGTGAAGATGATCCGAGTCAGGTCCCAGCCGCCGCCCCGGACCGGCGTCGCGAACCCGGTCATCTCGACGCTGCGCCCCTTGATGGCCAGCTCCTTGTCCTGCTGGACCCGGGTGGTGAAGTCCGTGAGGGTCATCGGCAGGGGCGAGGTCGCGGGCAGTGCGGCGAACCCCTTCTGTTTCTTGACGGCCTCGCTGCCCGCGTGGGAGGCGGTGTAGGCGCCGAGGGCGGGCGGGGCGTAGAAGAGGAGGCTGAGCGCGGGGAGGAAGAGCAGCCAGGCGATGCGGGGGGCGGTGGAGTGGTCGTGCCCATGCTCGTGGTCGTGGTGGTGCTCCTCCCCGTCGTCGGATCCGCGGTCGAACATCGCGTGCGCCAGGCCCAGGAGCAGCAGGAGGGCGCCGGAGATGATCAGGAGCGGGCGCAGACCCTCCTTGACGTAGCGCAGGTAGAGGTCGGTGAAGAGGGCGGTGTGCAGGAGGCCGAGGCCGGTCAGGACCAGGAGCAGTACTTGGGCGGTGCGCTTCACAGCAGGGCGCCTCCGATCAGGACGCTGGCGGCCACGGCCACGACGGTGGTCGCGGTGGAGAAACGCACCGCGAACGCCCGGCCGAAGGTGCCCGCCTGAAGGGCGATCAGCTTCAGGTCCACCATGGGGCCGACCACCATGAAAGCCAGCCGGGCTGTGGGCGAGAAGCCTGTGAGTGAAGCCGCCACAAAGGCGTCGGCCTCGGAGCAGACCGCGAGGACCACGGCGAGTCCGGCCAGGAACAGCACGGACAGCCAGGGCGAGCCGGAGAAGGTGTCGAGGACCGAGCGCGGAACGGTCACGTTGAAGGTGGCCGCGGCCATCGCGCCCAGTACGAGGAAGCCGCCCGCGTGCAGGAAGTCGTGCTGGAAGCCGAGCCGGAACTCCGTGAAGCGGCTGTGCCCCGACTGGTGTCCGGTGTGCCGTACGACGGGCCGCAGCCACTCCTCACGCCCCAGCCAGAGCCACAGCCAGCCCATGACGGCGGCGGTGGCGAGCGAGGCGAGCAGCCGGGCCAGCACCATGGCGGGGCTGCCCGGGAAGGCGACGGCGGTCGCGGTCAGCACGATCGGGTTGATCGCGGGCGCCGAGAGCAGGAACGCGAACGCGGCGGCCGGGGTGACACCCCGTCGGATCAGGCTGTTGGCGACCGGCACGGACGCGCATTCGCAGCCCGGCAGGACCGCTCCCGCGATGCCCGCGACGGGCACGGCGAGCGCGGCCCGCTTGGGCAGCACCTTGGTGAACAGGTCCGCCGGGACAAAGGCGTTGATGGCCCCGGACAGGGCGGTGCCCAGGAGGAGGAAGGGCAGCGCCTGGACGGTGATGGCCAGGCAGACCGTCCGCCAGGCCGCCACGGCGGGGTCGTTCAGCCACGGCGTGCCCGACAGCACGAGGACGGCCACCGCGAGGCCGAGCGCGATGACGGCCGTGGTCGCGGGCGAGGGTCTGCGAAAGGCGCGGCGCCGGCGCTCGGGTGGGTGGGTGGCGGCCGGGATCGCCGTCTCCGTCACATCAAGCAGCTCATCCGTTTTTTGCATATTTGCTCCGAATGTCTGATGTTGTGACAGAAGATAGTACGGTTCTCGTGTGATCAGCCGACTGTCCGTCAGCATCGTCCGCGCGTGTCTGCGTGCGGGCACCGGCGGGAGTCCCACGGCGGTGCTGGACGAGACGCGGTTGAGCGACGTGGAGCGGTGCCGAGTGCCGGTTCTCGCCGGGGCGTCGCATGCCGTCTTCGTCTCGGTGGGCGGGTCGGACGTGTCCCTTCGCTTCTTCACCGCCGAAGGCGAACTGCCCGCGTGCGGCCACGGGACGGTCGCCGCCCTGGCCTTCCTCGCGGAGCGCGCCGGGGGTACGGAGTACCGGGGCACCCTGCGGGCGGCGGGGCGTTCCTTCGCCGGGTGGGCCGTACGGGAGGAGGCGCGGGTCCGTGCCGCCTTCGAGCCCGGTCCCGTCGAGCTGCGTGAGCCGACCGCGGCCGAGTGCGGGCTCGTCCTGCCTGCGCTGGGCGTCGGCCGCGACACACTCGCTCCCGGCACCCGCGTGGCCTCGGTCGGTCGGGCACGGCTGCTGGTCCCCGTCACCTCACGGGCCGCCCTCGCCGCTCTCGCCCCGGACTTCGGACAACTCCAGTCGGCCTGCGACCGGTTCGGGCTCCTCGGCTGCTACGTCTACTCGGTGCCGACGCGCTCCGGCCGGATCGCGGCGCGCATGTTCGCGCCGTCGATCGGCGTCCCGGAGGACATCGCGAACGCCAACAGCACCGCCTGTCTTGCCGCCGACCTGGCCGGTCGGGGCGTCACCGGGATCGCCGTCGACATGGGCGACTCGCTGGGCATCCCGGCCACGATCACCGCGACGGCACGACCCGGGCCGGTGGTGCGGCTGGGTGGCACCGCCAAGGTCACGGACCTCATCCGGCTGCCGTAGCCGCCCTGAGCGGGGCCGATGAAGCCCGGTGAGGTAGAGCGCCCCTAAGGGGCGCGGGGCTGCATCGATATGCGGCTCCGCCGCGTGAGCGCGACCAGCCACGACGGCCCGGCAGACGACGCACCGGCCTCCAGCGGAGGGCTCAGCGCGCCCGGACTCTCGCCAGCACGTCCCGGATCAGATCGGCGCTGATCGTGAAGTGCCCCCGGGCGATCTCCTCGGCACGCTCGGGCTCGCCCGCGGCGATGGCCTCGTACAGGGCCTTGTGGTCCTCGCCGCCCTGGTGGAAGTGGGCCTGTTCGCCCTTGCCCCAGGGCTCGACCGGGAAGCCGAGGCTGATCCGGGCCAGCAGGTCCTGGCTGAGCATGACGATCTGCGGGTTGCCCGTGGCGGCGCGGACGGCCTGGTGAAAGGCGCTGTCCGCGGTGTGCGCGTCGCGCTGGGTGCTCGCGGAGAGGTAGGCGGACAGGGCGTCCCGCATGGGTTCGAGGTCCTTGGCGCTACGGCGTCGGGCCGCCGTCGCGGCGACCATGCCCTCGACCAGGCCGCGCAGGTCGAAGAGCTGCTCGAACTCCTCCCAGCGGGGCAGCAGCGTGTGCCGGACCGCGGCGGCCGTCGACTCGGTCCAGCTGTCGCGGACGTAGGTCCCGCCGTTGCGGCCGCGGCGGATCTCGACCACGCCGACGGCCTGGAGGCGGGCGACCGCCTCGCGCACGGTGGGGCGGCTGACCCGCAGCAGGCCGGTGAGTTCGCGCTCGGCCGGCAGCCGTTCGCCGGGCAGGAAGTCGCCGACGGCGATCGCGGTGAGCAGCCGGTCGGACACCTCGTCGACCGCCGAGGCGACCCGCACCGGGCGCAGCGCGGAGGTCGGGGAGCCGCCGAGGAGGACACGGTCCAGGACGCGCGAGAACTCGTCCCCCGCTTCGGATGCCTCAGGTACGGATGTCAGCTGTCCTCCCCCTTCGGTGCCGCTTCTGTAAACGCGGGCGGGCCACGTGAACTCGTCGTTACGTCTTGCCCAGCCGCCGCTAAAAGGTCTTGTGCGCTGACCTTTTACCCAATCACCATCACAGCCATCCGTCACTTCCTTTTCCGTTTCCACCAGAGGCCGGCTCGCGTCCGGCCCGCCTGGGAGGCCCTCGCGTGGCGATTCCCGAACCGAAGCACACCGGCACCGTCGACTTCAACGGCCATTCGACCTGGTACCGGATCACCGGCGAACCCGGCAGGACACCGCTGGTCGTCCTGCACGGCGGACCCGGCGCCGGTCACAACTACACGCTCAGCATCGCGGGCATCGCCGAACAGGGCCGCCAGGTGGTGCACTACGACCAGCTCGGCACCGGGCTGTCCACCCATCTGCCCGACGCGGGCGCCGACTTCTGGACCGTCCAGCTCTTCCTCGACGAACTCGACAACCTGCTCAAGGAGTTGGGCATCGCCGATGCCTACCACCTCCTCGGTCAGTCCTGGGGCGGCATGCTCGCCGCCGAGCACGCGGTACGCCGGCCGGCCGGGCTGCGCGGGCTGGTCATCGCCAACTCCCCCGCGTCCATGGAGCTGTGGCTCGCGGCGGCGGCCGAACTTCGCGCCGCGCTCCCGCCCGAGGTCCAGCGGACCCTGCTCGCCCACGAGGCGGCCGGGACCACCGACCACCCCGACTACCTCGCCGCCGAGCAGGTCTTCAACGAGCGCCATGTGTGCCGGCTGATCCCCAACCCGCCCGAGGTGCAGGCGACTTGGGAGAACATCGCGGCGGATCCGACCGTGTACCACACGATGAACGGGCCGAACGAGTTCCATGTCGTCGGCACGATGAAGGACTGGTCCGTGATCGACCGGCTGCATCTGGTCGAGGCACCGACCCTGCTGGTGTCCGGACGGTACGACGAGGCGACTCCCGAGACCCTGCGCCCGTTCGCCGACCACATCCCCGACGTGCGCTGGCACATGTTCGAGCGCTCCAGCCACATGCCGCACGTCGAGGAGGAAGAGCTCTACCTCCGGGTCGTGGGCACCTTCCTCGACTCCACCGACTGAGCCTCTTCACCCCCCGGCCGACCCAACAGCCGTTCCTCCGACGGGAGTTCCCTGGATGTCCCGCAGCACGAGACGAGGCGCGTTCGCCGCCGCCACCGTCGCCCTCGCCCTGACCACCGCCGCCTGTTCGTCCTCCGACAGCGGCTCCTCAGATCCGACCACGTCCACGTCCTCGTCGGCGTCCGGCTCCTCCGCGTTCCTGCCGCAGCACAAGGGCGGGACGTTGAAGCTGGTCGCCCACGCGGCCGCCGGGAGTCTCGATCCGCAGGTCAACTACACGCTCCAGTACTGGCAGTTGTACCAGTCGATGTACGACGGGCTGCTGTCGTTCAAGAAAGTCGGCGGTCAGGAGTCGTTCACGGTCGTCCCGGACCTGGCCGCGGCGATGCCGAAGGTCACCAACGGCGGGAAGACGTACACCTTCACGCTCCGCAAGGGCATCAGCTTCTCCAACGGCAAGGCGCTGACCACCGACGACGTGGTGGCGTCCTTCCAGCGCATCTTCAAGGTCTCCAGCCCCACCGCCGGCACCTTCTACAACGGCATCGTCGGCGCCACCGCATGCCTCAAGACGCCCGCGTCCTGCACCCTCAAGGGCGGTGTGACCGGCGACGCGAAGGCGAACACGGTCACCATCAACCTGACGGCGCCGGACTCGGAGTTCCCGTACAAGCTCGCCGTCCCGCACGCCAGCATCCTGCCGAAGGACTCGTCGGCGAAGGACGCGGGCACAAAGCCGCTGCCGACGACCGGCCCGTACATGGCGGCCTCCTACGACCCGAACCGCGCGCTGAAGCTGGTGCGCAACCCGCACTTCAAGGAGTGGTCGCGGGAGGCCGAGCCGCAGGGCTATCCGGACCATATCGACTACGCCTTCGGGCAGACGGTCGAGTCCGAGGTCACCGCCGTCGAGAACGGCCAGGCGGACTGGATGTTCGACCCGCCGCCCGCCGACCGGCTCAACGAGATCGGCACCAAGTACACCTCCCAGGCCCATGTGAACCCGCTGACCGCGTTCTGGTACGCGACGCTGAACGTCAACATGGCCCCGTTCAACAACAAGTTGGCGCGGCAGGCCATCAACTACGCGGTCGACCGCTCCGCCGTGGTGCGGTTGTACGGCGGCACGAACCTCGCCTCCCCCGCGTGCACGATCCTCCCGCCGGGCTTCCCCGGGCACGTCGACTCGTGCGACTACACCAAGGGCGGCGGCACGACCTGGACGGCCGCCGACCTGGCCAAGGCCAGGGCGCTGGTGAAGCAGTCCGGTACGGCGGGGCAGGCGGTCGGCATCGTCGTGCAGGACGACGACGTCAACAAGTCGATCGGGCAGTACCTGCAGAGCCTGCTCACCCAGCTCGGCTACAAGGCCACGCTCAAGCCGCTGTCGGCGAACATCCAGTTCACGTACATCCAGAACACCAAGAACAAGGTGCAGTTGGCCCTGACGTCCTGGTACCAGGACTATCCGGCGGCCTCGGACTTCCTCAACGTGCTGCTGTCCTGCGCCGCGTTCCACCCCGGCAGCGACTCCAGCATCAACATCTCGGGCTTCTGCGACAAGGGCATCGACGCGAAGATGCAGACCGCGCTGAAGACCGCGCAGACCGACCCGACGACGGCCAACAAGCAGTGGGGCGCCATCGATCAGTCGATCATGCAGCAGTCGCCGGTCGTCCCGCTGATCAACCCGAAGATCATCGACTTCACGTCGAAGCGCCTGGGCAACTACAGCTTCAGCAAGCAGTTCTACATGCTCGTCGGCCAGACGTGGGTCAAGTGAGCACCGCCGCACCCCAGTTGGCCGTCCCGGAGGCCCGGCGCTCGCCGGGCCCCTGGCGGACGGCCGGCGCCGACCTGCTGCACAACAGGTCGGCGCTGGCCGCGGCCGTCGTCCTCTTCCTCGTCGTGCTGGCGACCTTGTGCGCCCCGCTGTACGCGCACCACATCGCCCACACCGACCCTTTCCAGTCCCATGTCTCCGGCACCACGGTCGTCGACGGGAAGACCGTGCCGGTGCTCACCCCTAGCAGCACCGGCCTCGGCCTCGGCGTCACCCCGATCGGCCCGACCTGGGACCCCGCCCACTACTTCCTCGGCGCCGACAACCAGGGCCGCGACGTCATGGCCCGGCTGCTCTACGGCGGCCGGACGAGCCTGTTCATCGGGTTCACCGCCGCCTTGCTGACCTGCGCCCTGGGTACGGTCGTCGGAGTCGTCGCCGGGTACGCGGGCGGTGTGGTGGACGCGGTCATCTCCCGTGTCCTGGACGTCATTTGGGCGTTCCCGGTGTACCTGCTCGCGATCTGCCTCTCGGTCGTCCTGCTCACCGACGGGCTGCACCTCGGCCCGCTCACCGTCGAGGCCGGGAGTCTCTGGCTGCCCGTCGCGATCATCGCGGCGATCTATGTGCCGTACATCGCGAGGCCGTTGCGCGGACAGGTGCTGGTGCTGCGCAACAAGGAGTACATCCAGGCGGCCATCGGCTCCGGGGCACCGACCGTGCGCATCCTGCGGCGCGAGGTGCTGCCGAACGTGCTGCCCACGGCGATCGTGTTCGTGCCGCTGATGACCGCCCTGGCCATGCTCACCGAGTCGGCGCTGTCCTTCCTGTCCGTCGGGGTCCAGCCACCGGACGCCAGTTGGGGCACGATCATCGAGGACGGCCTCGGGCTGCTCTACACCCGGCCCGCCGTGACGATCGCCCCCGGCCTGCTGATCGCGCTGACCACGGCGGCCCTCAACGTCCTCGGCGACGGCGTGCGCGACGCGCTCGACCCGGGCGCCCGGCTGCGCGGAGGGGTGTGACTCCGATGCTCCGGTTCATCGTGAAGCGCTTCGCGTCCGCCCTGCTGGTGATGTTCGCGATCAGTGTGCTGGTCTTCCTGATCTTCTTCGCCACACCGGGAGTCGACCCCGCCGCCCGTATCGCGGGCCGCAACGCCGACCCGGCCACGCTCGCCCAGGTCCGGCACTCCTTCGGCCTCGACCGCCCCATGCCCGTCCGCTACTTGCTGATGATGCGTCACCTGCTGATCGACCGCGACCTGGAGTCGTTCGTCAACCGCGGCTCCCGCGTCATGCCGCAGATCGTGCAGGCCACCCCGGTGACCCTGTCGCTCGTCATCGGTGCCGCGCTGATCTGGATGACGGCGGGCATCGTCATGGGCACGGCAGCGGCAGCCCTGCGCGGCAAGGCGGCGGACCCGCTGATCATGCTCGTCGGCGTGGTCGGAGTTTCCCTGCCGGCCTACTGGCTCGGCGAGGTCGTCAACCTCATCACCCAGAAGCAGCTGCACAGTTCGGTGTTCTCCTGGGTGCCTCCACCGGGATACGTGGACCTGAGCCACTCCCCCGGCCAGTGGGCCCTGCACCTGCTCTTCCCCTGGCTGACCCTCGCGCTGCTGTACGCCGGCATCTACGCCCGGCTGCTGCGCGGCGAGGTCGTCAGCGCCCTGAACGAGGACTACGTCCGCACCGCGCGCGCCAAGGGCCTCTCCGAGCGGCGCATCCTGATCCGCCACGCCCTGCGCTGTTCCCTCATCCCGATCGTGTCGCTGTTCGGCCTGGACTTCGGCGCGTTGGTGGGCGGCGCCGCGCTGCTCACCGAGGTGGTCTTCGGCCTCCCCGGCATCGGCAAGCTGACCTTCGACGCCCTGCAGAACCTGGACCTGCCCGTGATCATGGGGACCGTCCTGTACGCGGCGTTCTTCGTGGTCCTCGCCAACGCGCTGGTGGACATCCTGTACGCCCGACTCGACCCGAGGGCCCGCCATGCCTGACCAACCCCTGCTGGACGTACGCGACTTGAGGGTGTCCTTCCGCACCCGCCGAGGCTCCGTCACCGTCGTCGACGGTCTGTCCTTCTCGGTGTCGCCCGGCGAGATCCTGGGCGTGGTCGGCGAGTCGGGCTCCGGCAAGAGCGTCTCGATGCTCGCCGTACTGCGCCTGCTGACCAGTCCGAACGTGACCGTCGAGGGCGAAGTCCTGTTCCGTGGCCGGGACTTGCTCACTCTCCCCGACAAGGAGATGCGGGCGGTACGGGGCCGGGAGATCGCGATGGTCTTCCAGGACCCGATGACCGCGCTGACCCCCGTGTACACCGTGGGCTGGCAGATCGCCGAGCAGATCCGGGCGCACGAGAAGGTGTCCCGCAAGGAGGCCCACACGCGTGCCGTCAGCCTCCTCTCGGACGTCGGCATCCCGGACGCGGCCTCCCGCGCGAACGCCTACCCGCACGAGTTCTCCGGCGGCATGCGCCAGCGCGCGGTCATCGCGATGGCCCTCTCCTGCGGCCCCGCACTGCTGATCGCCGACGAGCCGACCACGGCGCTGGACGTCACCGTCCAGGCCCAAATCCTGGACCTGATGCGGGAGTTGAACACCCAGGGCTCGGCGGTCGTCCTGATCACGCACGACATGGGCGTCATCTCACAGATCGCCGACCGGGTCCTCGTCATGTACGGCGGCCGGGCGGCCGAGGAGGGTCCGCGCCGGGCTGTGTTCCACGGACCGCGGCACCCGTACACGTGGGGGCTGCTGGACTCGGTGCCCCGGGTGGGCGGGCCCCGGCTGCGGCGGCTGCCCACCATCGCGGGGATGCCGGTCGCGCCCGGGAGTCTGCCGGAGGGGTGTGCGTTCGCGCCCAGGTGCCGGTTGCGGCACGAACGATGCGAGGAGCGGCCGGAGTTGAGAACGGGATCGGTCTTCGAGTCCGGCGCCGACCTCGGTGACAGCGCGCACCGCGACGCCTGCTGGCTGCCCGACGACGACCGCGCCTCCCTGCGCCTGACCTCGCGCGCGGCGGCGACGGACGTACCGGACCTGGAACGAGAGGCGACACCATGAGCGCGCTGACGACATCGACCGACGTGCTGCTGCGCGCCACGGACGTCACCAAGCACTACCCCCTGCGCGCGGACGGGCTCTCCCCGCGCCGCAAGGTGCTGCGGGCCGTTGACGGTGTGTCGTTGGAGGTGCGCGCCGGTGAGACGCTCGGCATCGTCGGCGAGTCCGGCTGCGGCAAGTCCACACTCGGCCGCTGCCTGGTCCGGCTCACCGAACTCACCGGCGGCCGGGTCGAGTTCGACGGCCAGGACATCAGCACCCTGTCCACGCGGCGGCTGCGTCCCGTCCGTCCGGGCATGCAACTCGTGTTCCAGGACCCGCAGGCCTCACTCAACCCGCGCCGCCGTGCCGGGGACATCGTGGCGGAGCCGCTGCTCGTGCACCGGTACGGCGACGGGGCCGCCGTGCGTCGTCGGGTCGCCGAGCTCTTCGACGTCGTAGGGCTGGCGGCGGCTCATCTGGACCGGTATCCGCACGAGTTCTCGGGCGGGCAGCGGCAACGCATCGGGATCGCGCGGGCGTTGGCGACGAATCCGAAGCTGATCGTCGCCGATGAACCGGTGTCCGCGCTCGATGTGTCCATCCAGGCGCAGGTGTTGAACCTGTTCGCCGATCTGCAGGAGGAGTTCGCGCTCACCTACGTGTTCATCGCGCACGACCTGGGTGTGGTCCGGCATGTGTCGGACCGGATCGCGGTCATGTATCTCGGGGAGATCGTCGAACTCGCCGGGACCGAGGCCCTGTACAAGGAGCCCGCGCATCCGTACACACAGGCGTTGTTGTCGGCCGTACCGGACATCGACGACGGCACGTTCACCGATGAGGTTCCCCGGGAGCGGATCGTGCTCACCGGCGAGGTGCCCAACCCGGTGGACAAGCCGTCGGGGTGTCCGTTCCGGACTCGGTGCCCGTACGCGCGTGAGCGCTGTGCCGTGGAGCGGCCTCGGCTGACGATGACGGCCTCCGGTCGTCACACCGCCTGCCACTTCCCCTTGATCGACTGAGGGTACGGCGGGCGGACCCTGCATGATGGCCCGTATGCACCTCCGCATCGACGCCGTCGACCTGCCCGGCCGTACCTTCCCCGCCCCCGCCGACAAGCCCGTCCCGACGTATGACGACGTCCATGTCGCCGTGCAGCGCCGGGACCGGCCGGCTGAACTCCTCGACCCGCAGCCGGGGGACGCCGCGTCCGCGAGCTGGACGCTGGAGTGCGCGGCGGAGGTGACGCCGGACGGCATCGTGGTCACGGGCCCCTATGTGCAGCACCGGATGGGTCTGCGGTTCGTCTATCTGTCGTGGGGGACGGTCGACGCGGCCGGTGTCTTCACGATGTTCCGGCGCGCCAAGCTCATGCTCGACTCGGTGCCGGACGACGTCCTGGCCGCCGCCGCGCCCGACGGTCTGCTGGTCGGCCGGCTCGGTCTGACCGACGCGAACGGCGGCCCGCTGTGTGCGCGGGTGGATCCCCCGCACATCACCTGGACCGCCGAGAGCGTCGTCGTATAGCGCCCGTCAGGACGCCGAGTCCTTCTTGTTCGTCGCCAGCCGGTACGCCTGGGTCGGGGTCATCGCGACGCCGTTCAGGCTGACCGTCTTGTACGTGCTGACCTTGGCGCAGGACTTCGACTGGTCGGCGGTCGATGCCTGGGCGTTGGAGGTGGCCGCCTTGGTGTCGGCGGGGGCCGGGGACGAGCCGCCACCGGGGTACGTCGTGCCGCTCGGCCAGTCCGTGCCGATCACCAGGGTCAGGCCGGTGCCGGTGCCCTGCTTGAGGTGCGAGGAGGCGAGGCCGATCGCCTTCGCCACCGTCTGCGCCTCGGCCTTCTGACCGGTGCCGTAGGTGAGCGTGGTCGTGGTCGCGCTGACGGAGGCGTTGCCCGTGGTGGTGTCGGAGCTGAAGCCGCCGTCTATCAGGGAGGTCGCGACCGTGGAGGCGCGTCCGCTGATGCTGGTGCCGTTCTCCACCGTCACGGCGATCTGCGCGGCGGGTACGGCCACCGCCGTGGCGGTCGCGGTGGCCGCAGAGGACTTCTTCCCGGACGAGGTGGTCAGGGACTGGTCGTTGGCGATGGTCGCGAACAGGCTCTTCGCCGCCGTCGCGGGCACGACCCGGTCGGCGTTGTTCGGGTCGGCGCCGGTCTGCATCGTGGTGAACGTCATGCGCTTCGTGGGGACCTTGTCGAGGTCCGCGGCGAGCCCGATGAGCTTCTTCACGGTGCCGAGGCCGGTGTCCACGGTGAGCGCCTTGGTGGCGGCGTCGGCCAGGTTGTAGACCGCCGTGGGGTCGGTGAGCGTGCCGGCGCTCTTGAACTTGCGGATCATCGCGCTCAGGAACAGGTGCTGGGAGACGGTACGGCCGAGGTCGCTGCCGTCGCCGAAGCCGTGCCGGGAGCGGACGAACTCAAGCGCCGCGTTGCCCTTGAGGGTGTGGGTGCCCTTGGCGAGCTTCAGGTGCGAGTAGGTGTCGTAGACGTCGGCATTCACGCAGACCGAGACACCGCCGACCGCGTCGGACATCTTCACCACGCCGGAGAAGTCCATCTGCACGAAGTGGTCGATGGTGATGCCGGTGAGCTGGTGCACGGTCTTGACCTGGCACTCCTGGCCGTACTGCAGCGCGCTGTTGATCTGGCCGTAGTAGCCGGCCGTCGACTGGTTGCTGTCCGGGTCCTTGCAGGCGGGGACCTGGGTCATGGTGTCGCGCGGGATGCTCATCACCGTGGCGTTCGAGCGGTCGGCGGAGATGTGCACCACCATCTCGACGTCCGCGTTGCCGTTCCCCGTCTGCACGCCGGTGGTCGAGCAGCCGCCGCCGAGCTTGCAGTCGGTCGCACTGCTCCGGGCGTCGCTGCCCATCACGAGGAGGTTGATCGGCGTACGGCCGAAGGCGTCGGCCTTCTCCTTGCCGCCCGCGCCGTCGTCGATCGCGATGCTGTTGATGTTGCCGTTCAGGTGCTCGTAGAACCACCAGCCGGCACCCGCGGTCACCATGATCAGCACCGACAGGGATATCGCGCTGATCTTCAGCACCCGCCTGCCGCCCGGGTTCCGCTTGACGCGGCGGCGCGAGGCGGCGCGGCCGCGTGCGCGGGATCCGCCGCGCGGGGCCTGCCGGGCCGCGGCGCGGGCGGCGGCCCGGCCGCCGGTGGGCAGCGGTTCGTCGGCCTCACTCGCACGCGGCCTGGGCACGCCTCGTGTGCGGCTGCGCGTGGCATGTCCCACGGGGCCGTCCCCGAGGTCGGTCATCTGGCACTCCCACGTACGGTCGGGCCGTTCAGGCCGTTCGATGCTGCGGCCAGGGGCGCGCGGCCGTGTCGGGTCGGGCGAGGCGGGGGTCCGCTCTCTCTTGCGTGGTTGCGCAATATAACAATCTCAGATGAGAACCCTGTAGGGCCTTTCTCATTTACGGGATATCCTTTTACGTCAAACTCGGTCAACTGATCGGAATCCGTGCGCTGGTGATGGTCATCGGGGTACCGGTCACGGCGATGAGATAGAAGCGCGGATGCGACCCGCCCGGCGCCCGCCGCACACCGCCGGGCGGCTTCACGACGTACGTCGCGGAGGCGTGCGGGGCGAGGCTCGCGGGGCCGCCGGAGGCGGTCCACCAGTCGGAGGCGCCCTGTCCGAGGCGGCTGGCGAAGTGGGGGGTGAGCCGGGTGCCGGTGATGTTGACGACCCGGACCGCGAGGCCGGTGATGTCCAGGTGGCCGGACCGCTCCGCAAAGCTCGGTGTGACGTTCATCCGCAGCGGCGGCGCACTGGCCGCCGCGACCGTCGCGCACACCACGGCGGGCGTGACGAGTGCCACCGCGAGGACGGCCTTGGCCCGGTGGCCGGTGATGTGCGGGATGCGGGGCCGCCAGGCCGAGGCGAACGCGGAGGCCGGGACGGTGGCCGCCGCCGCGAGCCACAGCGGGGTCATCATCAGGAAGTAGCCGTCCTGGGACCGGGTGGCGAGGTAGAAGCTCAGCCAGGGCAGCACGGTGATCGCCGGGCCGAGCCGCCGTACGAAGAGCAGCGTGGCGGCGAGCAGGCCGAACAGGAGCAGCAGGCTGCCGTAGGAGTAGTAGTCGAGGTGCCTGCTGCCCGCGGTGAAGTAGTACGAGATCCCCATGAGGCCCTGGCCGTGCAGGATCGCCTTCTGGGTGAGCGGGAGCAGCAGGCCGTGCAGCCAGGTGGGGAAGTCCTGGGTGGCGAAGTAGGCGTTGATCGCGGCCCAGGTGAGGGCGGCGGTGCCGGTGTAGCGGGCGACCACGCCGAGGGCGAGCCGGGGTCCGAGGTCGCCGCGGCGGACGGCGTGGAGGCCGATGAGGAGGAACGGCGTGAGGAACCAGGCGAGTTGCTGGGTGGCGCAGGCCGCGCCGAGGCAGAGGGCCTGCGCGACTCCGGGGAGTCCGAGCCGGCCGCCCGCTCCGGTGTCGGGCCAGCGGACCACCACCGGGACGAGGAGCGCCAGGGCGAGGACGGCGGGGTAGCCGGAGTAGGCGTAGCCGGGCAGGAAGCCGAAGCCGAGGCACACGGCGGTGGCGCCGGACCGCCAGGGCGCCGGGAGCAGCCACCACAGGAGGACGGCTCCGCCGAGCAGCGCGCCGGTGGTGACGAGGGTCGCCGCGGCCGTCGAGTGGACCACGGCGTGGACGGGGGCGGCGAGCAGCGCGGTCAGGGGCGGATAGCCGTAGGTGTAGTCGGCGCCGCCCGCCATGGTCTTCGTGATGCCGACCGAGGAACGGTCGAACAGCCACGGCCAGGGCTGTCCGTAGATCGGGTGTCCGTGCAGGATCTCGTGGGCGGCCTGCGCGGTGAGCACACCCTCGTCGGTGCCGGCGTGGTTGAGCCAGTAGCCGCAGAGGACCAGCACGACGGCGAGCAGCAGGACGCCCGCGTCCACCCGGGTCAGGGCGCGCCGGGTGCGCGTGGTGAGGGCGAGGACGCCCGCGACGAGTATCCCGGCGTAGCAGACGGAGATGATCGCGGCGACGGGCGGATGGGACGTCATCGCCCTCGTCCAGGCGTCACGGGTGCCGATGAACAGGCTGATCGCGGCGATCAGCGTCATCCCCCGGTGCAGCTGCTGTGGCGCCGGGGGCTCGGTCGCGAGCGGCCGGGTCGGCAGCGGCCCCGCCATGGCGGGCGCGTCGCGCCGCCTCAGCCGCAGACCGCCGCCGGCACGGGGACCGTCATCCATGGCGTCCTTCTCCTCGCTCCGTCCCCGTCGGTCGGCAGTTCACTCCGGGGCAACCTCCACTACACGTCGTAGAGGTGAAAGGAGCCGACGAGGTTCACCGGGGGAAGGAAAGAGCTGGGGAAGAAAGCGCTGACATACGGGGTGGGTCGACGCGTCGGCCGCCGTGAAGTGGAAGGCGTCCTCAAGAGCCGGGGCCCGCAGTCCTCGTTGCTCGCGCGCTGGTGATGCGGTGGCCGTCGGCATCGCCGCACCGGACGGGCGCAGCGGCCTCGGCGAGCAGCGCGCCTCCATGATCGGCCGGTCGGACCGGGGCGTGAATCCAGCCACCGCAGGCGCACCACAACTCCCCGACCTCTTCACACGGTTGAGGCGGAGACGCGCCAACTGCCCTGGCCGTACGCCGTCTTGCTGGGCAAACTTTGCGGCTCCCGAAGACGACAGTCGTGCCAACTCTGGATTTCCGGTGCGTTGCGAGATGCGGCAAATAGGTCCTATGCCGCGTAACCAGGGCCCGTTCTCTTCATAGGAACCACCAGAGAACCGTTTCAGCAGGCCAGGTTGGGCGTCAGACGTGACGTGATTACACCGCATTAAGGATGGTGGCGTAGGGTGGCTGACCGTTAACTGTCGCATTCCTTACCGGACTTGACGGTTAATGAGCGCTGCGCGCCGTGTGTCCCACCCGGTTGATCGAGAGGACTCCGATGCCCGAAATCCCCTCCTATGCTGTGCCCTCGGAGCCCGATCGAATGACTGGATCGAGCTCCGCGCGAAACAGACACGCCCGGTCCTCCGTCCAGGACGGACCGTCGGATTCGGCCACTCGGTCGCGCACGGTCCGGCTCGCCGTGCTGCCCGCCGCCGCGATGGCGGTCCTCGCCGCCGCCGTCGTCCTCATCGTGCTGCGCACGCAGAGCGGCTTCGCCGACGGGACGACCTGGACGGTGCTCGCCGTCGCCGCCGCGCTCGGTTGCGGAATCCTGTTCGCGGGCGTGCGGCTCGGGCGCAGCGAGGCCGCGGGGATCTCGCAGCAGTACGCGTCGCTGCGCCGTACGGTCGCCACCGGGCAGGCCGATCTGCAGGACGTGCTGCAGCGGCTGGAGCGGGGCGAGCCGGTGGAGCAGGTGCCGTTCACGCACCAGCCGCCGTCGGGGACCGACCCGCTCGGCAGGCTGACGTACGAGATAGGCGTGGGCCTGTGGCAGGCCCGTACCGTCGTCGCGCAGACCGCGCAGCTCGCCCGGGCCTCCGCGCCGGACAGCGAGGAGCGCGTCGAGGTCTTCGTCAACCTCGCCCGGCGTCTGCAGTCCCTGGTGCACCGCGCGATCAACATGCTCGACCAGCTGGAGAACGAGGTCGAGGACCCGGAGCTGCTCAAGGGCCTCTTCCACGTCGACCACCTCGCCACCCGCATCCGCCGCCACGCGGAGAACGTCGCCGTGCTCGGCGGCTCGGTGTCCCGCCGGCAGTGGACCCGCCCGGTGACGCTGACCGAGGTGCTGCGTTCCTCGATCGCCGAGGTCGAGCACTACTCCCGGGTCAAGCTGGTCCCCCCGATCGAGGGCACCCTGCGCGGCCACGCCGTCGCCGACGTCATCCACCTGCTGGCCGAGCTCGTCGAGAACGCCACGACGTTCTCCGAGCCGCAGACCCAGGTGCTGATGCGCGCCCAGCGCGTGACCGCCGGTCTCGCCGTCGAGGTCGAGGACCGCGGACTGGGCATGCCCACGCAGGAGCAGGCCCGCATCAACACCCTGCTCGCCGAGCCCGACCGCATCGACATCAGCAAGCTCCTCGCGGACGGCCGTATCGGCCTGTACGTGGTGTCCGCACTGGCCCGCAGGCACGGCATCGCGGTCCGGCTGCAGAGCAACATCTACGGCGGCATCCAGGCCATCCTGGTCATCCCGCGCGGCCTGATGGGCGACGAGCCCGGCGAGATGACCGCCCAGGCGCAATACCAGGAAATCGCCGACATGTCCCGGCCGGCCCAGGCCGCCCCGTCCCACCACCAGGCCGTGCAGGCGCCCCCGGCCCAGCCCGCCGCCCCGCCGCCCACGTTCCGCCAGCCGCTGCCCCCGGCCCGCTCCGGGAACGCGCCGATGCCCGTCGTGCACCAGCACCCGCAGCAGCCCCAGCAGCAGCACCCCAGGACCGTGGAGCCGTCGGCGCCGCGCGAGCGCGGGTCCGTGCCGTACGGCAGGGAGTCGCGGGACGAGCGGCCGCGTCTGCCCCAGCGGCACGCGCAGGAGCACCTCGTACCCGAACTGCGTGAAGGTCCCGCCCCGCGCAAGACCGAGGAACAAGAGGTCGAGCACGATCCGGGACTGATGGCCATGTTCCGGCGCGGAGTCAGCCTCGCCGACAACGAACCCGACGAGCCTCCCACTGACAGCGCTCGCTGACCGCAGGCTCCGTTACTCGCAACAAGGAGAAGAACGCCACCGTGAGCGACATGCACGCCGGCCAGCAGAACCTCGACTGGCTCCTGGCGGGACTCGTCCAGAGGGTCCCTTATACCCGCAGCGCAGTGCTGCTGAGCACGGACGGCCTCGCGAAGGCCGCCGACGGGCTGGACACGGCCGCCGAGGCCGAGCATCTGGCCGCCCTGGCGTCCGGTCTGCACTCGCTCGCCCGTAGCGCGGGCGCGCAGTTCGCGCAGGGCGCCGATGTACGGCAGGTGGTCGTGGAGCTGGACAGCGCCCTGCTGTTCGTGTGCGCCGCGGGCTCCGGTGCCTGTCTGGCCGTGCTGGCCGACCGGGAGGCCGACGCGGCCGTCCTCGGCTACGAGATGGCCATGCTGGTCAAGAGCGTCCGCCCCTATCTCGCCACGCCGGTCCGACAGCAGGGGGCCGGCTCGTCGATGGATCCGAGGCGCTGACCATGTCGGACGCGGAGGACGGGTCGTGGCTCGACGACGAGGCGGGGCGGTTAGTACGGCCGTACACGGTCAGTAACGGTCGCACCCGTCCCTCGGCGCACTTCGACCTGCTCACCCTGGTGATGGCCACCGGCACCAGGCCACAGAGCTATCTGGGGCCCGACTACGACCAGGTCCTCACCTTGTGCGGTACGCCCATCTCGGTCGCCGAGGTGGCCGCGCATCTGCGGCTGCCCGCCGTGATCACCAAAGTTCTGCTCTCCGACCTCGTGACGCATCAGGCGCTCACCCTGCGCTCGCCGCGTGCCGTCGAGGCGGCCTCCCCGACCGACCGAAACCTCCTGGAGGCGGTGCTGCATGGACTACGTAAGCGGCTCTGACCCCTTTCCCACCGCCCTGAAGATCCTCATCGCCGGGGGCTTCGGGGTCGGCAAGACCACGTTCGTCGGTGCGGTCAGCGAGATCGAGCCGCTGAGCACCGAGGAACTGCTGACCTCCGTGAGCGCCCGCACCGACAGCCTGGTGGGCATCGAGGACAAGTCGACCACCACCGTGGCGATGGACTTCGGCCGGATGTCCCTGGACAAGGAGCACGTCCTCTATCTGTTCGGTACGCCCGGACAGGAGCGGTTCTGGTTCATGTGGGACGAGTTGTCGAACGGTGCGCTGGGTGCCGTGGTCCTCGCGGACACCCGGAGACTGGACCACTGCTTCGCCGCCGTCGACTTCTTCGAACGGCGTGGCATCGGCTTCATCGTGGCCGTCAACGAGTTCGACGGCGCGTACCACTACGAGTCCGACGAGATCCGCGCCGCCCTCGACCTCAAACCCGACGTACCCGTCGTGATGTGCGACGCGCGGCAGTGCAACTCCGGTACCCGCGTGTTGATCGCACTCGTACAGCATCTGCTCGCCTCGACTCCCGGCACCCCGCCCGCGGAGCTTTACCCGTCGCGCTGAGCCCACGCTCGACGCGACCGAATGGAGCCTGCATGTCAGCCCCGGTTCCCTACTCCACCCAGAACTCGTACGACCCGACCAGCCATCTGCTGCTGACGCCCGAGGACCGTGAGGCCTCCGCCCGAGTGGCGCGGCTGCGCGAACTCGGCCTCGGGAACGCGCCGATCGCGGAGTTCGACGAGTTCGCCCGCAACTTGGCGCAGGTCACGGGTGCGCCGTTCTCGATGGTCAACTTCATCGACGAGAACCGCCAGTACTTCGCCGGTCTCTACGCCGGTGGCCGTCCGGGCGTCCAGTTGGCGCCGGAGGAGCAGCCCGAGGTCGGCCGGACGATGACGCGTGATCAGGGGTACTGCCCGCACGTGGTCGTGCGGAAGAAGGCGCTCGTCCTGGAGGACGTCTGCGACTACCCGCGGTTCGCGGGGAACAGCGTCGTGGACGAGATAGGCATCCGCTCGTACATGGGCGCGCCGCTGATCGACTGGAAGACGGGCATGGCCCTGGGCACGATCTGCGTGGTCGACACGGACACCCATCCGTGGGGGCGCGAGGGCCTGGCGACGATCAAGTCGCTGGCGCAGCAGCTGGTCGACCGGCTCCACGCGATGGAGACCCGGGGCGGGATCTGAGCCCGCTGCCAGGGCGGCCGCCGGGGCGAGGAGAGTTCACGTACGGGAGCCGCGGGCACGACACTGTGTCCGTGGCTCCCCGGTGTTCAGCCCGCCTGCCCGGCCGTCTCCAACTGCCCCAGACGGCGCGGGGGCTGGACGGTCCGCACGAGGTCGGCCAGTCGCTCGGACCACTGGCCCTTGGCGGTGCCGAGGGCGACCTCGCCCAGCCTCAGCAGCTGGATGTCGGAGGTGCCGGCGGGGGCGTAGATGTGGTGGGCGTCGCGCAGATAGCGCTCCACGGGGCGGTCGGTGAACAGACCGCTGGCGGCGTGGATCTCCATGCTGTCACGGGCGGAGTCGACGGCCGCCTCGACGTTGAGGAGTTTGGCGTTCATCAACTCCGCGTCGCAGGACAGCCCTTGGTCGAGGAGGTGGACGGCGTGGTAGGCGGCCAACCGGGCCGTCATCAGCCGGGACTTCATCCGGCCCAGCTTGAGTTTGATGTTGGTGAGGTCGCCGAGCGGTGCCCCGAAGCGCTCGCGCTCGATGCACAGGGCCGTCGTCTCCTCGAAGGCGGCCTGGTGGATGCCGAGGGAGACGGCCGTGAGGTTGGGGCGGCCGTAGAGGATGCTTGAGGAGTAGGCGACGGCCAGGCCCTGGCCCTCTGTGCCGAGCCGATTGGCCGCCGGTACACGGCAGTTCTCGTAGATGATCTCGCCGAAGCTGAAGCCGTGCAGACCCATGGCGGGCTGCTGCTCACCGAGCGAGAAGCCGGGGCGGTCGGACTCGACGAGGAAGGCCGACAGTCCCTTCGAGCCCTCGCCGGTGCGTACGACCACGCCGTGCACGTCGCCGACGTGGCTGTTGCCGACGAAGACCTTGCGGCCGTTGAGGATGTAGTCGTCACCGTCCCGGACGGCGGTGCTGCCCATCCCCAGCACGTGGCCGCCCGACTCCGGTTCGGTGACGGCGATGGTCGGCAGGCAGTCGCCGGCGGCGATGCGCGGCAGCCACTTCCGCTTCTGCTCCGCGTTCCCGAAGTGAATGATCTTGGCCACACCGAGCTGGGAGGCCTGAACCATGGCTCCCATAGCACCGCATACACGGGCGAGTTCTTCGATGGTGATGGTCTTGGCCAGGTGCCCGGCGCCCATTCCGCCGTACTCTTTCCCAATGGTCACGCCGATCCAGCCCTGCCGGGCGATGAGACTGGACAGCTCGCGCGCCACCGTGCGCGACTTCTCCATCTCCGCTATCCGCGGACGTACCTCTCGTTCGGCGAACTCGCGCACGCGTTGGCGCAGGTCCTCGTGCCACCCGCTGGTGAAATAGCGTTCCACAACCCCTCCTGCACGCTTCCTCCGTGTCCGGCTCGATCCGGAGGTCGTTCGTCGGGCAGTGGTTCGTCGCCCTTGGGCGCCTGCCCGAAATATTGTCTACTTGTCGACCCATCTCAGCCAAGATCACCTCACGAGGTTGACTGAAACCCGGCGCCTTGCCGGGACTCCCAACTGTGCGATATGGGCCACGACATGGTCTCATCCGGTCATGTAACGAAGAGAAACCGCCCAAGGGCGATCAGGTCGCACCCAATTCGGACAGAGGCCTGCCCACCAGGCACATGCCGGACGGACGTAGCGCGGCTCACATCGACAATCAGTCACGTTCCGGCTGACCGATAAGCGAGCCCGGCCTGTTCCCTGACCTACGTTCAACAGGCGAACATCAGCCACTTCCGCGGGGAGGAGGCGACGGTTCCGTCGCACCAACCTGCGCTTACGTCGCTCCGGCCCCACCGCTCACACCCTCAGACGCACCGGATCACTCGGTGCCGGCGGCGAACCGGTCGGTGCCGAGCACGGTGAGGAGGGCGAGTTTCTCGTGGCTTTCCGTACCGGGGGTGGCGGTGAAGATGAGCAGCGACTGGCCCTGGTCCGGCTCCAGGAGGAGCTGGCAGTAGAGGTCCAGCCGGCCGACCTGAGGATGGACGAACCGTTTGGTCTCGCTCCAGCGCAGGCCCACCTCGTGCCGCTCCCACAGCCGGGCGAACTCGTCGCTGACGCGCAGCAGGACGTCCGCCAGGCCCGCCGCGGGCGAGCCGGGCCCGTCCCGGGTGACGGCGGCACGCAGCAGGGCGACGTTGGTCCGGCTGTTGGCGTCGTGCTGATCGGGGGCATAGCACTCGCGCTCGGCCGGATCGGTGAACCAACGGAACGTCGCGCTACGGGAGTTGCCGGTGTACCGGGTCTGTTCACCGAGCAGCGCCACGGCCGACGGCGTCTGCAGCAGCGTCTCCCCCAGCGGTCCCATGACCTGCGCGGTGGTGTCGGCCAGGCCGTCCATGACCCGCATCAGGCCAGGGCTCACGTGCTCAAGACGCGTGTCACGGCGGGCGGTTCGGTACCCGGCGAGCAGGAACAGGTGATCGCGTTCGTCCGGGGTGAGCCGCAGGCCGCGGGCGATGGCCGCGAGCATCTGCTCCGAGGGCTGCGGCCCGTCGCCGCGCTCCAGCCGGGCGAAGTAGTCGGCGGACATGGTGCACAGCTCCGCCACCTCCTCGCGGCGCAGGCCCGGAGCGCGCCGGCGCTGCCCTCGGCGCAGCCCGACGTCCTCGGGTTGCAGGGCCGAGCGCCGGGTGCGCAGGAAAGCGCCGAGGGACGAGCGGTCGAACGTGTGGTCCATGGTCCTCATCGTTCGCCATCCGGCTCGGCTTAGCCACGACCTGGCGTTCAGTGGTTGCGGAGGTCCTTCCGGGGGCTGTGGCGGGGCGGGTTCACTGGCGATGCGATCAGCGACGCGATCAGCGGTAGGGCCAGTGATGCGGCCGGCGATGTGAGCGGCGTCGCGATCGCCGGTCGCGAAGATTCACACGCCACGATTCAGGAGCCAAGTCCCATGACCCGTATGCCCAGTTGGACCGCGCACGACCTCCCGGACCTGACCGGCCGTACGGTGGTGATCACCGGTGCCGGCCGCGGCCTCGGCCTGATCACGGCACGCGAACTCGCTCGCGTCGGTGCCCGTGTCGTGCTGGGGGTACGCGACACCGGCAAGGCCCGCCACGCCGTCGCCGCCCTGCCCGGCACCTTCGACGTCCGACCGCTCGACGTGTCGGACCTGACCTCGGTGCGCGCCTTCGCCGACGCCTGGTCCGGCGACCTCGACATCCTGATCAACAACGCCGGCGTGATGGACATCCCGGCCGCGCGCACCGCCGACGGCCTGGATCTGCAGACCACCACCAACCACACCGGCCCCTTCCTGCTGACCACCCTGCTCCTCGATCACGTCACCGACCGCGTCGTGCACGTCACCAGCGAGCTGCACAAGCAGGGCAGGCTCGACCTGGACGACCTCGACTGGCGCACCCGCAAGCACAACGGGATGCGGGCCTACCAGGCGTCGAAGCTCGCGGTCGTCCTGTTCTCGCTGGAGCTCCAGCGCCGGCTGACCGCCGCGGGCAGTCCGGTCCGCTCGGTCCTGGCCAGTCCGGGCATCGCCCGCACCTCGCTGGCGGCCCACTCCCGGTCGAACGTCGTCAACCGCTTCACGTTCCTCACCAACGACCCCGAGCGCGGCGCACTGTCCCTGCTCTACGCCGCGACCCAGGACGTCCCCGGCAACTCCTACATCGGCCCGGACGGCCTGGGCGGCTTCCGGGGCTCCCCTGCCGTACGCCGACAGAGCAAGGCCGGCCTCGACCCGGCCATGGCAACCCGGCTGTGGAACGCGACCGCCGACCTCGTCGGGACGGTGGTCCGATGAGCCACCCGACGAGTTACGCGACGGGCTACCTGGAGGCCGCCGACCACGCCGGGATCTACGTCCCGCACGGCTACCCGGAACAGACCGTCGACCTCGGCGAGATCCGGATGAACTACGCCGTCGCCGGCGATCCCGAACTCCCCGCCATGCTGCTCGTCCCCGCACAGACGGAGTCCTGGTGGGGCTACGAGGCCGCGATGCGGCTGCTGTCCGACCGCTACCAGGTGTACGCGGTCGACCTGCGCGGCCAGGGCCGGTCCACCTGGACGCCGGGGCCCTACGGCCTGAACATCTTCGGCGGTGACCTGGTCCGCTTCATCGACCGCGTCGTCCAACGGCCGGTCGTGGTCTGCGGGTTGTCGTCCGGCGGCGTGATCGCCGCCTGGCTCTCCGTCGCCGCCCTCGGCGCGGCGATCCCGGTCGGAGCCGCGGCGGGAGACCGCTACACCCCGATCGGCATGGCCTCCATCCAGGAGTGACCCGGGATCAGCACTGCTGCTCGTACTGGAGGCCCGCGTACTCCCGGGCGGCGATGCCCTCCCGTGTGCCCACGATCAGGTTCATGGTGAACACGTCGTAGTCGATCGCCTGCCCGGCCGGCTGCGCGAGGAGCACGAGTTCGCCCGTGTCCGGTGCCATGTCCCACGGGTCGGAGAACCCGCCAATCCGCACACAGCCGCCGGGCCGATGCCCGCCGAAGGCGAGGTCGCCGACGGCCCCCTCGAAACTGTCCAGCGCGTCCTGGTCGCCGTCGCCGTTTCCGTCGCCGTCGAGGAACGCGCTGGTCCGCGGGCCCCCTTCCCCCTCGCCGTCGAAGGTCAGGCCGGGCACGGCATACAGGGTGCGTGGTTCATAGACCCTGATCTCCCCGGCCGCACCGTCGAGTTCGTACGAGGCGGGGTTCTCCGCGGTGCGTACCCCAGCGGGTATGGGGAGCACCGCGGACGACTCCGGCGGGTACTCGATCTCGGTGAAGAACACAGGTGCCCATCGGCGGGCAGTTCGATGTCCAGGACGCCCTACGGCAGGGCGGCACAGTCGACACTCAGCACCAACGGCTCTTTCCGTCGGGCCAGTTCACTCCGTCCGGCAACGCGGGAAGCGCGCCCGGGCCATCAACTCCCGTACGCCGGGGGCGGGTACGCCGTATTGGGCGGCCGTCTCAAGGAGGAGGGGTTCGTCGATCGGTGTCATGCCGGCGATCGTGCCACGGGCCACTGACATGTCGCGGATCGTCGCAGGCCGAGGGACATACGGATACACGAACACCAACGAGGCTCCCGTGCCGGTGGGGTGAGGCTTCGACCGCCTTCCCCCGGCGGCACGGGAGCCGCGTGCGTCGCCGGTCCTTCAGCCGATCCGTGTTCCCGCGCCGCCGACGCGGACCCGCGGGTCGCCCGCGCGCAGCGTCACCGTGAGTTCGCCGGGGCGGCCGAGGTCCTCGCCCTGGTGCAGGGTGAGGACGGAGTCCTCGGGGACCAGGCCGAGTTCACGCGCGTACGCGCCGAACGCGACCGCCGCCGCACCGGTCGCCGGGTCCTCGACGACGCCGCCGACGGGGAACGGGTCACGGACGTGGAAGACGGTGTCCGACTCCCGCCACACCAACTGGACGGTGGTCAGGTCGAGTTGGTGCATCAGGCCTTCGAGGCGGGCGAAGTCGTAGGCGAGGTCCGCGAGTCGGGCGCGCGTCGCCGCCGCGAGAACGAGATGGCGGGCGCCGGCGAAGGCGATCCGGGGCGGGAAGGCGGGGTCGAGGTCGGCCTCCGGCCAGCCGAGCGCGGTGAGGGCCTCCGTGAGGTCGGCGTCGGTGATGTCCTCGATGTGCGGTTCGACGCTCGTGAGCGTGGCCCGGAGCGTCCCGCCCTCCTCGACCACCTGCACCGGCACGGTGCCGGCGCGCGTCGCGAACACCAGCTCCCCGGGGCCTACCCGCTCGGCGGGCGCCACGGCGGTCGCGACGGTGGCGTGCCCGCAGAACGGCACCTCGGCCTTGGGGCTGAAGTACCGGATGGTGTACGCCCGCCCCTCCTCACCTCCGAGGCCCTCCGGGGGCGCCGTCAGGAACGCGGACTCCGAGTATCCGAGGTCGGCGGCGATGGCCAGCATGGCGCTGTCGTCCAGGGCGGCGGCGTCCAGGACGACGCCGGCAGGGTTCCCGCCCGCCGGGTCGCTGGAGAAGGCGGTGTAGCGCAGAACCTCGGGCTGTGGCTCGGTCGTCGTCATGCTCGGGGCAACCGGGGTGGAGCCGTCGCCATTCCCGCACGTGGGCGGAGACGGTGCCGGGCGCCGGACCGAAACTTGCCGGTCGGGCGCCCGGGCTGTCCTGACCGCCGATCACTTCTTGACGACGGACTCCACCCAGCTGATGAAGTTGGTCGTCGCGTCGCCGGTGCGCTCGGCCATGGTGTGCGCCATGGCCCACACGGTGGCGAAGTCGACGTCACGGATGCCGTAGTTCAGCAGGGCCAACTGGACGTTGATCTCGGTCGTGTTGGCCGTGTCGCCCTGCATGATGCCGGTGCGGATGCGCCAGTGCCGCGCCACCTTCGACTGCCGGTATCCGGCGAAGGCGGGCGAGAGGAAGTACAGCGGGTTGTACGCGTCGCCCCGCCAGGCCATGTCCTTGCCGACGCTGTCCTTCTTCGCGAAGTCGCTGTCGTAGGCCGCGGAGCCGTAGGCGGAGTCCCAGTCGGAGTACGTGGCGTACGTCGACTCGTTCGCCTTGATGACGTCACGCGTGAGCGGCGCGAAGTGCGACGGGGCGTTGAGGCCCATCGCGAAGACGCTGTTCTCGCCCTGCCCGCGGGAGTATCCGTCGAACGCGCCGACCGGCTTGTTCGCGGTCTTCTGGCTGTTCACGAAGCCTTCGAGACCGGACACCGTGGCAGTGTTGGTCGTGGCGTCGTAGGTGACCCAGGTGCTGTCGGTGTTGAGGTAGGCGATGTAGTCGGCGACCGTCTCGTACGTGGTCGAGGTCCCCGTCTGGCCCGATCCGGGCGGGCCGCCCTGAGTCGTGATGGTGTACGGAAAGGTGTTGTCCGAGAGGAAGTTGTTCAGCGAGGTGGTGATCACCCCGATCAGGTGGTCGTAGTAGCTGCCGGACAGATAGGTGCCGCTGCTGGACTCCGTCAGTTCCAGGCGCCTGCCGTGCTCGTCGCGCAGACCCAGGCGGTTGAGGTACTTGGGCCAGGCCTTCGCCAGGTCCGCCGAGTAGGCGCTGGTCCACGTGGTGGACGCGCGCGTGCCGGTCGAGGCGAACTGGCCCATGTTCCACTCGTAGGACAGGTTGGCCTCGGCGAGGTCGGTGATCGGACACCAGGCCATGACGCCGGCGACGGCGTCGCTGAGGGGCCGGCCGTGGGCGTCCTCCATCGCCGCGCCGATCGTGCGCAGGTACGGGTCGAACAGGGGACTGTCGCCGGACGTGCCCGCCACGGTGTCCTGGGCGCCGCCGCCGCTCATGCCGAACAGGACGATGTCGTCCGTGCTGCCGGGCAGGACGCTGCGGTTGTACCGGAGGAAGCGGACCGCGGCCTTGAGGTCGGTCACGCCCCAGGGGGCCGCGTCGGAGCGGGTGCTGGTCGAGCTGTCCCGGCCGCGCAGGCCCGGCCACACGTAGACGAGCCCGGCCTCCAGGTACGCCGACACGCTGGTGTAGCTGTAGGACGTGGCCGGCGCCTGCTGGGCGTAGCCGGGGGTGTTGACCGGAATCACGATCGGCGCCGTGCGGCCCGAGTACGCGCCGACGGTGCCCTTCGGGTTGGCCTTCGCGGTGTACGTGGTCCCGTCGCTGTTCGCGGTAGCCGTCAGATAGGCGCCCGGCACATAGATCGACAGGTTCTCGTAGTCCGTCGCAGCCGGGTTCGCGACGTACACCTTCCCGATCTGGTAGTACACGTCGTTGGTCGCGTCGTACGACCATGCGGCGGAGTCGAGCTCCAGCGAGTACGCCGCGGACGTGCTCGACGAACTGCTCGACGACGCGGCGGCGGCGAACGCCGTGCCTGCCGTGCCCTCGGCGACTCCGAACGTGGCCAGGGCTGCGACGCCCGTGGCGCTACGGATAACCGTTCTGCGGTTCATGTCCACCCGTGGACCTCCTTGTACAGCAAGTTGCTTGGTCACAGCCGTACTTGGGCACCACCCGGGCGACGCCGCGGGCAAGTCGGCTGTGCGGCTCGTACGAGTCCCAGACTGTAGGCGGGGACCCTGAGCCGGAGCCGCAAATTGTTAACAATTTTGATGATAGTTTTGTTAGAAGACGTCAGCGCGCCGACAATTCGGTCGCGGTGAAGCGCTCGAATCCCGCGTGATAGGCCGTGCCCCGCGAGTCGGTCGCGCTGTAGTGGAAGGCGGCCACACCACAGCCCCGCGCGTCGAAGGCGGCTCCGGTGTACGCGGCGACCCGGGTGCCGTCGACCGCGAGCTCCACCTTGATCCGGCCCTCACCGGCGGAGGAACAGGTCATCGACATGTCGACCTGCCGTTGGCTCTCCACCTTCAGGCCCAGGTCCGCGAGGTTCACCTCGACGACCCGGTCATGCTGGAACTTCCCCTTGAACCTGAACTCCCGCACGATCAGGGCTTCCTGATCTGTCGTCAGATAGGTCGCCCAGCGGGAACCCTTCCGGTAGTCCCCCGAGCCGTCGCACCACAGCCCGACCCCGCCCTCGCCTCCGTACCACTCCGTCTGGGTGCTCAGCCGTACCGCGAACGAGGACGGCTCGAAGGGCGCCTGCGGCCATACCTCCAGCTCGGGCCTGGGATCCACCAGCATGGTCCCGCCACTGTGCGTGATCTTCGCCAGGGTCGGGTCCTTGTACGACCAGTCGCCCGAGTCGGTCAAGTCATCGGTGTACGAGAGGAGTTGGGAGCCCGCGGCTCTCGTCGACCCCCCGGCCGACGAGGAGGCGGAGGACGGGCCACGGGTCTGCGGGCCGCCCTCCGTCGCCGATCCTCCCGAGGTGGTGCTGAGCACGACGGCGAGCAGCACCGCCACCGCGGCGCTGCCGGCCGCGAACCCCCATAGCCGCAGCTGCCTGGCGCTCAGGCCGGAGCCCGCGCCGCCGCTCCCGGGCCCGGGCCGCTGCGACGGCGTACGCGACTCCGTCCGCGCGCTGTCCCCCGCCTCCGTCGCCTCCGCGAGGCGGGTGACGAGCTGGGCGGCGGTGGGGCGTTCCGCCGGGTCCTTGCGCAGGCAGTCGGCGACGACCGAACGGACCGGCTCCGGTACGGCCGTGAGATCCGCGTCGCGGGTGCACACGGCGACGAGCACCTCGTAGTCGCTCTCCCCCTCGAAGGGATGGCGCCCCGTGGCGGCGAAGTACAGCGTGCCGCCGAGGGAGAACACGTCGGAGGCTGCGGTGACCCGGAGCGACTTGACCTGCTCGGGCGACATGTACGCGGGCGAGCCGAGCACGCTGCCCGGTGTGGTGAGCGCCGACTCCAGCAACCGGTCGTCGCGGGCGATACCGAAGTCGATGATCCGGGGTCCGTCCGGGGAGAGCAGGATGTTGGACGGCTTGATGTCCCGGTGCACGACGCCCACCCGGTGCACCTGAGCCAACGCGTGCGCGACGGCCAGCCCCAGGGATTGGAGCCGCCCGGAGGACAGCGGACCGTTGGCGGCCACATGCTGGTGGATCGTGGGGCCCTGGACGAACTCGCTGACGATGTAGGGGTGTTGTCCGGACAGATCGGCGTCGAGGACGCGTGCCGTGGCGAGTTCACCGACCCGGCTCGCCGCACCGAACTCCCGGCGTACGCGGGCGAGCGCGACCTCGTCGTACTCCTTGCCCGGCAGCAGGAACTTCACCACGACCTGCCGCCCCGTCCGGTCCCGGGCGAGCCACACCACTCCCTGTCCGCCCCGGCCGAGTTCGCGCTCACAGACGTATCCGCCCGACAACCGCATCCGCGGATCCATGCCCCCGCCCCCAGCCCCGCCCCCGGTTCATGGCCATCCTTCAGCGTATCGGCAACCCCCGGCCCCGACAGGCCTCTTGGCGCGGAACGGAAGCTCCGGCGGCGGCGCGGTGCCGAGGGACCCGCACGGACGCGGCCGGATCAAACCGGGTCACCGAAGCCGCCACAACCTCTCCCCGCGATCGCCACCCCGTCCACATCAAGGAAGTGCGACGGTGACGGCCTGAGGCAGGAATCGCACAGGCGAAGGAGCAACTCCCGGTCGCGGAGGCCGTGTCCAAGCCTTCCTGCCCGCGCAGACGCAAGGGCCAAGTCCCCCTCCTCGCTTGGCAGCCACTTCTCACCGGACCTCAACGCCCCCGAAAGCCACTCGGCTCCCCCCACTCGAAAGGCGCCTCACGTGAACGCTCCCGCCCTTTGTCGAATCCCCGTGCGTCACCTCGCGACGGCTCTGACCGCGTCCGCGTCCGCGCTCGCGCTCACCGCGTGCGGCGTCGTCGACGGAGTCGTCGGAAGCGACGGTTCCGCGTCTCCGAAGAAGGGCGACGACATCACGGTGGGACTGCTCCTGCCCGACAAGGACACCGCACGGTTCGAGGCCTTCGACCACCCCGTCATCACGAAGGAGGTCGCCGCCCTCACCAACGGCAAGGGCAAGGTCGTCTACGCCAACGCCGAGGCGAGCCAGGACAAGCAGAGCCGGCAGTTCCAGCAGATGGTGGACCAGAAGGTCGACGTCATCCTGGTGGACGCGCTGAACGCCAAGGCCATCGCGCCGGAGGTCCAGAAGGCGAAGGACGCCGGCATCCCCGTCATCGCCTACGACCGGCTGGCGGAGGGCCCGATCGACGCGTACGTCTCGCACGACAACGAACTCGTCGGCGAGATCCAGGCCCGCGCCATCATCACGGCGCTCGGCAGCAAGGCGGCCTCCAGCAAGATCGTCATGATGAACGGCGACCCCGCGGACACGAACTACGCGAAGTTCAAGGAGGGAGCCCTCGGCGAACTCCAGAACAACGTCAAGATAGCCAAGGTGTACGACACCGAGAAATGGTCGCCGGCGGTCGCCGAGACGAACATGAAGAACGCGATCAAGGCCGTCGGCCTCGACGACATCGCCGCGGTCTACGCGGCCAACGACGGCCTGGCGGGCGCCGTCATCAAGGCCCTGAAGGACGCGGGCGCCACCAAGATCCCACCGGTGACCGGCCAGGACGCGAACCTGGACGCGGTGCAGCGCATCGTCGCGGGCGAGCAGTACATGACCGCGTACAAGCCGTTCCCGGAAGAGGCCACCCGCGCCGCGGAGATGGCGGTGTACAAGGTGCAGGGCCGCGACATCCAGTTCGACTCCCTGACCCGCGACTCGGTCGACAGCCCCACGGAGAAGAAGATCCCCACGATGCTGGTCCCGGTGGTCGCGCTCACTAAGGACAACATCAAGGACACGGTGATCACGGACGGCATCTACACCGTCAAGGACATCTGCACCCCGCCGTACGCGGCGGCCTGCGCGGCGATCGGCCTGAAGTAGCGGCCACGCTCTGTACGGCTCGATGGCCTCACATCCCCACTCGGTGTTGAACCGACGCCGGGCCCGCGCCGGTTGGAGCGACGTCGTGCTCCCGCCGCGTCGCGGGCCGTCGCGTCACTCGTCGTTCACCCAGCGCATGAGGCGTTGCAGCGGGTAGAAGCCGTCGTGGGAGAGGCCCGGTGGCATTCCGCCCGCACTGCCGAGGGAGACCACGCGCTGGACTCCGGCGCAGGCGAGGGCGTCGCGCAGTTCCGCCTTGCGGGTGTCCGGGTACACGCCGACCGTCTGTGTGGCGACTCCGGCGTGCGCGACCGCCTGCGTCAGCTCGGCTACGGGGACGACGTCGACGATCTTTCCGTCGGGGTGGAAGTCCACCGGTTCGGGCGAGCGGATGACCAGGCCCCGGCCGTCGTAGCCGCCCCACACCCGGTAGTCGGGGGTCAGGGAGCGCAGGACGTCGATCTCCTCGCGGAGTTCCGCGGTGACCCGCGGGCCGTCGGCCGAGCTGAACTCCCTTGCCACGCCCAGCCGTTCGCACAGCAGGGCGGCGTAGCGGTCGGCGTCCGCCCAGGAGCCCTCGACGAACTGGAAGCGGCTGGCCACGCAGGCCTGCTGGTTGAAGAAGGTGGCGTCGGCGGCGCCCGCGTCGGCGGCTCGGGCAAGGGCTTCGGGGGACTCGAAGGCCTCGCGGCCGATCAGCGAGATGGAGGTCTTGGGGTCGAAGGAGACGAGCTCGAAGCCCGGACCGACGTACCGCAGTGCCCCGCGGATGGTGGCCTCGCCGCCCCAGGCGACCAGCTTGTCGAAGAACTGGGGGCGGAACAGCACGCTCTCCACCGCCTCGTCGCCGCCGCGCCAGTACACCGCGGAGAACGAGCGCACCACGGGATGGCCGGGGGCCACCGCCGCCATCGTGCGCAGGATCGCGGTCGCGGTGAACAGGTCGTTCGAGGGCAGCTTCAGCAGGTTGACGCCCTTGGTGAGGGCGCCGCGCACGACGGACATCGCGGCGACGCCGGGTGCGTTGCCGGCGATGATGTGCACCAGACGCGGTGGGAACGCGCGGGTGGCCGCGGTCCGGTTGTCGGGCAGGCGTACCTCGCGCCAGCCGTCGAGTACGTCCGCTCCGCCGAGTTCGTGGTCGATCTGGGCGTACAGGCCCGGCCGTCGGAAGCTGCGCCACAGCACGGCGTAGGCGCGTTCGAGGACCTCCGCGGGCAGCGGGCTGACCCGGACCATACGGTCGAGGGCCTCGGCGAGCAGTCCCTCGCGGTCGGCCTTGAGGGCCTCGCCGGTCTCCACCAGGAGGTCGACGATCTCCGCGACGGGCACGTGGAAGGCGGGTCCGGGTTCGGTGCGGGGCCGGACGAGGCGGTCCAGGTCGAGGGCCGGTGCGGTGAAGGCCGAGCCGGCGCGGCCGTACGCGACGGGTGAGCCGTGGTCGACCTCGCCGCGCACCACGTGCACGACCTCGGTGTCGGTCGTGGTGCTCATCCGTGGATCATCCCCCGCACATAGGAGTCGAGTGTCGCGGCGCAGGTGATCTTGTCCTCGCCGCCCAGGTCGCCGTAGCGCCTGATGGACGGCAGGACGGTCGGCCCCGCCCGGCCGCAGTCGCACGGCGAGAAGTCGACGAAGACCCGGTCTCCGCTGATCAGTCCGCCCCACCGGCCCTCCAGCGAGACGTCCAGGAAGGCGAACCGGCCCTCCACCACGCCCTGTTCGGTGTTGAGCAGCTTCTCGCCCGGCTCGTCCAGGACCAGCGGGATCACCCACGGCGGCACGTGGTAGTTGCCCGACTCGCAGGCCAGGCAGGATCCCTGAAGCTCCGTCATGCCGTAACTGCGCACCCGCCGTACGCCGTCGTAGAAGGCGGCGAACTGCTGCTGGTAGTCGTCGGGCAGGACCCCGTTCTTGTTGCCGCCGCCGCTGAGCACCAGCGTGTCCGGGTGGAGGCTCCCGTCGGGTACGCCCTGGGCGCGCAGGGCCTGGATCAGGGTGAACTGCTGGTTGTTCATCCCGGCGATCAGCAGCGGCTCGGTCCGGTGTGCGGCGATGTCGTCGACGATCTGCGCGACGGCCGCGCCGAGTTCCTCCTCACGGGTCCCGGACGCGGTCTCGAAGGAGCTGATCTCCTTCGGGGTGGCGGTGCCCTCCGCCATCCGGCGGCGCAGCAGGGCGCTGCCCATCAACTCCGAGACCCGCATGGGCTCTTCGGTGAGCAACCGTGTCTCGCCGGGCCGGACGAAGACGTCCGCGTGCCAGCGGTAGCCGTCGATGGAGCGCATCGGACCGCTCGCCGGTGCCAGGAGATAGCCGCGCCGGGTGGGCTCAGGCGGCAGCGGGTCGGGCCAGCAGGTGAGGTTCTCCAGGATGTCGTGCAGGAAACTCAGGTCGCTCGCGGCGCAGTTGAGGAAGGAGACCTTCCCGGAGGTGCCGCTGGTGATGTACGGGCGGTGGCCCGCGGCGGTGACACGGTCGGTCCAGTCGTCGATGTCGGTCACGCCCTCGACGTCGACGTCGCCCGGCTCGACCACCGACACCGTCGTGTACCAGCGCAGGAGACGGTCCCACCGGCCGCCGGTGATGAGGGAGAGGGGGTACGACTTGTAGCTGGTGTGGGAGAAGAGCAGGGGGACGAGGTCGTCGGGGCTCTCGATCCCGTGGACGCCGCTCTCCTCCGCCCGGGTGCGCAGCAGCGGGATGCGTTCGCGGTGGGCGGCGAAGGCCTCGCGCGCCGCGTCGAGCTGCAACTCCCGCAACTCCCGCGCGGGTTGGTCGAATGTGTCACCGGACCGGACCATGGCCCGGATCTGCTCACGTGCGCTGGGCACGGCAACCACCTCCATCAGTCATGAGGACGGGTTCTTCGCGAGATAGGAGGACTCGATGGCGTCGAGGTCCCCGCGCAGTTCTTTCGGGGTGCCGGTCATGACGACGCGGCCTCGGCGCAGTACGTAGACGCGGTCGGCGATGTCGAGCACCTTGCGCACGTGCTGTTCGACCAGCAGGGCGCCCAGGCCCTGGTCGGCCGCCTCGCGGACCGCGCGCAGGAGCCGGTCGACCACCAACGGGGCGAGGCCCAGGGAGAGTTCGTCGGCCAGGAGGAGCCGGGGGGTACGGCACAGGGCGCGCGCCAGCGACAGCATCTGCTGCTCGCCACCGGACAGCATGCCCGCACTGGTCCTGAGGCGTTTTTCGAGTTCGGGGAAGAGCGCGACGGCCCGGTCGGGCGGCACGCGCCCGACCCGTAGGTTGTCGGTGGTGTCGAGGCGGGTGAAGACCGCGCGCTCGCCGACGTAGGCGAGGCCCTCGCGGGCGCGGCGGTGCAGGGGTGCGTGGCCGGGGGTGCCCAGCCAGCGGACCTCGCCGCTCATCGGGGTCAGGTCGCCGGACAGCGCCCTGAGGGTGGTGGTCTTGCCCGCGCCGTTGGGGCCGAGCAGGGCGACGACCTCGCCCGGCCGGACCTCCAGGTCAAGGTCGCTGACGACGGGTCGGCTGCCGTATCCGGCGGACAGGGCGCGGGTCGCTATCAGGGGCACATCTGTGTCGTGCACGGGGTCTCTCCTCAACCGGCGTCGGCCGAAGTCAGGCGGAGTAAGCCGGAGTTGGCCGGACCGAAGTGGACTCAGCCGGACGACGCGGCCGTCAGCACCTTGCGGACGTCGACGAAGGTCGACCCGGCCTTGGCCCACTCGATCTTCCCGTCGCGGATGGTGAGTTCGGTGGCTGTCGTGTTGTGGATGCGGTCAAGTCCCTTGATCGGCAGGGCCGTCGACACCTTCCAGTTCAGGGGCGGGGTAAGGCCTCCGGTGTCGATGCCGGAGGTGGTGTTCAACTCCTTCACCAGCGCCTCGGCCGAGATCGTCGGCAGCTTCTTCGCGGCCTCGGTGAAGACCTTGAAGGCCACCCAGGTCGTGGCGTTGGCGCCGTTGGTGGTGTCGATGTCCTTGCCCTTGGCCGCCGTCACGAAGTCCTTCCAGACGGCGTCGGAGGTCGGCGGGTAGTAGCCGGTGATCGCGGCTCCCTCCAGCGGGCTGCCGCTTCCGCCGGTGCTCTCGGCCAGTTGCGGGGTGAGGTTGCCGACCACGCTGGCGAGCTTCGTCTTGTCGCCGGACTGCACGTACGACTTCACGAACAGGTCGGAGGCGGTGCCCAGGATGACGCTCACGCAGTCGCTGCCCTTGGTCGCGGCGACCTGCGGGGCGAGGTCGGTGGCGGTGAGCGGCACCTTGAGGTCCTTGGGCGGCGTCCCTCCGGCGGAGGTCACGCCCAGGGTGAGGAACTGCGAGACCACGGCCGCGGCGGCCACGTCGTACCGGACGCCGGTGATCTTCTTGCAGCCCTGCTCCACCAGTTGCCGGCCGTGCGCGGCGAACACCACCGGGGTGCCGCCGTTGACCGGGAAGGAAAGCGGGTTGGAGAACTCCGCCGCGGAGACGCCGGTGCCGCCGATGTACGGGATGCCGGCCTTCTGCAGGATGGGCATGTAGCGGTCCCCGGCGAGGCTGTAGGAGCCCACGACCGCGGCCACCTTGTCGGCGACGGCCTGCTGGGCGCACTTCTCGGCCTCGTCGGGGTCGCCCTTCTCGTTGCAGAACTCGACCTTGAGGGGTCCGCCCTTGATCCCGCCGTTGGCGTTGATCCACTTCTCATAGGCCTGGGCGGTGAGGTGGATCCCGGGCTGGGCGCTGCCCTGGGTGTTCTCCGGCGCCCAGACCATCACCTTGACCGGGGTGCCTTTCAGCGAGGAGGTCTCGGCCGAGCTGTCGGCCGACGCGCCTCCCCCGCACCCTGCGGCGAGCAGGGCTCCGGTCACCCCGAGACAGCTGGCCGCGGCGCTTCTGCGTCGGCGTGAGTCGTTCATGGTCCCTCCGGGGCTCGCGCCCAAAGTGGGCGACGTCGAGATGCCGAACAGCATGGGGCGCATTTTTGGGTTAGTGAAGTACTCTCGGCACAATTATTTAAATGAATGCACTGTCTCGTCCCGTGTCTGGGAGGTTCCTCGGATGGACGACGTCCTGCGCTTCGCGCTGCTCGGCCTGGGGCTCGGCGCCCTCTACGCGCTCACCGCACACGGCATCGTGCTGGTCTACCGGGGCTCCGGCGTCCTGAACTTCGCGCACGGCGCGATCGGGATGGCCGGCGCCTACGTCCAGTGGGAACTCGCCGTCAGCCACGGCGTGCCGTACTGGCCCGCCACCGCGTGCGGCGTGCTCACCTCCGCCGTACTGGGCGTGCTCACCCACCTGTTGGTGATCCGTCCGCTGCGCAGGGCGTCCACCCTGGCCCGGCTGGTCGGCACCCTCGCGGTGTTCATCGTGCTCACCGCGATCGCCGTCAAACGCTACGGCGACAGCCTGCAGTTGGTCCCGGGCAAGCTGCCCACGCGGCTGCTGACGATCGCCGGGGCGACGGTCTCCGAGGACCGCGTGTGGCTGCTCGGCATCGCGCTCGCCGTGACCGCGGTCCTCCATCTCCTCTACAAGCGCACCCTGTTCGGCCTGGGCACCACCGCGGTCGCCGAGAACGAGGGCGCCGCCGCGGCGCTCGGCTGGTCCCCGGACGTGATCGCCGCCGGCAACTGGGCACTGGGTTCAGCGCTCGCGGGGCTCACGGCCATCCTGATCGTGCCGGTGATCGGCCTGTCGGTGACCGGGCTGACCACGCTGCTGCTGAGCGCGCTGGCCGCCGCCCTGGTCGGCAGGTTCTCGTCGTTCCCGATCACCCTGGCGGGCGGTCTGGTCATCGGGGTCGCGCAGTCCGAACTCACGCGCTTCGGCTCGGGCGTCACCGGGCTCGCCTCCTCGGTGCCGTTCCTCTTCATCGCCCTGGTGCTGGTCGCGCGCGGCCGGGCACTGCCGCTGCGCGGCACGTTCCTCGACCGCCTCCCGGCACTGGGCACCGGCAAGGTTCGCCCCGTCCCCCTCGCCCTGGCCGTCGTGATCGGGCTGGTCCTGGTGAGCGTGTCCACCCCGCTGTGGGCCGACGCGATCACCAGCACCCTGGTGCTCTCGCTGATCATCCTGTCGATCATCGTGGTCACCGGCTACGCGGGCCAGGTGTCGCTCGCGGCCTACGCCCTCGCCGGGACCGGCGCCTTCATCGCCGGGCACGCGGCGGCGGACTGGGGCTGGTCCTTCGAACTCGCCCTATTGGCAGGTGTGTTGGGCACCGTCCCAATAGGCCTGCTGTTCGCGCTGCCGGCCGTGCGCACCCGCGGGGTCAATCTCGCGATCATCACGCTCGGGCTCGGCACCACCCTGGAGGCGATGGTCTTCCAGAACACCGACCTGTCGACGACACCCGGCAGCGACGGCATCGCGGTCGGCAAGCAGACACTCTTCGGCATCAGCATCTCCGGGGTCGACCATCCGCAGCGGTACGCCGCCGTGGTCCTGGTCCTGTTCGTCGCCGCCACGCTCGTGGTCGCCAACGTCAGGCGCGGCCGCACCGGCCGCCGGCTCATCGCCGTACGGGCCAACGAACGGGCCGCGGCCGCCCTCGGTATCGATGTCCGCGCGGCCAAGCTCTACGCCTTCGGTCTGTCCTCGGCCATCGCCGCGCTCGCCGGAGTGCTGACCGGCTTCCGCTCGACGTCGGTGGTGTTCTCCGACTTCGCGAGTTTCGACTCCGTGACCGCGCTCGGGCTCGCCGTCATCGGCGGTGTCGGCTTCCTCGTCGGCCCGCTGTTCGGCGCCACGTTCGCCGCGGGTACGGTCGGCGCCCGGTTCGGGGACCTGGTGGTGCCCGGGCTGAGCGAGTGGATGCCGCTGATCGGCGGGATCATCCTGGTGCTGACCCTGGTGGGCAACCAGGACGGCATCGGGAGGGAACTCGGCAGGCGGACAAGGGGACTTGAGCGAAAGCTGCGCCCGCAGCGCGCTGCCGTCGCGCCCGAGGAGGAGCCAGCTCCCCTGCCGGACGTCCCCCGCGCCGCACCCCTCCCCCTGCACGTGCGCGACCTCACTGTCCGCTACGGCGGTGTCGTCGCCGTCGACGGGCTCTCGCTGGACGTCGAACCGGGCCGGGTGGTGGGTCTCATCGGCCCCAACGGCGCCGGCAAGACCTCCGCCATCGACGCCGTCACCGGCTTCACCCGGGCCGCGGCCGGCAGTGTCCACCTCGGCGAGCGGGACGTGACCCGGGTGCCGGTGCACCGGCGGGCCGGGGCCGGGCTGAGCCGGTCCTTCCAGTCGCTGGAGCTGTTCGAGGACATGACGGTCCTGGACAACCTCTACGCCGCATGCGAGCGACCCGGGCGGTGGACCTGGCTCACCGACCTGGTTCGTCCCGGCAGTCGCCCGTTGCCCGCCCAAGTACTGGTCGCGGTAAGGGAGTTCGGACTCCAGGAGAGCCTGGACCGGCCGGTGGGCGATCTGTCGTACGGCGAGCGGCGGTTGCTGGCGATCGCGCGGGCGGTGGCGACCTCGCCGTCCGTGCTGCTGCTGGACGAACCGGCGGCGGGGCTGTCCGACGACGAGACACGGGAGTTGGCCCGGCTGGTGCGGCGGCTCGCCGAGGAGTGGGGCATGGGGGTGCTGCTCGTCGAGCACGACGTCGACATGGTGATGAGCGTCTGCGACCAGGTCGTCGTCCTCGACTTCGGCCGCAGGATCTGCGCCGGCACCCCGGACGAGGTGCGCCGCGATCCGGCGGTCCGGGCGGCCTACCTGGGCGACCTGGAGCCGGAGACGACGGCCTGAGCGCGGCCGCCCGGACCGAGGCGACGACGTCCGCCTCGGCCGGGCCGGCCATCTCCCCCCGCCACTCGGGTCCGGACGGTGAGCGGGCATGACGCCACCGGCCCGCGGGCTTCCGCGCCGCGGGCCGGTCTGAGGCGACCCGGTGGGCGAAGTGGCCGACGCCGACGCACCGTTGACGGATCGCGTTCGTGCGCCGGCGCTGGCAGGTGCGCCCCCTGCGGGACCGCGTCACGCCTCGCGCAGGTCCGCCACGTACGGCGCGTGGGACAGCAGTCCGCCGTCCACGCGCAGGGTGTGCCCGGTGACGAAGGCGGACTCGTCGGAGGCGAGGAAGACGACCGCCGACGCGACGTCCTCCGGCCGTCCCAGGCGTGGGGTGAGGTGATGGCGCAGCATCTTCTCGCGGATCGCCCCGTGGGCCGAACCGGCGCTGGCCGGCGTGACGATGAATCCCGGGGCGATGGCGTTGCAGCGCACGCCTTGTTTGCCGTACTGGGTGGCGACGTACTGCGTGAGGTTGATGAGGGCGGCCTTCGAGGCGCCGTACGCGGGGTTGCGCAGGTCGCCCGCGAGACCGGCGCCGGACGAGGTGTTGATGATCGATCCGGCACCGCGGGCGATCATGTGCGGGACGGCGGCCTGGATCGCGACCATGGTGCCGCGCAGGTTGATCCGCATCGTCTCGTCCCAGACCGTCGGATCTGCCTCCAGGACGGCGAGGTCCTTCCGGGCTGCCAGGTGGGTGGCCGCCGCGTTGTTGTGCAGGACGTCGAGGCCGCCGTAGGTGTCAACGGCCGTGGCCACCATGGCCCGTACGGAGTCGATGTCGCCCAGGTCGACCTGGACCGCCGTGGCGAATCCGCCGGCGGCCCGGATCTCCTCCGTGACCGCCTTGGCGCCGTCGAGGTTCAGATCCGCTACGACCGTATGGGCGCCCTCGGCCGCCAGGCGGCGGGCGGTGGCGGCGCCGATGCCGGACGCGGCCCCGGTCACGATCGCGATCTTGTCGTCGAGTCGTCCCATGGCTCAACCACCTTTCTCAGTCGGTGAGTTCGCTGCCGACGACGGAGACGAAGGAGACGCATTCGCCGGGGCCGCCGCCGAGGTTGTGGGTCAGGGCGAGGGTGCGGCCCTCGGCCACGGAGCCGACCGTCCGCTCGGGCGGTGCCTCGCCGCGCAGTTGGAGCCAGGCCTCGAACATCATGCGCAGCCCGGAGGCGCCGATGGGGTGGCCGAAGGCCTTCAGGCCTCCGTCCGGGTTGACCGGCAGGGTCCCGTCCAGGTCGAACGCGCCGCTGGTGACGTCCTTCCAGGCCTGCCCGCGCTCGGAGAAGCCCAGGTCCTCCATGAGCACCAACTCCGTTGGTGTGAAGCAGTCGTGGACCTCGGCGAGGGCGAGTTCGGCGCGCGGGTCGGTGATGCCCGCCTGCCGGTAGGCCTCCTGGGCGGAGACGACGGCCTCGGGGAAGGTGGTGAAGTCGTAGTCGGGGTCGAGGAGTCCGTCCGCCGGTCCTGCGACGAAGGACAGGGCCTTCACGAAGATCGGCTTGTCCGTGTACTTGTAGGCGTCCTCGGCGCGTACGACGATCGCCGCCGCCGATCCGTCGGAGACCCCCGAGCAGTCGAACACGCCGAGCATGCCCGCGACGATCGGCGCCGACCGGATGCGCTCCAGCGGCACCTCCTTGCGGAACTGGGCGCGGGGGTTGCGGGCGCCGTTCACATGGTTCTTCCAGGCGATGCGGGTGATGACGTCCTTCAACTCCTCTTCCGCCAGGCCGTACTTGGCCGCGTAGGCGGGGGCGAGGAGGGAGAAGTTCGCCGGGGCGGTGATCTCGCCGCGGCTGTCGTCGCCCGCGCCGGGCATCGAAGTGCCCGAGAGCCCGGACATGCCGGAGTCCTTGAGCTTCTCCACGCCGACCGCCATCGCCACGTCGTACGCGCCCGAGGCAACCGCGTAACAGGCGTTGCGCAGCGCCTCAGAACCGGTCGCGCACATGTTCTCCAGGCGGGTGACCGGCTTGTACGGTAGGTGCAGCGGGCGGCTGAGGGTCAGCCCGGAGACTCCGGAGGCCTGGGTGCCGAGCCAGAACGCGTCGATGTCGTCGAGCGTGATGCCGGCCGAGGTGACCGCCTCGCCCACGGCGTCGACCAGCAGGTCGTCCGCCGAGCGGGTCCAGTGTTCACCGAAGGGCGTGCACCCCATGCCGACGATCGCGACCCGGTCCCGGATTCCGTGCGAGCTCATGCGCCTGTCCCCTCGGTCTCGCCGGTGCGTACCGGCCGGGCCTTCCAGAAGTAGTTGTGGACGCCGGCGGCTGTGACCGTGCGCCGGAAGGTCATCTCGACCCGGGCGCCGATGACGGCGTCGGCCTCGGTGGCGTCGGTGAGCTGGCAGCGGAAGCGGCCACCGCCGTCGTAGTCGACGACCACGACGAGCATCGGCGGGCTCGGTGTGTGGGCCAGCCGGTCCACGGTGAACGTGGCGACCGTGCCCCGCACCTGTGCCATCGGCTCGTCGGTCATGGCGTCGACGCTCCGGCAGGACACGCACACCCGGTCCGGCGGCAGATGCCGGGTCCCGCACTTCTCGCAACGGGAGGCGACGAAGCCGTACTTCCAGCTGTTGCGGCGGTGCGCGGGCGGCGCGTAGGGCGGCTCGGGGTCCGGGCGCCGGGGTGGTTCGCGGTCGAGGAGGCCGCGCCAGGAGAGGTAGGTGGCGTACGGCATGGGGGCGCCGCCCGCGGCGATCTGCGCGGCGACCGGGCGGGCGGCGCGGTGTGCGGGGAGGGCGTCGGTGGTGCGCAGGAGCAGGACTCCGGCGCCGTCGCCGAGCACGACGAGCGCGATGATCCGGCCGGGTTCGGCCCGGTCTAGGACGTCGGCGAGGAGCAGCCCGGGCTGGGCGGTGCCGGCGTTGCCGATCTCCGCGGTGAGGTCGGCGGTCGCCGCCTCGGGCCGTACGCCTGAGGTACGACGCACCGTCGCGCACGCGCGTGCGTGCAGGCCGGAGACGATGAGGTGGTCGATGGCGCCCCGGTCCAGGCCCGCCTGGTCGAGGGCGGCGCTGAGCGCCTTGTCCGCGAGGGAGACGTAGATCTCCTCCGCGAAGCGCTCCTCCCAGACGCGCGAGGCGGGCGCGCCGGGCAGCCGCCAGCGGTCGAGGATCTCGTCGCTGACCGTGTCGTGGGCGAGCAGCTCCGCGATCACCGGGGCTCCGTTGCGGTGGCCGCCGAAGGCGAACGCCGCCGCACCGTCGCCGCCCGCGACCTCGTCGCCGCCGCCGGGCAGACCGGTGCGCAGGTCGGACAGGACCGTCAGGGTCGGCGCCGGGGAGCGGGCCGCGGTGACGAGCGCGCCGAGACCGGAGCGGACGGAGCCCGCCATGTCGACGGCGAGGACGTGCGGGTCCAGGCCGAGCGCGGCGTGGACGGCGGTCGCGTTCGTCTTGTCGAGGTAGGCGGGCGCGGCGGTGGCGAGGAACAACTGGCCGATGCGGGTGCGCAGTCCGTCCCTGGCCAGGGTGGACCGTGCCGCCTCGACGGCCATCGAGGTGGTGTCCTCGTCGTAGCCCGCGACCGCGCGCGTGCCCCGGGACGGGGTCGTCCCGAGGGTGGCGGCGACGTCGGCGCGGGCGAGGCGGTGGTACGGCACGTAGGCGCCGTATGCGATCAGTCCGGCCATCAGCGTCCTCCATTGGCGTCGGTTGTGTGCGTGGGCCGTTCGAAGACCGCTGCCAGGCCCTGGCCGCCGCCGAGGCACATGGTCTCCAGGCCGAACCGGGCCTGGCGGCGGTCGAGTTCGCGCAGCAGGGTGGCGAGGATGCGGCCGCCGGTGGCGCCGACGGGGTGGCCCAGCGAGATGCCGGAGCCGTTGACGTTGAACCGCTCGAAGTCGGCCTTGGTCAGGGCCCATTCGCGGGTGCAGGCGAGCACCTGGGCGGCGAAGGCCTCGTTGAGTTCGATCAGGTCGATGTCGGCGAGTTTCAGTCCCGCGCGTTCAAGTGCCTTGGCCGTGGCGGGTACCGGGCCGATGCCCATCGTCTCCGGCGGCACGCCCACCACGGCCCAGGAGACCAGGCGGGCCAGGGGGCGCAAGCCGAGTTCGGCGGCGCGCTCGGGGTGGGTGACGACGCACAGGGCGGCGCCGTCGTTCTGTCCGCTGGCGTTGCCCGCGGTGACGGTCGCCTGCGGGTCCTGTCGGCCGAGTACGGGGCGCAGGCTCGCGAGTTTCTCCAACGTCGAGTCGGGGCGCGGGTGTTCGTCGGTGTCGACGACCGTCTCGCCCTTCCTCGTCCGTACGGTGACCGGCACGATCTCGTCGGTGAAGCGGCCCTCGCGCTGGGCGGCGACCGCCTTCTCGTGGGAGCGCAGGGCGAGTCGGTCCTGCTCCTCGCGGGGGATCGTGTACTCGCGCCGCAGGTTCTCGGCGGTCTCCAACATCCCACCGGGCACAGGGTGGTTGACGCCTCCGGAGGTGACCCGGCCGCGGACCAGCCGGTCGTGCAGGGTGGTGCCCGCGCCGCGCACGCCGAAGCGGACGCCGGTGGTGTAGAACTCGGCCTGGCTCATCGACTCGACGCCGCCGGCCAGCACGAGGTCGCTCGCGCCGGTCTGCACCTGCATCGCCGCCGTGATGATCGCCTGCAGTCCGGAGCCGCAGCGGCGGTCGATCTGCAGTCCCGGCACCTCCACCGGCAGACCGGCGTCCAGGGCCGCCACGCGGCCGATGGCCGGGGCCTCGCCGTTGGGGTAGCACTGGCCCAGCAGCACGTCGTCGACGGCGGCGGGCGGGATACCGGTGCGGTCCAGTACGGCGCGTACGACGGCGGCGGCCAGCTCGGTCGCCGGCACGTCGCGGAAGACGCCTCCGTAGCCACCGACGGGGGTACGCACAGGTTCGCAGATCACCGCGTCACGCAGGAGGGCGGGCATCGGCCATGCCTTTCATGAGGGGTCACATGTACCGGCCGCCGGTCACCTCGACCACGGCTCCGGTGACGTAGCTCGCCATGTCGGAGGCGAGGAAGAGGACGACCTGGGCGACCTCGGCGGGTTCGCCCGCGCGGCCCAGGGGGATCTCGGCGAGCTTCGCGTCCCAGGCGGCCCGCGGCATCGCCTCGGTCATGGCGGTGCGGATCAGGCCGGGCTGTACGGCGTTGACGCGAATGCCCGCCCTGGCAAGCTCCTTGGCGGAGGCCTTGGTGAGGCCGACGAGTCCGGCCTTGGCGGCGCTGTAGTTCGTCTGGCCGAAGTTGCCGACCTTGCCGGCGATGGAGGAGATGTTGACGATGCTGCCACCGCGTCCGTGCGCGCGCATCGCCTCGGCGGCGTGCCGACTGCCGTTCCAGGCGCCGGTCAGATGGACGTCGACGACCGCGCGGAAGTCGGACAGCGCCATCTTGCGCAGGGTCGCGTCCCGGGTGATCCCGGCGTTGTTGACCATGACGCCTACGGGGCCGAAGGTGTCGGCGCAGTGGGCGACCAGGGCGGCGACCTCGTCCTCGTCGGTGACGTCGCAGCGCAGCGAGGTGGCGGCCACACCGTTCTTGGCCAGGCGCTCGGCGGCTTCCGCCGCTGCGTCCTCGTTGATGTCGCCGAGGACGACGGACGCGCCCGCGGCGCCGAGCACACCGGCGATCTCGAAGCCGATGCCCTGTGCGCCGCCGGTGATGACAGCGTTCCGGCCGTCCAGCAGTCCCATGTCAGCCCGCCCTTGGCTCGACGCCGTCCCCCACTATTCCTTCTAAATAGATAACCTATTATGCTGAAACAATCAATACAGCGATCGGCTGGGTGACCGTGGCCGGGCGAGGGGAGCACACGGGTGGACATCAGCTATCCCGCGGAGACCGAGACGTTCCGCGCCGAGGTCAGAGCGTTCCTCGCCGAGACGTTGCCGCCGGACTGGCAGGGCATCGGCGCCCTCGACCAGGAGGCCGCCTGGGCCTTCGCCCGGGACTGGCGGCGCCTGCTCGCCGAGCACCGCTACCTCTCCCTCACCTGGCCCGAGCGGTACGGCGGCCGTGGCCTGTCCAAGCTCCACCAGGTGGTCCTGATGGAGGAACTGGCCCTGGCCGGTGTGCCGTTCGGGCTGCCGCAGGACACCTTCGGCGTGAAGATGCTGGCGAACACGCTGCTGCGCTGGGGCACGAACGAGCAGCGCGGCCACTTCCTGCCGCGGATCCTCAGCGGCGAGGACACCTGGTGCCAGGGGTACTCGGAGCCCGACGCGGGTTCGGACCTGGCGTCGCTGACGACGCGCGCCGTCCGCGAAGGCGACGAGTGGGTGATCGACGGCCAGAAGGTGTGGACGTCCGGCGCCCACCACAGCGACTGGATCTTCGTGCTCGCCCGCACGGACCGCACCGCCCCCAAGCACCGCGGCATCTCCTTCCTTCTCGTCCCGCTGGACCAACCCGGCGTCGAGGTACGGCCGTTCCGCATGATGAGCGGCCAACTCCACTTCAACGAGGTCTTCTTCAACGGCGCCCGCACCCGCGCCGACCTCGTCGTGGGCGGCGTCGACAACGGCTGGACCGTCGCCCAGAGCCTGTTGGGCGTGGAGCGCGGCGAGGAGGCGGCGACCAACCCGATCCTGTTCCGGGCCGAGGTGGAACGCCTGGTGGAACTGGCCCGCCTGTACGGCAGGGACCAGGATCCGGTCATTCGGCAGCGGATCGCCTGGTGCTGGTCCAAGGTCGAGATCATGCGCTATCTCGGCTACCGGATCCTCACCGGTTGGCTCAAGGGCGCGGAGCCGGGCCCCGAGTCGTCCATCGCCAAGCTGTACTGGAGCGAGTACCACACGAAGGTCACCGATCTGGCGATGGACATCATGGGCCTGCACGCCCAAGTGCCGGTCGGCCGACCGCCGTTGCGCACCTACCGCACCGACGACCCCGGCGCCGCGAACTCCTCGGCGTCCTGGTCGACGACCTACCTGATCGCCCGCTCCGGCACGATCTACGCGGGCACCTCGCAGGTGCAGCGGAACATCCTCGCGGAGAAGGTACTGGGGCTGCCGCGCGAGCCGAGGGCGACGGTTGGTTGAGGCGGGACCGGCGACGGCTGGTCGCGGCCGGTTCAGGGACGGCCGGTTGCGGCAGGTTCGGCGGCGGCCGGTCAAGGCCGGTTCAGGGACGGCTGGTTGTGGCGAGTCCGCCGATGGCCGGTCATGGCCGGTTCAGCGACTGCCGGTTGCGGCGAGTCCGCCGATGGCCGGTCATGGCCGCATCAGCAACTCCCGGTTACGGCGAGTCCGCCGATGGCCGGTCATGGCCGGTTCAGCGACTGCCGGTTGCGGCGAGTCCGGCGGCGGCTGGTCGAGCCGGTTCGGCGCACCCCAGGCCGCGGTCAGTCGGCGGCTGCCGCCGCGCCGGAGGGCTCCAAATAGGCTCGGCCGGGCCGATTCCGCATCCACGCGGTCGGCCGCGACCACCCCGGCCCAGCCTTCGCGCGGCCGCCCCTCAGCCCCGCGGACTCACTCCCGCGTCTCGAACGTCCCGAGTCCGGGGACCGGACGCGGCCCGATCCCCGGGCGCCACCCCGCGTCGAGCTTGCGCAGGCCCACGCCGTCCGGGGCCCAGATGCGGCAGCTGTTCAGGACCCCGGCCGTGGCGCGCGGGCCGTTCGCGGGCTCGCCGGCGTCACGGCGGCGCGCGTTGGCCGACATGGCCGCCTGCACCACGGCGGGGCCGAGCACCCGGGCCAGTTCGTGGAGGTGGGAGCAGCCCAGGACACCGCGGAACCGCTCCTGGATCGCCCGGTTGTATCCGGCGGTGACGCCGAGGCCGATCAGGCTGTCGAAGACGGGGGTGATGAAGGGGCACTCGGCATGCGGAAAGGTCAGCATGTCCGCTCCGGCGGCCACGATGGTCATGTCCGCGAGGCGGATCCGCACTGCCAGCACCATCCGGTGGATGTCGGCGGCATCCGGCTCGGCCCACGGCCGCTCGTCCCGCAGCTCCGCCTCGACCGAGATCTCCTCGCCGCCGTGCTCCTGGTGGGCGGTGACGGTGATGGTCCGGCGGTGCAGCGGGAGTTCGGCGCGGCTCACGACGAGGCCTCCGCCGGCTCGGGCGCGCCCGCTCCCAGCCCGGCGAACTCCGGTTGCCGGCGTTCGATGAAGCTGCGCACGCCCTCGCGGTAGTCGGGTGCACGTTTCGCCGTGGCCAGCAGCGCGGCGGCGGTGTCGCGGCTCTCGGTGAAGCTTCTCGACTGGTCGTCGGCGAGCTGCCGTTTGATGAGGGACATCGCGTACGGGCTGGCCGAGCGGGCCAGTTCCGTCGCGTACGCGAGGGCCGCCGGGAGCAGTTCGTCCGGCTCGACGAGACGGTTGACCAGGCCCATCGCGTGCGCCTCCGTTCCCGTGATCCGGCGTGAGGACAGCAGCAGGTCGCTCGCGTTCCCGTAGCCGACGAGCCGGGGCAGGAGCCACGAGACACCGTCCTCTGCCACCAGGCCGCGCGCGCTGAACGCGGCGGCGAACTTGGCGCCCGGCACGGCGAACCTCACATCGCACATGAGCGCCTGGTTGAAGCCGATGCCGGCGCAGGCGCCGTTGACAGCGGCCACCAGGGGTTTGGGGAACGACATGGGCCGGGTGCGCGGCGGCAGCCGGTCGGTCGGCCACGGGCGCGCGCCCGAGGACGCCCCGTCCAGCACGCTCATGTCCATGCCCGGGCAGAAGCTGCGTCCCGCGCCGGTGAGGACGACGGCCCGTACCGCCGGGTCCGCCTCGGCGCCGTCGAACAGCTCGTTGTAGAGCAGCTCCATCTCCAGGGTCCAGGCGTTGTGCCGCTCGGGCCGGTTCAGGGTGAGCAGCATGACTCCGTCGCCGGTCAGCTCACTGAGGATCACCGGGGCCGCATGCTCGTTCATCGAGGTCACTCCCAGAGCCCGTTGGCCTTATAGCTAGATGAATCATCTATATACCCAACCATGGCCGGGGCACCAGATCAGACCCCGCCGAGAGAAGATCACCCAACCCTTGACCTGGTACCCTCGATGCACTAAGACGATTCATTTTGCTATATGACGAGGAGCCCGCCGTGGCCGAGGCAGCCCGCGCAGAAACGCCAACCGTGCCCGTCCCCGCGCGTGGCCGCGTCGGACGTCAGGTGCGTGTCCCGAAGACCGCCGAGCTGGTCGCCGCGGAGCTGCGCCGCCAGATCGTACGGGGCGAGCTGAAGCCCGGCGACGCCCTGCCGCCGGAGTCGGGGCTGATGGAGCAGTTCGGCATCTCCCGGCCGACGCTGCGCGAGGCGTTCCGCGTCCTGGAGTCGGAGTCGCTGATCACGGTGCGGCGCGGTGCGCACGGCGGCGCCCGGGTGAGCGCGCCGGACTCCGATGTCGCGGCCCGCTTCGCCGGCCTGATCCTCGAATACCGCGGTGCCACCCTGGGCGACGTCTACCGTGCCGCGGCCGTCATCGAGCCGCCCTGTGTGCGCCAACTGGCCGCCAAACACACGGCGGACGACATCAAGCGACTGCGTGACGCGGTGGCGGCCGAGAAGACCGTCCTCGACGACCCGCTGGGCCTGGTCGAGGCCCAGGACACCTTCCACGCCCTGCTGGTCGAGCTGACCGGCAACCAGACGCTGATCCTCCTGTGCGGCATGCTGCGCAACATCATCGACCGGGCCAACGCCTCGTACACCGCGGCCGCCACCGACGCGGCGACTCAGAAAGCACAGGCCCTCAAGGGGCACCGGGCCCATGTGCGCCTCGTCGGGCTGATCGAGTCCGGCAAGGCGGACGAGGCCGAGAAGCTGTGGCAGCGCCACATCAGCGGCGCCGACGACGTGGTGAACGGAGCCGGCCCCAAGACGGTGCTCGAACTCATCGACTGACCGGGCTGACCCTCATCGACCGACCACGCGGATCGAGGATCACCCAGCCGTTCCCACCCTCACCCCTTGCGCCTCCGAAACAGTTAGATAATTATAGGAGGCGTACTGAATAGATCTGGGGTCCGGAGGCGACGGCCATGGCCGAACAGCGCAAGCGAATCTTCGACTGCGACCAGCACATGTACGAGGAACGGGACTCCTTCACCCGCTACCTCCCGAAGGAGTTCCTCGGCCAGGCGGTGGCCCCGGTGACGCTCCCGGACGGCCGCGAGGTCATCCTCGCCGGCGACCGGATCGTGGTCTGCCTGGAGCCGGAGTTCGGGCAGGTCTACCGGCCCGGCTCGCTCAAGGAGATGCTCAAGGCGATGGCCTCGGGCAACCCCGACGAAACGTACCAGTTCGAGCCGATGCACGAGTCGTACCAGAACCGCGAGGCCCGGCTGCGCGTCATGGACGAGCAGGGCCTGGACCAGACGATCATCTACCCGGGCGGCTGGGCACTGGTCGCCGAGGAGTACGTGCAGGGCGTCGAGCCGCTCTACGCCAACTACCACTCGTTCAACCGCTATATGAACGAGGTGTGGGGCTTCAACCACCAGGACCGCATCTACTCCCCCGCGCTGCTGTCGCTGCGCGACCTGGACAGCGCGGTCAAGGAACTGGAGTACGTCCTGGAGCGGGGCGCCCGGTTCATCATGCTGCCGACCGGGCCGCAGTACGGCCGCTCACCTGGCGATCCGTACTTCGACCCGTTCTGGAAACTGGTCAACGAGGCCAAGGCCAGCGTCTGTTACCACATCAGCGAGTTCTACTACAACTCGAACGTCGCCCCGGCCTGGGGCCACGACGCGAGCCCGATCCACTTCCGGATGTCGGCCTGGCAGTGGATGAACACCTACGGCCAGCGCCCCATCGAGGAGACGCTCTCCGCACTCATCTTCGACAACCTCTTCGAGCGCTTCCCCGACATCAACGTCCTGGTCTCCGAGTTCGGCGCCGAGTGGGTGCCCCACTTCGTCCGGCACATGGACAAGAGCCGCGGCATGGGCCGCAACGGCCCCTGGATCGGCGGCCAGTTGACGGAGCGCCCCAGTCAGGTGTTCCGCAAGCACATCCGTGTGGTGCCCTACCCGGAGGACGACATCCCGAGCCTGATCAAGCGGCTCGGCTACCACGAGTCGATCGTGATGGGCTCGGACTTCCCACACGCGGAGGGCATCGCCAACCCCGCCGACTACCGCAAGCTCCTCGCGGAGCTGGACGAGTCCGTCCAGGACGACATCATGTACAACAACGCCCAGCAGCTGATCAGCCGCTGAACCCCGAAATGCCCCCGCCTGGCGGCGGACCGGTCATCAGACCAGGTCCGCCGCCAGATTCGCGAAGTTCGTGAGCAGTGCCGTGCCCCGCCGGGAGTGGTCGTATCCGGCCAGGGGGTAGCCGTTGCTCAGGCAGGCGAAGGACAGGCCGGACTCCGGGTCCATGAAGCCGAGTTGGTAGGCGGCGCCCGCGCTGCCGAAGAGCGAAGGCGAGCCGGTGGAGGGCAGTTGGCTGCCTGCGTCGGGGCCCGCCACTGTCACGAACAGGCCCATGCTGGTACGTCGGCTGCCGCCGCCCCCGTAGATCTGCTCCCCGTACGGGAGTTGGGTCAGCCGGATTCGGGTGCCCTCCGCCACCGCCTCCGGCTTCCACAGGCCCGAGTGCTCCAGCGCCTGGAAGTACAGGGCGACGTCGGCGGCGGTGGCGACCAGGGCGTGGCTGGGCTCACCGGCCGCCAGGACGCGGGGGTCGGCGAGATACCACGGTCCCCAGGGGTCGGGTTCCTGGGTGTCGTCCGTGCGGTCGGTGGCGGTCATCGGAGCGACGGTTCCGGGTTGCCGCTCGACCGGGACGCCGAGTTCAATCGAGGTGAGCCCCAGCGGCCGGGCGATCCGCTCGTGGAGGTAGTCGGCGAAGGGCAGCCCCGTGCGCCGTTCGACGATCTCGGCGATCAGCCAGGCGGCGGCGGTGAGATGGAACTGGAAGCGGGTGCCGGGCGGGGTGTCGAGCCGCCAGCGCCCGAAGGCGGCGAGCCGTTGCTCGCGGTCCAGCATCTTCGGGTAACCGAGGGGCGCGAAGGGGAAGCCGGCGGTGTGCGTGAGCACCTGCTCGACGGTCACCGCCTCCTTCCCGTTCGGCGCGAACTCCGGGATGATCGCGGCGACTTGCTCGTCCAGGTGCAGGAGTCCCTCGCCGAGCAGCTTCCACACGACGCCGGCGACGATCGACCGCCCGACGGACTGCAGGACGTATCTGGTGTCCGGGCCGGCGTCCCCCCAGGTCTCGAACGCCACCAGGCGACCGCCGCGAGCGACGGCGACCTGCGCGGACGGCAGTGGCCCGTGCTCGACCTCCAGCCGGATCCGGCGCAACAGGACGTCCAGCCGGTGCGGGTCCACCCCCACGGTCTCCGGGTCGACGACGGAGTGGTCAGTCATGGGCTTCTCCTTGGCCGGGCTCGCGCAGTCGCTGCCGTACGACCTTGCCGTTGGCGTTGCGCGGCAGATGGTCCACGAACCACCAGCGGACGGGGACCTTGAATCCGGACAGCCGGGCGCGGGCGTGCGTCCTGAGCGACGCCGGTTCCGGTGGAGCATCGGGGTCGGCCGCTACGACGAAGGCGATGACGGTCTGGCCGAGCCGTTCGTCGGGGGCGCCGGTGACCGCCACATCGGCGACGCCGGGGTGGGCTGCCAGGACAGTCTCGACCTCCAGCGGGTGGACGTTCTCACCGCCCCGGATGATCATGTCGCTGCCCCGGCCGTACAGATAGAGGTAGCCGTCCTCGGCCACGCGGCCCAAGTCGCCGCTGTGCAGCCAGCCTTCGGCATCGATCCGGAAGAAATGGTCGGCACGGGCGTGGATCTCACCGATGCCGTCCGGCCCGGTGTCCCGCACCCGCAGCTCGACACCGGGGGCGGGCCGTCCCACGGACCGCAGCAGATCAGTGCGCCCGGCGACCGCCTCCCGGTGGTCCTCCGGGGTGAGCACGCTGATGGGCGAGCCCTCGGTCTGCCCGAACATGTTGAGCATGCGGACGCCGGGCATCGCCTCGTACGTCCGCCGCAGGGTGCCGGGGCGGACCGGCGCGCCGCCGTACTGCAGGACCCGCAGCGTCTCGTGGCGCGCCTGGCCGGCCGCCAGCAGGGTCTCCAGCATCGCCGGGACCATGCTGGTGTGGGTGGCGCCGAGTTCGCGCAGCAGGGCCCAGCCCTCGACGGTGAAGCGGGGCAGGCCGGTGATCAGCGCACCCGCGGCCAGAGCGACGGCGATGTTTCCGAGGCCGGCGATGTGGTGGAAGGGGGCGCTGCCCCCGTAGAAACTGTCCGGATCGAGCGCGCAGAGGCGGCCGTTGACGCGGGCGCGGGCGGCCAGCCGGCGTTGGGTCATGCGGACGGGTTTGGGGAGGCCTGTCGTGCCGGAGGTGTGCAGGACGGCGGCGAGGTCGTCCGGCTCGGCGGTCAACGGCCTTGTGCTCGGGCGGAGTTCGGGGACGATCACGGCGCGGCGACCGGACAGCTTGGCGACCTGCTCGCCGAGTTCTGCGAACTCGGGTTGCGCGACGAGGAGTTGGGCGCCGGACGCCTCGACCACGGCCGCGATCTCGTACGGCGTCATACGGACGCCGAGCGGCGCGAGCGGGTGACCGGATCCGGCGCCGCCGACGACCAGCGCGAGGGCGTCGGCGGAGGTGGCGGCCAGGGCTGGTACCGGGGCGCCGGGGGCGAGGCCGAGGGAGTCCAGCCAGTCGGCGGCGCCTGCCGCCCGGTCGAGGAGTTCGCGTCCGGACCAGGTGAGGTCCCCGAACCGGACGGCGGGACGGGAGTGGTCGTAGGCCGCGACGACCGTCGCCGTCCAGGTCAACTCCTGCTCGGCGCCCACCGGTTCAGGGCTCCAGGAGGGCCGATGCGGTGCCGGTGACCACCTCGGCGCCGTCCTGGGTGACGGTACGGAGCGAGAAGTGGGCGACCGGGCCGTCCGGCGTGTCCTCGACCGACTCGACGGTCGCCGTGGCGGTCAGGGTGTCGCCGGGCCACACCTGGGCCTTGAAGCGCACCCCGAAGGTCAGCAGTGCCTCGACGCCGACCCAGTCGGTCAGGACCCGTCCCGTCATGCCCATCGTGAGCATGCCGTGGGCGAAGACGCCGGGGTATCCCGCGACCTCGGTGGCGAACCGCTCGTCGGTGTGCAGCGGGTTGAAGTCGCCGGACGCGCCCGCGTATTGGACAATCCGGGTGCGCTTGAGGTCGTCGACCAGCACGCTCTCGCGCGTCTCACCGACCTTGACGTCGTCGGCGCTCAGGGTCATCAGGCGTCCTTCCGGGAGGCGGGGCCCTCGGGCACGACGGCCACGGTGCGGGCGCTGACGACCGGTTCGCCGTCGGCGTCGCGGTACTCGGTGATGCGCTCGCTGAACAGCAGGCGGCCGGTGCGGCCCTGCTTCTCCCAGTTGCGTCCGGCGACGGTGGTGGCGTACAGGGTCTCCCCCGCGCGCACCGGCCGGTGGTACTCGAAGTGCTGCTCGGCGTGCAGGCCGCCGCCGCCCTCGGGCATCACACCGGGCCCGGCGCCGGACCCGAACCACTCCTCGCCCGGCTTGGGCCGCAGCCGGTAGTCCGGGTCGTGGTGGGCGCTCGCCATGGCGAAGGTGGGCGGCGCGAACGCGCTCTCGCCGACATAGTCCGGGTTCTCGTCGCCGATGGCCCGGGCGAACATCAGGATGTGCCCGGCCTCGACGGGGAACGGCTGCCCTGTCATCTTCCTTCTCCTCGGTCAGTACGGCAGGAACGCGTCGCGGGTGGCCTCGTCCGGGTCGAAGTCCGGGGGCAGTCCCTCGAACTTGGGCTCCCGCTTCTCCACGAAGCTGGCCACCCCTTCCCGGAAGTCCGGCGAGCCCGCGAAGAACTCCATGGCGGAGTAGGAGCGGGCCAGGGCATCGGTGAAGGGCCGGTCGAGGTCGCCGTAGACCTGATGGCGTACGACGGCCATGGCGCGCGGTGAGCAGTTGCGGGCGATGTCGCGGGCGTAGGCGCGGGCCGCGTCGAGCAGGTCCTCCGGCTCCACGACCCGGCTGACGAGGCCGAGTTGCTTCGCCTCGTCGGCGTCGAAGACGCGGCCCGACAGGAGGAGGTCGAGGGCGTTCTCCAGGCCGACGACGCGGGGCAGCACGTAGGGGAGGTTGTACTCACCGGCGAGGCCACGGCGGGTGAAGGCGGTGGTGAAGCGCGCCCCGCGGGCGGCGAAGCGAACGTCGCAGATCAGGGCCTGGACGAGTCCGATGCCCGCGCAGGCGCCGTTGACGGCCGCGATGAGCGGCTTGGGCATGGTCCGCCTGCTGTACATGGGCACGCGGGCCTGGAGGTTGAGGGACTGGCCCGGCTGCGCGTTCTGCTCCAGCCGCTGGACGTCCATGCCGGGGCAGAACGCCCGGCCGGCGCCGGTGACGATCACGACGCGGACGGCGGGGTCGACGGCGGCCTCGTCCAGGAGGGCGAAGAAGCGGCGCTCCATGGGGAGGCTCCACGCGTTCTTGCGCTCGGGCCGGTTGAGGGTGACGGTGGCGACACCGTCCTCGTCGACCTCGTACAACACCAGGTCGCGGTCGGGTTCGTCGGGCATCGCGTCACTCCTCGGTAAGCGGTTCGATGGCGTCGATGGGGTGGATGGGTTCGCCGACGCCCGGGCGCTCCCCGGAGATGGTCACCACGACCTGCCCCCGGGCGCAGACGACCCCGTCGGTCATCACGTCGACGTCGGCGAAGTGCAGCCTGCGGCCCCGGCGGACGCAGCGCGCGTAGGCGACGGCCTCCCGGCCCCGCGCGGGCGCGAGGTACTGCACCGACATCGAGACGGTGCTGAGCCGACTCCCCGTCTGGAAGTCGTGCCCGGCGATCACGGCTCCCGCGCCCGCGGTGTCGATGAGCGCGGAGAGCACTCCGCCGTGGAACACGCCTTCGTGGGCGGTCAGTTGCTCGGCATAGGGAAGGACGACCTCGACGCCGTCGGGGTCCCAGCGGACCATGCGCAGCCGGCAGAGGCGGTTGAACGCGACGCCGCGCTCCCAGCGGGCCCGGAACCACTCGCGGCGTTCGCGCTGTTCCTGGTCGGTGAGAGGTCTCGCCGCGACGGTCATCCGCACGCCCTCCGGTCTCGGCCGGTCAGCCGATCCATATAGTTACATGAATTGGATAGTTGAAGCAATCACACGGGGCGCAGCCAAGGCGCCAGATGTATTATTTATATAACTCATTCGATGTCCGTGAACAGAGGGAGACCTCGATGCCGTCGACCGCCCTGGCCGGGATCCGCGTCCTCGACCTGTCCCGCGTCCTCGCGGCCCCGCTGGCCACCCAGATGCTGGCCGACCTCGGCGCGGAGGTCATCAAGGTCGAGCGGCCCGGAACCGGCGACGACTCACGGACGTACGGTCCGCCGTTCGCCCCCGGCACGGACACCGCGGCCTTCTACCTCTCCTGCAACCGCAACAAGCGATCCGTGACGGTCAATCACGCCACCACCGAGGGACAGGAGTTGATCCGCTCGCTCGCCGCCCGCTCGGACGTCCTGGTCGAGAACTTCCGCGCGGGGACGCTGGCGAAGTACGGCCTCGACCACGAGAGCCTGCTGGCGCTCAACCCCCGCCTGGTCTACCTGTCGGTCACCGGCTTCGGCCAGACCGGTCCCTATGCCGGGCGCCCCGGCTACGACGGCATCTTCCAGGCCATGTCAGGGATGATGAGCGTCTCCGGCCACCCCGACGAGCCGATGAAGGTCGGCGTCAGCATGGTCGACATCCTCACCGGCCTGTACGCCTCGACGGCGGTCCTGGCGGCGCTGCGACACCGGGACGCCACCGGCGAGGGCCAGTTCGTCGACCTCTCCCTGCTGGACTGCGGGCTGGCCTCGCTGTCGCACTTCGCGATGAACTACCTGGTCTCCGGGGAGGTTCCGCGCCGGCGCGGCAACGGCGGCTACGGCGGAATCCCCTCCCAGGCGTTCCACTGCGCGGACAAGCCGCTCTTCCTCGTCGCGGGCAACGACAAGCAGTTCGCCGCGTTCTGCGCGGCGGCCGACCGCACCGACCTGCTCCAGGATCCCCGGTTCGCCACGACCTCCGCCCGGATCACCCATCGGGAGGAGATCCTGCCGGTACTCGAAGACATCATGCGGACCCGGACCCGGGACGACTGGCTCGCCCTGCTGGACGAACACGACGTGCCGGCGGGCCCGTTCAACGAGATGCCCGAGGTCTTCGCCGACCCCCAGATCCAGCACCGGGGGATGCTGGTCGAGGTCGAGGACCCCGTGTCGGGCCGACTGCCGCTGCTCGCGAATCCGATACGGCTCACGGCGACCCCGGTCGAGGGCTATGCCCCGCCGCCCGCGCTGGGCGAGCACACGGCCGAAGTCCTGTGCAGGCTCGCCGGGGTGACGGAGGATCAGCTCGCGGGACTGCGCGCGCGAGGTGTCGTGTAACGCCTTCACCCGATCAGGGTCCGGCCACCCTCCAGCATCAGCGTCGCGCCCGTCAGGTAGGCCATGTCGTCGCTCACCAGCGCGGCCACCGCCCGGCCGATGTCCGCCTCCGGGGCGCCGAGCCGGCCCAGTGGGATCTCGCGGGCGAGTTCCTCCGCCTTCTGCGGATGCGCGGCCAGATAGTCCTCCGCCGCCGGGCTGAGCGCGGCCGGGCAGACGACGTTCACGCGGATCCCGTACGGCCCCCACTCCCGCGCGGCGACCCTGCTCAGACCGCGGATCGCCTCCTTGGCCATGGCGTACGCCGCGAAGGTCGCCTCGCCCTGCACCGCCGCCGAGGAACCGAGATTCACGACACTGCCGCGGCTCTCCTTCAGGTGGGGCAGGGCCGCCTGCATCGCGTGGAAGACGGCCAACGGCCCGCTGCGGTAGGTGAGTTCGACATCGTCGTACGACGTCGTCTCCAGCCGTCGCTGCACCGAGGACTGGGCGTTGTTGACGAGCACGTCGAGGCCGCCGAACTCCCGTACCGTCTCGGCCACCATCCGGTCGACGTCGTCCCGCTCCCCCACGTCTCCGACGACGGCGTACGCCCTGCCGCCGCGCTCGGCGATCTCCCCGGCGGTGTCCTTCAGCTTGGACTCGGTACGGCCGGTGACGACCACGGCCGCGCCCTCGGCCGCCAGCGCGAGCGCGATGCCTCGGCCCACGCCCTGGCCTCCGCCGGTGACCAACGCCGTCCTGCCTGCCAGCCGTGCCATCACGTCTCCTTCCAGAAGGTCGTCCATGTGGGGAAGGCGTCGGGCAGCGCCGGTTCCCCCGCGCCCTCCCAGCCGTTGAAGCCCACCGCCTGAGGGCGGTCGGTCACGTCGGCCGCGTACCAGTGCTGTTCGCGGCGCCGGGAGAAGTACCAGTCGCCGTCCACGCGCGCGTAGTCGTCGAAGTAGCAGATCGCCATCACGATCCACCGGTCCCCCACCTCGTGCTCGGCGCGGCAGTAGACCGCGCCGGTCGCGGTGTCGCGGCCCGTGAACTCGATGCGGTGGCCGCAGATCTGGTGCACCGACCGGTGGAATCCGCGCACGAGGGGCTCGATGTGCTGGCGCAGGACCTGGCGTCCCCGGCCGTGGCGTCCCATGTCCACGTCGGGGCGGAAGCAGCCGACCCAGGCGTCGAGGTCCCGGGAGTCCACGGCCAGGGCGTACCGGATGGGCAGTTGCTGGATGGCCTGGTGGGACTCGACGCGGTCGAGGCGGTCCTCGGTCGAGGTCATGGCCGCGGCTCCCTCGGCAGACCGAGGAGCAGCTCCCCGATGATGTTGCGCTGAATCTCACTTGAACCGCCGTAGATCGTCTCCGCGAGGGAGAGCAGGAACGAGCGTTGCCGGGTGTCGAGTTCGTAGTCCTCGCCGACGATCTGTCCTGCGGGTCCGGCCAACTCCATGGCGAGGTGGCCGAGTTGCTGGTGGCGGGTCGAGGCGTAGAGCTTCGCCGTTGTGGCCTGCGCGCCGGGTGTGCGGCCCGCGGTCAGTTCGGCGAGAGTGCGCAGGTTGGTGGTGCGCATGATGCGTACGGAGATCCAGGCGTCCAGGATCCTGCGGCGCAGCATGGGGTCGTCGAGTGCGCCGCGCTCGCGGGCCAGATCGATCAGCGCCTCCGCCTCCCGCTCGAAGCCGAGTTGCTGGGGCAGCAGAGTCGTGCCGCGTTCGATGCCGAGCGTGGCCATCGCCGTGCGCCAGCCTTGACCGACCTCCCCTACGGCCATGTCCGCGCCGGTGCGCGCGTCGGAGAGGAAGACCTCGGCGAACTCGTCCTGGCCGGCGAGGTTGCGGATGGGCCGGATCTCCACGCCGGGCTGGTCGGTCGGGAGGAGCAGCAGGGTCAGGCCTTTGTGGCGCCGGGAGTCGGGGTCGGTGCGGGTGAGGACGTAGAGCCAGTCGGCGTGGATGCCGAACGAGGTCCACACCTTCTGCCCGTTGACCACCCACTGGTCGCCGTCGCGTTCGGCGCGCGTGCGGACGGAGGCGAGGTCGGAGCCCGCGCCGGGCTCGCTGAAGCCCTGTCCCCACAGTTCCTCGACGGCGAGGATCGGTGGCAGGAAGCGCTTCTTCTGGGCCTCGGCGCCCATCGCGAGGAGCATCGGGCCGAGCAGGTCGAGGGCGTTGACGGTGGCGCGGTAGGGGGCGTTGGCGCGGGCGTAGTCGTACTCGAAGACGATCTCCTCCAGGAGTCCGAGGCCGCGTCCGCCGTACTCCTTCGGCCAGCCCACTCCCAGCCAGTTCCCGGCCGACAGCTCGCGGTCCCAGGCCAGGCGAACGTCCCAGGCCGCGCCGTCGGTGGGGCCGCCCACGCCCCGGTGCTCGGCGAACTCCCCCACGAGGTGGTCCGCGAACCAGTCCCGCAGTTCGTCGCGGAAGTCGCGTACGGCGGGCCCGAAATCCACTTCCATGTCTGCCTCTCCTGGGTGTCAGATGCCGAGCCGGGCGGCGAGCAGCTCCCGGTGGTAGGCGGGCGTGCCGAGCAGCACCTCGGAGCTCTTGGCCCGCTTCAGGTAGAGGTGCGCGGGGTGTTCCCAGGTGAAGCCGATACCGCCATGGACCTGGACGGTGTCGCCCGCCACCTTGGTGAACGCCTCCGAGCAGAAGGCCTGGGCGAGGGCCGCCGCGACGGCGATCTCCGTCTCGTCACCGGCGTCCAGGGCCCACAGTCCGGCGTACGCGGCCGAGCGGGCGGACTCGATCTCGACGAGCATGTCGGCGCACTTGTGCTTGATGCCCTGGAACGAGCCGATGGGACGGCCGTACTGCTCACGGATCTTGGCGTACCCGACCGACGCGTCCAGGGCCGCCGCCGCTCCCCCGACTTGTTCGGCGGCCAGCAGGACGGCGGCCGTGGCGAGGGTGCGTTCGATCACGGGCCAGGCCGTGCCGTCGGTGCCCAGCAGACGGGCGGGGGTGTCCGTAAAGGTGACGCGGGTCTGCTTGCGGGTCTGGTCGAGAGTGGGGAGGGGCGTGCGGGTGAGGCCCGGGGCGTCGGCGGTCGTGACCGCGAAAAGGCTGACGCCGGCGGGGGTGCGGGCGGCGACCAGGAGCAGGTCGGCGAGGTGTCCGTCGGGGACGTAGGTCTTCACGCCCGTGAGGCGCCAACTGCCCGCTTCCTCGCGGGCGGTGAGCCGGATGCCCGGCTCGTCCCAGCGCCCGCTTTCCTCCGTTAGGGCGAGCGTAGCCACCGTCTCGCCGGCGGCGATGCCCGGGAGGAGTTCGGCGCGGGCGACCTCGTCGTCGCAGCGCAGCAGCGCCTCGGCGGCCAGGGCGACGGTGGCGAAGTAGGGGGCGCACAGCAGGGCGCGGCCCGTCTCCTCGAAGACGACGCCGAGATCGACGTAGCCGAAGCCGGAGCCGCCGTACTCCTCCGGTACGGCGAGTCCCTGGAGCCCGATCTCCGTGGCCATCCGCCGCCAGATCCACGGGTCGTGTCCGTGCGGGTCGGCGGCCAGGCTGCGCACGTCGGCCTCGGTGGCGTGCCGGGTGAGGAACGACCGTACGACCGTGCGCAGTTCGTCCTGTTCCTCGCTGAAGGTGAGATCCATGCCGAGCTTCCCGTCCTCGGTGCGCCCGTGTGCCGGACGCTTGCCGCCCGCCTCTCGATACAGTTAGATAATTATAGTATCCGCACTGAATACACCAGGAGCGCGACGTGACCGATCTCTACGCCCCGTTCACGAGCCTGACCTTCGAGCGGTCCGCGCCCGGTGTGCTGCGCATCGTGCTCGACGCGCCGAACCTCAACGCCGTCGATCCGCGCATGCACGGTGAACTGGCCGACGTCTGGCCCGTCATCGACCGGGACGAGGAGACCCGCGCGGTGCTGATCCAGGGGGCCGGCAAGGCGTTCTCGGCCGGCGGGACCTTCGACTCCATCGAGGCCATGACCGAGGACTACGCCGTGCGGGCCCGAGTGATGCGGGAGGCGCGGGACATGGTCTACGGGGTGATCAACTGCTCGAAGCCGGTGGTCTCGGCGATCCACGGCCCGGCGGTCGGCGCGGGGCTGGTCGTCGGCATGCTGGCGGACATCTCCATCGCTGGCCGCAGGGCGAAGATCGTCGACGGGCACACCCGGCTCGGGGTGGCGGCCGGCGACCACGCGGCAATCTGCTGGCCGCTGCTGTGCGGGATGGCCAAGGCCAAGTACTACCTGCTGACCTGCGAGGCGCTGACCGGCGAGGAGGCCGAGCGGATCGGCCTGGTGTCGAAGTGCGTGGACGACGAGGACGTGCACGCCGAGGGCCTGCGCGTCGCGACCCTGCTGGCCGCCGGGCCCGCCAGTGCCCTCAGCTGGACCAAGCGGTCCCTCAACCACTGGTACCGCACGGCCCAGCCGCTCTTCGAGGCCTCGCTGGGGCTGGAGTTCTTCGGCTTCGGCGGGCACGAGGTCGTCGAGGGACTCGCCGCGCACCGCGAGAAGCGCGCCCCGGACTTCGAGGGCGTGGGCGGCAAGCACCCGATCGATCTCTGACCCACGGACGCACGAGCAGCACGAGGAGTACGCGATGACGGCAGAGCCCACCACCGCCACCGAAATCCCCCCGCTGGTAAGGGGGTTGACCTACGAGGAGATGCCGGTCGGACAGGTCTTCCGTACCGCCCGCCGCACGGTCACCGAGACCGACCTGGTCAACTTCGTGACCTGGGGCGGCTTCAACGAGCCGCTCTTCTGGGACGCCTCGCACGCGGCCGACGGCGGCTACACCGGGCGGCTGGTGCCGGGGGCGCTGACGTACTGCATCGCGGAAGGGCTCGTGCTGCAGACGAACGTGCTGCACGGCACGGGCCTCGCCTTTCTGCACATGGAGCTGACCGTGCAAGGCCCGGTGTACGTAGGCGACACGCTGTACGCCGCCGTGGAGACCACCGGCTGCCGGCCGTCGAGCAAGCCCGGCCGGGGCGTGGTGACGAGCCGCATCACCGTACGCAACCAGCGGGACGAGGACGTGCTCGTCTACACACCGGTGCGGCTGATCCGGGGCCGGGACTACGGGGCTCCGACGCGCTGATCCCGGGGGCCGGGCGGAACCAGAGTCAGCCCGGCCGCCGGACCGGGAGCCTCGGGGCCCGCGAAAGCTCCCGTCCGCATCCAGTCCGACGGCATCGGCGGGCGCGGCGGGGGCTCGTGGTCGGGGACGGCCATCGCGTAGAGCCGGGTGTAGCGGAACTTCGCCTCCAGGTTGTCGAGCACCGACCAGTACTCGTAGCCGCAGACGTCCACGCCACGCTGGATCACCCGGCCCAGCCAGGACAGCCTGGCGCGCAGCAAGGCGCTGCGCCGGGCGTCGTCGCTGTGGCCGGTCCCGTCGACGAGGTCCAGGTCGCCCATGCCGTTGTCGACGACGGACAGCGGCGGCAGCAGGTCGCCGTAGAGATCGTGGAGGTCCGCGACGGCGTCGGCCAGGCCCTCGGGGAGGATGGGCCAGCCGTACGCCGTCGTCTCCACGTCGTCGAAGGGGACGACGGCGAAGCCCAGGCCCACCAGCAGGCGGTTGACCTCGTTGAGCCTGCTCTGGCACTTGTCGGCCGGCAGGGCGCGGGCGAGGTTCTCCGGTGCGGTGACGCGGAACGGGGTGTGCCAGGACAGGCCGAGCAGGTCCTGCGGGGTGGCGATGACGTCCAGGTCCCCGAGGCGCACGCAGTCGGTGTCCTCGATCGGTGAGACGTCGTCCTCGGTCACCATGTGCTCGCCGAGCAGCAAGGGATCGAGAAAGAGGCGGTTGGTCCAGCTCAGCAGGCGGTCCAGGGCGAGCCGGTCGAAGGGGTCCTCGGTGGCCGCGTAGCCGCCGACGAGGGTGACCGTGGTCCCGATCCGGCCGCTCGCTCCGGCGGCCCGGAGAGCCCGGGTCGCGAGTCCGTTGGCCAGCAGGATGTGGTGGACCGCGGGCAGGCCGGCGCGGCCGATGCCCCGTCCCGGGGTGTACATCCCGGCCACGTGGTCGGCGAGGGTGGGTCCGGCCAGGTCGGTGGAGGTGATCCAGCGGGTCACGCGGTCGCCGAAGCGGCGGCCCAACTCGGCGGCGTAGGCGGCGAAGTACTCGGCTGTGTCGCGCTCCAGCCAGCCCCCACGCTCCTCCAGCCAGGGCGGCAGCGACCGGTCGAACAGGGTGAGGCAGGGGCGCAGGCCGAGTGCGAGCAGGGAGTCGAGCTCGCGGTCGCAGCGGTCCAGGGCCGCGTGGTCCCAGCTGCCGGGGCCGTCGGGCTGGAGCAGCGGCCATCCGGCGACCATCCGGTGCGTGTCGGGCGTGACGCCGACCAGTTGCCGGATGTCGTCGGTCCACTGCCTGAAGTGCCCCGCGCGTTCCGGCGGGGGCGGCGGCGGAGCCGCGATGGGGTCCGCGGTGGCGACTCCCCAGTCGACACCGTGGAAGGACTCATGCAGGAAACCATCGCTCATGGTCACCGTCCCGGGCGGAATAGCTAACGCATTCAACTGAATGCCCGCCGTCCGGACGCTAACACTTCAGGGATACGACGACAATGTTTCGGACAGATCTCGTCGGTCCGTCAACGTGTCGGGGTGGGGTCGGCCCGCGCCCAGAGCGGGGTCAGCGGGCCGCCGGGCCACGGCCATGATCGTCGGTCGAGGTTGCGGGAGAGCACGGCCGAGCGGTCGACGATCCGCAGGCCGGCGACACCGCGCACGCACGGCCGGACGTTGACGAGGTCGTCCCCGACAAGGCCTGCCGGGCGGGTTCCGACGGCATGGTGACCGCGGCGTCCGTGGTCACGGCCCGCGCCGATGATCTCTTGGCCGTCGCGGGCGGTGGGATCGGGGATGGTTTCGGCCATGATCCGGTCGGCGATCGGGGTGGTCCGAAGTCCTGACGCATACGGCGGAAGAGGGCGGCCCCGACGCGGCGGACGTGCTCGGCACCGTGGTGATACGGCGTTGCCGTGAGGGATATTTTCGAGGCGGCCGAGCCGATGCGGAGGCTGCCCTCGACCGCGGGCGGAGGATTTGGCCGAGCCGCCCGTCGAGATGCCCAACGGCCCCTCCACGCCCCGGAGTCCGGAAGCGACGGCGTTGTCCCCCTACTCCGGTGACGCCTACTCCCCCAAGGGCCGGAACTCCTCGTCCCGCCACCAGGGGTAGACCGCCGGCATGTCCTTGCTGACCCGGCCCGGGAACTCCGGCGGTCGCTTGGCGAGGAAGGACTCGACGCCCTCCACCGGATCCGGGCCGCCGCCGATCTGGCTCATGATCCGAGAGTCGAGGCGGTGCGCGGCCATCGGGTGGGGCTCGCCGAGCATGCGCCACATCATCTGGCGGGAGAGGGCGACCGAGATCGCTGAGGTGTTCTCGACGATCTCCCGGGCGAGTTCGTACGCCGCCGGCAGCAGCTCCTCCGGCGGGTGCACGGAGCGGACCAGCCCGGCCGACAGGGCCTCGTCGGGGCCGAAGACGCGGCCCGTGGCCATCCATTCCATGGCCCGTTGCATACCCACGGCCCGGGGCAGGAACCAGCTCGCCGCGGATTCCGGCACGATGCCCCGGCGCGCGAAGACGAAGCCGAACTTCGCCGAGGTCGAGGCCAGCCGGATGTCCATGGGCAGGGTCATGCTGGCGCCGACGCCGGCCGCGGGGCCGTTGACAGCCGCGATGACCGGCTTGGTGCTGGAGAAGATCCGCAGCGCGACCCGGCCACCGGTGTCCCGGTGCCAGGCACCCGCCCTGCGGTGGTCGAACGACGTCCCGCCGGAGCTGACGTCGGCCCCCGCGCAGAACCCGCGCCCGGCGCCCGTCACGACGATCACCCGTACATCGTCGTCGGCGTCGGCCGCGTCGAGAACGTCGAGGAGGTCGCCCATCATCTGCGGATTGAAGGCGTTCAGCTTCTCCGGCCGGTTGAGCGTGACGGTGAGGATCCGGTCCGCCACCTCGACCCGCACGGTCTCGTACCTCTGCTCCGGCATGCGCGTCCTCCGTCAGGTTCGTCACTCCATGACCCGGTTCTCATAAAGCTCAATTAGTTATAGCATTCAACTCTACTGGCCTACTGAACTGTCCCTGGATGATGGCGGTGGAGATGACGGATCTGGTGGTCACGGCACTCGGGCCGGTCCGGCTGATCGAGCTGAACCGGCCGGACCAGCTCAACGCGATGAGCGAGGAGCTGCACGCCGGCCTCGCGTCGGTCTGGGACACGGTCGCCGACGACCCGGAGGCACGGGTGGTCGTGCTCACCGGCAGGGGAAGGGCGTTCAGCGCGGGCGGCAACTTCGACATCATGACCCGGGTCCAGCGGGACCCCGTCTTCCGGCAGCAGAACGTCGACGAGGCCCGGCGGATCATCACCGGCCTGGTCCGCTGCCCGTTGCCGGTGATCGCGGCGGTCAACGGGCCTGCCGTGGGCCTTGGTTGCAGCCTGGCCCTGCTGAGCGACCTGGTGCTGATCGCGGACGACGCCTATGTGGCCGACCCGCATGTCCAGGTCGGTCTCGTCGCGGGCGACGGCGGCGCGCTCGTCCTGCCTCTGCTCGTCGGCCTGACCCGCGCGAAGGAACTCCTGTTCCTGGGCGACCGGGTGAGCGCCGAGGAGGCGGTCCGGCTCGGCGTCGCCAACCGCCTCGTACCGAAGGACAAGCTCCTGGACGAGGCCATGGACCTGGCGGGACGGCTGGCCGCCCTGCCCGCTCAGGCGCTGCGCGGCACCAAGCGGGCGGTGAACCTGCATCTGGAGCAGGCCATGGCCGCCGTACTGGAGCCGGCGCTGCTCGCCGAACGAGACAGCATGCACGACCCGGATCACATCGCCGCGGTGGAGAAGATCATCGCCTCGCGCGGGCGTCGCCGAGCCGGTGCGGAGGGCTGAGCGGCATGGACTTCGCGTTCAGCGACGAGCAGGACGAACTGCGGCGCACGGTACGGGCGTTCCTCGCGGACACCTCGCCCGAGACCGAGACGCGGCGGTTGATGGAGACGCCGGACGGCTTCGACCGGGCGCTGTGGCGCCGGATGGGGACGGAACTCGGCCTTCAGGGGCTGGCCGTCCCCGAGGAGTACGGCGGCGCCGGGTGCGGGCCCGTCGAAGTGGGTGTGGTGATGGAGGAGTTGGGACGTGCGCTGATGTGCACGCCCTTCCTCTCCTCGGCCGTACTGGCGACGACCACACTGCTGCGCAGCGACGACGAGGACGCCCGCAAGCGTCTGCTGCCGGGGCTCACCTCGGGCGAACTGGTCGGGACGCTGGCCCTGACCGAGGACTCCGCCCGCTGGGACGCGACAGGCGTCCAGCTCAACGCCCGCGCATCGGAAGGGCGTTGGCTGCTGACCGGACACAAGATGTTCGTCCTGGACGGCGCCACCGCCGATGTCGTCCTCACCGTCGCCCGGACCGAAGACGGCATCGGTGTCTTCTGGGTCGACGGCGACGCGACGGGACTGACCCGCACACCCCTCCCCACGATGGACCCGACCCGCCGACAGGCCCGCCTCGACTACGACGACGTACCGGCGACCCGGCTGCGTACGCACGGCGACGGCTGGGATCTCGTCTCGCAGGTGCTCGACCGGGCTGCGGTGGCACTCGCCGCCGAGCAGGTCGGGGTGGCCTCCCGCGCGCTGGACATGGCGGTGGAGTACGCCAAGGTGCGGCACCAGTTCGGGCGGCCCATCGGCTCCTTCCAGGCCGTGAAACACCTGCTCGCCGACGTACTCCTCGAAGCGGAGTCGGCGCGTGCCGCCGCCCACTTCGCGCTGCTCGCCGCCGAGAGCGAGGACCCGGACCTGCCCGCGGTGGCGAGCCTGGCCAAGGCGTTCTGCTCGGACGCCTGCCTCCAGGCGACGGAACAGAACATCCAGGTCCACGGCGGCATCGGCTTCACCTGGGAGCACCCGGCCCACCTGTATCTGAAGCGGGCCAAGACGTCACAACTCCTGTTCGGGGACCCGGCGTTCCACCGCGAACTGCTCGCGCGGCACATCGGGCTGGACGCGGTCACAGTGGAGGGAACAGCATGAAGGTCGACGGAAAACTGAGCGTGTGGGGCACCGCGGAGGTCGTGGAGGAGGCCAGACACCACGAGAAAGCGGGCTACGACGGCCTGTGGGCCTCGGAGTCGCAGCACGACCCGTTCCTGCCGCTGCTGCTCGCGGCCGAGCACACCGACCGGCTGGAGGTCGGCACGGCGATCGCGGTGGCGTTCGCCCGCTCCCCCATGCAACTCGCCTATACCGCACACGACTTGCAGGCCTACTCCGGCGGGCGCTTCTCGCTGGGCCTGGGCAGTCAGATCAAACCGCACATCGAGCGGCGCTTCTCGATGCCGTGGAGCCGCCCCGCCGCCCGTATGCGGGAGTACGTGAGCGCGCTGCGCGCGATCTGGGCCGCCTGGAACGAGGGCGAGAAGCTCGACTTCCGCGGCGACTTCTACACCCACACGCTCATGTCCCCCTTCTTCTCTCCTCCGCCCGCTCCCGGCGGCGCCCCGAAGGTCTTCGTGGCCGCGGTCGGCGAGGCGATGACCCGGGTGGCGGGCGAGGTCGCCGACGGGCTCCTGGCGCACGGCTTCACCACCGAGCGGTACCTGCGGGAAGTGACCCTCCCGACCGTCGAGTCGGGCCTCGACCGGTCCGGGCGTACGCGCGACGACTTCTCCGTCTCCCATCTGCTGCTCACCGCGACCGGCCGCACCGAGGAGGAACTGGCCCGCGCGGTCGACGGCACGCGCCGCCAGATCGCCTTCTACGGCAGCACACCCGCCTATCGCGGCGTCCTGGAGCTGCACGGCTGGGGCGAACTCGGCGACGAGCTGAACGCGCTGTCGAAGTCGTCCCGCGCGGACAAGTGGGAGGCGATGGGCGGCCTCGTCGACGACGAGGTCCTGCACACCTTCGCGGTCGTCGCGGAGCCGGAACGGGTGGCGGGCGAGATCAGGCGCCGGTACGGGAGTCTGGTAGACCGGGTGTCCTTCTACACCGCGTACGAGATCGACGCCGAGGTGTGGGAGCCCATCGTCCAGGAGCTGCACGGAAGTTGACGGTACGTCAGCCGAGCAGGTCCAGGACCGTCGTCATGGACCTGCTCTGCAGCAGGTAGTCCTCGGCCTCCTGGAGATGGAGGCGCCACAGCTCCTCGGCGGCCTCGGTCCGGCGCCCGGCGACCAGTTCGACGAGGGCGCCGTGGGCGCGGAAGCCCCGGCGGTTGGCCCGGATGTTCTCGGGGCTGCCGGCGTCGAGGTCGACGTGGGACCAGTTCGCCTGGTCGATGATGTGCCGGACCATGCCGTTGAGGACGCTCAGCGTCTCGTTGCCTGCGAGTTCGACGACGAGGGCGTGGAACTCCATGTGGGCGCGGATGAAGGCCGAGGGGTCGTCCATGAGTCTCTCGGCCTCGGCGACGGAGGCCCGCAGCCGCTCCAGGTCCCGGTCCGTGCGGCGCTGGGCCAGCAGACCGGCGCACGGCGCCTCGATGACCGTACGGGCGTCGTAGACGTCCTTGAGGGTCGTACCGCGGTACTCAAGGACGACTCCCGCGTAGCGGGCGGCGACCGTGCCCTCCGGGATCTGCACGCGTGCCCCGCCCCGGGCGCCCCGGCGCACACTGATCAGCGACTCCGACTCCAGGACCCGGAACGCCTCGCGCAGGGTCGGGCGGGAGACGGCGAACTCCGCCATCAGGGCCGTCTCGGCGGGCAGCGCCTCCCCCTCGGCCAGTTCTCCGCGCACGATCTTGCGGCGCAGCTGTGCCGCCACCAGCTCGGCCATCTTGGGGACCCGCACCGGCGTGTTCGCCACGGCGTCCATCTCCTTCAGTCACACGGGACCGGCACGAAGTACGGCAGGGTGATCTCGTCGGTGAGGGGCCGGAAGTCCACGCGCACACGCATCCCGATGACGACGTTGTCCGGGTCGCCCGCGTCGACGTGGGAGAGCAGGGTGCCGCCCTCGTCCAGGTCGATCACGGCCAGCGCGAACGGTGTCCCGAAGCCGGGGCCGGGTGCGCGGTGGACCACGGTCACCGAGTAGACGGTGCCGCGGCCGGCGCTGGGCACGTAGCGCCAGTCCGCCGACATGCAGCCGGGGCAGGCGGGTTCGGGCACGAGGAAGCGCAGCCCACAGGCCGGGCAGTGCGGGACGACCAGCTCACCGCGCCGGGCCGCGTCCCAGAACGGCTGGGACAGCGGAGTGGGGACGGGTACGGGCCGGCTCATCGGCTCCTCCCGAGGACGCTCATCTCGTAGTGCTGCGCGCCGGAGCCGGCGTTGCCGACGACCGCCAGCTCCGCGCCCTCCACCTGGTGGACGGCCGTGCCGCGCAACTGCCGTACGGCCTCGACGACTTTGAGGGTCATCTGCTGGGTTCCGTTCCACGCGTACGCCAGGCAGCCGCCGTCGGGATTGACGGGATGCTTGCCGCCGACGGCGATGGCACCGCTGGCGGCCAGGGGCCCTCCCTCGCCCTCGCCGCAGAGCCCCAGGATCTCCAACTGCCTGATGATCTCGAAGGAGTTGGGGTCGTAGAGAGAGAAGACGTCCACGTCCTGGGGGCCGATGCCCGCCATGGCGTAGGCACGGGTGGCCGCGTCCCGGCCGAGTTGGCCGACCTCCCGGTACAGCGCGGGGTTGGCGTACGCGGCCTGGTGGTACTCCATGCCACCGCCGAGCACCGCGACGGGCGGCTGGGGCAGGTCCCGGGCCCGTTCGGCGGTGGTCACCACGAGGGCGGCGCCGCCCTCGCCGACGATGCAGCAATCCAGCAGGTGGAACGGTGTGGCCACCATGCGGGAGGCGAGCACGTCGTCGGCGGTGTACGGGCCACGGCCGTACATCATCGCCTCCGGGTTGGTGGTCCCGTTGTTGCGGACGGTGGCCGCGACCTCCGCGAGCTGGCGGGCGGTCGTCCCGTACTGGTGCATGTGCCGGGCCGCCACCAGCGCGAACTGGGCGACGACGTAGCTGCCCCAGACGTCGGCGAACTCCAGCGGCACCCCGGCGCCGACGGGACCCGTGCTGCGCGAGACCAGCTTGCAGCCGCCGACCACGACGGTGTCGGCGAGCCCGGCCCGCACGGCCGAGGCCGCCTTCAACAGGCCCCGCGAACCGGCGTTGTCGAGCATCGAGTCGCTGGTCCAGCGCAGGTCCCGGCCGAGCATCCGCGCCCAGGAGCTGCCCTCGCCGGGCACACCGCCCGGGCCCGGCCAGTCGACCTGGGCGCCGTCGACGTCCCCCGGGGTCAGCCCGGCGTCCTCGATCGCGCCGCGCACCGCTTCGAGGGCGAGGCCCATCGCGTCGCGGTGCGGGAGGGACAGGGCCTGCTCGGTGGCGTGTACGCCGACGACGACGGGTTGGCGGTCGTTCACCGGGTCACCGTCCCGCGCCGAGCTGGTCGCCGCCGGGATAGCCGCCCCCGCCGAAGCGCTGGTCGAGCGCTTCGTAGTCCTTGCCGAAGTCCTTGGTGTGCGGCAGCGCCTCGACGAACTCCACCGTCTTCGGCTTCTTGTACGAGGCGATCCGGGCCCGGCAGTGCTCGATGACGTCCGCGGCCGTGACCGGTTCGGCGTCCGGGTGGAGGACGACGACCGCTTTGACGTCCTGCGCCCAGCGCTCGTTCGGGACGCCGATCACGGCGGCCTCCTTCACCGCCGGGTGCGACTCGACGCAGTTCTCCACCTCGGCCGGGAAGATGTTCTCGGCCGCCGACTTGAGCATGCGGGTCGTGGTGCCGAGGAAGCTGATCGTGCCGTCGCTCTCGCGCCGCCCCAGGTCGGTGGTGTGCCACCAACCGAAGCGGAAACGCTCCTCGTTGGTCTCGGGCCGGTTCCAGTAGCCGAGATGCACCAGGTCGCCCCGGACGCAGATCTCGCCGGCCCGGCCGACCTCGCACTCCTTGCCGGTGCCGTCCAGGATGCGTACGGCGGTGAAGGGGCCGGGGCGTCCCGCATTGCCGGTGCCCGTACCGCCGTAGGCTCCGGTCACGGCGAAGCCGGTCACCTCGGTCTGGCCGTAGCCGCGGCCCTCACCGCCGCCATTGCGGGTGAAGCGGCTGGTGTCGGTGGGGACCGTGCCCTGCCACAGGGGTGCGGCGACGCTGGCGCGCAGGTGCGAGAGGTCGTGGCCCGCTTCCCTGTTGAGGGCGACGAGTTGGGCGATCGTCGGGGGCATCAGATACGCGTGCGTGCACCGCTCCGCCGCCAGCAGCGGGAGCAGTTCCTCGGCGACGACCCGGCGGACGACGACGTTCTTGCCGCCGTGCACGAAGGCCGGGACGCCCCAGAACTGGTAGTTGCCGATGTGGAACATCGGTCCGGCGCCGAGGAAGGCGGTCTCGGTGCCGATGTCCCCCATCCAGGCGGAACTCGCCCCCATGGCAAGGAGGTTGCGGTGCGAGAGCATCGAGCCGGACTGGCGTCCGGAGATCGCGGCGGTGTAGATGACCAGGAGCGCGGAGTCGGGGTCGACGTCGACGGCCGGGTCCTCGGCCGCGCCGGAGGCGAGGAAGGACTCGTAGGAGTCGGGGCCTTCCGAGTCGTGCCGCAGCCACAACGCCCGGTGGTCGCTGCCCAGTTCGGCCCGCGCCTTGCCGACCGTGTCGCCGATCTCCTCGTCCTGCCAGACCACCACCTTGGGGTCGAAGTCCTCGACGGCGAACGCCATTTCGGGGGCAGCCCAGCGCCAGTAGCCCGGACAGACCATGGCGCCGATCTTCGCGGCGGCGCCGAGCAGCTCCCAGATGCGGAAGGAGTTCTGTCCCAGCCACAGGACGCGGTCGCCGGGGCCGACCCCGGCGACCGTGAGGGCCTGGGCGAGGCGGTTGGTGCGCTCGTCCAACTGCGGCCAGGTCAGCCGGACTTCGCCGTCGACGAGGGCGATGCCGTCGGGAAAGGACCTGCGGTGCTCACGGATGATGTCGCCGAACGTCAGGCGGCGGGCGGAATGCATGCTCTTGGCTCCCAGGGCTTCGGAAGTTCGGAAGGCGGCGGTCGGTCGCGGCCGGCACCGGCACCCTTCATCCAGCTTAAATAGCTAACCTATTTATCCAAGGTAGTCAATGCGTGGCGCACTCGCTGGTGTGCGGGCTCACAGTCCACTGGGGGCCATGCGGGCTCACAGCCCCAGCGAGCGCCCGATGATCTCCTGCATGATCTCCGAGGTCCCGCCGAACACCCGCTGCACCCGGCTGTCGCGCCAGATCCGGGCGATCTCGTACTCGTTGACGTAGCCGTAGCCGCCGAACAGCTGCATGCAGCGGTCGATGATCTGCCAGCCGGTCTCCGAGGTCCAGTACTTGGCCGCCGCAGCCTCCTCGGCCGTCAACTCGCCCTGGAACAGGGCCATGATGCAGCCGTCGACGTAGACCCGTGCGGCGCCCAGCTTGGCCTTGATGTCCGCGAGGGCGAACCGGTTGGCCTGAAACTCCCCGATCGGCTGCCCGAAGGCCATCCGGGTCTTGGCGTAGTCCAGCGCCAGTTCGTACGCCCGCTCGGCTGCCGCCAGTGAGGAGACGGCGATGGCGAGGCGCTCGGTCGGGAGGTTGCCCATCATGTGGTAGAAACCGCGGTTCTCCTGCCCGATGAGGTTCTCGGCGGGGACGCGGACCTCGTGGAAGAAGAGTTCGGCGGTGTCCTGGGCCTTCATCCCGACCTTGTCGAGCTTGCGCCCGCGCTCGAAGCCCTCCGTGTCCCGCTCGACGACGATCAGGCTGATGCCCTTGTGCCCGGCTTCGGGGTCGGTTTTGCAGGCGACGACGACCAGGTCGGCGAGGATGCCGTTGGTGATGAAGGTCTTGGAGCCGTCGATGACCCACTCGTCGCCGTCCCGGCGGGCGGTGGTGCGGATGGCCTTGAGGTCGGATCCGGCGGCCGGTTCGGACAGCGCGAGCGCGCAGATCGTCTCGCCACTGGTCACCCCGGGCAGCCAACGGGCCTTCTGTTCAGGGGTGGTGAGGCGCGTCAGGTAGGGCGGGATGACGTCGTTCTGCAGCCCGAGCCCGATGCCGACCGAGCTGGTGGCCGCCATCTCCTCGGCCATGATGGCGTTGTAGCGGAAGTCCCAGATCCCCTGGCCGCCGTACTCCTCCGGGAACTGCCAGCCGATGAGTCCGGCCTTGCCCGCGGCAGCCCACGCGGCCCGGCTCACCTGCCCGTCCCGCTCCCACTGCTCGGCGTACGGAGCGCATTCCCGCAGGTAGTAGGAGCGGGCGGTCTCCCGGAACAGCTCGTGCTCCTCGGTGAAGATCGTTCGGCGCATGCTCTACTCCGCTCAGTCATCTCGCTTATTTAGCTGAAGTAGTTATACGATAGCGCTGTATCGGGAGCCGGGCGAGGGAGGGCGCGTGAGCGTACGGGACAAGGTGGCGCTCGTCACCGGAGCGGGCCGCGGCATCGGCGAGGCGATCGCCGACCGGCTCGCCGCCCAGGGAGCCGCCGTCGCCGTCTGCGATCTGGACGCGGAGGCGGCCGGCAAGGTCGCGGGCCTGCTCGCGGAGCTGTACGGCGTGCGGGCCACGGGGGTCGGCGCGGACATCTCCGACAGCGTGGCCGTACGCGCGGCCGTGGAACGGGTGACCGCCGAACTCGGCCCGGTGGACGTCCTGGTGAACAACGCGGCCGTCGATGTCATCGGCCGGTTCGTCGACAGTGCCGAGGAGACCTGGGACCGGATTATCGCCGTCAATCTGCGCGGGACGATCACGATGACCCGGGCCGTCCTCGACCCGATGATCGAGCGAGGCGGCGGCCGGATCGTCCACATCGCCTCGGACGCCGGCCGGGTCGGCTCGTCCGGTGAGGTCGTGTACTCCGCGACGAAGGGCGGCCTCATCGCCTTCGGCAAGGCGCTGGCCCGCGAGGTGGCCCGGCACGGCATCACCGTGAACAGCGTCTGCCCGGGGCCCACCGACACCGCACTGCTCGGGCAGGTCGCCGAGTACAGCCAGAAGATGTACGACGCGACCGTGCGGGCGATCCCGCTGCGCCGCGTCGCCCAGCCCGCCGACATCGCCGGTGTGGTGGCCTTCCTCGCGTCCAACGACGCCGCCTACATGACCGGGCAGACGCTCTCGGTCAGCGGCGGCCTAACGATGGTCTGAGGTGGACACCGTGCTGCGTGTCGAACTCCGGGACAGAATCGCCGTGTTGACCCTCGACCGGCCGGAGCGGCTCAACGCGATCGGATCCGGGACCGTGGACCGGCTCACCCTCGCGCTGAACGAGCTGCGCGACAACGACGACGTACGCGCCCTGGTCGTGACCGGGGCGGGCCGGGCGTTCTCGGCCGGGGCCGACATCGGTGAGATCGAGTCGTTCACGGCACCCCGGCAGTTTCATTCCTTCGTCCAGCAACTCACCGACGCGTACGCGCTGTTGGAGGAATTCCCCAAACCCTCGGTCGCGGCCGTCCACGGGTTCGCCTTCGGCGGTGGCCTCGAACTCGCACTCGCCTGCGACCTGCGGGTCGCGGAGCGGGGCACACGGCTGGGCCTGCCCGAGATGAAACTCGGCGTACTGCCGGGCGCGGGCGGCACCCAGCGGCTGCCGCGTCTGATCCCGCCCGCGATCGCCAAGCAGATGATCCTCACCGGCGAAGCGATCGACGCGGAACGGGCCCACGCACTCGGGCTGGTCAACGAACTCGCCGAGCCCGGCGAGGCGTTGGGCGTCGCCGAGAAACTCGCCGTCGCGCTGACAGCCGGGGCCCCGCTGGCCCTGGCGGCGGGGAAGCGACTGATCGACTACGGCCTCGGGATGGACCTGGAGGCGGCGATCTCCTACGAGCGCGAGACCGTCTCGGTGCTCTTCTCCACCGAGGACCGGGTCGAGGGACTGAAGGCCTTCCGGGAGCGCCGTCCCGGCGACTTCCAGGGCAAGTAGCGGGCGTACCGACAGACAGGGAGGTGGGTTGTGCGGCCACTGGAGGGCATTTCGGTCGTCGAACTGGGCATGTGGGTGGCGGCTCCGGCCGCGGCCACCATGCTCGCGGACTGGGGCGCGGACGTGGTGAAGGTGGAGGCGCCGACCGGCGATCCCAACCGCTACACGCTCCGGCACGTCGGCCAGGACATCGACAGCGCGCCCCCGTTCGAGACCGACAACCGCGGCAAACGCGGGATCGTCCTCGACCTGCGCTCTGAGGACGGCAAGGACGTACTGGAACGGCTGTTGGAGCGCGCCGACGTCTTCGTCACCAACCTCCGCCCCGGCGCGCTGGAACGCCTGGGCCTGGCCCCGGACGAACTGCGCACCCGCCATCCCCGCCTGGTCGTCGGCACGTTGACGGGCTACGGCTGGACGGGCGCGGAGCGCGACCGCGCCGGGTACGACGTCTCCGCCTTCTGGGCGCGGCCCGGCATCGCCGCCATGCTCAACCCGGCCGGTGAGCCACCGCCCGGCATCCGCCCGGGACTTGGTGACCGTACGGCCGCCGCCAACCTGGTGGCCGGCGTACTGGCCGCGCTGCTGCGCCGCGAACGCACCGGTGAGGGCGGGGTGGTGGACGTGTCGCTGCTGCGGTCGGGCACCTACGCCAACGGGAACGATCTCGCCCTGCAGAACTTCTTCGGCAGGCGCGGCCGCACCCGGCACCGCACCGAACACGAGTCCCCGCTCTACAACTCCTACCGGGCCGCCGACGACCGCTGGTTCTGGCTGGTCGGTCTGGAGGGCAACCGGCACTGGCCCGGCGTCGTCAAGGCGCTCGGCCGCACGGACCTGGAGACGGACGAGCGGTTCGCGACGGGCAAGCAACGGCGAGCGCACGTACGCGAGTTGATCGCCGTGTTCGACGAGGAGTTCGCGAGTCGGCCCCTCGATGAATGGGCCGAGCGGTTCGACGCCGAAGGTGTCTGGTGGGCGCCGGTGCAGACCCTCGCCGAGGTGTCGGCCGATCCGCAGGCGGAAGCGATTGGCGCGTTCGTCGAACAGCCCGGCATGGGCGACGCGCCACCGCTGCGGACCGTGGCAACACCCGTCAGTTTCTGGGGTGTTGACGACAAACCACGCAGCGGTGCGCCGACCCTCGGCGAGCACACCGACGACGTACTCCGCGAACTCGACACAACCGGGAGGTAGCAGGTGGGCATCCTCGACGACAAGGTCGCCGTCGTGACCGGCGGTGGCCGGGGTCTGGGCCGGGCACACTGCCTGGCGCTGGCCGAGGCCGGCGCGACCGTGGTGGTGAACGATCTCGGCTCCGGCGTGCACGGCGAGAGCACCGGCGACTCCCCCGCCGACGAAGTCGTCGCCGAGATCACCAAGTTGGGCGGGCAGGCGGTCGCCAACCACGCGTCGGTGACGGACTGGGCCGCGACCGAGACCTTGGTCGCGGACACGGTCGCGGAGTTCGGGCACCTCGACATCGTCGTGAACAACGCGGGGATCGTGCGCGACCGCATGCTGTTCTCGATGACCGAGGCCGAGTTCGACGCCGTGATCGCGGTCCATCTCAAGGGCACCTTCGCGCTGACCCGGCACGCGTGCGCGTACTGGCGCGAGGCGTCGAAGCGGGGTGAGCGCGTCACCGGCCGCGTCATCAACACGACGTCCGGGACCGGCCTGTTCGGCAACCAGGGGCAGTCCAACTACGGTGCCGCGAAGGCCGGGATAGCCGGGCTCACCGTCCTCACCGCCCTGGAGATGCGCAAGTACGGTGTCACCGCGAACGCCATCTCGCCGATCGCGGCCACCCGGATGACGGACGGCCTGTCCGTCGGTGAATCGCTGCGGGCCGTCGACGGCTTCGACCCGCGCGACCCCGCCAACGCCTCGGGCGTCGTCGTCTACCTGGCCTCCGACAGCGCGGCCTGGCTGACCGGCCAGGTCCTGCGCATCGAGGGCAACCGGCTGAACCGGCTGCAGGGCTGGACCGTCGCCGGCGTCCACCCCAGCGCGTCGGGACAGGCCCTCACCTACGACGAACTCGTGGACGCCGTACCGCAGTTGTACGGTGTCGCCCCTGCGGGACGGGCCACCGGAGTCGGCCAGTGAGGGCACGGGGCCACGACGTCGCCGCGCTCGTCCTGCGCGCGACGCTCGGCCCGATGCTCTTCGCGCATGGCTGGAACAAGGTCGCCGGGCCGGGCGGGCTCAAGGGCACGACGGGCTGGTTCGAGGCGCTCGGGCTGCGGCCCGCAAAGGTACACGCCCGCCTGGCTGCCGGGACGGAGATGGCAGCCGGCGTGGGGATCGCGCTCGGCGCGGCCAATCCCCTCCCGGCGGCGGCAGCCGTCGGTCTGATGACCGTGGCGGCCCGAACAGACCATCGGGGCAAGGGCTTCTTCGTCTTCAAGGGCGGCTGGGAGTACGTCGGTGTCGTGGGCGGCGCAGCCGTTGCCCTGGCCGCGCTGGGCCCGGGCAGGTACTCGCTGGACGGGGTGCTCCGCCGCCAACGCGCGGGCGCGGGGCCCGCGTTGCTGGCCGTGGGGATCGGTACGGCCGGCGCCGCCGCGCTGCTGGCCGCGTGCTACCGACCGGAACGGAAGCCGGACGAGACCGAAACAGATAACCAAGGGCAATAAGGGAGTCGACATGGACGCGGCTGACTTCAGCGCGGTGCTGTCCGAGGTCCGGCGCTTCGTGCGCGAGCGCGTCGTCCCGCTGGAGGCGGAGATCGACGAGAAGGACGAGATGCCCGCGGAGATCCGCGAGGCGGCCAAGAAGATGGGCCTGTTCGGCTTCGCGCTGCCCGAGGAGTACGGCGGGCTGGGGCTGTCGATGTACGAGGAGGCCCAGTTGATGTTCGAGCTGGGGTACACCACCCCGTCCCTGCGCTCGATGTTCGGGACCAACAACGGCATCGCCGGGCACGTCCTGATGGTCGGCGGCACCGAGGAGCAGAAGGCGGACTGGCTGCCGAGGATCGCCTCGGGCGACGTCCTGGCGTCGTTCGCGCTCACCGAGGCGGAGGCGGGTTCCGACCCTTCGACCCTGACCACGAGGGCGCACCTGGACGGCGACGAGTGGGTGATCAACGGTGCCAAGCGGTACATCACCAACGCCCCGCTCGCCGACGTCTTCATGGTCTTCGCCCGCACCGACCCCGACGCCCCGCGCACCCGCGGTATCTCCACCTTCCTGGTCCCGGCCGGCACCCCGGGACTCACCGTGGCTCCCAAGGACCACAAGATGGGCCAGTTCGGCGCCTGGACCGCGGACGTGTACTTCGACGACGTCCGCGTACCGGCGTCCGCCCTCGTCGGCGGCGAGGCCGGGCTGAACCGGGGCTTCGGCACGGCGATGGGCTGCATCGCGCACGGCCGGGTGCACATCTCGTCCCTGTGCGTGGGCATGGCCGAGCGGCTCGTCGACGAGTCCGTGGAGTACGCCCGCACCCGCCGCCAGTCCGGGAAACTCATCGGTTCCTTCCAGCTCGTCCAGGGCCTGATCGCCGACTCCATGACCGACTACTACGCCGGCCGCGCCACGGTCCTGGAGGCGGCCCGCGCGTTCGACGCCGGCACGGACACCAAGATCGGCCCGTCCTGCACGAAGTACTTCGCCAGCGAGATGGTGTGGCGGGTCGCGGACCGCGCGGTCCAGGTCCACGGCGGGGCGGGCTATATGCGCGGGGTCGCCGTCGAACGCTTCTACCGGGACGCCCGCCTGTTCCGTATCTACGAGGGCACGAGCCAGATCCAACAGGTCATCATCGCGAAGGCACTGCTGGGCGAGGCGGCCAGGGGCTGAGCGGTACCGATGAGGAAGGCCCCGGGGTTCAATTCACCCCGGGGCCTTCCTGGTCTTCGCGGTCTCTCAGATCCCGAGCCGGTCCAGCAGCCGCTCGTGGTACACGGCGGGCCCGCCGAACAGCAGCTGCGAGGCCTTGGCCCGCCGGAAGTACAGATGCGCCGGGTGCTCCCAGGTGAAGCCGATGCCGCCGTGGACCTGGATGTTCTCCATGGCCGCGAACATGTACGCCCGTGAGCAGCAGGCGTGTGCCACAGCCGCGGCGACGGGGAACTCCGCGGAGCCCTCGTCGGCCAGTCGCGCCGCCTCCCGGGACGCGGCCTCGGCCAGTTCCACCTGGACGAGCATGTCCGCGCACTTGTGCTTGACCGCCTGGAAGGAACCGATCGGCCGGCCGAACTGGTGCCGGGTACGGGCGTGTTCGGCGCTCGCCTCCAGGCACCTGCGCGCCCCGCCCGACTGCTCGGCGGCGAGCCCGACCGACGCGACGTCCAGCACCTTGGCCATGGTGCGCCCGGCCGCCCCGTCCGCGCCGACGAGCGTCGCGGGCACCGCGTCGAACGTCAGCCGGGCCATCGCCCGGGTGGCGTCCAGGGTCTCGATGGGTTCGGCCGCCAGTCCCGAGGCGTCCCGGTCCACGGCGAAGAGAGAGGGGCCGGCGACAGTGCGGGCGACGACAAGGAGCAGATCGGCGGTGGTGCCGTCGATCACGAAGGACTTGCGCCCGCTGAGCTTCCAGCCGCCGTCCCCGTCCGGCACCGCGCGCGTGGAGATGAGGGCGGGGTCCCAGGATCCGCTGTCCTCGGCCACCGCGAGGGCGGCCGTCGTCCCGCCGGCCGCGATACCGGGGAGGTGACGTGCGCAGGCCTCCCGGTCACCGGAGGCGAGCAGGGCCTGGCTCGCGAGCACCACCGTCGCGAAGAAGGGAGCGCACAGCAGGGCCCGGCCCATCTCCTCCAGTACGACGCCGAGTTCGACGAGGCCGAAGCCGTCACCGCCGTATTCCTCCGGGATCACCAGGCCGGGCAGCCGCAGTTGGTCGGCAGCCTGCGCCCACACCGCCGGGTCGTAGCGCGGCTCGCTCTCCATGAGCTTGCGCACGGCTTCCTCGGGTGACTTGGCTTCGAGGAACTCCCGTACGGAGGAACGCAGTTCGCGCAGTCCGGTCTCGTCGGCGGTCATGACCGCACCTCCTTGGGCAGTCCGAGGACGCGTTCGGCGAGGATGTTCTTCATGATCTCCTCGGTGCCGCCGAGGATGCGCAACGCCGGGGTGGCGAGGAGGAGTTCGGACCAGGCGTAGGTGCCCCACTGCCCGGTGTCGGCGATGATCCGGGGTCCGAGCACGTCGGACACGAAGTGTGCGGCGCGGGTGAGGTTCTGGCCGCACATCAGCTTCGAGACGGACATCTCGGGGCCCGGTGTGCCGCCTGCGCGCAGGGTGCGCAGGGCGCGGGTGTTGAGGTGCCGGGTGGCGAGGGCGTCCACGAGGAGTTCCGCGAGCCGGGCGCGCAGGGCGCGGTCGTCCCAGGTCCAGGTGGCGCGCATCAGGGCCGAGAGGTGGTCCGGGGACAGCGCGGCGGCCACCGGTCCCGCGCCCTCGCTGCCGACGGTCGCGCGCTCGTTCATCAGGGTGGTCAGGGCGACCGTCCAGCCGCCGTCGACCTCGCCGAGCCGGTGGTCGTCGGGTATGCGGACGTCGGTGAGGAAGACCTCGTTGAAGTCCGCGCCGCCGGTCATCTGCCGCAACGGTCTGACTTCGACGCTGGGTGCGTCCATGGGGACCAGGAAGGCCGTGATCCCTCGGTGTTTGGGTGCGTCCGGGTTCGTACGGGTGAGAGCGAGGCCGATCTGGCTGTGCTGGGCGACCGAGGTCCACACCTTCTGGCCGTTCAGCACCCAGTGGTCGCCCTCGCGCACCGCCCGGGTGGCCACGCTCGCCAGGTCGGATCCGGCGCCGGGTTCGCTGAACAGCTGGCAGGCGATGGCATCCCCGCGGTACATCGCGGGCAACCACCGCTCCTTGATGTGCGGTTGGGCGTGGGCGAGGATCGTCGGTCCGATCATGCCGAGGCCGATCACACTGAGCACCCCGGTGTCGGCAACGTCGTACTCGGACTCGACGGCGTCGTAGAGCAGGTCGTGGACGGGGGTCAGGCCCCGGCCGCCGTACGCGACCGGGCCGGTGATCCAGCCGAAGCCGTTCTCGTGGCGGACGCGCTGCCAGTCGCGCGCCCGCTGTACGTACTCCCGTTCCGCCTCGGGCGGAAGGCTGCTGAAGTAGGCCATCGAGTCGTCGCCCTCGCCCCAGGTGGGGGCGGTGCGGTCGGGGGCCTTCGGCGCGTGGGCGTCGAGGAAGGCGCGGGCCTCGGCCGCGAAGTCCTGCATGTCGTCTGCCATGTCCGCTCTGCCCTCAGGTGCTCAGGATGGTGACCGCCGACACGCCCGGCGCGCCGTACAGGTGGGTGTAGCCGACGCGGGGTGTGCCGGGGATCTGCCGGTTGCCGGCCGTGCCGCGCAGTTGGTGGACGATCTCGTGGATCTGACGCAGTCCGGACGCGCCGATCGGTTCGCCGTTGCCGAGGAGTCCTCCGTCGGTGTTGACCGGGAGTCTGCCGTCGATCTCGGTGGCGCCCTCGGCGATGAGGCGTTCCTGTTCGCCGTCCTTGCAGAGACCGTTCTCGGCCATGTGGATGACCTCCGATCCGGCGTCGGTGTCCTGGAGTTGGGCGACGTCGACGTCCTCGGGGCCGATGCCCGCCCCTTCGTACGCCTCACGCGAGGCATCCACGGTCGGGCTCGCGACGACCTCCCCGACGGGGAACGACGGGCTCTGCACCTCGAAGGCGCCGAGCCGGCGGCTGCGCAGGGCGGTGGACCGGATCCGTACGGGCTTCCCGGTGTACTTGTGGGCCTGGTCGGCCCGGCACAGCACGAGGGCCGCCGCTCCTTCGTCAGGGCCGCAGTACATGTACTGGCGGAGGGGGTGGTTGAGCACGGGCGAGGCCAGAATCTCCTCCACCGACAGGGGCGTTCGGCGCCACGCCTTCTCGTTCCGGGCCGCGTTGCCGAAGTTCTTGGCCGCCACCCGCGCGAGCGTCTCGTGCGAGATGCCGTGGTCGTGCATATAACGGTTGATCTTCATGCCGAAGAAGTGGGTGGTGAGGAAGAGGCCGGTCTGTCCGTACCAGGAGGGGATGCCGGCCACGGACGGGTCGGCGGCGAACGCCCCGCGCGGGTGCTTGTCCAGGCCGATCGCGATGGTCAGGTCGTGCTCGCCCGTCTCGATCGCGCGGGCGGCCAGCGCCACCGAAGTACCGGCCGTGGCACAGCCGTTGAACACCCCACGCAGGGGTACGCCGGTCAGGCCGAGCCGGGCGACGATCGCGTCCGGGTTGGCGACCTCGTAGCTGCCGATGTAACCGCCCTGGATCTGCGGCCAGTTGACACCTGCGTCGGCGAGCGCGAGCCGTACCGCGTCCGCGCCCATGTCCAGTGCGGGCTTGCCGGGAAACCGGCCGAACGGATGGAGTCCCACCCCGATGATGACGGCCTCGGTCATGATGCCTCCTCCTCGGCCGGGGCGAACGCGAACGTCATGACCTCGGTGCCGTCGTCCTGCACGCGGTACGGCACGAGCGTCAGCCGCATCTCCTGCCCGATCCGCAGCTTGTCCGGGTCGGGTTCGGTGAGGCGGGCCTCGACCAGCAGTTCGCCGGGGAGTTCGATGTAGCCGACGGCGTACGGCTCGAAGGCCTCGGGGCCGTCGTACGGCGGGGACGGCGGGCGGAAGTCCTGGGTGGTGTACGTCCAGAGCGTCCCGCGGTCCGCCAGGAGCCGTTCCTTGGACTCCGTGCTCGCGCATCGGACGCAGTCCGGGGCGGCGGGGAAGCTCACCAGTCCGCAGACCGTGCACTCGGAGCCGATGAGCCGCAGAGGCGTGCTCTCGTGGAGCGGCCAGGTGAACAGGCCTTCGGCGACAGGTGTTTGAGTGGTCGTCATGTCGTCATGCCCCGTTCCGGTTGCCCAGGGCGTCGGCGTTCGGAGCCGCCTTGGCCACCAGGTTCGGGACGACCGAGGTCAGTTCCTCCGGCGTCCAGCGCGACTCGGCGCCCGCACGGGGGCCGTTGACCCAGCCTTCCAGGACCGTGATGCGGTTGCCGACGACGCCGAAGACCCGGCCGGTGACCTCGCGGGAGGCGGCCGAGCCGAGCCAGACGACGAGCGGGGAGATGGCTTCGGGGGTGAGGTCCTGAGCCTCGGCGGCCTGCCTCATCATCTCGATGTCCTCGGTGAGCCGGGTGAGCGCGGTGGGGGCGATGGCGTTCACCGTCACGCCGTAGCGGGCGAGTTCGGCCGCGGCGATGACGGTGAGGCTCGCGATGCCGGCCTTCGCCGAGCCGTAGTTGGACTGGCCGGGGTTGCCGAAGATGCCGGACGGGGAGGTCGTGTTGATGACCCGGGCGTCGTTGTCGTGACCGGACTTGGCGCGCTCGCGCCAGTACGCGGCGGCGTGGTGCAGGGTGGCGAAGCTGCCCTTGAGGTGGACGGCGATCACACTGTCCCAGTCCCGCTCGGTCATCGACACGATCATCCGGTCCCGCAGGATGCCGGCGTTGTTGACCAGGACGTCCAGGCCGCCGTAGGTGTCGACGGCCTGCCGGACGAGCCGGCCGGCGCCGTCCCAGGCGGAGATGTCGTCCGTGTTGGCCACCGCCTCGCCGCCGGCCGCGACGATCTCGTCGACCACGGTCTGGGCCGGTCCGGCCGAGGCACCTCCGCCGTCGCGCGCGCCGCCCAGGTCGTTGACCACGACCTTCGCGCCGTGCGCGGCGAACGCCAGGGCGTGTGCCCGGCCGATCCCGTTGCCTGCGCCGGTGACGACCACGACCCGGCCGTCGACCACTCCTTCGGACATCCTCAACTCCTCGATGACGGTGACTGGTTGGTGGTCTCGGCGAAGAGGACCCGCGGGTCGTCGCTGCCACAGGCGCAGCGGCCGGCGAGCACGCGTCCGGCGATGCCGAGCGGGGTCTCGGGAAGCAATGAAGTGCGCCCCTCCCCCGCCGCCACGGACAGCTGTCCGTCCCGCGCGCCGACCCGCCACTCGGCCGCGTTAACGTGCGCGCCCCCTCGCTCGGGGCACTCCAGCGCGAGGGCCGGTCCCACGGTCGCGATCAGGGCGGCGGACACGCCCACCCCGCGCAGCACCGGTACGGCGGCGGGCCGGGCCAGCACGACCGGCGTCGTCCGGAACATCTCACCGACGTCGGCCGCACCGGCCAGCCCCTCCAGGGTCTCGGCCGAGAGGCCGATGACCGCGTGCGGGTCGAGTTCGCGGTGGAAGACCGCGGTCCTGCGGTGGTCCCAGCCCATCGCCTCGGCGATGCCGTACGTCACCTTCAGCGTGCGCAGGGCGCCGATCACCGCGTGGCCCCAGAAGCCCTCGAAGCCGGAGGTGGTCAGCAACGCCCGCTGTCCGGCGGCCAGTCCGTGGTCCCGGAGGCGGGCGGTGGCCCAGTCGGTGTCGCGGGCGAGTTCGGCCCAGGTCAGTTCCATGTCCCGGATGCCCTCGGAGGTGGGGAAGCGTACGAGGTAGGCGAGTTCGGGCCGGTCGAGGGTCCGGGCCCGGGCCAGGGTGTCGGCGCGGGTCATCAGCTCTTCACCACCCGGGGGAACTTGGCGACGCTGGTCATTGTCTTCAACAGGTCCTCCTCGGTGCGCATGTCGAGCACCGGCTTGACGCCGGTCCGCTCACGCACGGCTTCGCTCAGCCGTCCGGCGAGGGCGTCGACGTCGCCGGTGAGCCGGGGGTCGTAGCCGACGCGCAGGCGCAGCTCGTCGACCTCGCGCCCGGCACGGACGATCTGGAAGACGCCCGCCACGGTCTCGGGCTGGTCCTCGACCGCCTGCCAGATGTCCCGCAGGACCACGGAACGCCCCTGGACCAGAGTCTCGTCGCCGCGCCGGCCGGCCACCCACATCCGGGCATGGGTGCGTCCGCAGCCGCAGCGGTCCCGGGACAGCCGGACGAGGTCCTCGCTGCGGTAACGGATCAGCGGCGCGGCCCGGTTGTCGAGATCGGTGGCGACCAGTTCGCCGAGGTCGCCCTCGGCCGCATCGCGCCAGCCGTGCTCGTCGATCTCGACGCACTCCGCGAAGACGGTGTCCTCCCAGAGGTGGAAGCCGTCGTGTTCGCGGCACTCCCAGGCGGTGCCGGTGTCGGCGGCGCTGGTGTACTCGTAGACGTCGATGCCCCAGTCCTCGCGAATCCGCTCGCGCATCTTCCGGCTGAGGGGCTGACCGGCGCAGGAGGCGCCCTTGAGGGAGGAGAACGCCTCCTTGAGATCCGTCGTGCCGGCCAGGTGCTCCAGCTCCACCATCTGCGGATACATCATCTGGAGGTAGGCCGGGCGGTAGGTGCGCAGGGCCTCGACGACCTCGGGCATGTTCCCCATCCAGGTGTCCACCTCGATGACCACCGCGCCCAGCGCCTGGAAGCCGGCGTCCATGAGGTTGCGGAAGGTGCCGGGCGGGCTCAGCACCCGGTCCCCGGGCCTGAGGCCGAGTTCCCACAGGTCACGCACCTGCGCGGTGACCAGTGGCGGCGCACCCTCCCAGATCTCGGCGAAGAACTCCGGGTCGCCGGTGGTACCCGAGCTGGAGGAGACGGAGGTCAGCTCCTCGGTCGGGACGCAGAGCAGTCCGCCGAAGGGGTCGCCGGTGCGGGCCCGGTGGGCGCGCACCATGTCCTTGGTGATGAACGGGATGCGGGCCCGGAAGTCGTCGAGGGTGCGGACGTCGCGCGGGTGCACCCCGTGCTCGTCCCAGAGTGCGCGGTAGAAGGCGGAGTTGGCGTAGGCGTACGCGACGAGTTCGACCACCCGCTCTTCCTGTCGTGCCCGCAGCTGGTCCCGGGCCATGGTCTCCACCTGTGGCTCGAAGTACCTGTCAGCGGTGTCCCTGTCCCCGGCCATGGCGCCTCCTCGCGGCTCAGCTGCCCAGATCTTCCAGCTATCAGCGCAATCAGTCAACTAATTCGACTGAATCTCGGGGAAGTCTCGCACTCGCTCGATCTATATAGTTAACTATTAGCACTCATTAGACCCTCGGGAGGGCGACGTGAAGATCGTTGTCTGCGTGAAACACGTGCCCGACGCCACGGCGGACCGCACCTTCACCGAGGACGGCACCACCGACCGCGCGGCGGTCGACTCGCTGCTGTCCGAACTCGACGAGTACGCGGTCGAACAGGCCCTGCGGATCGCGGAGTCGGGCCCGGACGTCGAGATCTGCTACCTCACCGTCGGCCCCGACGACGCGAAGGACGCCCTGCGCAAGGCGCTCGCCATGGGCGGCGACTCGGCGGTGCACGTGGCCGACGAGGACATCGAGGGCAGTGACGTCTTCGCCACCTCGCTCGTGCTGGCCGGGGCGATCCAACGGCACGGCTTCGATCTCGTGCTGTGCGGGATGGCCTCGACGGACGGCGGCGGGGGCGTCGTAGCGGCGCTGCTCGCGGAGCGGCTCGGCATCCCGGCCGTCACCCACGTCGAGGAGCTGACCGTCGAGGACGGCACGGTGACCGGCCGGCGCGAGGGCGACACCGCGACCGTGCGGGTCCAGAGCGCGCTGCCGGCCGTGGTCTCGGTGACCGACCGTTCCGGTGACGCCCGTTACCCCTCCTTCAAGGGGATCATGGCCGCGAAGAAGAAGCCGTTGGAGACCCTCGGCCTCGCCGATCTCGGCATCGACACCGAGCGGGTCGGCCGGGCCGGTGCGCGATCCGCCGTCGACACAGCGACCAGGCGTCCACCGCGCACCAAGGGAGAGATCCTCGCCGACGACGGCGCGGGCGGCACCGGTCTGGCCGCGTTCCTCACCGCCAGGAAGTTCGTCTGACCGACACCTTCGCCCGACCGACCCAAGGAGCCCAGCACCGTGGCCGAGATCCTCGTACTCGTCGATCACCTGGACGGCACCGTCCGCAAGCCGACCCTCGAACTGCTCACCCTGGCACGCCGGTTGGGCGAACCGTCAGCCGTCTTCCTCGGCCCGGGCGCGGACGTCGCGGCCGAGACCCTCGGCCGGTACGGCGCGCACAAGGTGTACGTCGTGGACGCACCCGAGGTCGAGGAGCTCCTCGTCGGTCCGGCTGTCGACGCCCTCACCCAGATCGCCGACAGCATCGCCCCGGCGGCGATCCTGCTGCCGTCCGGCCCAGACGGCAAGGAGACCGCCGCTCGGGTCGCGCTCCGCCTGGAGTCGGGGCTGATCACGGACGCGGTCGACATCACGGCGGGCGAGGACGGCCGCCCGGTCACCGAGCAGTCCGCGTTCGCGGCGACGCACCAGGTCACGGCTCACATCACCCAAGGCATTCCGGTGATCACGGTGAAGCCGAACGCGACCGCGCCCGAACCGGCCCCCGTCACAGCCGAGTTGGAGAAGTGGGACGTCACCTTCGGCCCGGCCTCCGCCGCCGTGAAGGTCCTGTCCCGCACACCCCGGGAGCGCGGCGACCGCCCCGAGCTGGCCGAGGCCGACATCGTCGTCTCCGGTGGCCGCGGGGTGAACGCCGCCGAGAACTTCGCCGTCATCGAGCGCGTCGCCGACGCTCTGGGCGCGGCCGTCGGAGCGTCCCGGGCCGCCGTCGACGCCGGCTGGTACCCGCACAGCCACCAGGTCGGCCAGACCGGCGCCCAGGTCTCCCCGCAGCTCTACCTCGCCGCCGGAATCTCCGGGGCGATCCAGCACCGTGCGGGCATGCAGACCTCCAAGACCATCGTCGCCGTCAACAAGGACAAGGACGCCCCCATCTTCGAACTCGCGGACTACGGCGTCGTAGGAGACCTCTTCCAGGTGCTCCCGCAGCTGGTGGAGGAGATCGAGCGGCGCCGGAGCTGATCTCCACCCCCTCCTGGCCTTCCGTCCGTCCGCCGATACGATTAAAATCGCTAACTGATTGCATCTATTGACCCGAAGGAGTGTCATGACGAAGATCTGGGTCAACTCGGGGGACTCCCATGTGATGGAACCCGACGACCTGTGGATCCAGGCGCTGCCGCCACGCCTCGCCGACCGGGCGCCGCGCAGTGAGCGCGGCGACAAGTACGAGGTGCTGTACATCGACGGCGAGCGCATCGACCGCCAGCTCAACGACTTCATGGACGCCATGCGGCCGCCGGGCGCCCGGGACCTCCAGGTCCGGCTGAAGGACCTGGACCAGGAGGGCGTGTGGGGTCAACTGGCCTTTCCCTCCATGGGGTTCTGGCTGGTGTCGATCACAGAGCGGGAGCTGGCCCGGGAGACCGTACGGGCCTGGAACGACTGGGCGCACTCCGAGGTCCTCGGGAAGCAGAAGCGCATCATCACTCCCGCCTGCGTGTCGACCGCCGACGTCGAGGACGCGGTCGCCGAGGTCGAGCGCGTGGCGGAGATGGGCTTCCAGTCCGTCTTCCTGCCGTGCCAGACACGGCCCGGCGAGGAGTACGCCCTCGACCGCTGGGAGCCGCTGTGGACGGCGGCCGAGCGGGCCGGACTGACCCTGGGCTTCCACATCGGCACCGGCGGCGAGAACGTCGTCTTCCGCGGTCCCGGCGGCGCGGTCGTCAACTACATGGAGACGACGTATCCGGGCATGCGCGTCGTGTCCCACATGGTCGCGGGCGGTGCCCTGGACCGGCACCCCGACCTGAAGATCCTCATCGCGGAGGGCGGCGCGGGCTGGGTGCCGGCCATCGGCGACCGGATGGACGAGGCCTACCGTCAGCACGGCATGTTCGTCCGGCCGAAGCTCAGCCGGCTGCCCAGCGAGATCATCAGGCAGCAGGTGTACGCCTCCTTCCAGCACGACAAGAGCTCGGTGGAGATCGTCGAGTCGACGGGCTACCGCAACGTGATGTGGGGCGACGACTACCCCCACCTGGAGGGCACCTACGGCCACACCCAGTCCACCCTGCACGAGCTGTTCGACGGTGTGTCCGCGGACATCCGCGAGCGGGTCACCCGCGGCACCTTCGACGAGCTGTTCAGCCTGCCCGAGCAGACTCCCCAGGAGGCGGCCGTCTGAGCGGCGACACCCCGATGAGCGCTCCGCCGTATCCCGAGGATCCGCCGTATCCCGAGGATCTGGAACGACCGGGTCTCGTGCGCACCGGCCGGTCGACGTTCGTCCGGCCCGTCCGGCCGGAGGACGCGGACCGCCTGGTCGCGTTCGTCGGCGGACTGTCCCGGGCGACCCTGGCCTATCGCTCGCTCGGCCCGGTGGTCCGCGCCCGCGACGACGTGATCCGGCGCGGCGCGCACGTGGACTACCTGAACGAGCTGGCGCTCGTCGCCCTGGCCGGCGACGAGATAGCGGGCCTGGTGCGCTACGTCCGTGATCCGGAGGAGCCGGAACACGCGGAGGTCACCTTCACCATCCGCGACGACCACCAGAGCGAGGGGTTCGGCAGGCTGCTCCTGGAGCACATCGCCGCTGCCGCCCGCGCCCGGGGCATCCGGGTCCTGGAGGCCGACGTCCTCGCCGACAACACCCGCATGATCAACGTGTTCCTCGGCTCCGGCTTCCGGGTGGAGTCCGGGCCGCCCGGCCAGATCGTCCACTTCGAGATCGCCGTCGACCCGCAGGCCCAGGCCGTGGCCCGCGCCGAACGTCGCGAACACACGGCCGTACGACGTTCCCTGCGACCGCTGCTCGAACCTCGCTCGGTCGCGGTGATCGGCGCGAACCGCAGCCCCCTGACGATCGGCCACGAGATCGTCGCCAACCTGCTGCGGGGCGGTTTCCGCGGCTTCGTGTTCCCGGTCAATCCGCGCGCCGAGCAGATCGCGGGGACACGGGCGTACCCGAGCGTCCGGGAGCTGCCCGAGGTGCCCGACCTGGCACTGGTCGCCGTGCGGGCCGAGGCGGTGCCCGATGTCGTACGAGAGTGTGCGGAGACCGGTGTAAAAGCCGTGGTCGTTGTCTCAACCGGCTTCAGGGAGACGGGAGTCGAAGGCCGGACGACCGAGCTGGAGCTGGCCCGCTTCGCCCGCGCCTCCGGGATGCGGCTGGTGGGCCCGAACTGCATGGGCGTGGTCAACACGACGCCCGCGGCCCGGCTGGCCGCGACCTTCTCCCCCGCGCTGCCCACGCCGGGCCGGGTGGCGATGTCCAGCCAGTCCGGGCCGCTCGGGCTCGCGGTGCTCGACTTCGCCCGGCGGCTGCGGCTCGGCTTCTCGGGGTTCGTGTCGGTGGGCCACGCCGTGGACGTGTCCACCAACGACCTGCTCCAGTGGTGGGAGGAGGATCCCGAGACCTCGGTGGTCCTCCTGCATGTCGAGACCTTCGGCAATCCGCGCCGCTTCGCCCGCATTGCGCGCCGGGTCGCGCCGCGCAAGCCGATCGTCGCGGTGCACCCGGGGCACGCGGACGCGGCGGTCGACTCGCTCTTCGCCCAGTCCGGCGTCATCCGTACCCGCAGCCTCCAGGAACTCTTCGACGTAGCACTCCTGTTGGCGCACCAGCCACCCCCGCCGGGCAACCGGGTCGCCGTGATCACCAACGCGGGCGGTCCCGCCGCGCTGACTGTCGGAGCGTGCGAGGCGAGCGGCCTGCGGGTGCCCGCACTGGACGAGCGTCTACAGCACTCCCTCCGTACGGCGCTCTCGCCCCGCGCTGACGTCACCAACCCGATCGACCTCACGCCCACGTCCACCGCCGCGCACTACCGGCAGGCGCTGGACGCCGTCCTGGCCGACGACGGCATCGACGCCGCCGTGGTCCTCTTCATGCCGCCGCTGGCGGACAAGCCCGACGAGGTGGCGGCGGCGATACTCGACGCGGCCGAGGCCGCGCCCGAGAAGCCGGTGGTCGCGAGTTTCCTGGGCGGCGCGGGCGTCGCCGATCTCCTGCACCGGGGCGAACTCGTCGTACCGACCTACGCGTTCCCCGAGTCCGCGGCGACCTCGCTCGGCCATGCGGCCGCGTACCAGGCATGGCGCGGCACCCCTGCGGGAGTCATACCGGACCTCCCGGAGGTGGACACGGACCGGGCCCCCTCACTGATCGCCGGGTGCGCTCCCGGACCCGTACCGCCGCAGGTGGCCGCCGAGTTGCTGGACTCGTACGGCATCTCCGTACGGGACACTCACGTGCCGGGCCCGGACGCGTTCCTCTCCGTGCGCGCGGACCCGGTCTTCGGCCCGGTGATCGCGTTCGGTCTCACCGGTGACTACGCCGACCTCATGGCGGACGTCGCCCACCGGATCACCCCGCTCAGCGACCGCGACGCCCGCGAGATGATCCGCTCGCTGCGGGCCGCCCCGCTGTTGGACGGCCGGGTGGGCGGCCCGGGTGTGGACCTGACGGCCCTCGAAGAAGCCGTGCTGCGGATCTCCGCGATGGTCGAGGACCTGCCCGAGATCGAGTCCATGGACCTGCGTCCGATACGGCTGCTGCCGCCCGGGGACGGAGTCGCCGTCACCCACGCGACGATCCAACTCAGCGACGACACAAGGAGAGGCGGCCCCTCATGAAGGTCGGCATCTACTTCGACATGCGCAACCCCCCGCCCTGGCGACAGAGTTGGTCACGCGTCTACGGATTCGCCCTGGAGATGTGCGAGGAGGCGGACCAACTCGGCCTCGACTCGGTCTGGTTCTCCGAACACCACGGTTTCGAGGACGGATACCTCCCGCAGCCGCTCACCATGGCGGCCGCGGCAGCTGCCCGCACCCGCCGCATCCGGCTGGGCACCGCGGTCATCCCCGCGCCGCTGCACGCGGCCCCCGAGATCGCCGAACAGGCCGCGATCGTCGACATCATCAGCGACGGCCGCCTGGACCTCGGACTCGGCACCGGCTACCGGGTACCCGAGTACCGGCTCTACGGCGCCGATCTCGCCAAGCGCTACTCCACGACGGACCAGCGGGTGCGGGAGATCCGCGGCCTGTGGTCCGAATCCCTGGTCACCCCCGGCCCGGTCCAGGACCCGCTGCCGATCTGGCTCGGCTACCAGGGCCCGCAGGGCGCACGCCGGGCCGGGCGGCTGGGCACGGGCCTGCTGTCCCTCAACCCCACGCTGCTGGCGCCGTACCGGGACGGGCTCGCCGAGAGCGGCCACGACGTGTCGGCGGCCCGGATGCAGGGTTCCTTCACCACGTTCGTCACCGAGGACCCCGACGGCGACTGGCCGGTGGTGCGCGAACACCTCGCGTACCAGTGGGACAGCTATCGCCGGTACATGGTCGAGGGGACCGACCAGCCCGCTCCCCGCCCCATCGATCCCGAGAAGTGGCGGGAGACGGGGCTGAAGGCGACAGGCGTCGGTCAATTCCTCTACGGCACCCCGCAGGACATCGCCGAGGCCATCAAGGCGTACGTCGCCGGGTTGCCGGTCGAAGGGGTGTTCCTGTGGGCGTCGCTGGCCGGGATGCCTGAGGAGATGGTCGCCCGCCAAGTCCAGCTGATCGCCGGGAAGTTGCGGCCGCTACTCGCCGATGTCTGACACGAGGAGTTCGAGCATGTCGATGGGAACCGGTCAGACCGGAGTGTGGGCGGGGTCGGACTTCCAGGAGCCGCCGCGCACCCCCGGCGGCGTGGCGCTGTGCGGCGCGTGCCGGGTCGCCGGTTCCTGCCGTCTGGGCGTCGAGGGCGAACGGCTCGACGGGGACGGCGTGGCGGTGTTCGAACTCGTCTGCCCTCGCGACCAGGAGGGCGGTCCCAACGTCGCGCACGGCGGCTGGACGGCGGCCGTACTGGACGACTGCCTCGGTCATCTCCCGCTGCTGCACCGGGTGTTGAGCGTCACGGCGGAGTTGAGCGTGAGCTTCGTGAAGCCGGTGCCGGTGGAACGGCCGCTGGAGGTCCGTGCCTGGGTCGAGCGGCGGGAGGGCCGGCGCTGGTACATCGCGGGCGAGATGGTGCTGCTGCCGACACGTGCCGTGCTGGCCCGGGTCTCCGGGATCTGGGTGACCCGCGACCAGGGCCACTTCGCGCGGCACGAGGCGTGGCTGGCCGACCAGGAGACCAAGGGCGAAGGCGCGGGTCAGTAGGACCGCAGCCCCATGCTCCGGGCGATCCCGTTGCGCTGGATCTGGCTGGTGCCCCCGGAGATCGTGGCCACGATCGACTCCCGGTAGCGGAAGCTCATCACGCTCTCGGTCGAGAAACCGTGCCCGGCGCACACCTGCATCCCGAGCCGGGCGGCCGCCACATACGTCTCCGACCCCTTCAGCTTGGCCATCGAGCCCTCCCGGGTGCACGGCTTGCCCTGGGCGAGCAGCCAGGCGGCGCGGTAGGCGAGCAGCCGGGCGGAGTCGATCTCGGTCTGCAGGTCGGCCATGGCATGGGCGAGGGCCTGGAAGTTCCCGATCGGTCGCCCGAAGGCGTGCCGGGTGCGGGAGTACTCCAGCATTTCGTCCAACGTGGCCTGCGCGGCACCCAGATAGCCGCCGGTGATGATCACCTTCTCCAGTTCGATGTTGGAGAGCATGACCTTCCAGCCCTCGTCGCGCGGGCCGACGAGGTTCTCCTTCGGGACCAGGACGTCGTTGAAGAAGACCTCGTTGGTGCCGAGGATGTGCCGGGCCAGCGTCGGCGTCCGGCGCACCTCGACGCCGGCCGTCGCGGGGTCGACTAGCAGCAGGCTGATGCCGCCGTGCTTGGGCTCGCGGGGCCCGGTCCGCACGTAGGTCGCGATGGTCGTGTCGGGCAGGCCGCCGCCGGTGCACCAGGCCTTCTGGCCGCGGACGAGGAAGTGGGCGCCGTGGTCCTCGGCGGTGGTGCGCAGGGCGGCGGCGTCGGACCCGCTGTCCGGCTCGCTGAGGCCGACGGCGAGCCGGTGCCGCCCCGTCATCACCTGCTCACGGATGAAGTCGCGCTGCGCCTCGCTGCCCCACCGGAACACGGTGATCCCCGGGATGAGCACGCCGATGTAGCACATGGCGACGTCGAAACTGGACCGCCCCAACTCCTCGGCGATCAGGATGAGTTCGAGCGGGCCGCCGCCGTCGCCGCCCTCATCCTCACCGAACGGGAGGGAGAACCACCCCAGATCGGCCATGCCGCGGAACAGCTCGGGCGGCACGACGCCCTCCTCGTCCCACTGCTTGGCCTTCTCGGCCGGGCACACGTCGGCGACGAACTGCCGTGCCGTCGCGCGCAACAGGTCCTGCTCGTCGGTCAGCCCGAAGTCCACGGCCACTCCTCGACAGCACTAGGCTATTCATCTAGCTAATTATTCTATGTTAGCGGATAGGGTGCCCGGCAGGAATGCACCGGTTCGGCGGACTGCCCGCACGGTCGAGTCCGACATCCGTCACGAGGGGCTTGATCGCGGCATCCTGAACAACCCTGGGGGGAACGGAAGTGCGGGAAACCCTGAACGGACGCCACGGCTCGGATAGCCTCGTCAATCCGTGGAGCCGAACTGACGTACGGCGCACATCACTTCGGGAGATCCGTGTCAGAACAGCGGCCGCTGCCAGCGGACCTGGCGACGAACGAGGCCGCCACGCTGCGGCAGACCGGTGCCTCACCCCTGCGCCTCGGTGACCCGGATCTCATCGGTCCCTATGCGCCCCTGGCCCTGCTCGGCAGCGGCGGTATGGGGCGCGTCTACCTCGCACGTCCCTCGGACGGCAGCCCCGGTCTGGCCGCGGTGAAGGTGATCAGGCCGGAGTACGCGGACGATCCCGGCTTCCGGCGCCGGTTCGAGCGTGAAGCGTCGGTGCACGAGCGGGTCAGCACGTCGCACACACCGAGACTGTGCGGCACGGGCTTCCAGGACGAGCTGCTGTGGATGGCCACCGAGTACCTCCCGGGGCTCGATCTGGCGCACGCCGTACGTGAGCACGGCGCCCTGGAGACGGCCGCGGTCTGGCGTCTGGTGGCGGAACTGGGGCAGGCGCTGACCGACCTCGCCGCCACGGGGATCGTGCACCGGGATCTGAAGCCGTCCAACGTGCTGCTGTCCGTCGGGGGCGCGCATGTGATCGACTTCGGCATTTCGAAGGCCATGGACGCCAGCACGATCACCAGCACGGGTGTCCGGGTGGGAACCGCGGCCTACATGTCGCCGGAACACCTGCGGACCGGCAGATCCGACCCGGCGTCGGACGTGTTCTCCCTCGCCGGGACACTGGTGTACGCGGCGGCGGGGCATGCCCCGTTCGGCGACGGTACGGGGATCGACGTGATGCACCGGGTGGCGTTCGAGGAGCCGGACCCTGAACTGATCGCCGAGATCTCGACGGCGGACGCGGTGCTCGGCTCGCTGCTGACCGCCTGCCTGGCCAAGGAGCCCGAACGGCGGCCCACCGGGCAGGACTTGATCAACGCGGCCGGGGAACGCACCGAAACGACCGTGTGGCCCGAGCCGCTGGCCGGCCAACTGCTGGCCCGGCAGCGGGCGTACGAGGTGCTGTACCGCCTCCCCGTCGCATCGCCAGCCCGATTACGGTCTCCGGACGAACGGCCGATGGCGATGCCGTCGGCACCGGCCGGGCAGGGCGGCCGACCTGGTCCGCCCGTTCTCGAACCACCGGTGGTGGCCGCCGACGCCGCCTCCGGCACGCCATCGGCACGTCCCCAGGAGGGCGGAGTCCGCACCTGGGCACGGAAGAAGTCGGTACGGGCCGTCGCCGCGGGCATCGCCGTCTGCGCGGTGGCCGCGGGGGTCTTCGTGCTCAGTCGCCACGACGCCCCGCCCGCCGCTTCCGGCCCGGGGTCCGCTACGACGACCGACCGCATCCGGCCCGGCGACACCGCCCTCTCGTCGACGCCCGGGGCCGCGGACGCGAGGGCCGCCTCCGGCAAGAACGTCGACGGCGCCGCGACCCCCGACGGCGCGGCCACGCACCCCGAGGACTCGGGCTCCGCCGCACCGGCGGCGCACGGCACTCCCTCCGCTCCCGATGCCGATCCCAGCGCCTCGGCCGACGCCACTCCCTCATCGCCCCCGAGCAGTCCGCCCACCACCGAGCCCGCGACCCCGGCCTGGATCTCGGACTGCACGTACTACCACGGCAACGGACGCACGCGTCTGGGAGACAGCGGCAAACGTGTGCTGCAGGTGCAGTGCATGCTGACGAAGCGCGGATACTCCGTCGGGAGCACCGGCGTGGACGGCGACTTCGGTGCCGGAACCGAGTCGGCGGTGCGGAGCTTCCAGAGCGCCAAGCTGCTGGACGCCGACGGCATCGTGGGCCGCGAGACCTGGCTCGCCCTGCGCGGCACGGAGTGACGCACGCGCCCCACCCGTCGCGGTGCTGGACAGCGGCGGCCCGGTCGCCGAATCCGGCCCGGGTGACACGGCGTTCAAGGCCCCCTGGAGCGGCACCGCTGGCCGACTGCGCCCGGTGGCGCACTGTCCACGGCACCTGACCGACCGGCTCCCGCTCCCCCTCTGATCGTCACGGCACACGCCGCCCGTGGTGGGCCCGCGACACCCAGGACGCCGTCACCGGCCCTGTCCGGCCGGGTGGCCCCCGCTCCCGAGCCACCACGGCCACGACCACTCGGGCGCCGCACTGGCCACCTGCGGCTACGACGACCACGCCCGTCCGGCTACTTCAGTCGGTGGTGATCTGGGCGCGACCGCTGACGATCGGGGGATGAGGTCGTGAGGTCGTACGGCACGAAGCCCCGCCCCTCCCGCAGGACCGTTCAACGGGGTGTCTTGACGTAGGTGTACGGGGCGGAGACATACGTGCTGTGATGATCCGCGGCACGAAGGGCGGCTGTGAGGCGCTCGCGCGGTTTGAGGCCGAGGTCGGCGGTGGCGTGCAGAGCTCCGAGAGCCAGGTCGTCCCCGGAGCCCACAGCGGAATATCCCTCCATGGGCTCACCGACCTGATAGTCGTCATGGATCTCGAAGAGACGGCCGTGGACGCCGACCAGGAAGACGCCTGCCTGTTCTTGCTCGGAGTCCTTGCGGGCCCATCCACCGTCCTTGAGGCAGGCTCGGACGGCGTTGATGAAGCGCGTGGCCATGAAACGGTCGAGGTCGCCCTCGGGGTGCGGGGCCTCGAACGCGTGGTGCAGGAGCTGGCCCATACGGAACGAGGTCGTGAATCCGAGTACATAGGGGCCGTTGGTGAAGACCTTCGGATCACGGCGGATCGTGAGCTGCGACCCGCTGCTGCCTGCCGAGTCACCGGCGAGATGGACCCGCCCGCGATGGACCAGGCCGACGATGACGGTCAAGTCACCACCTCCAGGGGCTTGTCGGGTCCTTGTCGTCCTGCATGGACCCGTTCTGCCCCCTGCCCGGGCGGAGCTACCACTTCCGCGAGAAGACCTGAAGGAGCGTTGACGAGGGCGCGATGGCCACGAGTTCCGTCGCATCGGTGGTGCGTGGGGCCGCCGCCGGTCGGACCGACCCGACCCGACCGTGAGACCGGTTGTCCCGGCCGGTCTCCTGGTCCTCATCATCGCCGTGGGAGGTCGACGAGCGGCGGACACGCCCGTCTGTTCCTGCCGCTCCAGACCCGGCTGCCGACGCCCCCTAGGTGGTCCACGGGCAGCGCCCGGGGCGAGCCGCGCCTCGCCCCGGGCGCCCGCCACCCCCCTTGCCCTGGGCGCGACCCCCACCTAGCCTGACTTTGTGCCGCAAATAAACAAACCCCGAACGCACAACGCCGTGCCGGGCGCCCCCACCGACCTGACCCGACTCCGGATCACCCTCACCGCGTTCTTCGCCCTGGACGGCTTCATCTTCGCCGGCTGGGTCGTCCGCATCCCCGCCATCAAGGAACAGACCGGCGCCTCCGCCAGCACCCTCGGACTCGCGCTCCTCGGCGTCTCCGCCGGCGCCGTCATCACGATGATGCTCACCGGCCGCCTCTGCCACCGCTACGGCAACCACCAAGTCACCGTCGTCTGCGCCGTGTTGCTGTCCCTGAGCGTCTCCCTCCCACCGCTCACCCACTCACCCCTCACCCTCGGTCTCGTCCTGCTGATCTTCGGCGCCGCCTATGGAGGGATCAACGTCGCGTTCAACAGCGCGGCGGTCGACCTGGTCAGGGCCATGCGGCGGCCCATCATGCCCAGCTTCCACGCCGCGTTCAGCCTCGGCGGCATGGTCGGCGCCGGGCTCGGCGGACTGGTCGCCGGCTTCCTGACCCCGACCCAGCACCTGTTCGGCCTCACCCTGATCGGCCTGCTCGTCACCGCGGTCGTAGGGCGCGACCTGCTGCGCCTGAAGCCCCCGGCACCTCCCGAACCCGCCGATCCCCCCAAGGATTCCCCGAAGCGGGAGACCACCCCCCGCCGCCTCACCCCCCGCACCCGCGGCCTCGTCTTCACCTTCGGCCTGATCGCCCTCTGCACCGCCTTCGGCGAAGGTGCCCTGGCCGACTGGAGCGCCCTGCACCTGGAGCAGGACCTCGACGCCACCGCCGGCGCCGCCGCCATCGGCTACTCCTGCTTCGCGCTCGCCATGACCGCCGGCCGGCTCACCGGCACCCGGCTCCTCGAACGCCTCGGCCGCACCCGCACCCTCGTCTCCGGCGGCACGACCGCCGCCCTCGGCATGCTGCTCGGCGCGCTCGCGCCCACCCTGTGGGCAGCCGTCCTCGGCTTCGTGATCACCGGGCTCGGACTCGCCAACCTCTTCCCCGTCGCCGTCGAACGCGCCGGCACCCTCGCCGGCCCCGACGGCGTCGCCATCGCCTCCACCCTCGGCTACGGCGGCATGCTCCTGGGACCGCCCGCCATCGGCTTCATGGCCGACTGGTACTCCCTCCCCGCCGCCCTCACCAGCGTGGCCGCACTCGCCGCCGTCGCGGCCCTCATCGGATTCCTCACCCGGCACGCCGCAGAGGGCTGATTCCACGTCACGGGCCGCAGCGAACCAGCCAACGAGCGGGCCGGTACGTGCAGTTGGGGCCGACGAGGCACACGAGTCGCGCCACGGGGGAATAACGTGGGTGTCCACGGCCGATCTTCGACGGTTCCGTGGTTCTCACCGCGCACGCACAGGAGCTTCCATGACCGAAGCGGCAGACAACTCCGAGCAGGATCCGCTCGCCAGGTTCGACACCACCGTGCCGCAGTCGGCCCGGATCTGGAACTACTGGCTGGGCGGCAAGGACAACTACGAGGTGGACCGTGTCGCCGGTGACGCGTTCCGCGAGATCTTCCCCGGCATAGAGACCGGCGCCCGTGCCGCCCGGTACTTCCTCGCGCGCGCCGTCCGTCACCTGGCCGGCGAGGAGGGCATACGGCAGTTCCTGGACATCGGCACCGGGCTGCCCAGCGTGGACAACACCCATGAGATAGCCCAGCGCGTGGCCCCGGAGTGCCGCATCGTCTACGTCGACAACGACCCGCTGGTACTGGCCCACGCCCGCGCCCTGCTCACCAGTTCCCCGGAAGGCGTCACCAACTACGTCGACGCCGACCTGCGCGACCCGGCCACCATCGTCCGCGAGGCCGGCAAGACGCTCGACTTCGACAAGCCCGTCGCCCTCATGCTGATGGGCATCCTGGGCCACATCGAGGACTACGACGAGGCGCGCTCGATCGTACGGCGCCTGGTGGACGCCCTGCCCTCCGGCAGCTACCTCGTGCAGTACGACAGCACCGACACCAGCGAGGCCTACGTCGACGCCATCCGCCAGTACAACGAGGGCGGTTCGATCCCGTACATCCTGCGCAGCCCCGAGCAGATCGCGGGCTTCTTCGAGGGCCTGGAACTGATCGAACCGGGCGTGGCCTCCTGCTCGCGCTGGCGTCCCGACGAGAGCGCCTGGGGCCTGCCGGCGGAGGTGCACCAGTACGGCGGTGTCGCCCTCAAGCGCTAGAACCCGCCCGGCAGTTCACGTCCTTTGGCGGATCACGTCTCCTGAAGAATGCGATGCAGGATCGTCGGAGTCTCCTCCGGCGATTCCGCCTCCACCACCAGCCGGTTCATGACGTCCCAGTAGCACTCGATCTCGGTCGGCCGGTCGGGATACAGCGCGGTGACCCGCTGCTCCAGGTAGACCATGTCGGGCAGCCGGCCCCCGGGCAGCCGCAGGATGGTCACCGGCCCGGCCTCCCCCGCGTGCCCGCCCGCGAGGAACGGCATCACCTGGACGGTGACCTGCGGCAGCCGGCAGATCTCGATGAGATGCCTCAACTGGGCCCGCATCGTGCCGATTCCACCCACCGGGCGGCGCAGCGCCGCCTCGTCGATCACCGCCCAGAGCTGTGCCGCCGGCCGCCGGCGCAGAATCCGCTGCCGTGTCATCCGCAGCTTGACCCGCCGGTCGAGTTCCGCCCCGCCGGCACCCGCGTGGGCGAGCCGGAGGGAGGCGCGCGCGTAGTCCGGGGTCTGCAGCAGGTGGGGAACGCGCTGGACCTCGAAGCAGCGGACGAGGCTCGCCGCCTGTTCGGCCCCGAGGTAGGCCCGCGCCCACGTGGGCACCACATCGTTGAAGTGCTGCCACCAGGCTGGGGAGTTGGCCTCCTCGGCGAGGGCCAGCAGGGTGGCCCGCTCCGCCTCGTCCGTGACGCCGTAGAGCGTGAGCAGGTCGGCGACATCGCGCGGTTTGAAGCGGTGGCGACCGGCCTCCAGGCGGCTGATCTTGGAGCGCGAGGCGCGGATGGCGTCACCGGAGGCCGCGCGGGAGATGTGCCGCTCCTCCCGCAGTTCGCGCAACCGCGCACCCAGCACCAGCCGCGGCACCACCGGGCCGGCCGACAGCCCGTCCAGTGGCGCGGTTAAGACCTCGTTGGCACTCATGTCGGAACCCATGCGCAACTCCCTGCGGTGAACGGCCGTTGCACGCCCACGAGTTGCCCACCCGCGAACGCTGAAGCCAGTCATCCTAGGGGGCCGAGGGGCACACGATCTTCACGTTGCGGGAATGATCTGCGCCTTTACGGCCAGGCCGACACGCGGGCATTTCCTATACGATTTCGCGCACAGCCGGACCACATGAGAGGCATCGACGGGAGCCCTGAGAGTCGCAAACTCCCAACCCACCGCACCTGTTTGTGCCGCAAGCCTTGACGCGCCCGGCTTCCTCCCTCACGATCGCCGCATCGATTTCCTATCTGATTCCTATCTGAATCCGCAGGGGTGGGTCATGCGCTTCCCAACCAGATCTGTCCTGCCCGGAGTTGTCGCGGTCGCGCTGCTGGCGACGGGGACAGCGGCCTGTACCTACAAGAACTCCGGTGCGCAGTCCGGCAGTCAGGCCGCGCCGGCCGCCCGGACCGGCGCAGGCTCCGACCTCGTGGACGGCTCCAGGACCAAGGTCGCCCTCGTGCCCGGCGGCGCCCACCCGTACTTCCAGCCCTGGAAGACCGCGGGCGCCGCCGCGAAGAAGGCGGACGGCCTCGGAGCCGTCGCCTTCGACGAGACGGCGGAGTGGGACCAGCAGAAGCAGAACAACCTGCTGTCGACGCTCGCTGCGCGCGGCTACAACGCGTTCGGGGTGTTCGGCGTCTCCCCCACCGACATCAACTCGACCTTCACGGACCTCAAGTCCCAGGGTTTCCCGGTGGCTTCGCTGGGTTCGTGCCCCGCGGGCGACAAGGACGAGGCCGACTTCTGTCTCTCCACCGACGTCCAACTCGCCGCCTACAAAGCCGCGAAGGCGGCGATCGCGGCCATGGGCGGCAAGGGCACCCTGGTCCACCTGACCGGCAACAACGTCGACGCCAATACCCAGTTGAGGATCAAGGGCGTCGCCCAGGCCGTGAAGGAGTCGGGCGGCAAGGTCAAGCTCCTGCAGACCATCACCGACATCGACACGGACCTGCAGACCGCGCAGAAGGCGGTGTCCGACCTGATGGCCGCGAAGGGCAGTCAGATCGCGGGCATTGTCGCGACCGCCTACAACCCGGCCGTCGCCGCGGCCGATGTCGTCAAGTCGTCCGGGTCGAAGGCGAAGGTCATCGCCATCGACGACGACGCCAAGATCCTCAGCGGCATCAAGCAGGGCACGGTCGCCGCCACCGTCGTGCAGAACCCGGTCGGGCAGGCCGAGATCGGGATCTGGGCGCTGGCCCTGCTCCAGACGAAGCAGTGCACGGTGCGCTCCCCGGGCGTGGAGGTGGACTCGGGTTCGTTCGTCGTCACCAAGGCGAACGTCGCCGGCTACGACAAGGCGCGGCAGGCGAAGACCGCCGAGCTGAAGAAGCAGTTCGCCGACAAGATCCTCTCCTGCGCCTGACGGCCGAGCAGCGCTGATGACCGAGCACCGCTGATGGCCAACTCCCCCGACAGAAAACGGAATTGCTGAATGAGCAGCAGCATCGTCACGGCCGCGACCGCCAGGCTGGCCGACATCGCCGTCGAGCAGGACCGCACCGACGCGGTGCAGTCGTTCGTCAAACAGGAGACGGTCCTGGTCGACCTGGAGACGGCTGACGGCCTCGCGGGAACCGGCTACTCCTACACGATCGGCACCGGCGGCAGCTCCGTACTCGCCCTGCTGCGCGACCACTTGCTGCCCGCGCTCGTCGGACAGGACGCGCGCAACGTCGAGGCGCTGTGGCAGCGGCTGTTCGCGCTGACCCGGTCCACCACCACCGGGGCCATCACCTCGCTCGCCCTCGCCGCCGTGGACACCGCCCTGTGGGACGTGCGGTGCAAGCGTGCGGGCGAACCGCTGTGGCGACTGGCCGGCGGTCACCGTCAGGAGGTGCCGGTCTACGACACCGAGGGCGGCTGGCTGCACCTGAGCGCCGAGGAACTGGTGAAAAGCGCCCTGCGCGCACAGGAGTTGGGGTGGGCGGGCGTCAAGATCAAGGTGGGCCGCCCCCATCCTGCCGAGGACGCGGAGCGCCTGCGCGCGGTCCGCGAGGCAGTCGGCCCTTCCCTCCACATCATGACCGACGCCAACCAGTCCCAGACGGCGTCCTCCGTCCTGCGGCTCGCGGCCGCGCTGGAACCGTACGACCCGTACTGGCTGGAGGAGCCGCTGCCCGCCGACGACATCAGCGGGCACGCGCGGCTCGCGGCGGCGACCCGCATCCCCGTCGCCGTGGGCGAGTCCATGTACTCGCTGATGCAGTTCCGCAGTTACCTGGAGGCCGGTGCCGCGTCCGTCGTGCAGGTCGACGCCGCGCGGATCGGTGGCATCACGCCATGGCTGAAGGTCGCGCATCTGGCGGAGAGTCACAGCGTCGCGGTCTGCCCGCACTTCCTGATGGAACTGCACGTGAGCCTCGCCGCCGCCGTACCGAACGGCCAATACGTCGAGTACATCCCGCAGTTGAGGGCGGTGACCCGCACCGAACTGACCATCCGGGACGGCATGGCCGTAGCCCCGGACGTACCCGGCATCGGCATCGACTGGGACCCGGACGCGCTGGACGACCGGAGGGTGGCATGACGACCTCGATCAGCCCGCCGGACACCGTCCCGGAGGAGAGGACGGCCGCTCACCGGATGCCGTTCTGGGTCAACCAGCGGCTCGGCCTGCTGGTCCTCGTCATCGCGCTCAGCGTCCTGTTCGGCGTGCTCCGACCGGCCTTCCTGGACCAGCGGTTGGTCCTCTTCCCGCTCCTGCGCGACATCGCCACACTGACCGTGGTCGCACTCGCGCAGATGGTCGCCCTGTCCGTGGGCCACATGAACCTCGCCGTCGGCCGGATGGCCGCCTTCGGCGCCCTGTTCGCGGGCCTCGGCTACGACCGTCTCGGCGTTCCGATGCAGGTGGGGCTGCTGATGTGCCTGGCCGCCGGGGCGGCAATCGGCGCGGTCACCGGCTGGCTCATCGCCCGTACCGGAGTGAGCTCCTTCGTCGTCACCCTGGCCATGGACTTCGCCCTCCTGGGCCTGGTCTCCCTCCTCTACTCGTCCCTCACCGACGACGCCGCCTTCACCACCCACCCCGCCGGAATCGACGCCCTGCGCTCGTACTCCCTCGCCGACATCTGCGCGGGCCCCATCTGCGGCTCCCCCGCTGTCCCGCAGATCGCCCAGTTCACCGTCCTCGCGATGCTCGCCCTCGGTTTCCTCTACGGCTGTACGCGCGTCGGCCGGGAACTGCTGCTCACCGGCGCCAATCCGGCCGCCGCGGAGCTGTCCGGCATCCCCACCGGGCGCCGGGTCCTGCTCGCGCACACGCTGTCGGGGTTGCTCGCGGCGCTCGCCGGTTTCATGGCGGCGGCCGGTACAGGTACGTTCCGTGCCTCCATCGGCGACGACTTCATGCTGCCGTCCTTCCTGGGCGCGGTACTCGGCGGCACTCTGCTGACCGGCGGGGTGGTGTCCGTGCTGGGCACGCTGCTCGGCACCGCCCTGGTCGGGGTGATCCGCAAGGGGCTCGATCTGCTCGGCGTCGGGCTGGAGAGCCTGAACATCTATCTCGGCTGTGGCCTCCTGCTGGCCCTGTCGGCCGACCGGATCCGCACGGTGGTGTCCTATCGCAAGGTGGTGCGTTCGACATGAACCGCTTGAACGTGACGCTGGGTCAGGGGAGTTGGGGCGGCGAGGCGCTGCGCCGGTTCTCCCGTTCCACTGCGGCGATGCTGCTGTGCGTGGTCGTGGCGGGCTATGTGGCACTGGGCATCGCCTCGTCGGGCTCCTTCTTCGAAGGCCCGTCGGTGCGGGTCTTCCTCCAGTACCTCGCCACGCCCATCCTCATCGGGCTGGCCCAGATGGTGGCGCTGTGCGTGGGTCAACTCAACCTCGCCGTAGGTGCGTTGGGCGGCTTCACCGCCTGCCTGATGGGCGTTCTCATGGCCGACCACGGTGTGCCCGCCGGAGTCGCCGTGATCGTGGGCCTGTTGACGGCGACGGCCATCGGTCTTGCGACCGGTGTCGCCATCGTGGGCACCCAGATCAACGGGTTCATCGTCACCCTCGCGACGATGACGATCCTCCTGGGGGCGCAGTACCGGCTCACCGGCACCCGTACCGTCGACGGCTACTCCCGTACGCTGCGCGACTTCGGCACGGCGGCCCCGCTGAACATCCCGCTCGTCTTCGTCACCGCGCTCGTCGCGGCGGCGCTGCTGGCCGCGTTCATGTACCGCACGGTCGCGGGCCGGCGGCTCCTCGCGGCGGGCGGCAACCCGCTCGCGGCCCGGCTGTCCGGCATCTCCACCGACCGGCAGATCGTGGCCGCGCACACCTTGTCCGGGCTGCTGATCGGCGTGGCCGCCGTGACCGCCACGGCCTCGCTGCCCGGCGTCAACCGCAGCGTCGGCGGCGACTGGCTGCTGCCGAGCTTCGCCGCGCCAATCATCGGCGGCGTGGCGCTCACCGGCGGTTCAATCGCCGTACTGGGCACGGTACTTGCGGCCTTCGTGACCCGGCTCATCGACGCCGCGCGAGCCCAGTTCTCCCTCGACCCGAGCTGGGTGAACCTCCTCATCGGGCTGGTCGTGCTCGGCACCGTCGCCGGTGGCCGGCTGCACCAGACGCGCCTGGAGAAGTCCGCGACGAGCGACGGCGCCGTTCTGCCCCAGACCGGAGGTGCCCAGTGAGCGACACGGTTCTTCTCGAATGCGACGACCTGGTCAAGGTCTTTCCCGGTGTGCGGGCGCTGGACGGCGTAGGGCTCACGCTGACCGCCGGCTCCGTGCACGCGCTCCTCGGTGAGAACGGCGCCGGCAAGTCGACCCTCATCAAGGTCCTCACCGGCGTCCACTCCCCCAACGGCGGCAGGCTCACCTGGAACGGCCAACAGGTCCATCTGCGCTCGCCATTGGAGGCGACCCGCACCGGCATCGGTGTCGTGCACCAGGAACGCAACCTGATCCCGGGCTTCTCGGTGGCGGAGAACATCACCCTGCAACACCCGCCCTCCCACCGCGGCCTGGTCGACCGCGAGGCCATGACCGCACCGGCCGTCGCCTGCCTCGCCGAACTCGGCGTCGACCTCGACCCCCAGCGACCGGTACGCGAACTCTCCGTAGGACAACAGCAGTTGGTCGAGATAGCCAAGGCCCTCTACACCGAGAGCCGGGTCCTCCTGCTGGACGAACCCACCGCGTCCCTCTCCCCGCAGGAGACGGAACGCCTCTTCGAGGTGATCCGGCGACTGGCCGCCCGCGGTGCCTGTGTCGTCTTCGTCAGCCACAAGCTGGAGGAGGTCTTCGAGGTCTGCGACACGGTCACCGTGCTGCGCGACGGCAAGTCGGTCCTGGAGTCCTCGCCCCTGTCGGACCACACCCACGACGACATCGTCGGCCTCATGGTGGGCCGCGCCCACGCGGCGACGGAGATGCGCCCCCGCACGGTCGACCGCACCGCCGCCCCAACTCTCGTACTGGACAAGGTCTCCACGGCCGGCGGCCACCGTGACATCAGCCTGGAGGTCCGGCCCGGCGAGATCGTCGGCCTGTACGGCCTGGTCGGCGCCGGGCGCAGCGAGCTGGTCAAGGCGGTGCTCGGCCTGGACCGCGTCACGGGCGGCGAGGTCCGGGTGCACGGCAGCCCGGTCCGCATCACGTCGCCCCGCCAGGCCCTGCACGAGTTCGGCATCGGGTACGTCACCGAGAACCGTAAGGAGGAGGGCGTCTTCCTTGAGCAGCCCATAGTCCGCAACATCACGGTGACGGTGTGGAAGCGGCTCGCCAAGGCGTTCGGGTTCGTCTCGGCGCGCGAGGAACGGGACGTCGCGCAGGATCTCGTCGACCGGCTCGGCATCCGCGTCTCGGGGCTCGGGCAGAACGCCGGTGAACTCTCGGGCGGCAACCAGCAGAAGGTCAGCCTCGCCAAGTGGCTTGCCGCGGACACCAAGTTGCTGGTCATCGACGAGCCGACGGTGGGCGTCGACGTCCGCACCAAGCGCGCCTTCCACGAACTGATCTGGGACCTGGCCCGCGACGGCCTGCCCATCCTCCTCATCAGCAGCGACCTCGCGGAGACGGTCACCCTCGCCGACCGCATCGTCGTCATGACGGACCACCGCATCCGCGGCGAGCTCGACAACGACCGCGACTACGACCGCATGAGCGGCCGGGTCATCCGCCTGATCCACGACCGCGACGCGGTGCGCTCATGAGGCGCGTGGCCCAGGTCATCGCCGTACACCCGGAAAAGCTGGACGAATACCGGGAGTTGCACCGCGACGTGCCCCAGCCCGTGCTCGACCGCATCCGGCGCAGCCACATCTCCAACTACTCGATCCATCTGCTGGGCGACCGCCTGTTCAGCTATTTCGAGTACGACGGCGACGATCTCGCGGCGGACCTGGCCCTGATGGCCGAGGACGAGGCCACCCGGCGGTGGTGGGAACTCACCGCCCCGTGTCAGGTGCCCGTGCCGGAGGCGGCGCCCGGCGAATGGTGGGCCACGGCGGAGCAGGTGTTCCTCATGGACTGAGCGGGGACAGGCCCCAACTCCGGCTTCAGCAGGGGCCGTTCAGGGACCGGGCCCCTCGCCGTCCTCGCTCTGCCGCTCCAGGCTGCGCGTCAGGTGCTCCGTCATCGCCTCGGCCGCCCGCTCGGGGTTGCGGCGCAGCACCGCGCGGACGATCCGCTCGTGCTCGGCGACGGTCGGGCCCCAGGCTCCCACCACCTTGCTGAGCCGGAAGATGTGCAGATGGGCGTGGAGCCGTTCCACCGCGTCCGCCAGCAGCGGTCGGTGCGCGGCCTGGCCGATCGCCTCGTGGAAGCGCTGGTCGAGGGCGGCGAAGTCGCGGTAGGACGCGTACCGTTCGTTCGGGCTCGGGTGGGCCTGCATCTCCTCGACGATCCGCTCAAGGCCGTCGAGTTGCGCTTCGGTCGCGTTGACGGCGGCCAGCGCGGCGGCCTTCGGCTCCAACAGCAGCCGCATTTCGAAGAGTTCGGCGAGACCCTGGCTGGTGAGCAGCTGTGTGGCCCGGTATCCGGAGAGCGCCCGCTTCACCACCAGGCCGTCGGACTCCAGCCGGGCGAGCGCTTCCCGTACGGGAGTTGGGGAGACCTTCAGGGTGCGGGCGAGCGCTTCGATGCCGACGCGGGCGCCGGGGGCGATCTCGTGGTCCATGACCATCGCCTTGATGCGCTCGTACACACTGTCCGACAGCGCCTGCCGGACGGGCGGCACACTCCGCTCGTCACCCTCGCCCTCGTCCGGAACCCCGGCCGCGGAAGGACTGTGCGGCGGCATCCCGGCTCCCCCTCAAGGCACTTGGCTTTCCCGACAGTTTACCCAGGTAGACGGGTTGAGAGGGGCTCCCGCGGAACTTCGCCGTCGGGTTCCGCCCGTCACCCGGCCTCCGCGGCGACCGTCGCCGCTCCGCCGCTCTTCTCGGTCAGGCCGAGGCTGCTGCGGAGGCTGACCGGCTTCAGCAGGATCGCGGCGATCACCGCGAGGAGGGCGGCGGCGGCCGAGAGGAGGAAGATCCGCGCGGTGGCGTCGCCGTAGGCGACACGGATGATCTCCTGTACGGCGGCGGGCTGTGCGGAGACATCCGTGGCGGAGCCCGTGGTCCGCAGTCCCGCCGAGACGAGGCCGTGCGCGATCTGGTCCTGGACGTGCCGGGCCAGTACGGCGCCGAGGACGGAGACACCGATCGTGCCGCCGAGGGACCGGAAGAACGACACCGTGGAGCTGGCCGCGCCGATGTCCCTCAGCGGCACGGTGTTCTGCACGACGAGCACCAGGTTCTGCAGCGTCATGCCGACGCCCATCCCGACACACAGCATCGCCACGCCCAGCAGGAGCATGGGTGTCCTGGAGTCGATGGTGCCGAGCACGGCGAACCCGACCGTGAGCAGGACGGCTCCGGTGATGATGAACGGCTTGATCTTCCCGGTCCGGCTGATCAGCCGCCCAGCGACCGTGGAGGCGATGAGAATTCCGGCCATCATGGGAATCGTCAGCAGGCCCGCCCCGGTCGGACCGTGCCCGCGGCTGAGCTGGAAGTACTGGCTGAGGAACACAGCGGCGCCGAACATGGCCGTACCGACGGAGAGGCTGCCGACGATCGCCAGCGCGGTCGTCCGCTGCCTCACGATGTGGAGCGGTACGACGGGTTCGGCGGCCCGCGACTCCACCCACACTGCCGCGCCGATCAGCACCAGCCCGCCGGCCACCATGACCCCGGTCTGCCACGAGGCCCAGCCGAAGGAGTTGTCGACGAACGACACCCACACCAGCAGCACGCTGACGCCCGAGGCGATCAATGCCGCCCCCAGGTAGTCGATCCTGACGTTCTCGCGCCGGAGGACGGGAAGGTTCAGCGTCCGCTGGAGCATGAACAGCGCTACGGCCGCGATCGGCACGCCGACGAAGAAGCACCAACGCCACCCCAGCCACGAGGTGTCGACGATCACGCCGCCGAGCAGCGGTCCGCCGATGGTCGACGTGGCCGTGACACTGCTCAAGTAGCCGCTGTAGCGGCCGCGTTCGCGGGGCGGGATCATCGCCGCGAGGGTGATCTGGACGAGGGCCTGCACACCGCCGAAGCCGACACCCTGCAACGCCCGCGAGGCGATGAGCTGCCCCGCGGTCTGGCTGATCCCGGATGCCACGGCGCCCAGCACGAAGACGCCGATGGACACCTGCACGAGGGTCTTCTTGCTGAACAGGTCGGCGAGCTTGCCCCAGATCGGCGTCGTCGCCGTGGTGGTGAGGAGCGTCGCGGTGACGACCCACGTGTACTGCGTCTGCGACCCGTGCACCGCCCCGATGATCTTCGGCAGCGCGCTGGAGACGACCGTACTGCTGAGGGTGGAGACGAACAGCGCGAGGAGCAGCCCGCTGAGGGCCTTCAGCACCTTCCGGCGGGCCGCGGGGGATATGTCCGGCGGACTCGACTCGTTCACCGCGGTGCTCATACGCCGGACTCCAAGCGACCCGTTCGCTATACGCCGTGTATAGCGATATCGGTTCACCATACACGGCGTATAGCGGCGGGAAACAGAGTCGCCCGAGGGGCGAGCGAGACGTTCGGCCGCGCTCGCGCCCCGGTCATCTGCGGCCGGCGAACCGTCCCCTCGCCGGCGTCTGATATATCGCTGGTATGCGCACTGAATTCAACCCGGCCCAGATGGAACCGGTCGCGGTCTACCGCCTGCTCACCTCGACGGTCGTACCGCGGCCGATCGCCTGGGTCTCGACGGTCTCGGCCGACGGCGTCGACAATCTCGCCCCGCACTCCTTCTTCACCGTCTCGTCGGCCGCGCCGCCCATCGTGCAGTTCACCTCGGTCGGCCGTAAGGACTCGCTGCGCAATGTCGAGGCGACCGGGCAGTTCGTGGTCAACCTCGCCCCGGAGTCCCTCATCGACGAGGTGAACAAGACCGCCACGGACTTCCCGGAAGGCGTGAGCGAGTTCGACGCCGTGGGAGTCGAGCGCGAGGCCAGCACGCGGGTGAAGGCACCGCGCGTCGCCCACTCCCCCGTGGCCCTGGAGTGCGAACTGCACAGCACGCTACGGCTGGGCCACTCCACCGTGGTCTTCGGCCGGGTGGTCCACCTCGCGATCGACGAAACCGTCCTGCACGACGGCCACCCCGAGGTCACCCGGCTGCGCCCCCTGGCACGTCTGGGCAAGGACGAGTGGAGCACCCTCGGCGAGGTTCTCGACCTGCGCCGCATCCGGTACGCCGACTGGCCCGAGTCGAGCTGAGAGAGCACCCCAAGCCGGCCCTCAGGTAAAAGACCAGGTCAGAGCACCAATTCCCGGCACATCACTCCGCACCCGGCGGCATATAGTCGCCCCATGCAAGAAACTGGGCGAATGGAGCCGACGCCGCCCCGCAGGAACCTGCGCGAAGAGCAGAAGCTCCTCACGCATCGCCGACTGCTCGACGCGGCCGTCACGGTGTTCACCGAGAAGCCGTTCCTCGATGCGCGGATGGAGGACATCGCCCAGGCGGCGGGGGTGACCCGGGCCACGGTCTACGCCCACTTCCCCGGCAAGGCCGAGATCGTCGACGCGCTGGTGGAGCGGGTCTACGGCGTGATGGGCGAGGCGTACGCCGACCTGGCCGCGCTTCCGCGCTGGACCCGGCCTGACGTCCGCGCCTGGCTGGACGAGGCCGCGACCCGCTGGCGCGAGATGGCGCCCGTCCGCCGCGTCGCCAACGCGGCGGCCCCGGCGGCGCTCCGCAGCCTCGGCGAGGGCCGGGTGCAGTACGTCGAGGCGCACGAGCGGTATGTCGCGATGCTGGTCGCTCCGCCGGAGCGCTGGCGGGGCGTCGACCCCGCGGAGGCCCGCCAGCGGACGCTGATGGCCGTACTGCAGACCGAGTCGTTCTTCGCCGCGTGGATCGCCGTGGAGTGGCCGCTGGAGACCGCCGATCCCCTGTATCTGCTGGCCGACTCCCTGTGTCATCTCCTCGCGCCCGCGTTGGAGAACGACGACGACCTCGTCTGATCGCGGGCCGCAGGCGTCGGCCAACGGGACGTACGGCAAGGGTAGTTACCCATCGGAACCCTACGGCGGAAGGCCAACTACCCCTCATACAGCTGTCGGCGGACTCACTGCGCTTCCTCCTCGCACCGCATCAGAGAACGGCGACGGTCTCACCTGATCGCGGGGCGTGGGCGTCGGCCAACGGGACGTAGAGCAAGGGCAGTTGCCCATCGGAGTTACGCACCCGATGACCAACTACCCCTGCGCAACGAGCCGTTGCTCAGCCACCCCCGCCAACACCCGCTGCCCCGGCGGCAGGATGCACCGCCGCGACAGGCTCCCCCTCACCGTGCGGTGTGCGGGCGTGGATGCCGATCGTGAGGAAGGCGACGGCCGCGGCCACCAGCATGCCGATGCCGCCGACCAGGGCGCAGGTGTGCAGCGCGTCCGTGAAGCTCGCTCCGTAGGCGGCCAGGGCCTGGCCGGTCGCCTCGCCGGTGTTCAGGTGCAGGAAGGCGCCTGCCTGGATGCCCGCGCCGTTGACCATGCCGATGACCTGGCCCTGGTCGGCCGGGTCGAGGCCGGACGCGGCGACGTGTGCGGGCAGGGTGGCGAGGGTGCGGTGGGTGAGGACCACTCCGAAGATGGCGGGGCCCAGGGCGCTGCCGATCTGGCGGAGGGCGCTGTTGGCGGCACCGGCGGTGCTGCCCAGGCGGCGCGGCAGGCTGTTCATGGCGATGGTGGTGATCGGGGCCATCGCCAGCGCGATGCCGACCCCCAACACCGCGATGACCAGGGCCGCTTCGCCGGTTCCGGTGGTGGCGTCGAAGAGGTTCACCAGGAGCGCCCCGACGCCGCCGACGAGCAGACCGGTCACCAGCACGAGGCCGGGCGAGAACCGGTGCATCAGCCGGCCGACCACCGGACCGAGGACGACGGTGAAACCGTTGAGCGCGATCAGGCGCACCCCGATGTCCCACGTCGAGGCGTGATGGACCAGCCCGAAGTACTCGCTGAGCGAGAAGACCAGACCGACCTGCGCGAACAAGGTGAGCGCCATGACGAACGCGGCCCCGGAGAACGCCGACGACTTGAACAGGCGCATGTCCAACATCGGGCAGGGCGACCGCAGTTCGACCAGGACGAAGGCCGGCAGGGCGAGCGCCGCCACGACGAACGCGGTGACGACCTCGGCCGAACCCCAGCCCGGGGCGCCGCCGCCCTCGATGACGCCGTAGACGATGGCGGTGATGGCGACCACGGCGAGGAGTTGGCCGGGGATGTCGAGATGGCGTTCGCGGTCCGAGCGGGAGTCGGTCAGGGCGAAGGCGCCGACCAGGACCGTGACGGCGCCGATGGCCAGGGTGGGCAGGAAGATCCAGCGCCAGCTCGCGTGCTCCACGATCAGGCCGTTGAAGAGCGGGCCGAGGGTCAGGCCGAGGCCAAGGGCGGCCGTCCACAGGGCTATCGCGGCGCCCCGTTTGCGGTGGTCGGGGCAGACGTGGCTGATCAGGCCGAGGGTCGCGGGCAGCAGGGCGGCGGTGCCGACGCCGGTGAGCGCCTGGCCGACGCAGACCTGGACGACGCTGTGGCCGGTCAGGGCGACGAGACAGCCGAGACAGGACAGTGTCAGGCCGATCAGGTACATCTTCTTGCGGCCGTAGAGGTCGCCGATGACACCGCAGGTCAGGAGCAGTGCGGCGGTCGGCAGGATGAACGCGTCGGTGATCCACTGGAGCCCGGTGGTGGATGCGTCGAGCGCCTGCTGGATCACCGGCAGCACGACCGACACCCCGACGACCGGCAGGTAGGAGACGAAGACTCCCACGCAGGCCAGGGCGATGGTGGCGGTGACGTTCCGGGACGGGCTCTCCGGCTGCGGGGCCGGCGGTGAGACTTCGGACACCTGGGTCGGCATGGCACCTCGCGCTTGATCGGCTTGAATCTCCATTGACGTAAGCCATTTCTTTTCGGGAAATCGCTTCGGACCGTATACAGGGATCCGGTCCAGGAGATGCCGTTGGGCCTGCAAGCTAAGGTGAACAGCGGCGACGACAGGAGGCCTCGTCGAGCGGGAACGCGCAGGTGGCGGGCGGTTCAGCCGGCGGCGACGTTGGCGGTGATCAGCCGGAGGAGCTGCTTGGTCAGGGCGTCCTGAGCGGGCGTCAGGCCCATGGCGTCACCGATGGCGAGCGGCACGGCGGCGGCCTGCTCCCGCATCCGCTCCCCGGCGTCGGTGAGCCGGATGGCGACCGAGCGTTCGTCGTCGCGCCGGCGTTCGCGGCGCAGCAGACCGTTCGTCTCCAGCCGCTTCAGGAGCGGGGAGAGCGTGCTGGATTCCAGTTGGAGCGCGGCGCCCAGGTCCCGTACGGAGATCGAGTCCTGCTCCCAGAGGACGAGCATGACGAGGTACTGCGGGTAGGTCAGGCCGAGTTCGTCCAGCAGCGGCCGGTAGCGCGCGGTCACCGCGCGGGACGCCGCGTACAGCGCGAAGCACAACTGGTCGTCGAGGAGCAGCGATCCCTCGGCCGGTTCCGCGGCGGCTGGGCTCATGGTGCGACTCCTCGCTCCGGCGTCCGTGGCGTCTACGGCGTTCTTCAGGGCAATCACCACCTTATCGTTCAGGTCCAGCCGATTCTATCGAGCACGCTTTAGTTGTGCACGACTTAATCGCACGCTACTATCTTCCTCGTGCCGCACCACCGGCCGAGATCCGGCCGGAACCCGCCGCGGCACCCGATCCGAGGAGATCGCCATGACCGACAGCACCGCGCCCCGCCCCGTCCTCGAACCCGCCGCCCAGGCCTTCGTCGAGGCGACCGCGAACCCGCCGTACCTCTTCGACCTCGCCCCGGCGGAGGGCCGCAAGGCCGTCGACGAGGTGCAGTCCGGGGAGATCGCGAAGCCCGCCGTCGACGAGGAGTGGATCACCGTGTCCGGCGGCCCGACCGGGCAGGTCAGGGCCCGTGTCGTCCGCCCGGCCGGGGTCACCGGCACGCTTCCCGTGATCATCTACATCCACGGCGCGGGCTGGGTCTTCGGCAACGCCCACACCCACGACCGCCTGGTGCGCGAACTCGCCGTGGGCGCGAACGCCGCCGTGGTCTTCCCGGAGTACGACCTCTCCCCCGAGGCCCGCTACCCGGTCGCGATCGAGCAGAACTACGCCGTCGCCCAGTGGGTCGTGACAGAGGGCGCCACCAAGGACCTCGACCCGACCCGCATCGCGGTGGCCGGCGACTCCGTGGGCGGCAACATGACCGCCGCGCTGACCCTGATGGCCAAGGAGCGGGGTGACGTTCCGCTCCTCCAGCAGGTGCTGTTCTACCCGGTCACCGACGCGAACTTCGACACCGGCTCCTACGGCCAGTTCGCCACCGGCTACTTCCTGCGCCGCGACGGCATGCAGTGGTTCTGGGACCAGTACACGACCGACGAGGCCGAGCGCGCCCAGATCACGGCGTCCCCGCTGCGGGCGACCACCGAGCAGCTCACCGGTCTGCCCCCGGCCCTCGTCATCACCGGCGAGGCCGACGTGCTGCGCGACGAGGGCGAGGCCTACGCCAACAAGCTCCGCGAGGCCGGGGTCCCCGTCACCGCCGTCCGTTTCCAGGGCATCATCCACGACTTCGTGATGCTCAACGCCCTGCGCGAGACGCACGCCGCCGAGGCCGCCATCACGATGGCCGTCACCGTCCTGCGCAAGGCGCTCGCCTCCGCCTGACGTACGGGCCGCCCTCCCTCGGTGACGCGCACGCCACCTCTGCGATACGGCACACTCGGCCGCATGGACACCGATGCGTTCGTGAGGACTCTGGACCGGGAGGGCGGCCTGCTGGCCTCGGCCGCCGAGGAGGCGGGCGCCGACGCCGAGGTACCGCCCTGTCCGGGGTGGCAGGTGCGGGATCTGCTGCGGCACACGGGGATGGTGCACCGCTGGGCGACCGCGTTCGTCGCCGAGGGGCACGCCGGGTACCACCCCGACGGCGGCCTCCCGGACCTGGACGGCGCCCAGCTGGTGGCCTGGTTCCGGGCGGGACACCGCTCCCTCGTGGACACCCTCTCCGCCGCCCCGCCCGACGTGGAGTGCTGGCAGTTCTTCGCGGCACCGTCGCCGCTCGCCTTCTGGGCACGGAGGCAGGCGCACGAGACGACCGTGCACCGGATGGACGCCGAGGCGGCACGCGGCGGGACGGCCGGGGAGATCGCCCCGGACTTCGCGGCCGACGGCATCGACGAGTTGCTGCGCGGCTTCCACGGCCGCCGCAAGAGCCGGGTCCGCAGCGAGGAACCCCGGGTGCTGAGGGTGCGGGCGACGGACGCGGACGGCGCCGTGTGGACCGTACGGCTGTCCCAGGAACCGCCCGCCGCCGAGCGGGACGGCACCGGGGACGCCGACTGCGAACTGGCCGGTCCCGCAGGGCAGTTGTATCGGGCACTGTGGAACCGGGGGCCGTTCCCGAGCGTGACCGGGGACGCGTCGGTCGCCGAACTGTGGCGGGAGAAGTCGGCCGTCACCTGGAGCTGAGGGTTCGGGGCTTGGAGCTGACGAGCCGTCAGCCAGTCAGCATCTTCGTCAACACCGCGCGCTGCAACGGGAGTACCTCACCGTGCAGCGCGCGACCCTTGTCCGTGAGGGTCACGCGGACGCCCCGCCGGTCCTCCGCGCACATGCCGCGCTCGACGAGACCGTCCTTCTCCAGCCGCGCGATCAGACGCGACAAAGCGCTCTGACTCAGATGGACCCGCTCGGAGATCTCCTGGACGCGAAACGCGCAGGACTCGGCGGACAGCACGTCCAGGACCTCGAAGTCACTGCCGCACAGGCCGTGTTGATGCAGAGCGCGGTCTAGTTCGCACTGGGTGCGGGCATGCAGCGCCAGCATCTCCCGCCACTGGTCCACGAGCGCCTGCTCGGCCTTCTTCGCCGCCATGACAGCGCACCGTAGCAGAGAAACGAGTTTGTTGCATCGGAATTAAATGCGTTCGCATTCGATGCATGCGCATGTATTGTCTGCGGCATGACCTCTCCGCTCTCCTCTCCCGCGGCCCCGGCCTCGGCCGTCCGCTGGACCCCACGGCTGTGGGGCACCCTGCTGGTGCTCTGCGCCGCGATGTTCCTGGACGCGCTCGACGTGTCGATGGTCGGCGTCGCCCTGCCCTCCATCGGCTCCGAACTCGACCTCTCCACCTCGACGCTCCAATGGATCGTCAGCGGCTACATCCTCGGATACGGCGGCCTGCTCCTCCTCGGCGGCCGGACCGCCGACCTGCTCGGCCGGCGTCAGGTCTTCCTGGTCGCCCTGGGGGTCTTCGCGGTGGCCTCGCTGCTCGGCGGCCTCGTCGACTCGGGCCCGCTGCTCATCGCCAGCCGCTTCATCAAGGGCCTCAGCGCGGCTTTCACCGCACCGGCCGGCCTGTCGATCATCACGACGACCTTCGCCGAGGGCCCGCTGCGCAACCGCGCCCTGTCCATCTACACCACCTGCGCGGCCACCGGTTTCTCGATGGGCCTGGTCCTCTCCGGCCTGCTCACGGAGGCCAGTTGGCGCCTCACCATGCTGCTCCCCGCGCCCATCGCGCTGCTCGCCCTGCTCGCCGGCCTGAAGCTGCTGCCGCGCAGCGAACGCGAGAAGGACCACAACGGCTACGACGTCCCCGGCGCCGTCCTCGGCACCGCGTCGATGCTGCTGCTGGTGTTCACCGTCGTACAGGCACCGGAGGCCGGCTGGGCGTCGGCCCGAACTCTCCTGTCCTTCCTGGCAGTCGCCGTCCTGCTGACCGTCTTCGTGTACGTCGAGCGGCGCTCCGCGGGACCGTTGATCCGGCTCGGGGTGCTGCGCTCCGGCAACCAGATCCGCGCCCAGCTCGGCGCGATGGCCCTCTTCGGGTCGTACGTCGGCTTCCAGTTCCTGGTCACGCTCTACATGCAACAGCTGCTCGGCTGGTCGGCGTTGCACACGGCGCTCGCCTTCCTGCCGGCCGGAGCGCTGGTGGCGGCGTCCTCGACGAAGATGGGCGCTATCGTCGACCGGTTCGGCACCCAGCGGCTGATCGTGGTGGGCTTCGCGCTGATGGTCGTGGGGTACGCCCTGTTCCTTCGGGTCAGCGTCGATCCCGGGTACGCGTCGATGATCCTGCCGTCGATGCTGCTGATCGGCGCGGCCTTCGCGCTGGTCTTCCCCTCGCTCAACATCCAGGCCACCAACGGGGTCGACGACCACGAACAGGGCATGGTGTCCGGGCTGTTGAACACCTCGGTGCAGGTGGGCGGCGCGATCTTCCTGGCCGTCGTCACGGCCGTGGTCACCGCGCACGCGCCCGCGCATGCCACTCCGCAGGCGGTGCTGGACAGTTACCGGCCGGGGTTGGTGGTGGTGACGTTCATCGCGCTAGCCGGGTTGTTGATCACGTTGCCAGGACTTCGGGGGCGGCGTGCTCAGCGGACCATTGTGGTGGCCAAGTCCACGGTGACGGAGGCGGAGCGGGTGGGGGTCCGCAAGTAGTCGCTCCGCCGGGGGAGGCTTTCGTCTGCAGGTCCGTCGTGGCTGGTCGCGCAGTTCCCCGCGCCCCTAAAGGGCGCGACCGACTGGGCCGGAACGCGATGCCTCGCCCCAGAGAAACGCCTTCTACCTGTGCGCCCGGCGGAGCCGATTGCTCCGCCGGGCGGACGCGTGTGAGACTTTCGGGATGACGATGACCGGGGGACGGCGTACGCAGGCCGAGCGGGATGCGATGACCGTGGAGATCGGGTACGCGCTGGTCAGTGCGGCGTTCGTGGCGGCGGTGCTGTTCGGGGCGGTCGCCGGGCCGGCGTTGTTGTTCGAACTGCCGGGCGCCGTCGAGACGTTGCTGGTGCGCGGGGGACTCGTGCTCGCGCCGGTCGTGTTCTTCGTCCGGGTGGCGACCGTGCTGTACCGGTACCGGCAGGGAGCGGGTCACCCCAGCCAGCCGGGGCGTACCAACCCCGACTCGTAGGCCAGGACGACCAGTTGGGCCCTGTCCCGGGCGCCGAGCTTCACCATCGTGCGGCTGACGTGGGTCTTCGCGGTGAGGGGGCTGACGACCAGGCGGCGGGCGATCTCGTCGTTGGAGAGTCCGATGCCGACCAGGGCCATCACCTCCCGCTCCCGCTCGGTGAGTTGGGTGAGGGCGTCGGCGGTCGCGGGTTCCTTGGAACGGGCCGCGAACTCGGCGATCAAGCGGCGGGTCACACCCGGCGACAGCAACGCGTCGCCCTCGACCACCGCCCTTACCGCGCGCAGGAGTTCGTCCGGTTCGGTGTCCTTGACCAGGAAGCCGGAGGCGCCGGAGCGGATCGCCTCGAAGACGTACTCGTCGAGTTCGAAGGTCGTCAGCATGACCACCTTCACGTCCTTGAGGGCGCTGTCCCCGGTGATCCGGCGGGTCGCGGCGAGGCCGTCGAGCAGCGGCATGCGGATGTCCATCAGGACGACGTCGGGGCGCAGTTCGCCCACCGTGCGCACGGCCTCCTCGCCGTCGGAGGCCTCACCGGCCACCTCGATGTCCGGCTGCGCGTCCAGCAGCGCCTTGAAGCCGGCCCGGACCAGGGCCTGGTCGTCGGCGAGCAGTACGCGGATCACCGGTCGTCCTCCTTCGGCGTGACCTTCAACGGCAGTACGGCGAGCACCCGGAAGCCGCCGTCCGGGCGCGCGCCCGCCTCGATCGTGCCACCGAGCGCGGCGGCCCGCTCCCGCATTCCGGCCAGCCCGTTCCCGCTGCCCCCGGCGTCCGCGCCGGTCGGGGGCCCGTCGTCGTCGATACGCAGCCGTAGCTGCCGGGGGTCGTGCTCGACGTGCACGCGCGCGTGCCGCGAACCGGAATGCCGAACGACATTGGTGAGCGCCTCCTGGACGATGCGGAAGGCGGCGAGGTCGGTGTTGGGCGGGAGGCGGGGCGGTGTTCCGTCGACCGCGACGGTGAGGCCGGCGCTCGCCGCCTGCTGCACCAGTTCGGGCAGCCGGTCGAGGCCGGGGGCCGGGGCGCGCGGGGCGTCGCCCGGGGTGCGGAGGGTGTCGAGGACCTGGCGGACCTCACCGAGCGCTTCCTTGCTGGCGGCCTTGATGGTGGTGAGGGCCGTGCGGGCCTGTTCGGGGTCGGAGTCGAGGAGTGCGAGGCCGACGCCCGCCTGGACGTTGATGACGGAGATGCTGTGCGCGAGGACGTCGTGCAGTTCGCGGGCCATCCGCAGCCGTTCCTCGTCGGCGCGGCGGCGGGCCGCCTGGGCGCGTTCGGCGCGGTCGCGGGCCCACTGTTCGCGGCGGGTGCGGGCCAGTTCGGAGATCGCGGCGACGGCCACCACCCAGGTGGCGACGGCCAGTTCACGGCCCCACGGCATTCCGTGGTCGTGCTGTGGGGGCAGCCAGCGGTAAAGCCAGTGCGCGACCAGGAGATGCGCCGCCCACAGCACGCCGAGCGCGGTCCAGGCGGCCCAGCGGCGGCCGGCGACGACCGCACTGAAGCAGCCGAGCGCGACGGGCACGAAGACGGGGCCGTACGGATATCCGGCGGCGAAGTAGAGCACGGTGGCGAGCACGGTGCCGAATGCCACCCACACGGGGTACCGGTGACGCCACAGGAGCAGCCCCGATCCGACGACGAGCAGCACGCGCGCGTAGAAGTCGAGGTGGACGCGGTCGGGCTGGCTGTGCGAGGCGAAGTTGCTGCCGACCAGCACGAACACGGTGACCAGCAGCGTGGAGCGCCACGGCCACCGCGTCGGCGCCACCGCCCCGCCCCACGGCGGTCCGTGACGCCACCACTGCGGCGGTCCCCCACCGCGCACCCGCTGCTCGTCCATGCACGTCACGCTAGACGCCGGGCGGCGTCGGGGGCGTCAGCCGGACGGGGTGATCACGTGTACTTCCCGGGGAGTACGTCCGGAAACCGGTCTACCCCGTGAGGCGCCGAGGCCCGGGACGGCGATGCGGCGAGCTCGGCCAGGTGGTGCAGCGAGTTGATGAGGTGCTCCGGGCCGAACGGCGGGAACCGGATGCCGCGATCCCGGATGAACTGCGGCACCGCCGACCAGTCGTAGGTGAGCGTCACCTCGGTCTCGGACGGGCCGAGCGGCGCGAGGTCGTAGCGCCAGATCCAGCCGCCGAACTCCAGGTCACCGTTGCCCCTGTCCTGCCCCGTCAGCCAGCCGATGGCGCGCGGCGGGTCGAGCACCTGGACCTTGTTGACCACCTGGTAGTCACCGTTGGGATGGCCGGAGTGATACATGTCCATCCGGAAAATCTGCCCCACCTCGGTCAGTCGCGCCCGGTCGACGGACTCCTGAACCCAGCCGGTGCCGTCGATCGCGGAATGCGTCGTCGGGTCCGCCAGCACCGCGAACACCCTCGCGACGGGCACAGCGACAGTCAGGCCGGCGCTCACGCTCTCCTGGTCCACGGTGTGCACGCTCCCTTGTCATCTCGTCCCGGGCCTCCCGCAGGATCGGGAAGCGGGACGTTCCCACCTTGCAGACAGCGCGACGAGGCAGAATTCATCGGCGGCAGCGGCCGGAGTCGAGGATCTGCTAGACGTCCGCGAGACCCACCCCGAGGGCGAGTCGCCGTACCGCCTGATGGAAGAACGGCTCGCGGTCCTCCACGACGCGGCGGAACTGGCCGAACAGCTCGAAGCTGACCAGCCCGTACAACTCGGCCCACGCGGCGACGAGGGCCACGGCCACCGCGGGTGGGAGGTCGCCGGCGAAGTCCGCGACCATGCGGTTCGCCTCGGGGAGCAGGTCGGCCGGTAGTGGGGGCTCGGTCAGGGTGCCGGCCCGGTGCGCGTCGCGCGTGATGCCGATGAGGAGGAGGGCGACGCGGGCGGCGGGCGGGACCGTCGTCTCGGGGGCGACGTAGCCGGGGACCGGTGAGCCGTAGATCAGGGCGTATTCGTGCGGGTGCGCGAGCGCCCAGCCGCGTACCGCCTCGCACACCGTCGTCCAGCGGCGCAGCGGGCCCGCGTCCGCCACCTTGGAGTGTGCCGCCTCCGCGGTCTCGCCCAGGGAGTCGTACGCGTCGATGATGAGAGCGGTCAGCAGGTCGTCCCGGCTGGGGAAGTAGCGGTACAGGGCGGAGGAGACCATGCCCAGCTCACGGGCCACGGCGCGCAGCGAGAGCTTCGCGGCGCCCTCCGCGGCGAGTTGTCTGCGCGCCTCGTCCTTGATGGCCGCGGTGACCTCGATCCGGGCTCGGGCGCGGGCGCCTTGTGTGGTGCTCATACGAGCCAGTGTGGCATGGAATCAGAGCAGCGCACACAAACGAGAGCGGCAGACAAAAAAGAGAGCACCGCTCTTGCATTGGACCGCCGTGCCGATGCAGACTGTTCCCGAGAGCGAGAGCAGTGCTCACAAAAGCGAGCGCCGTTCTCCTCGTCCTGCTTCTTCACCGTCCTTCTTCTTCGCCCAGGGAGTCGTCATGAGCACGCACGTCCAGAAGCCCGGCTGGTTCACCGTGAACGTCTTCAACCGCGCCGTCGCCTGGTTCACCCGCCGCGGTCTCAGCGTCTGGGGTTCACGGGTGCTGGCGGTCCGCGGCCGGAAGAGCGGCGAGTGGCGGACCACCCCGGTGAACCTGCTGACGGTGGACGGACAGCAGTACCTCGTCGCCCCGCGCGGGCACGTCCAGTGGACGCACAACATGCGCGCGGCAGGCGGCGGCGAGCTGCGGCTCGGCAAGAAGGTCGACGCGTTCACCGCGACCGAGGTCACCGGCGACGACAAGGTGCCGCTGCTGCGCGCCTACCTCAAGCGGTGGAAGGCCGAGGTCGGGGTGTTCTTCGGAGGAGTCGGCCCGGACTCCTCCGACGACGAGCTGCGCCGGATCGCCCCCGACCACCCGGTGTTCCACGTCACGGTCAGGAGCTGACCTCGCCCTCCACGGGCTCCGTGGGCTCCACGCGCTCCACCGGCTCCGCGTTCCTCCGGTCGATCGCGGTCAGCGCGCGCTGCGCCATCGGGTGACTGCGCACGAGTTCGCCCAGCGTCGTCGAGCCCCGGGTGATGTCCATGAAGGCCTTCCAGGCCGGCCGGAAGCCGGTGAGGGCGGCGTGGAACAGACCGGGGCGCTTCTCGAAGACCGCCAGCATGTTCTTGCCGACGCTCATCTCGACGCCGAGCCCCGCCTTGATCGCGAACGCGTAGTTCAGTGCCTGACGGCGGGTGTCCACGGCGTCGTGCGCCTCGGCGATCCGCACCGCCCACTCCCCCGCGAGCCGCCCCGACCGCAGCGCGAACGAGATGCCCTCACGGGTCCACGGCTCCAGGAGCCCCGCCGCGTCGCCGCAGACCAGCACACGACCGCGCGACAGCGGCGAGTCGTCCGCCCGGCACCGGGTCAAGTGCCCGGAGGAGATGCTCGGTTCGAAGCCGGCGAGGCCGAGCCGGGCGATGAAGTCCTCCAAGTACCGCTTGGTGGCGGCGCCTTCACCGCGCGCGGAGATCACGCCGACCGTGAGCGTGTCGCCCTTGGGGAAGACCCAGCCGTAACTCCCGGGAATGGGGCCCCAGTCGATGAGCACCCGGCCCTTCCAGTCCTCGGCGACGGTCTCCGGCACCGGGATCTCCGCCTCCAGCCCCAGGTCCACCTGGTCGGTCTTGACCCCGACGTGCGCCCCTATGCGGCTGGCGCTGCCGTCGGCGCCGACGACGGCCCGCGCGAGCACCGTCTCGCCGCCCTGCAGGACGACCGCGACCGTACGCCGGTCCGGGACCGCGGAGCCGTGCTGCTCGACTCGTGTCACTGTGACGCCCGTACGCAGCTCGGCGCCCGCCTTCTGCGCGTGCTCGACGAGCTGCTGGTCGAACTCGGGCCGGTTGATCAGCCCGAACAGCATCTGCCGGGACCGGCGGGTGCGCGTGAAGCGCCCGTTGTTCGAGAAGGTTATGGCGTGCACCCGGTCCTTCAACGGCAGTTCGAAGCCGGGCGGGAGGGAGTCACGAGAGGGTCCGATGATGCCGCCGCCGCATGTCTTGTAGCGGGGCAGCTCGGCTTTCTCCAGCAACAGCACGCGCCGTCCCGCGACCGCCGCCGCATAGGCGGCCGAAGCCCCCGCGGGTCCCGCGCCCACCACGACGACGTCCCACACCCGCTGGTCGTCGTCCGCCGAAGAGTTCTCGCTGCTCACGATGGTCTACTGCTCCCGATCAAGCCGCTGCCGCACCTGTCCCCCGCATCCTACGGCGGACATCGCCCCAGACCGCTGTGGGAGGATCGACGGCATCACTCGTACAACGTCGCACCCACCAGGAGCGTGCCCATGTCGTCGCATCCGGTCGCCGAGACCGTCGCCTCGCTGATGCCCACGGCGAGGACGGAGCTCACCGAGCTGGTGGCCTTCCGATCGGTGGCGGACTTCGACCAGTTCCCGAAGAGCGAGAGCGAGGGCGCCGCGAACTGGGTCGCCGACGCACTGCGCACCGAGGGTTTCCAGGACGTGGCCCTGCTCGACACCCCGGACGGCACCCAGTCCGTCTACGGCTTCCTGCCCGGCCCCGAGGGCGCCAAGACCGTCCTCCTGTACGCCCACTACGACGTGCAGCCCCCGCTGGACGAGGCCGGCTGGACGAGCCCGCCGTTCGAACTGACCGAGCGCGACGGCCGGTGGTACGGGCGCGGTGCCGCCGACTGCAAGGGCGGCGTGATCATGCACCTGCTCGCGCTACGCGCCCTCAAGGCCAACGGCGGTGTCCCGGTGCACGTCAAGGTGATCGCCGAGGGCTCGGAGGAGCAGGGCACCGGCGGGCTTGAGCGGTACGCGGAGGAACACCCCGACCTCCTCGCCGCCGACACGATCGTGATCGGCGACACAGGCAACTTCCGGGTCGGTCTGCCCACGGTCACCTCGACCCTGCGCGGCATGACCATGGTGCGCGTGCAGGTCGACACCCTCGAAGGCAACCTGCACTCGGGCCAGTTCGGCGGCGCCGCGCCCGACGCGCTGGCCGCGCTGATCCGCGTACTGGACTCGCTGCGCGGCAAGGACGGCTCGACGACGGTCGACGGGCTCGCGGCCCACGCGACCTGGGAGGGACTGGCCTACGACGAGGAGCAGTTCCGCGAGGACGCGAAGGTGCTGGACGGCGTCGAGCTGATCGGTTCCGACGCGGTCGCCGACCGCATCTGGGCCCGCCCCGCCGTCACGGTCCTCGGCATCGACTGCCCGCCGGTCGTCGGCGCGACCCCCTCCGTGCAGGCCGGCGCCCGCGCGCTGGTGAGCCTGCGGGTGCCGCCGGGCGTCGACGCGGCCGAGGCGACCAGGCTGCTCCAGGCCCACCTGGAGGCCCACACCCCGTGGGGCGCCCGCGTCCGCACCGAACAGATCGGCCAGGGTCAGCCGTTCAGCGCCGACACGACCAGCCCGGCGTACACGGCGATGGCCGACGCGATGGCGGTCGCCTACCCCGGCGAGGAGATGCAGTACGCCGGCCAGGGCGGCTCCATCCCGCTGTGCAACACCCTCGCGGCCCTCTACCCGCAGGCGGAGATCCTCCTCATCGGCCTCAGCGAGCCGGAGGCCCAGATCCACGCGCTCAACGAGAGCGTGTCCCCTGAGGAGTTGGAGCGGCTGTCGGTGGCGGAGGCGCTGTTCCTGCAGAACTACGCGGCCAACTGAGCCTGCCTGACGGTCCTTGAGGAAGGGCACCGCATCGATGAGGTTCGTCTTCACCGGCCGGGTGATCGAGTGGCGCGGCCCTTCGCCGTACTACTTCGTCCCCGTGCCGGACGAGGAGTCGGCGGACATCCGTGAGGTCGCCGCCCTCGCCTCGTACGGCTGGGGCGTCATCCCGGTCGAGGCCAGGATCGGCGACGCGCTGTTCACCACGTCGCTCTTCCCCAAGGACGGCGGGTATCTGCTGCCGCTCAAGAACGCCGTGCGCAAGCCGCAGGGTCTCGCGGCGGACGACGAGGTGACGGTGGAAATGACCATCGACCTCCAACTCCCGGTCGGCTGAACGAAGATGGGACACATGGCTCCCATCTCGCGCCTCGTCGCCCACAGCGACATCGCCACGTCCCTCGCCCTGCTCTCCGACCACGAACTCGCCGAACTGGTCGAGGCCGGCACGCCGTTGGGCACCAGCGTGGGCGGTCGCTCGGCCCTGGTCGAGGTGGACGGCAGAAGGGTGTTCGTGAAGCGGATGCCGCTCACCGATGTCGAGCGGCGGCCGGAGAACGTCCGGTCCACGGCCAACGTGTTCGGAGCGCCCTCCTACTGCCACTTCGGCATCGGCGCGGTCCCCAACCCCGGCTTCGGCGTCTGGCGCGAGCTGGCCGTCCACGAGATGACGACCAACTGGGTCCTCTCCGGCCGCTTTTCGGGCTTCCCACTCCTCCACCATTGGCGCGTGCTGCACGACCCGGGACAGCCGCTGCCCGACGAACTCGCCGACGTGGAGCGGAACGTGGCCTACTGGGGCACCGGACGTGAGCACATCGAGGCCGTGCGCACGGCGTCCGCGAGCCTGACGCTGTTCATGGAACACCTGCCGCACACCCTGCACGACTGGCTCTCCGAGCAGTTGCGCACCGACGACCCCGACACCGCCTGCGCCCTCGTGGAGCAGGGCCTCGAAGCCGTCACCGGTTTCCTCCACGAGCACCGACTCACGCACTTCGACGTCCACTTCAGGAACATCCTCACCGACGGACACCAGCTCTACCTCGCCGACTACGGCCTCGCCCTCTCCCCGCGTTTCCAACTCGCGGCGGACGAACGGGACTTCTACGACCGCCACCGTCACTACGACCGTGCGTACGCCTTCTCCTACCTGGTGCACTGGCTCGTCGTGGACCTGTACGGCTACGGCAGGGACGAACGCGAGGACTTCATCCGCGCGTGCGCCGACGGCAAACCGCCCGAGGGCATCCCCGGGGCCGCCGCCGGGCTCATCTCCCGGTACGCCCGACTCGGCGCGACGGTGGGCGACTTCAACCACCGTCTGTGCGACGAGAGCAGGCTTATTCCGTACCCGTCCGCCGAGGAACTCGGGCTCGACTACAGCAACTCCACGCTCTCCGCGTAGTGGCAGGCGACCGGGTTGCCGCCGCCCCGGTCCACCAGCGCCGGTATCTCCTCGACGCACGACGTCCGTTCGCTGTCGGTGAGCTGGTTCGCGAACTTGGGGCAGCGGGTGCGGAAGCGGCAGCCGCTGGGCGGGCGGACGGGGCTCGGGACGTCGCCCTGGATGGTGATCCGTTTCCGGGCGCGTTCCTTGCGGGGGTCGGGCAGCGGGATGGCGGAGACCAGGGCCTGGGTGTACGGGTGTGCCGGGCGGGCGAACAACTGCCGTGCCGGGGCGATTTCGACCAGCCGCCCCAGGTACATGACGGCCACCCGCCCTGCCACATGGCGCATCACCGACAGGTCGTGGGCGACGAAGAGAAACGACAGGCTCAGTTCGCTCTGCAGGTCCATCAGCAGGTTGAGAACGCCCGCCTGGATCGACACGTCGAGCGCCGACACCGGCTCGTCGAGGATGATCACCTTCGGGTGCAGGGCCAACGCCCGTGCGATACCGATGCGTTGGCGCTGTCCGCCGGAGAACTCGTGGGCGAATCGGTTGCCGTGCTCGGGGTTGAGCCCGACCAGGCGCAGGAGTTCGCTCACCTCACCGCCTGCTCCGGACCCGTACCGGCCGTGGATGCGCAGAGGCTCGGCGACGATCTCATGGACGGTCATCCGCGGGTCGAGCGAGGCGTACGGATCCTGGAAGACGATCTGCAACTCGCGCCGCAGCGGCCGCATCTGACGTCTGCTCAGCTCGGTGAGCTCATGCTCGCCGTAGCGGACGCGGCCCGAGGTGGCCCGCTCAAGGCCGAGGACGGTGCGGGAGATCGTCGTCTTGCCGGAGCCCGACTCCCCCACCAGGCCCAGGGTTTCGTTCTCGTGGAGGTCGAAGGAGACCCCGCACACGGCGTGCACGTCGCCGACGCGGTGGCGGATGACACCCTTGGACATCACCGGGAAGTGCTTGACCAAGTCCCTTACCTGGAGGACCGGTTCGCCGGTGCCACCGTGTCCGGGCAGCGGCGGCAGGGGGGTGGCGGCCTGCGCGGGCGCGGTCATACGGCGTCCTCCTCGGGGTTCGTGGCGGTGGCCGCGTCGGCGAAGCGGGCCAGGGCCTCGGTGTCCGCGCCGACCGCCTCGAAGACCTGACCGGCGCCGGTGTCGACGAGTTCGTCGGCGAAGTGGCAGGCGCTGAGGTGGAGGTCGCCGCCGGCCCTGCGCAGGGCGGGCTCGTCCGTGTCGCACACGTCCCGGCTCATCGGGCAGCGGGGTGAGAAGGGGCAGCCCGGTGGCAGGTTGAGCAGGCTCGGCGGTGAGCCGGTGATGGGGGTGAGACGTGCTTCCTCACGGTCCATGCGGGGCAGGGAGCCGAGCAGGCCAAGAGTGTAGGGCATACGCGGGGTGTAGAAGATGTCCTCGACGGAGCCGGTCTCCACTATCCGGCCCGCGTACATGACCGCGACCCGGTCGGTGTGGCCGGCCACCACACCGAGGTCGTGGGTGATGAGGACGAGCGCCGCGCCGGTCTCGGCGCGGGCGGTCTCCAGGGCTTCGAGGATCTGAGCCTGCACGGTGACGTCGAGGGCGGTGGTCGGCTCGTCGGCGATGATCACGTCCGGGTCGTTGGCCATCGCGATGGCGATGACGACGCGCTGGCGCATGCCGCCCGACATCTCGTGCGGGTAGCTGTCGACGCGCCGTTCGGGGCTGGGGATGCCGACCGTGCCGAGCAGTTCGATCGCGCGTTTGCGGGCGTCCTTGTGCTTCATCTCGGGGTTGTGGCGGAGCAGGGTCTCGCTGATCTGATAGCCCACGTTGTAGACGGGGTTGAGGGAGGTCATCGGGTCCTGGAAGATCATCGCGATGCCACTGCCGCGCAGGTCGGACAGGCGGGCGTCGGACAGCCCGAGCAGTTCGGTGCCCTCGAAGCGGACCGAGCCGCGCACCTTGGCGCCGGTCGGCAGCAGCCCCATCACGGCGAGGGCGGTCACCGACTTCCCGGACCCGGACTCGCCGACGATGCCCAGCGATTCGCCCCGGTCGAGCCGGTAGCCGACACCGCGCACGGCCCGTACCAGACCGTCCTCCGTCGCGAACTCCACGCTGAGGTCCTCGACTTCGAGCACGGCGGACGTCACGGGGACCTCCCGCACTCCATGACTCGTGGTCGTCACTGTCGCACCCTTTGCTGCCGGGGGTCGAAGGCGTCGCGCAGTCCGTCGCCGATGAAGTTGATGGTCAGCGCGATGGCGATGATGAACGCGCCGGGGATGTAGAAGAGCCAGGGCCGGGTCTCGACCGCCGTCTGCGCCTGCGAGACCAGCAACCCCAGGGAGGTGTCCGGGGGCTGGACGCCGAAACCCAGGAAGGAGAGCGCGGTCTCGGTGAGGATGCCGGTCGCCACCAGGATCGTCGCGTTCACGATGATCGGTCCCAGCGCGTTCGGCAGCAGATGCCGGAAGATGATCCGCGTGTCCGAGGCACCGAGCGCCCGCGCCGCCTCGATGAACTCCTTCTCGCGCAGCGACAGTACGGCCGAGCGCACGACACGGGCCACGTACGCCCAGGTGAGTCCGGCGATCACGATGGCGATCCAGTACCAGGAACCGCCGGTGCGCGAGGAGATGACCAGCGCGATCGCGAACAGCGGCAGGGTCAGCACCAGGTCGGCGATGCGCATCATGACCGCGTCGACGATGCCCCGGTAGAAGCCGGCGACGGCTCCCCAGATCGCGCCGAGCAGCGTGGAGCCGAGCGCGATCATGATGGCGATCTTGAGCGAGGTCTGGGTGCCGCGCATGACCTGGGCGTAGCCGTCGTAGCCCGAGGAGTCGGTGCCGAACGGATGCTTCCAGGAAGGGGGTTTGGAGTTGTCCTCGGTGTACTTCTGGTACGAGTAGTGCCACAGGTGCGGGCCGATGAACGCCCACAGGATGATCAGCACGAACACGACCAGGCTGACCATCGCGGCCCGGTGGCGCACGAACCGACGTAGCACCAGCTGGGTCTGGGTGCGCTGCTTTACGGTGAACTCGTGGTCCCCGCGCGGTAGTTGAGTGCCCGCAGACCCCGGTGCCTCGATGTCAGTCATAGCGGATCCTCGGGTCGAGTACGGCGTAGAGCAGATCGGCGATGAGGTTGAACCCGATGACGACGACGGCGGAGAGCAACAGCCAGGCCATGGTGCGGTAGACGTCGAGCGTGGTCGCCGCCTGGACCAGCATCTCGCCCATGCCGTGCCACTGGAAGATCGTCTCCGTGATCACCGCGCCGCCCAGGATGATCGCGATGTCGAGCGCGGTCACGGTGGCGAGCGGGATCAGGGCGGTGCGCAGCGCGTGCCGGGTCATCACCCTGCCGCGCCGCAGCCCCTTGGCGCGGGCGAGCCGTACGTAGTCGCTGTTGAGGACCTCCAGCATGGAGGCGCGGGTGTAGCGGGTCCAGGACGCGAAGGAGACCAGCGCGAGGGTGATGGTGGGCAGGATCAAGTGACCGACGTGATCGGTGAACTGGTTCCAGGTGGTGTCGACTTCGAGGTACGGCGATTTCTCGCCGATGGTGCCGAGGAACTGGCTGCCGGTCTTCTGGTTGAACCAGATCCCGGCCTGCTTGAGCAGCACCGCGAACCAGAAGACGGGCATGGCGAGGAAGAGGAAGCCGAAGAAGGTGATCGTGTAGTCGGCGGCGGAGTACTGCCGGATGGCGCTGAACACGCCGAAGACGACGGCCATGATCAGCGCGAGGATCATCGCGGCGGCGACCAGGGTGATGGTCACCTTGAAGCGGGTGAACAGGTCGTGCCCGATGTTCAGGTTGCTCTGCACGGAGGGGCCGAAGTCGCCGTGAAGGACGCCGGTGATCCAGTTCCAATAGCGTTCCATGACCGGCTCGTTGGCGTGGATGTGTCGGGCGAACGCGGTCACCGCCGCTTTGCTGGGCGCGGGTTGTCGTGAGGTGGCGAAGTTGGCCACCGGGTCGCCGGAGTTGATGACGACCAGGAACACGATGAACGTCGAGATGATGAGGACGGGTATGGAGACGAGGATGCGGCGCACGGTGTAGGCGAGCATGCGGTCTTCTCTCGGAGGCCGGCGGGTCGTGGATGCCGTCCGGGCCGGGCCCGGCCCCGGTGTCCGCGGGGCCGGGCTCGACGGGCGTGCCGGTGGAGCTGTCAGCCGTAGAGCTACTTCTTCAGGCCCCAGGTGCCGGTGTTGTAGGCAGGGCCCACGTTCGACGAGTTGTTCCGCATGTTGACGAACCGTGTCTGCACGGCGAGGAACGTCGGCTTCTGGTACAGCGGCAGGACGTAGGCGTCGTTCACCATGAGCTGGTCGGCCTGGTTGAGGAGCGCCGCGGCCTTCGTCGCGTCGGTCTCACCGATGGCCTGGGAGATCAGGGAGTCGACCGTCTTGTTGCTGTAGCCGCCGTAGTTGCCGCCACCGCCGGTGAACCAGTTCTGCTGGGCGCCGCTGCTCGGGAACGGCGGTGCGACCCAGGCGAAGACGATGATGTCGTACTGGTGCCCGGCGAGGACCGTGCCGAGGTCGGCGGCGCCGATCGGCTTGATGGTGATCTTGATGCCGAGGCTCGCCAGGTTGCTCTGCAGGATCTGGCACTCGCTCTGCCGGATCTGGTTGCCGGTGGTGTAGCGGCAGTTGAAGGGTCCGACGGCCTTGCCGTCCGGTGTCTTCAACGCGGTGCCCACGCCGGTGAACTTGGCAGCGGTGAGGTACGCCTTCGCCTTGGTCAGGTCACCCGATCCCTGGCCGCTGGCGGAGACCACGTCCTTGTAACCGGCCTGCCCGGGAACGAAGTTGTGGTTGCCGAGCGGCTTCACGGCCGGGTCGAACTGGCCGACCGTCTTGGCGATGATGTCCTTGGTGTTGATCGCCGTGAACATCGCCTGCCGCAGGGCCAGATACTTGCCGATCACCGGATCGTGCAGGTTGAGGTCGAAGTGCTCCCAGGTCAGCCCGTTGCCGATGGTGTAGGTGACGCCGGGGATGTCCTTGACCTGGTTGACCAGGTCCACCTCGGGCTGCGGGTAGATCGCCTGAACCTCGTTGTTCTTCAGGGCAGTTGGCTCCTGAGTCGCGTCCGAGATCACCTTGAAGATCAGCCGCTGCAGGGTGGCCTTCTTCGCGCCGGTCCACTTGGGGTCAGGCACGTAGGTGGCGTGGTCGTTGTCGACCCACTGCTGCATCTTGTAGGCACCCGCGGTGGGGTACTTGGTGGGCGGCGTCTTCAGGAAGTACTGCCAGGCCTGCGCCATCTGCGTGGCCGTCATGGCGGCGGCGTCACCGGCCTTGGCGCCGGAGAGCTTCTCGGCGGTGTGGGCCGGATACAGCGGATAGCCCGCGCCGAACAGGGACTTCCAGTCCGAGTACGGCTTCGACATCACCATGGTGAAGGTCTTGCCGTTGTCGGACGGGGTGAGGGACTTGATGCGGTCGTAGCCCGCGGTGCTCTGCGGCAGACAGCCCTTGGTCTGCGTGGAGTCGCTGGCGGGCGGCGGCGGGCAGTCCTTGCCGTTGTTGGTGCGCCAGTAGTAGACGAAGTCGTCGGCGGTGATGGGCGTGCCGTCGTTCCACGCCGCCTTCGGGTTGATCTTGTAGACGATGGTCTGCGGGCTGGTGCTGGTCTGCGTCGCCGAGGTCACCAGGTCGGTGTTGAGAGCGACGGTGAAGTCGGGCTGGGGGATGAACACCTGAGGCAGGACGACCTCCAGGGCCTCCCCGTTCTCGAAGGTGTTGCCGTTGACGTCCTGGACGTTCCACTGCTGGATGTTCTTCTCCAGCACATAGGTGAACGTTCCGCCGGACTTGGTGGCGGCCGAGTTGCAGGTGTTGGCCTTGCCCACGGTGTTGCAGGACGTGAGGCCGGCCGAGCTGCCCTTGTTGGAGCCGCCGCCCCCGCCACTGCTGCTGCAGGCGGTGAGCGCCAGGGTGAGCCCGGCGGCGAGAGTGAGGGCCCGGGTGAGGGCCGAGGATGGCGCGCGCATGTTCTTCTCCTTCGACCGGCGGAAGGTCCGGTCCCGTCAAGGCGGCCGACGGCCGCGAGAGAACTGAGCTGCGCAAAGACGTTAGAGCTCCGATGTACCTTCTTCACGTTCTTGTTCATACCGGGAAGGCGACAATTCACCCTCGCTTTGTTATCGGAATGACCCACACCCCGCAAAATCGCCAGGTGGCGCCCCCGAAAAGGCAAAGTCACGTCCAACATCGTTGATCAGACCGCAAATTGACGTGTCGTCAGCCAAGGGGTACGCCCGCCTCCAAGTAGAGCGCGGCCCCGCGTTCCCGGGCCCTCAGCGCCCACCGCAGCCGCTCGTAGCGGACCGGCGGCAGCAGATCGGCGGCCTCCTCCTCGGTGGCGAAGCACCAGCCGCGCAACTCCGGTCCGGGCAGCAGCAGTTGGTCGGCCACGGCGGCGTCCAGCCGGCCGCCGTCGAAGAGGAGGCGCAGCCCGCCGTAGCCGGGTGGTACGGGCGGTTCCCAGTCGACGACGAGCAGGCGGGGGACCTCGTCGAGCACGATGCCGGTCTCCTCGGTGACCTCGCGCATGCCGGCCCGGGCGGGTGCCTCGCCGGATTCGACGACACCGCCGGGGAACTCCCAGCCTGCTTTGTAGGTGGGGTCGACGAGCAGGACGCGGTCCTGTTCGTCGAAGAGGAGCACTCCGGCCGCGAGGGTCTCGGAGGTGGGTTCCGGGGTCTGCACGATGTCGCACACGGGCACGGCACCGCTGCCGACGGCCCCGGCGATCCGGGCGGCCGTCTCGTACGGGGTGAGCGCGCTGGTGTCGACGAGATGGGCGTCGGCGGTGAGCCAGGAGCCGAGGGCGGCGCGGTACGACTCGATGTGGTCGTACGCCCACTGCCGTGTCCGGATCTCGCCGTCGGGGAGGTCCGGTGGGACCTCCCGGCCGGCTATTCGCTCGCGCAGGATCGTTTCCGCCGGAGCCAGGAGGACATGCCGGACCGTGACCCGGCGGGCCGCCAGACCGCCGAAGATCTCGTCCCGGTACTCCTGGCGCAGCAGGGTCATCGGGACGACGAGGGTCCCGCCCAGCTCGGCGAGCATCGCCGCCGCCGTGTCGATCACGAGCCGCCGCCACATCCGCAGGTCCTGGAAGTCGCCGACCTCTGCGAGGTGCTTGGGCGGGAGCAGGTGCGGCAGTGCTCCGCCGATGACCTCGGGGTCGAAGAGCGTGCTGTTCGGGATCAGTTCGATCAGTTCCCGTGCGGTGGTGGTCTTGCCTGCACCGAACGCGCCGTTGATCCAGACGATCACGGACAGTTCCCCCTCTTCTATTGGCCCCCTGAGGCTTGCCCGTTCCACCCTGCCACGGAAACCAGCCGCAGTTGAGAGCCCGCATACGACGGCGCCGGTGCCCCCTCCGACGAGGCACCGGCGCCGTACGCTTTCGACCGGTATCAGCTGTTCTCTCCCAGGGCACCCTCGTCGACGGCGAAGCTGCCGTCACTGACGAGGTGATCCACGGAACCCACGGTGTCCTTGACGTTCAGATCGCCGAGTACGTCGTGGTCGTGGGAGTGCGACGGGGAGATCGCGGCGACGACGAAACCGGTGGCGAGGGAGGCGATGGCCAGCATGCTGCGCTTCTTCATGCCCCGTTCAACTGACGAAGCGCGCCGGGGTCACGCCCGGACGGCCCGCCGGATGGAACCCGCGCCGTCCCGCGCCCTCCGTACGAGATCTACGGCCGCCTCGGGCCACTGCGGATGGTCGAAGGTGAACCCCTCCGCCAGCAGCCGTCCCGGCACGACCCGGCGGCTCTTGAGGAGGAGTTCGGTGTCCGATCGCAGGGCGAAGGCGCCCAGTTCTGCCATCCACTTCGTGGCGGGCAGCCCGACAGGGACTCCCCGGGCGGCGCGCAGGACGCGCATGAAGGCGCGCTGCGGGAGCGGTCCGGGGGCGGCGAGGTTCACCGGTCCGGCGATGTCACCCCGGTCGATCAGGAACTCGACCGCGCGCACGAAGTCCTGGTCGTGGATCCACGAGACGTACTGGGCACCGCCCGCGACCGGCCCGCCGAGCCCGAGCCGGACCAGCCCCGACAGGACGTCGAAGACGCCGCCGCGGTCGGGGCTCATCACCATGGCGGCGCGCAGGGCGACCTTGCGGGTGTGCGGGGTGTCGGCGCGCTCCTGCTCGCGTTCCCAGTTCTTGGCGATCTCGACGCTGTAGGACCAGTAGTCGGGCACGTCGGGTTCGGCGCCGCCGATCACGCCGGTGGCCTCGTCGTTGGGGGCGTCGTAGCGGTGGGCGTAGACGGTGGCGGTGCTCATCTGCAACCAGACGCGTGGCGGGTGCGCGGCGGCCGCGACGGCCTCGCCGACGACCCGGGTGGAGTGCACGCGCGAGTCCATCATGGCCTTGAGGTTGGCGGAGGTGTAGCGGCAACTGACGCTGCGGCCCGCCAGGTTGATCACGATGTCGCTGCCGTCGATCTCCCGGGCCCAGGAGCCCGGGTTCTCGCCGTCCCACCACACCTCGCGGTCGCGCCTCGGCCGCCGGGTCAGGACGACGACCTCGTGACCCGCCTCGGTCAGGGCGCGGTCCAGGATCGCGCCCACCTGTCCCGTGCCACCGGGAATGACGATCTTCACCGGGCTCCCCCTTCTGTCGGGAGTGAGCCTAGCGCAGAAAGTTGAACGTGTTCAAAACTCGTTCAGCGAAATACCGAACAACCAATACCCAACCCTTCCAACAGAGTCCGACACGTCCTAACGTAATCGCGCACATGACATGCACAGGAAGTGATCCCATCTTTCGCGAGTCCGGAGGAACGTAATGACGCGTCACCCTCACACCCGCACGACCCGCCGAAGAGTGGTCGGAGCGCTCGCCGCAAGCCTGTTGTGCACAGCCGGCCTCGCCGCGCCGGCCGTAGCCACTCCCTCGCAGGACCCCGTCTCCCCCGCCCTGGCCGACGGTCAGGCACTCACCCCTCCCATGGGTTTCAACAACTGGAACTCGACCAACTGCCGTGCCGAGTTCAACGAGTCGATGGTCGAGGGCATCGCGGACATCTTTGTCAGCAAGGGCCTCAAGGCGGCCGGTTACCAGTACGTCAACCTCGACGACTGCTGGGCCCTGCCGTCCCGTGACGCCGACGGCAAGCTCGTCCCCGACCCGGTCCGCTTCCCGCACGGCATCAAGGCCGTCGCGGACTACGTGCACTCCAAGGGGCTCAAGCTCGGCATCTACACCAGCGCCGGCACGAAGACGTGCAACGACGCCGGATTCCCGGGCGGCCTGGGCCACGAGTACAGCGACGCGCAGCAGTTCGCCGACTGGGGCGTGGACTATCTCAAGTACGACAACTGCAACAACCAAGGCGTGGACGCCAAGGTGCGCTACACCACCATGCGCGACGCCCTGAAGGCGACCGGCCGCCCGATCGTCTTCAGCATCTGCGAATGGGGCGAGAACAAGCCCTGGGAGTGGGCCGCGGATGTCGGACACCTGTGGCGCACGACCGGTGACATCAGCGACAACTGGGGCTCGATGCTGTCGATCCTCAAGCAGAACCTGCCCCTTGCTCCGTACGCCGGTCCCGGGCACTGGAACGACCCCGACATGCTGGAGGTCGGCAACGGCGGCATGACGGACACCGAGTACCGCTCGCACTTCTCGATGTGGTCGATCATGGCCGCGCCCCTCCTCATCGGCTCGGACCTGCGCACGGCGACCCCCGCGACCTTCGACATCCTCGACAACAAGGAGGTCATCGCGGTCGACCAGGACCCGCTGGGCAAGCAGGGCAACGTTGTCACGTCCGAGGGCGGACGCTGGGTCGTCGCCAAGGAGATGAAGGACGGCAGCCGTACGGTCGCGCTCTTCAACGAGACCGGCAGCGCCCAGCGCATCGCCACGACCGCGGCGGCCGTAGGCCTCCCGAACGCCCGCGCGTACGCCCTGCGCGACCTGTGGCAGCACAAGAGCTACAACACCGCGGGCGCGATCTCCGCGACCGTCCCGGCCCACGGCACGGTCCTGGTACGGGTCTCCGCCGACCGGCACGCACTCAAGAACCCGCCCGCCGTCGAACTCGGCCTGGACAGCGCCCCGTTGGTCCAGGCGGCCACCCCGACCCCGCTCACGACGACGGTCACCGACCTGGGCCGTACGACCGCCGAGCACGTCTCCGTGGGCCTGACCGGGCCCGCCGGCTGGAAGGTGCGGGCCGCGTCGTCGACGACCGCGAGGGCCGTACGGACCGGCACGTCGCTGCGAACGAAGTGGACGGTCACCGCTCCCGTGGGGACGCCGACGGGGTCGTACGACCTGACGCTCAAGGCGAGTTACCGCTCGCCGACCGGTGCCCGGGTCACCAGCACGCTGCCGTTCACCGCGTCCGTGGTGGTCGCTCCGCCTGCGGGCACCTCGTACCTCGGTGACCTTCCCTGGATGTCGACGGCCAATGGATGGGGGCCCGTTGAGCGCAACACCAGCAACGGGGAGAGCGCGGGAGGGGACGGTAATCCCATCACTCTCGGTGGAGTGGTGTACGCCAAGGGACTCGGTGTGCACGCCGAGAGCGACGTCGAGTACTACACCGGGAAGACGTGCGAGAAGGTCACCGCGGACGTCGGTGTGGACGACGAGAAGGGGGCCAACGGAACCGTCGCCTTCGAGATCTGGGCGGACGGCACGAAGGTCGCCTCGACCGGCGTCCTCACCAACGCGATGCCCGCCCAGCCGGTCACGGCGGACGTGACCGGCGCCCAGGTGGTCCGACTCGTCGTCACCGACGGCGGCGACGGGATCGACTCGGACCACGCGGACTGGGCGGACGCTCAACTCACGTGCTGAACATGGCACATCGCACTTCAGGTGCTGCCGATCGACGCACAACTCCCGTACGGAACAAGGGCATAGGCCGCTGAGCGAACGTTTCGGCCGGTCGGTCGCTCACACCCCGGCCGCGGTCGTGCTCGCCTGCCCGGCGAGCGCGGCCGCGGCCGCTCCCACCAGCCCGGCGTCCGTGCCCATCTGAGCCGGCGTCACCTTCAGCCGCTGCACGAAGGACAGCGTCGCGTAGTCGCTCAGCGCCTTGCGCAGCGGCGTGAAGAGCACGTCGCCCGCCTTGCCGACTCCCCCGCCGATCACGGCGATGTCGATCTCGACGAGGGTCGCGGTGGCCGCGATACCGGCGGCGAGGGCCTGCGCGGCCCGCTCGAAGGAGGCCACGGCGATCGGGTCACCGGCACGGGCGGCCGCGGCCACCGCGGCGGCGGAGGCATCGCCGTCGGGACCCGGCCGCCAGCCGCCCTCGACCGCCCGCCGGGCGATGTTGGGACCGCTCGCGATCCGCTCGACGCAGCCCCGCGAACCGCACGGGCAGGCGTCGCCGTCCAGGTCCACGCTGATGTGGCCGATGTGGCCCGCGTTGCCGGTCGGCCCGGGATGCAGCTGCCCGTTGAGGACGAGGCCGCCGCCGACTCCCGTGGAGACGACCATGCACAGCGCGTTGGCGTGCCCGCGCGCGGCGCCCTGCCAGTGCTCGGCCGCCGTGATCGCCACGCCGTCGCCGATCAGCGCGACGGGCAGGTCACCGGTCGCCGCACGCACCCGCTCGACCAGCGGATAGTCGCGCCAGCCGGGCACGTTGACCGGGCTCACGGTGCCGGCGGAGGCGTCCACGGGACCCGCGCTGCCGATGCCGAGGGCACTCGCGCGGGACCACGAGGGCGATGCGGTGAGCTCGGCGAGCACCTCCTCCACGGCTCGCATCACGGTGTCGCCGTCGTCCTGCGAGGGCGTCGGGCGCTGTGCTCGCACCAGGATCTTGCCGTGGCCGTCCACCAGCGCCCCGGCGATCTTGGTGCCGCCGATGTCGAGCGCGGCCACGAGGTCGGTGTGCATCAGTGTCAGATCTCCCCGTCAAACATGAGAACCACCAGAAGGTGAGTTGGGCCGGTCTCGCGGTGGGGGCGCAGGCCGGAGATATTCGGTGGACAGTCTCTCTCGCATATGACAACGTTGTCCAGGCTCTATGCTCGACGCCACATCCTCATACAAACCCATGGGCCTGTGCATCCCCCGTGGACGACAGGACAGGACAGCGCATCGTGCCAGAGACCGCCCGCCGCCCCGAGAACCGCTACGGCAACCGTCCGACCATGAAGGACGTGGCCGCACGCGCCGGTGTGGGCCTGAAAACGGTGTCGCGCGTGGTCAACGGCGAGCCGGGCGTCACCCCGGACACCGAGCGCCGGGTCCAGGAGGCCATCGACGCGCTCGGCTTCCGTCGCAACGACAGCGCCCGCGTCCTGCGCAAGGGCCGCACGGCCAGCATCGGCCTCGTCCTGGAGGACCTCGCCGACCCGTTCTACGGCCCCCTCAGCCGCGCCGTCGAAGAGGTCGCCCGCGCCCATGGTGCCCTGCTCATCAACGGTTCCAGCGCCGAAGACCCGGACCGCGAGCAGGAGTTGGTGCTCGCGCTGTGCGCCCGGCGCGTGGACGGCCTCGTGGTGATCCCGGCCGGGGACGACCACCGCTACCTGGAGCCGGAGATCAAGGCCGGCGTCGCGACCGTGTTCGTGGACCGTCCGGCCGGGAAGATCGACGCGGATGTCGTCCTGTCGGACAGCTACGGCGGCGCGCGCGACGGCGTCACCCACCTCATCTCCCACGGCCACCGGCGCATCGGCTTCATCGGCGACATGCCCCGCATCCACACGGCCGCCGAGCGACTGCGCGGCTACCGGGCCGCCATGGAGGACGCGGGGATACCGGTCGAGGACGCCTGGATGTCCCTCGGCGTGACCGACCCGGTCCGGGTGCGCCGAGCGGCCGAGGAGATGCTGACCGGCCCCTCCCCCGTCACCGCGATCTTCGCCGGCAACAACCGCGTGACGGTCACCGTCGTCCGCGTCCTCGCCGAACAGTCCCGCCGGATCGCCCTCGTCGGCTTCGACGACTTCGAACTCGCCGACCTCCTCCAGCCGGGCGTGACGGTCGTCGCCCAGGACGCGGCGACCCTCGGCCGCACGGCCGCCGACCGTCTCTTCCGCCAGCTGGACGGCACGCTGATCGCGCCGGAGCGGATCGAGTTGCCGACGAGGCTGATCACCCGGGGCTCGGGCGAGCTGCCGCCGTCGGACTGAGCGGCGGGTGGACCACCCTGCGGGCGACCGTACGTTGGAGGCGCTGGGCCTGGCCGGGGCGCCGCGCGAGGATCCCCTCAGCTACCCAGGTACGTGGCCCAAGGAGTCCGGACTCCTGGTCGGCGACCGTCTGTTGCCCCTCGACGACCACCTTCCGCACGCGAACCGCACCCCCGTCCTCGCCATCGGCTCCAACGCCTGCCCCGGCCAACTGCGGCACAAGATGGCCGAGTTCGGGATCACGTCTCCCGTCCCGATGCTGAAGGTACGGGTCACGGGTGTAGACGTCGGTGTCTCCGCGCATGTGAGCCGCGTGGGGTATGTGTCGGCATCGCCGGTCCACGCGCCCGGTGTCGTACGGGAGTTGTTCGTGACGTGGTTCGACGCGCGGCAGCTCGCGGTGGTGGACGCGAGCGAGAGGGCGTACGACCGGACGCGGTTGCCCGGGTCCGAGTGCCATATCGAGCTGGGCTCAGGCGAGTCGTTGCGGGGCGTGTGCGTCTACGTCAACCGGCACGGCGTCCTGCATGACGGCACGGGCGTGCCGCGCAGGCATCCGGGCGAGCGGACCCTGCTCACCGAACTGCTCAGCGGGTCACGGCAGTTGAGGGCGTTGTTCGGGCGCACACCGGAGGAGTTCTGCGAGCGGGCGCGCCGGGACCGGGAGTTGTGCGAGCGGGGTACGCGGCTGTTCCAGGAGGAGGGGCTGGTGACGGCGTCGGGTCTGGAACGGTGAGCGACAATTGCGCACCTCGTGCACGTCGTTGGGATCGCGTGCGCGTCGTCGGGATCGCGTGCGTGAGGTCGCGTCGGCGGGGCCGAGTACTTCAGCCGGCCCAGTGCCGGATCCAGGCCCCGATGAGGACGAGGCAGCCACCGAGGAAACCCAGCGCGGTCGCCAGGCGGAAGCGGGTCGTTGCGTTCCGAGGAGCCCTAGCCGCCTCCATCGGCTCGTCGGTCTGCTGGAGTGCGATGTAGTCGGCCGCGCCCACGGTCACGGCGCTCAGCGCCTCGGACGGCTCACCACCGGGGGCGCAGCGGAAGGACGTCGCCTCCCCCGGTTCCACCATGGCTGTCAGGGTCGGGCTGGAGCACCAGGCGATCCTCAGTTGCAGCCGATGAGGGCCGGCCGGCAGGTCGAAGCGCAAGGTCTGTCCGCGGCCGATCAGGCCGACCTGAGTGTCGTCGACGAACACCTTGTAGCGCCGGAACTGATCACGGCCACCGTCCGGTGCCCTGGACACCACGAGGGTGCCTTGCTTCCGCTGATCCGCGTCCGCGGACGGGACGTTGTCCACCACCGTCACCTCATGCGATCGATTCCGGGAATGCCGATGGTCCCGCGACGGGGACTTCAACAGACCGGCACCCCCGGCACCGGCTCGTCGTTGTCCCCGCCCTTGAGGTAGACGTCGCTGACATAGACGTTGGTGTTGCCGCTGTCGTCATCCGTCTTCGCCCACCAGGTGTTGGTCCACTGGCCGTACGTCTCACGGCGGCCCAGGTTCTCCTGGCAGAAGACATAGTTGGTACCCGCGCCGAGGACACCGACTTCGGTGCCGGACGCGGTGTAGGACTTGGCGCTGCGCCAGACCTGGCAGTTGTACTTGCCGCCGCCGATGGACTCGCAGGCGGAGACGGGGCTGGGGCTGGATCCGCCCGTCGCGGGGGCGCTGCCGCCGGTGTTTCCGCCGCCGGAGGACGTGGACTTGCTCGGGGCGACGGTGGGAGCCTGCCCCGGCGCCGTGCTCTTCCCCTTGCCGGTGTGCTGCCGCGTCGGCGCCTGGGTCCCGTCATCGCCCTGCCCGGTGGGCTCGGGGTCGGCCGAGGGGTGCGTGTCCTTACGTCCGTCGGGCGAGGCCGGGCCGGTACCGCCACCAGCACCGGCCGGCGGTGAGTCGCTGGGTTGCGAAGTGACCGTGGTGTCCCCGGAGTTGGCCATGCGGGCGACGACCACTCCGGCACCGGCGAGGACGGCGGCTACGACAGCGGCGGCCATCAGGATGCGGACCTTGCGGCGGGGCGTGGTCGGGTCGGCCATGGGCCCGGTGGGCGGGGACGACTGAGGTGCGGAGGCTACGAACGCGAGGGGAGGGCCGAAGCCTTGGGGCATGGGGGTGGCAGGGGACGCGGATGTGGGCGGGTGGGCGTGCGATGCGGGCCGCCCGGAGAAACCGGGCCCCTGCTCCCCTGATCCGGACGGTCCCGCCGCGGCAGCCCCGTATGCCGATGCTTCAAGTAGCCGCGGAGACCCGGGTGTTGACCCTCCCGGTCCAGACGGTGCCGTCGCGGCAGACCCGTACGCCAATGCTTCAAGTGGCCACGAAGGCACGGGGGTTGACCCTCCCCGTCCGGACCGCCCCGCCGCATCAGACCCGTACCCCGTTGTCTCAAGTGGCCCCGAAGACCCGGGGATCGGCCCTCCCGATCCGGACCGCCCCGAGGCACCGGAGCCGGTCTCCTCCGGCCCCGCCTGCTCAGACGAACCGCCGGTCTCCGGTCCACCGCCGCCGGCCGGCCCGTCCGCGCCGAACCCTTGCCCGGCTGGCGCCGCGTGCCGCACAGCCCCGAGACCCTGCCCGCTCTCCGTCGGCTCAGCGGAATCCGCTCCCAGGACCCCAGCCCCGGTATCGAGATCGGCTTCCCCCAGAGCCACCCCCGAAGCCCCAACACCCGCCGCCCGCACCCCCGTTGACTCCTCCGGTTCCGGAACCCCCGCTCCCGTCCCCGCACTCCCCCGCGCCCCCGCCGCTACGAACCCCGGCGGCACCGCAGGACCCCCGCCCCCGTTCCCCCGCAACACAGCCGTAGGCAAATCCACCCCCGGCGCGCCCGCGACCTCCTCCAACAAACCCCACGCCACATCCGCCCCGGGCCGCAACTCCGCCCGCTTCTCCATCAGTTGCCGCAGAACGGGCCCAAGTCGGCCCGCCCGCCGGGGTTCCGGCAGAGGCTCGGAGACGATCGCCGTGAGGGTGGAGTACGTGGACGTGCGGCGGAACGGGGACGCGCCCTCGACCGCCGCGTACAGCGTGGCGCCCAGGGCCCAGACGTCGGACGCCGGTCCGGGGTCCGCCCCCTGCGCCCGCTCGGGAGCCAAGTAGTCCAGGGAGCCGATGAGTTCGCCGCTGCGCGTGAGGTGCGTGGCGGAACCGTCGCCCGGGTCGTCCATCGTCGCGATGCCGAAGTCCGTGAGGACGACGCGTCCCGAGCGGTCCAACAGGATGTTCCCGGGCTTCACATCACGGTGCAGGACGCCCACGGCGTGCGCCGCGGTCAGCGCCTCCATCACCTTCGCGCCGATCCCGGCCGCCTCGCGCGGGTCGATCGGGCCGCGCTCGCCCAGCACGTCGTCCAGGGACGGGCCGTCGATCAACTCCATGACGATCAGCGGGCGTCCGTCGACCTCGGCGATGTCGTGCACGGCGACCACGCCGGGGTGGCGCACCCGCGCCGCCGCCCGCGCCTCGCGCTGCATCCGCAGGCGCAGGTCGGCCAGTTCGGGTCCGTGGGCGTCGGTGAAGGTGCGCAGTTCCTTGACGGCGACCTCACGGCCTAGGACCTCGTCCACGGCCCGCCAGACCACACCCATGCCGCCGCGCCCGAGTCGGGCCACGACGCGATAGCGCCCGGCCAGCAACCGGTCGACCCCGTCCACGCGCCCGCTCTTCCCCGAAGGCACCGCCGCTCCGTCCCTGTGGCACATCCATGAACGCCGTACAGCCTACGGGGCGGCAGTGACAACAGAAGCCGGCGCCAACACCTGTGACAGGTCCGCTACTTCGCGGACGCCGTGAGATCGCCCCGTCGCGGCGACGCGAAGCCCTCCAGGTCCATCCGGGTCAGTCCGGTCGCCCTGGCCACCTCGGCGATGTCGAGCGCGCCGCAGTCCAGGCCGCGCAGCAGATAACCGCTGAGGGCCTTGGCGGTGGCGGGCTCGTCCATGACGTCGCCGCCGGCGTGGTTGGCGTAGCGGGCGAGGCGCGCGGCGGCCTGTTCGAAGCCCTCGCGGTAGAAGGCGAAGACGGCCGCGTAGCGGGTGGGGATGTGGCCGGGGTGCATGTCCCAGCCCTGGTAGTACGCGCGGGACAACGCCCTCCGTGTGAGGCCGTAGTGCAGGCGCCAGGCGTCGTGGACCTTCGCCGTCGGGCCCACCGGCAGCACGTTCGTCGAGCCGTCCGAGACACGTACGCCCGTCCCCGCCGCGGCGACCTGCATGACCGCCTTGGCGTGGTCGGCGGCCGGGTGGTCGCTGGCCTGGTAGGCGGCGGAGACGCCGAGGCAGGCGCTGTAGTCGAAGGTGCCGTAGTGCAGGCCGGTGGCGCGGCCCTCGGCGGCCTGGATCATGCGGGCGACGGTGGCGGTGCCGTCGGTGGCGAGGATGGACTGGCTGGTCTCGATCTGGATCTCGAAGCCGATCCGGCCCGGCTCCAGCCCGCGCGCCCTCTCGAAGGCCTCCAGGAGGCGCACCATCGCGGTCACCTGCTCGGCGTACGTCACCTTGGGGAGCGTCAGGACCAGGCCGTCCGGCAGCCCTCCGGCCTCCATGAGCCCGGTCAGGAAGATGTCGAGGGTGCGGATGCCCCGGTCGCGCACCGGCGCCTCCATGCACTTCATCCGGATGCCCATGTACGGCGCCGCCGTGCCCTTCTCGTACGCCTCGGCGATCAGGCGGGCCGCGCGGGCGGCGGCCTCGTCCTCCTCGGCGTCGGGGCGGGGGCCGTAGCCGTCCTCGAAGTCGACGCGCAGGTCCTCGATGGGCTCGCGCTCCAACTTGGCCCGTACGCGCGCGTGGACGGGTTCGGCGAGGTCGTCGGAGAGTCCGAGGACGGCGGCGAAGGAGGCCGCGTCGGGGGCGTGTTCGTCGAGGGCGGCCAGCGCCCGGTCGCCCCAGGTGCGGATCGTGTCGGCGGCGAAGACGTCACCGGGGACGTAGACCGTGTGGACGGGCTGCCGGGTGCCGGGGTCGCCGGGGTAGCGGCGCTCCAGTTCGGCGTCGACCGGTGCCAGGGAGGCGCTGATCTCCTCGCTGATCGCACCCGCGAGGCTCGTCGCGACCTTCTCCTGCTCGCCCTGACCCATCCCACATCCTCCAGTTTTCCGCACTACGGAATCAACAATCCGTAGAGCGAAGTTATCCAGGGAGCTTCCCACCGGTCAACACCCTGTCCACGCCGTGAACCCGTCGCGTTCACTGCTGCCCCCAGGCCCTCTTCCGCCCGGCACCTCGCCCCTTCATCCTGACTCCCAAGGGGAGGGGACGCACATGTCGACTGTCAGGACGGTCACCCGGCGCGCGGGGCTGAGCACGCTGGTGGCGGCCGCCATCGCCCTGCCACTCATCGGAACCGCACGCTCCGCCTCCGCTCGGAAGGAGACCCGCCTGCTGGACGTCATGACGTTCAACCTGCGCTACGCCGACACCTCCGAGCCCAACAGCTGGAAGGTCCGCCGCCCGGTGATGCGTGACCTGCTGCTCCGCGCGGCCCCCGACATCATCGGCACCCAGGAGGGCCTCTACGCGCAGCTCCAGGACATCAAGCAGGACCTCGCGCCGCACTACGACTGGATCGGCGGCGGCCGAAAGGGCGGCAGCCACGACGAGGAGACGGCGATCTTCTACGACACCCGCCGCCTCGCCCCTGTCGAGTACGACCAGTTCTGGCTCTCCGACACGCCCGCCGTGATCGGGTCTAACACCTGGGGCGGCGCCCACCCGCGCATCGCCACCTGGATCCGCTTCCGCGATCTCGGGGACGACGGACGGGAGTTCTACGTCCTCAACACCCATCTGGACAACGCCAGTCAGTACGCACGCGAGCGGGCCGCCACGCTCATCGCCGAACGCCTCGCCCGCCTGGACGGCTCCCTGCCGCTCGTGGTGACCGGCGACTTCAACACCGCCGCGTACACCACTTCGGTCTACTCCACGATGCTGGGCGCGGGCGCGGGCCTCAGGGACACCTGGGACGCGGCGGCCGCGCGCGGGCAGCTCTACGGCAGCTTCCACGGTTACCGCGCGCTCGTGCCGGAAGGTCCCCGCATCGACTGGATCCTGGTCTCCCCGGGAGTCACCGTGCGCCGGACGGCCCTCAACACCTTCTCCGAGAACAGCCAGTTCCCGAGCGACCATCTGCCCGTCCAGTCGACCATCACCCTGGGGTGAACGAAGGCTCCCGCGACCACATGGGTCACGGGAGCCTCGTACAGCCCGAAAGGCATCAGCCAGGGGTCAGCCCTTGCGGGAGTTGACCTCTTCGGTGAGCTGCGGGACGACGTCGAAGAGGTCGCCGACGACGCCGTAGTCGACGAGGTCGAAGATGGGGGCCTCGGCGTCCTTGTTGACGGCGACGATCGTCTTCGAGGTCTGCATGCCCGCGCGGTGCTGGATCGCGCCGGAGATGCCGTTGGCGATGTAGAGCTGCGGGGAGACGCTCTTGCCGGTCTGGCCGACCTGGTTGGAGTGCGGGTACCAGCCGGCGTCCACGGCGGCGCGGGAGGCGCCGACGGCCGCGCCGAGGGAGTCGGCGAGGGCCTCGATGATCGCGAAGTTGTCCGCGCCGTTGACGCCACGGCCGCCGGAGACGACGATCGCGGCCTCGGTCAGCTCCGGGCGGCCGGTCGACTCGCGCGGGGTGCGCGCGGTGACCTTGGTGCCGGTGGCCTTGTCCGAGAAGGTGACCGCGAGGGCCTCGACGGTGCCGGCGGCCGGGGCGGCCTCCACAGCGGCCGAGTTCGGCTTCACGGTGATGACCGGGGTGCCCTTGGAGACACGGGTCTTGGTGGTGAAGGAGGCGGCGAACACCGACTGCGTGGCGACCGGGCCCTCGTCACCGGCCTCCAGGTCGGTGGCGTCGGTGATGATGCCGGAGCCGATACGCACGGCCAGCCGGGCGGCGATCTCCTTGCCCTCGGCGGACGACGGCACCAGGACGGCGGCCGGGGAGACGGCCTCGTAGGCGGCCTGGAGGGCGTCCACCTTGGGTACGACGAGGTAGTCGGCGTACTCGGCGGCGTCGTGCGTGAGCACCTTCACCGCGCCGTGCTCGGCGAGCGCGGCGGCGGTGTTCTCGGCACCGGAGCCGAGGGCGACCGCGACGGGCTCGCCGATGCGGCGGGCCAGGGTCAGCAGCTCCAGGGTGGGCTTGCGGACGGCGCCGTCCACGTGGTCGACGTAGACGAGAACTTCAGCCATGAGGTTGGTCTCCTGCGTGCTTGCGAAGTCTGAGGGGCGGTAAGCGAGTTGGGCCTTAGATGAACTTCTGGCCCGCGAGGAACTCGGCGAGCTGCCTGCCGCCCTCGCCCTCGTCCTTGACGATCGTGCCGGCGGTGCGCGCGGGGCGCTGGGCCGCGGAGTCGACGGCGGTCCAGGCGCCTTCGAGGCCGACCTCGTCGGTGTCGATCTCCAGGTCGGAGAGGTCCCAGGCCTGAACCGGCTTCTTCTTGGCGGCCATGATGCCCTTGAAGGACGGGTAACGCGCCTCGCCCGACTGGTCGGTGACCGACACGACGGCCGGCAGGGAGGCCTCCAGCTGCTCGCTGGCGGTGTCGCCGTCACGGCGGCCCTTGACGACGCCGTCCGCCACGGAGACCTCGGAGAGCAGCGTGACCTGCGGGACGCCCAGGCGCTCGGCCAGCAGGGCGGGGATCACACCGGCGGTGCCGTCGGTGGACGCCATGCCGGAGACGACCAGGTCGAAGCCGGCCTTCTCGATCGCCTTGGCGAGCACCAGGGAGGTGCCGATGGCGTCGGTGCCGTGCAGGTCGTCGTCCTCGACGTGGATCGCCTTGTCGGCGCCCATCGACAGCGCCTTGCGCAGGGCGTCCTTGGCGTCCTCCGGGCCCACGGTCAGGACGGTGATCTCCACGTCGTCGTCCGAGTTCTCGGAGATCTGCAGCGCCTGCTCGACCGCGTACTCGTCGAGCTCGGAGAGCAGACCGTCCACGTCGTCCCGGTCGACGGTCAGGTCATCGGCGAAGTGCCGGTCGCCAGTGGCGTCGGGCACGTACTTCACAGTGACAACGATCCTCAAGCTCACGCCGGCTCTCCTACTGCATCGTCATTTTCGGCTGCCTACTTCCAGGCAGCATAGGCGCCCTGAACGGCCGTTCCCGGTGGGGGCGACCGGTGCTCCGAGCGAAATATTACTCGCCAGTACGCACTCCTACGCTCCCCCAAGGGGTGCCCGCTAAGCAAGCGCTTTGAACTGTGACCTGTGCAACGCAGCGTAATCGGAACTCGACGCTTCCGCAGGGTGGCCCGTCACCCACCCGGAGTGGCCTCAGTCACGCAGCCCGTTGAAGCGCCCCTGGTGGTAGAGGAGCGGGCGGCCGGAGCCCGCGTGGTCGCCGAGGACGACCTCGGCCAGCACGATGCGGTGCTCCCCCGCGGGCACGCGCGCGACGACCCGGCACACCAGCCAGGCGAGCACACCGTCGAGGACCGGGACGCCCTCGGGACCCTCGCGCCAGACGGTGGGCGCCCCGAACCGGTCGGCGCCGCTGCGGGCGAAGGTGGCGGCCAACTGCTCCTGGTGCTCGCCGAGTATGTGCACACCGACATGGTCGGCCGCGGATATCGCGGGCCAGCTGGAGGCGCCGGTACTGATCCCGAAGGACAGCATCGGGGGCTGCGCGGAGACGGAGCTGAGCGAGGTGGCGGTGAAGCCGACCGGGCCGTTCTCACCGCGCGCGGTGATCACCGCCACACCGGCCGCGTGCTGCCGGAAGACGGAACGCAGCAGGTCGGGAGAGGCGTGCTGATGGTTACGGGTGCCGAGGTCGGGCGTCGCCGTCATGGAACTGTCCTTCTGCCGAGGGGACGAGCGGGGTCCGTGGCTGCTCAACAGCCCGGACAGCGCGCGCTCGTGGTGCGGGCCAGGTCGACGTGCACCCGCCCGTAGAGAAGGAGTTCCGAAGGCATACGGTCAGGCTGACGATAGGTGGTGCGCACAGTCAAGTACGTTCCGGCATATGGGAGATGACTCACCGTCGTCCTCACGACCGTCAGACCGCCTCCCCCAGAGCCGCGATGACATCCGCCTTGCGGGGGAGGCCGGTGGCGCGCCGTACGACCCGCCCGTCGGCGTCGAGGACCAGCACGGTGGGGGTCTTCAGGATGTCGAGTTCCCGTACGAGGTCCAGATGGTCCTCGGCGTCGATCTCGATGTGGCTCACCCCGGGGACCATGCCGGCCACCTCGCCCAGCACCCGGCGCGTGGCCCGGCAGGGCGCGCAGAAGGCGCTGGAGAACTGCACCAGGGTGGCCTTCTCGCCGAGGTCGCCGCCCAGCTCGGTGGCGCCGAGCCGTTTTCCACCGTCGCGCCCACGCACGCGTACTCTCCCGCTCCGCCGCCGATGCAGCACTCCGTAGGCGCTCGCCGCCGCGAGCACCACCACGCACACCACAAGTCCGCTCATCGGCCCTTCCAGCGTTCACGAGACTGCAAAGATTCCCGGCACCCCTAATCCTTTCCCTTGCGGAATCCTTGATTCATGGACATCGACGTAAGAGGACCGCGCTTCGGAGCGGCCCTGACGACCGTGGTGCTGGCGGTCGTGCTGATCACCGGCAGCTTCTGGCTGCTGGCCTGGCAGACCCTGGCGTTCGCGCTGGGCGCGGCGGGCGGCGTGGGCCGTTCGCCGTACGGCTGGCTGTTCCGGAAGGCCGTACGGCTGCGGATCGGGCCGCCGACCGAGTTCGAGTCGCCGGAGCCGCCGCGGTTCGCACAGGCGGTCGGGCTGGTCTTCGCCGGGGTGGGACTGGTCGGTTTCGGCCTGGGTCCCGACTGGCTGGGGCTCGCGGCGACCGGGGCCGCGCTGGCGGCCGCGTTCCTCAATGCCGCGTTCGGGTACTGCCTCGGATGCGAGATGTACCTGCTCGTGCGTCGAGTGACAGTTCGCGCACAGTAAAGGAAACTTAAAAGGCCGAGGTGGATCAAGTGATGGAAGTGACGAGGATCTCGCCGTTCTGCGGCACGAGGACTGGCCACTCGTCCGTTCTTGGGGCACGATCTGCGCAATGCCGTAAACCTACGGCTGCGTAACTTTCCCGCCCGGAGAACCCCTTCCAGGCAGAGAGAAGGGTCCACCCCGTCCATGGCTGAGCTTGTCTACCGCCCCGTCATCGGTCTCGCCCAAACGCTGTTCAAGGCCTGGGACCTCAAGATCGACTGCAAGGGGTCGGAGAACATTCCGCGCTCGGGCGGCGCCGTGCTGGTCAGCAACCACATCAGCTACCTGGACTTCATCTTCGACGGTCTGGCCGCCCTGCCGCAGAAGCGCCTCGTGCGCTTCATGGCGAAGGAGTCGGTGTTCCGGCACAAGATCTCCGGTCCGCTGATGCGCGGCATGAAGCACATCCCGGTGGACCGCAAGCAGGGCGAGACGGCCTATCAGCACGCGCTGGAGTCGCTGCGCTCCGGCGAGATCGTCGGCGTCTTCCCCGAGGCGACGATCTCCCAGTCCTTCACCCTGAAGAGCTTCAAGTCGGGTGCCGCGCGCATGGCCCAGGAGGCCGGCGTCCCGCTGATCCCGATGGCGCTGTGGGGCACTCAGCGCCTGTGGACCAAGGGGCACCCGAAGAACTTCAAGCGCAGCCACACCCCGATCACCATCCGGGTCGGCGAGCCGGTGGAGGCCCCGCAGGACCAGTACGCGGGCGCGATCACCCGCCGCCTGCGCGAGCGCATCCAGGAACTCCTCGAAGCCGCCCAACGCGCTTATCCGGTACGGCCGAACGGCCCGGACGACACCTGGTGGATGCCGGCCCACCTCGGCGGCACGGCACCGACCCCCGAAGAGGTCAAGGCGGCGGAGGCCCAGGCCCGCTGAATCGTCACGCCGGGGCGTGGACGGTGATCCGCGCCCCGGGGCTGAACTTCTCCAGCAGTTCGGCCAGTTCGGCGCCGGCGCGCTCGACCTCGGCGACGGGCATCGGCGCCAGACTCTCCAACAGGAAGACGGCGGAGGTCGTTTCCTCCGTGAGCCTGGTGCGCGGCCCCTGTCGCCAGTTCCAGCGGCGGCACGTGACACCGGCCGCGTCGCACCACACCACCTCGCCCGCGTCGGGATGTTCGACGACCTCCTCGCCGCCCGCGACGGTCACGAACTCCTCGTCCCCGACGGCCCGTTGGAGGGTCATCGCACCCTGGATGCGGTCGGTGTCCTCACCGCCCACGGGGATCAAGTGGGCGACGCTGATGGCGTTGTAGAGGTCGACCAGCACATTGATCCGGGGCAACCCGCCATCGGAAAGCGCCCTCCTGGCCAGCGCCTCCGCCGAGTTACGGGTCCGCGACGGCTTCGACCCGAACGCCGTGTACACCTCCCGCCAGGCCACCATGTGCGGGTCCTCGTGCGGGGCACGCCCGTCCAGTCGTACGGCGAGACGGCGGGCCGCGTCGTCGAGGAGCGCCGAACTCGCTTCGGTGCTCGGCCCGTTGACAAGTCCATGGGCCTCGATGGCGACATGGGTGAACCCGGGCGCGAGGGCGCGGACTTCGTCGGACACGGTCAGCGTGAGCGTCATGAGGTGCCTCAGAGTGCGGTCGGGAGTGTCTGCCACAGGTGCGGCCGGTCGGAGGCGGCCTTGAGGGCGCTCAGCACGACCGGGTGTGGTTCAGCGTACAGGACCGGATAGTCCAGCTCATTGAACTCAGGATCGGGTACGAAGGCCAGCCGCTCCCCGTCGAGCGAGAACTGCGCGTCCACGCCCGGCTTGTTGCCGCGCGGGTCCTGCCGATGCCAGGCCCCGTTGAACCGCACGGCGACCAACCCGTGCACCACGTCGAACTTCTGGTAACAGAGCGCCGTAGGAATGTCCTCGGCCCGCAGCAACGCGGCCAGCGCGTGCGCCTTGGCATAGCAGATGCCGGTGCCCTGCTCCAGGACGTCGGAGGCCCGCCAGGTGACGCGCGGGTCGCCGGAGTCCTGCGAGTGGAAAATGTCGTCCCGCACGAACTCGAACGCCAGCCGTGCATAGCCATACGAGTCCGCGGCACTCCTGGCGAGACGCGCGGCCGTCTCCCGTACGAGGGGATGGTCGTGGTCGATGACCTCGTCGGCGGCCAAGTACGCGGACAGGTCGGGGGTGTTCTGGATCAGCTCCATGGCTGCAGAGCATAGGAAAGCGATCACCCGAGAGTCAATGACTTTTCAGGTGACCGCATATCTATGCACAACACAACCCGACTCCGAGCCGGGAGGCCTAGCGGGCCATCTCCTCCTTGAGCGCCGCCACGAACGCGTCCACGTCGTCCTCGGTCGTGTCGAAGCCGCACATCCAGCGGACGTCGCCGGCGGCCTCGTCCCAGAAGTAGAAGCGGAAGCGCTTCTGAAGACGCTCGCTCACGTCGTGCGGAAGGCGGGCGAAAACACCGTTGGCCTGCACCGGGTAGAGGATCTCCACGCCGTGCACCGCCCGGACACCCTCGGCGAGGCGCTGGGCCATCTCGTTGGCGTGGCGGGCGTTGCGCAGCCACAGGTCCTTGGCGAGCAGCGCCTCCAACTGCACTGATACGAAGCGCATCTTGGAGGCGAGCTGCATGGACAGCTTGCGCAGGTGCTTCATGTGGCTGACGGCGTCCTGGTTGATGACGACGACCGCCTCGCCGAAGATCGCGCCGTTCTTCGTCCCACCCAGCGAGAGGATGTCGACGCCCACCGCGTTGGTGAACGTCCGCATCGGGACGTTCAGGGAAGCGGCCGCGTTGGCTATCCGGGAACCGTCGAGGTGGACCTTCATGCCGTGGGCGTGGGCGTGGTCGCAGATCGCGCGGATCTCGTCGGGCGTGTAGAGGGTGCCGAGTTCGGTGCTCTGGGTGATCGAGACGACCTGCGGCATAGCGCGGTGCTCGTCGTCCCAGCCGTAGGCCTGCCGGTCGATCAGTTCGGGGGTGAGCTTGCCGTCGGGGGTGGGGACCGTGAGGAGTTTCAGGCCGCCCATGCGCTCGGGGGCGCCGCCCTCGTCGACGTTGATGTGCGCGCTCTCGGCGCAGATCACCGCGCCCCAGCGGTCGGTGACCGCCTGGAGCGCGACGACGTTCGCGCCGGTGCCGTTGAAGACCGGGAAGGCCTCCGCCGTGGCGCCGAAGTGGCTGCGGATGATGCCTTGGAGGTGGTCGGTGTAGTCGTCCTCGCCGTACGCGACCTGGTGGCCGCCGTTGGCGAGGGCGAGGGCGGCGAGGACCTCGGGGTGGGCGCCGGCGTAGTTGTCGCTGGCGAAGCCGCGGATCTCCGGGTCGTGGTGGCGACGGGCGTCGGTCTTCGGAGGGTTCACGGCTTCTCGGTCAGCCACAGACGGTTTCCGTTCACTTCGGTGGCGGGCTTGTCCCAGACTCCGGCGATGGCCTCGGCGAGGTCCTTGACGTCGGTGAAGCCCGCGAACTTCGCGTTGGGGCGCTCGGCACGCATCGCGTCGTGCACAAGCGCCTTCACCACCATCACGGCGGCGGCGGAGGTAGGCCCGTCCTCGCCGCCGGCCTTGCGGTAGCCGTCGGCCATGGCGAGGGTCCAGGCCTCGGCGGCGGCCTTGGAGGCGGAGTACGCCGCGTTGCCCGCGGTGGGCTTGCTCGCGCCCGCCGCGCTGATCAGCAGATAGCGCCCGCGGTCGCTGCGCTCCAGGCCGTCGTAGAAGGCCAGGGAGGTGTGCTGGACGGTGCGGATGAGCAGCTTCTCCAGCAGGTCCCAGTCGGCGAGGTCGGTGTCGGCGAAGGACGCGCTGCCGCGCCAGCCGCCGACGAGGTGGACCAGGCCGTCGACGCGGCCGAAGTCCTTCTCGATGTGTTCGGCCCAGTCGCGGGTCGCCTGCGGGTCGAGCAGGTCGACGGTGTCCCCGACGACGGTCGCGCCGCCGTGCGCGTAGCGGGCCGCGTCCACGGCCTCCGCCAGGCGTTCGGGATGCGCGTCCGCGCCGACGACGGTCGCGCCGGCCTCGGCCAGCCGCAGCAGCACGGCCCGGCCCGCGGGCCCGCCCGCTCCGGCCACCGCGATCACCGCGCCGTTGAGCGCCCCGTTCCCCATGGTCCTCGCCTCCTGAGCCAGTTCTGTGGTGCGGCCGCTCACGCGGCGATCCGCTCGGCGCTCTCCGCCGTGATGCCCCGGGTCGACGCGATCACGTTCTTCAGCTTCTTGGAGAGTGCCTCATAGAACATGCTCAGCGGAAACTCGTCCGGAAGCACGTCATCCACGAGTTTCCGCGGCGGCAGGCTCAGGTCCAGGGCGTCCGGGCCCTTGGCCCAGCGGGAGCCCGGGTGCGGGGCGAGGTAGGTCGCGACCAGCTCGTAGGCCTTGAACCAGTGGACGAGCTTGGGGCGGTCGATGCCCGCGCGGTAGAGGTCCTCGATCTCGGCGCACAGCTGGTTGGTGACCTCGGGGGCGCGCTGCCAGTCGATGTGCAGCTTGTTGTCGGTCCAGCGGACGACGTCGTGCTTGTGCAGGTAGGCGAAGAGGAGCTGGCCGCCGAGACCGTCGTAGTTGCGCACGCGCTCGCCGGTGACCGGGAAGCGGAACATGCGGTCGCAGAGGACCGCGTACTGCACGTCACGCGCCTGCGAGACGCCGTCGGCCTCCAGCTTCACGGCCTCCTTGAAGGCGGTGAGGTCGCAGCGCAACTCCTCCAGGCCGTACATCCAGAACGGCTGGCGCTGCTTGATCATGAACGGGTCGAAGGGCAGGTCGCCGTGGCTGTGGGTGCGGTCGTGGACCATGTCCCACAGGACGAAGGCCTCCTCGCAGCGCTTCTGGTCGTCGACCATCGTGGCGACGTCCTCGGGCAGTCGCATGCCCAGGATGTCGACGGCGGCCTCGGTGACCCGGCGGAAGCGGGCGGCCTCGCGGTCGCAGAAGATGCCGCCCCAGGAGAACCGTTCCGGCGCCTGCCGTACGGCGATGGTCTCCGGGAAGAGCACGGCCGAGTTGGTGTCGTAGCCGGAGGTGAAGTCCTCGAAGGTGATGCCGCAGAACAGCGGGTTGTCGTAGCGGGTAGCCTCCAGCTCGGCCAGCCAGTCTGGCCAGACCATGCGCAGCACGACCGCCTCGAAGTTGCGGTCCGGGTTGCCGTTCTGCGTGTACATCGGGAAGACGACCAGGTGCTGGAGTCCGTCCCGGCGGTTCGCGGCGGGCTGGAAAGCCAGCAGCGAGTCGAGGAAGTCGGGCACCGGGAAATCGGCGGCGGCCCATTCCGCGAGATCCCTGACGAGCGCCGCGTGATAGGCCGCGTCATGCGGGAGCAACGGGGAAAGCTCCTCCACAGCGCCGATCACCTGGTGCATGGCGGAGTCGACGTCCGCACGGTCCGGCGCGCCCTCGGCCTCGAAGTCGATCGAGCCGTCCTTCGACTGCCATGGCCGGATCCGCTCCACGGCATCCTTGAGCACGGGCCATGCCGGATGCTCCACCACCCTGGCCGCGGGACGAACCCGCTCCTCAGAACCCACCTGCACAAGAATTTCCGTCATGTCCCATCCTCCACGGGAGAACCTCGCGTATGGACACCGTATGCGTTCGCGGTTTCTCCCAGCAAGTGAGCGATCCGCAAATTATCCTGCGCGACCCGGACCGTCACCGCCCTTTTTCCTGCCAGACACAAAGAACGCGACTACTTCCGCTGCCGCCGGGTAGGTGAGGCGCCGCCCGCGACCGGGAGCCGGTTTCGGTCAACGCCCACCGGACTCGCCCACCCCTGAGTGACGGCGACGCGCAGTACGCTCCAGATACACCCCGGCCGTCACCTCCGATCCCCCGTGTACGCACGGGTACAACGCCGGGCCCGGCCATTAGGCTGCGGCTCTGCCGCGTGGACGCCGGTGTCCGGCCGCGCCCACGCGCGCGTGCCGAGCCGCCGTCGACGGAAGCGAGTTGAACCTTGAACTTCCTTACCATCGGTCACCGCGGAGTCATGGGTCTCGAACCCGAGAACACTCTCCGTTCCTTCGTCGCCGCCGAGCAGGCCGGCCTCGATGTCATCGAACTCGATCTGCATCTGAGCAAGGACGGCGCCCTCGTCGTCATGCACGACGCCGACGTGGACCGCACGACCGACGGGACCGGCCCGATCGCCGACCGGACCCTCGGCGAGCTGCGCACCCTGGACGCGGGCCGCGGCGAGCGCGTCCCGACCTTCGAAGAGGTCCTGGACGCGGTCAAGTCGCCGGTCCAGGCCGAGATCAAGGACCTGGCGGCGGCACGGGCGCTGGCCGAGGTCATGCACCGGCGGAACCTGGTCGAGCGGGTCGAGGTGTCCTCGTTCCATGACGAGGCGATCGCCGAGATCGCCCGCCTGGTGCCCGGCGTACGCACCGCGCTGATCGCCAGCCGCTTCGGCCCCGACGTGGTGGAACGCGCCACCGAGGCCGGTGCCGAAACGGTCTGCCTCAACATCCGCCGGCTGACTCTGGAGGTCGTCGAGGCGGCCCGCAAGGCGGACTTGAGGATCATCGGCTGGGTGGTGAACACACAGGACCAGCTGCGGCTCGTCCGCGCCCTGGGGCTGGACGGCGCGACCACCGACTACCCGGAGATCAAACGCACGGGCCGCTTCACGGCGTAGCGGACCGAACGGCCGTAGGAATCAGGCGAGTTCCTTGACCAGCAGCTCGAACTGAAGGTCGTCGCGCTGCGGAATGCCGAACCGCTCGTCGCCGTACGGGAACGGGGTCATCCGGCCCGTACGGCGATAGCCGCGGCGCTCGTACCAGGCGATGAGGTCGTTCCGTACGGAGATCACGGTCATGTGCATCTCCCGCGCGCCCCAGGTCTCCCGGGCCGTGCGCTCCGCCTCGGCGATGATGACCTTGCCGAGACCGCCGCCCTGGAGCTGCGGACTGACGGCGAACATCCCGAAGTAGGCGTGCTCGCCCCGGTGTTCGAGCTGGCAGCAGGCGACGACCTGCCCGTCGCGTTCGACGACGAGCAGTCGGCTGTCCGGCGACTTGATGACCGCCAGCACGCCCTCGGGGTCGGTCCGCTGCCCTTCGAGGATGTCCGCCTCGGTGGTCCAGCCCGCCCGGCTGTCGTCACCCCGATAGGCCGACTCGATCAGCACGACGAGGGCGTCCACATCGGCGTCGGTGGCGTCGCGGAAGGTCAGTCCGGTGGCGGCGGTGTCCATGGTGCACAACTCCGATCAGGGCGCGGCTCAGGCAGAGACGAGGGTAACGCGACCCCGGAGGCTAGGCTCCGGCCGCATGGTGCACGTACTGAGCAGCCGCATCCTGCTGCGCCCCACCGATCCCGAACGCTCCCGCGCCTTCTACGGCGAGCGGTTGGCCCTGCCCGTCTACCGCGAGTTCGGCACAGGTCCGGAACGCGGAACCGTCTACTTCCTCGGCGGCGGCTTCCTGGAGGTCTCCGGACGCTCCGACACCCCGCCCTCCCCCGCCGTGCGGCTGTGGCTGCAGGTCGCGGACGCGGGCGCCGCGCACGAGGAGCTGCGGGCGAAGGGGGTCGAGATCGCGCGACCGCCGGTGAAGGAGCCCTGGGGGCTGGTGGAGATGTGGATCTCGGATCCGGACGGAACGCGGATCGTCCTGGTGGAGGTCCCGGCGGATCATCCGCTGAGGTACCGGCCGGGGATGTAGGCCTACGACGACCACGGCGCCGTTTCCGCGCCGGATGGCCGGGGTCGCGGCCGGGGCTTAGCGTGCTGGGAGGGGAGCTTTCTGCGGAAGGAACGCCATGAAGCTCGACAGGCCGGTGACCGGTGGACCCTGCTGGACCGAGCTCGGGACCAGTGATCTGGAGGCGGCCAAGCGGTTCTACTCGGACGTGTTCGGCTGGCGTCCGGAGACCGATCCCCGGCCGGAGGCGGGCGGTTACACGGTCGCGCACGTCGGTGATGCGGCGGTCGCCGCGCTGACGCCGCTGTTCCAGGAGTCGCAGCCGGTGGCGTGGAACGTGTCGTTCGCGGTGGCGGACTCCGACGCGACGGCGGAGCGGGTGCGCGCGGCGGGCGGGACCCTGCTGATGGAACCGATCGACGTGTTCGACATCGGCCGCTTCGCGGTCGCCCTCGACCCGGGCGGCGCCGTGTTCCAGATGTGGCAGGCGCGGACCTTCCCAGGCGCCGGGCTGTTCAACGCGCCCGGCGCGCTGGGCTGGGTGGAGCTGCTGACGCGGGCGCCCGAGCGGGCCGAGACCTTCTACACGACGGTGTTCGGCTGGACCGTCCGCCCCTCGGAGCACTACCCGCAATGGGGCATCGACGGCGCCGACTTCGGCGGCATGATGACGATGGACGCGAAGTTCCCGCCGGAGGTGCCTCCGCACTGGCTGCCGTACTTCGCCGTGGCCGACGTCGACGCCGCCGCCGCATCGGCTACGGAGGCGGGCGGCACGGTCCTGATGGAGCCAACGTCCATCGGGGACGTGCGGCGGATCGCGGTGCTGCGGGATCCGCAGGGGGCGATGTTCGGGGTGTATGCGGAGAGTTGAGCCGGCGTCCTGTCCACGAGACGCCGTCTTGTGTTGAAGTGCGCTCCAGCTCCTAACGTCGTCCGCACGACCTGCCTGAAGGGGAACTGATCGTGCGGTACACACTGTTCGGCAAGAGCGGTCTGCGCGTGAGCGAGCTGAGCCTCGGCGCGATGGTCATGGGCGACGATCCTGCCTACGGCTCCGACAAGGAGACCAGCGCCCGGCTCCTGGACGCCTTCGCCGACGGGGGCGGCAACTTCGTCGACACGGCCGACATCTACTCGGGCGGCGCGTCGGAGCGGATCCTCGGTGAACTGCTGGAAGGGCGGCGCGAGGAGTTCGTGCTGGCCGGCAAGTACACGTGCGGGACCCGCGTGGGGGACGTCAACGCGGCCGGCAACCACCGCAAGAACGGGAGATCGCGCAGGCCAACACGCTCGCGGAGCTGAGGGGTTGGACCTCGTTCGCCGGTTCGCAGCTGCGCTACAACCTGTTGGAGCGGACACCGGAGCGTGAACTGCTGTCGCAGGCAAGGGCGTTCGGGCAGACGGTGCTGGCGTGGGCGCCGTTGGCGGCCGGGAAGCTCACCGGCAAGTACCGCCGGGGTGAGGCGGGTCGGCTCGACAGTTGGGGCGACAAGCCGAACTCGCGGGAGGAGGACGTCATTTCCGCCGTCCTGGAGATCGCCGGACAGGGCGGCTGGAGTCCGGCCCAGGTCGCGCTGGCCTGGCTGTTGGGCCGGGCCGGCAACGTCGTCCCGATCGTCGCTGCCACCACGGTGCACCAACTCGCCGACAACCTGGGCAGCGTGGACGTCCGCCTCTCCGCCGACGCCGTCGCCCGCCTCGACGAGGTGAGCGCGGTGGACCTCGGCTTCCCGCACGACTTCGTACGGGAGCCGGCCGTCGTGCGGAACATCTACGGCGACCGCTGGGCCGACATCGACGACCGGCGCTCCGGCTACCGCCGCACGGCGACCGAGGTCCTCTAGCGCACTGGAACCTTCGGTGTCACGCCAGCGGTGTCACCGTCACCCGGTCGATCACCGGTGCGTACGCGGAGCGTTGGCCGTACTGGTTCCTGGAGTGGCCGTCGTGGTCCGGGAGTTCGTCGGCGGTGAAGGTGAGGGTGTTGGCGCCCTGGTCGAGGGTGACGGGGACGGAGAGGCCGTGGAAGTTGTTGAAGTGGAAGGTGGTGGGGAACAGGACGCGGTGCGGGACGGCCCCGTTGACCGCGATGTCCGCGTGGCGGCAGACCGGGTCCGGGTTGTAGTGGGTGGCGGGCGCCTGCTCGCCGTTGGAGTACCGGATCGTGAGCGCGTGACGGCCGGCCCGCTCCGCCGTCACGGTGAGCGTGAGCGCGTTCGCGGGGCCGCCGCCGATGCCTTCGACCGCCTTGCCGCCCGTGGCGAACGTGTGGGCGCCGGTGACCCGGGCGCTGCCGGTCGTGGTGCCGTCCTCGGCCGGGTGCGTGGAGGTGGGGAGTAGGCCGCGTGACGGGCCTGTCTGGAGGCGGTCCAGGACGAGATGGTCCGAAGTGGCGGTGACGGTGACCTTGTTGATGCCCGACGCGAGGAACAGGGGAACGGAGGATCGTTCAACAATCCCCATGCCGTCTCCGCCGATCATCCCCACGTTCTCGCCGTTGATCGTCAACTCGCCCTCCCCGGGGCCGATCCGATCGACGCTCACAGCCGCCTCCCCGTCCTCCGCCGCGTGCACCCAGAAGGTGGCGGTGCCGCCCCGCGGCAGTACGACGACACCGGGTCCCGAGGCTCCGAGCTGCCCGTAGTCCACGCGAGCGCCACCCGCCAACGCCGCGAACTCGGCGTCGTACAGCGCGGGCGCGGTCACCTGGTCGTCGCGCAGGGCGAGGTCGAGCCGGTCGACGACCGCGTCGCCCCGCGTGACACCGAGGTCATGGTCCTGCGCGGCGAGGGTGATCGTGTGCGCGCCGGCGGTCAGCTCGACCCGGGTGTCGGTGTGGCCCCACACCGCCCACTTGTAGCCGAGGGGCAGCCGGAGTTCCCGCGGATCCCCGCCGTCGACGCGGAGAAACACGTTGGTGGGTCCCTGCTCGCGCACCGCGTCGGCCAGGTTGTAGGAGTTGGCGAAGACGCTCACGTCGTACGTCCCGTCCCGCGGGACCTCCACGGAGAAGACGAGCACGCCGTCGGAACCGGTGCGGAGTCCGCCCACGTGGTAGCCCGTCGAGCCCGCGAACCTGTCGACGTCGGACGGGGACCCCTCGGGCCCGTTCAGCGAGTGGCCTTCACCGATGTAGGCCGCGTCCTCCGCCTGGTACGAACGCCGCCAGCCGACCGAGGGCGGCAGCGCTACGGCCCCCTTGCCGCCCGGGGACAGGATCACCTGGTACGCCGACATCGCGTCCAGGCCGGCCAGACGCAGCGTCACTTTGCCGTCCAGGACGGGGAGTTCGTGATCAGCGAGCCTCAACGGCTGCGCGGAGCCGCCGACTTGACCGGTCCAGGGGATCTCAAGGAGCCGCGCGTGGACGGTCGTACCGAAGACTTCGGGGTCGACGTGCTCGAACACGACGTCCGCCGACCCGCCCGCACCACCGAGCAGCACCCGCGCCTGCCGCTTGGCGCGGTCGAGCGCGGCGACGCCTTGGAGCGTGTACTGGACGTTGGGATGGGGCGCGGTGACCTGGACGGTGTTGCCCGTGAACTGTCCGTAGGCGTTGAACAGCCACCACTGGCCGTTGCCCTTGTTGGCCTCCACCACCGAGTCGTTGAGGTTGCCGTCGATGTTCCAGTACGCCATGTCGGCGTCGACCTTTGACTCCTCGATCGCGGCTATCCACTGGATCATCTGGCCCGGGACGGACAAGTGGTAGTTGTGGGCGTACTCGTTGAGGTTGACGGGGAGCGTTCCGATGCCCAACTCCCGTTCCAGCGCACGGTACTTGGCGACGCTCGTGCGGATCTCGTCGGGCGAGGACAGCTCGTGCCAGGTGATGACGTCGGGCAGTACGTCCTCGGCCCGGGCGAACTCCAGGAAGCCCCTGACCTCGTCGTACAGGAGGCAGGTGTTGGGGCCGGCGATGCGGGCGCCGGGGTCGAGTTCCTTGATGAGGCGGTGGATGTCCCGCCAGGCGGTGAAGTAGGGGCGCGGTTCGGTGCGCCAGGAGATCCGGTCGTAGCTCCACTCCCCCGTGCCGAACATGTTGCCCTCGGGCTCGTTGAACGGGACGTACACAACATGGGACTTGTACGCGCCGAGCGTCAGCACCTGCTCCACCTGGCGGCGGACGCGGGCCGTGAAGTCGGCGAGGCGTTCGGCTCCGGTGTCGCCGGGCCATTCATAGGGGAAGCCGCGGTAGATGTCGGTCATGTAGACGTAGACGTCCCGGCCACCCGCCTCGACGAAGGGGCGGAGGATCTCCAGGGCGTCGGCGCCCGGGTGTTGGGTGCCGTCCTGGGCCTTGGTGGAGACCGTGCGGACGTACATGCCCTCGACCGCGTTGCGGCTGGGGACGCCGTCGCCGTACAGGCCGTAGAGCGTGCCGCTCGCGCCTCCGTGGAAGGGGCCCGTGTCGGTGCCGAGGTCGATGGTGAGGTTCCCGGAAACAGGAGCGGCGGAGGCTGCGGCTGCCACGGCATCAATCCCTTGTTCGGCATGTCGTACGTCAGTCGGTGTCCCGGACCGGCTTGATCGAACGTAGGGAGATCACGCGACTCGCGTCAACGGTCCGTCGGCGCCCGCGTGCGGCGGCTCAGACGCGCAGCATGCCCAGCCGGCCTTCCAGTTGGACCAGCAACTCGCCGAGCAGGGAGGCGAGTTCGCCCTGTCCGGGGGTGTCCAGGCCGGCGAGCACGGTCGTCTCGTAGGCGAGTTGCTCGGGCAGGATCGCGTCGACGAGGTCGCGGCCGCTGTCCGTGAGGCGGACGTGGGCGACGCGCCGGTCGCGGGTGTCGCCGCGGCGTTCGACCAGCCCGCGTTCGGTCAGCAGCTTGAGGCGCTTGGTGACGGCGGCACCCGAGGAGAAGGTCTCCCGGGTCAGCTCGCTCGGCGTCAGCTCGTGCCCGGTGCGGCGGAGCGCACCGAGCAGGTCGAACTCGGGGCGGCTGAGCCCGGCCCGCCGCAGCGGCGCGTCCTCGGCCTGCTGGAGCAGGGCGGCGCACCGGTTGATCCGGCCGATGATCTCCATCGGGCCGGTGTCGAGGTCGGGGTGCACGGCCTGCCACTGCCCGACGACGGCGGCGACGGTGTCGCCCCGGGTCGCACTCGAAGGGATCGGGCGGGCCGCGCCGTCCCGGTCAACCGGCCGTCCGTTCATTGCCGTCATCCCCGTACGCCCTCCGTCTTTCCGCCCGTACGCCGATCCACGGTCGGCCGGGAGTGCGACTCCCGGCGTCGTACCGTCGCGGCGAGCGTACGGTGTCCGGACTGTTCGGCGAGCACGACCCGCTCCTGCGGCAGGGCGCGCTGCCACCACTCGCCGGACGCGGCGTCGACGGTGGCGCGCAGTTCGACGAGCGCGGCGGCGAGCGCGCGGGGCGCGGAACCCAGCGCTCCGGGCGCGGGAGCCTGCTCCGCCAGCAGGCGCGCGGCCCGCTCCCGGGCCCGTTCCACGGCGGTCAGCGCCTCCTCGATACGGTCGGTCGCGCGCCGGTTGGTGACGACGGCAGCGGCGACGAGGCCGACCAGCGCGCCGACGAGGGTGTCGACGACCCGCTCGGCGATCAGCTCCCCGGGCTGCTGCGCCCGCGCGAACTCCGTGATGAGCAGTGCCATCGGGGTCACACAGACGCTGCCCAGCCAGTAGTTGCGGCCGATCAGCGCCTCCGCACCGAAGTTGAAGGCGAGGCAGCACAGCACGAGGGCCGCCGGATGCGCGTGGGCGAGCGGCGCGACCGCGGCGAAGACGAGCACCCCGGCGAGGTTCCCGACGACCCGCTGCACACCCCGTCCCCAGGTGAGCGTGATGTTGGCCTGGTAGAGGGAGGCTGCGGTGACGAGGGCCCAGTAAGGGCGGCCGACACCGAGGGCGAGGGACACGTATCCGGCGAGCGCACAGCCGAGCGCCGTGCGCAGCACGAGCGGGGTCAGCGGACCGAGCCTGGTCCACAACGGGCGGGCGGGGGCGGCCAGTTCGGCGTCCACACCGAGGAGTTCGTCCACGGCGCCGGCCGGGACGTCGGTCTGCGGGACCGGTCGCCTGCCGCGCAGTTCGCGGGCCCAGGTGCGCAGCCGCGCCGGGTCGGCGTCCGCGGGCGCGGCGAGCGCCACCTCGGCACGGACGAGGAGGCGTTCGAGACCGCGTCGGGGTGGGGTAGGGGTGCCGGTGGCGAGGAGGGAGTGCCAGGCCGCGTGGATGGCGGCCGCGGCACGCGCGCGTGCGTCACCGTCTCCGGTGCCGTGTGTGGCGGCGTACGTCGCGGCGGCGTTCAGGGCCTGGGCGGTGGCACGGCGCTCGGGGCCGTAGGGGCGGACGAGTGCGGGGGCCATGCCGACGAGCCATGCCCAGGCGCCCGCGGCGGCGGCCAGCGCGAGGTGCGCGGGGACCTGGCCGAGCGTCTGCGGTGCGAAGAGCGAGGCGGAGCTGATGAAAGTGAGGACCACGTTGCCGGGCGGGCCGATCCGGCTCGCGTCGCACAGTCCCTTCTGTACGGCGGCCAGGACGGCGCCGACCGTGACCAGCACGACGGCGTTCGTGGTGAGCGAGGCCGTGACCAGCGAGACGGCGAGGCCGGCGATCATGCCGAGCACCACCCAGAAGAGGGCGCGGGCCCGGGCGGCGTAGGGCTTGTTGTGGGCGTAGAGCGCGCACAAGGAGCCCGCCATCGTATACATCGCCAGGTCGAGGCGGCCGAGGGCCAACAGGGTCAGGTTGGGCGGGGCGACCGAGGCGACCGCGCTGAGCGCGGGCTTGAACCAGATGTCGGACGGCCGGCCGAGGCTCAGCACGCCGGCGAGCGGGAGACGTCGGACGCGTGGGGTGGGGGCGGGGGTCGCACTGCTCATGGGAAACAAGCTTAGCGGGTGTTTTACTCGTGAAGTATTCCCGTCGGGCATGCCACGGGGCGCCACTGACCTGCCGCGCTCCGTCGAGTGCTCCCCATGTACACCGTTGCGCTTGATTGCGCCCCGTGCGGCACGGGCATCCTGTGACCGAACGTCGACGGAGAGCGATGTTCGAGGCGGAACGGGGGATGCGCGTGCATGGTGGACCGGCTTCGCCCGGCTGGCTGTTGGTCGCGCTGTGCGCGGCGACCGGGGCCTACTGCCTGCTGCGGATGCGCAGCCCCGTCGAGGAACAGCGCCGGGCCGCCGGCGGCGAGGCGCTGATGGGCTTCGGCATGGCAGCGATGGCCGTACCCGCCGCGGTGTTCACACCACCGTCCTGGGCGTGGCCCGTCTACGCGGCGGTGTTCGGCGCGGCGGCGCTGCGCGCCCTGTGGTCGGCGCGCCGGAGTCCGCACCATGTGCACCATCTGCTGGGCACCGCGGCCATGGTCTACATGGCGCTCGCGATGGCCGCCTCGCCCGCGCACCACCACGAGCACGGCGACTCCGGAGTCCCGCTCGTGACGGGCGCGCTGCTCCTCTACTTCGTGGGATACGTGCTGCTGTCGGGCATCCGGCTGGTGCCGGTCCCCGGAGCGGTGACCGGCGCGGCCGTCGGCGGCGGGAGCGTCGGCTGGGGCGACCGGCCGGAGCTGGCGCGGGCGTGCCGGCTGTCGATGGGGATCGGCATGGTCGCGATGCTGCTGACGCTCTAGGCAGGAGAGGCGCGGCTGTACGACATCGTGGTCTGCGTCACTTTGCCGCGACAAGCCGTACCACTGATCACCGCGGCGCTCATAGGGTGCTCCCATGATGGTCCCCGCGGCACTGTTGCTGCTCGGCGCCTTGGCCGCCGTTGTCGCCCCACGGCTGCTCGCCCGGGCCGACTGGCCGGACCACGAGCCGGTGCTCGCGCTGTGGGTGTGGCAGTGCGTGGTGGCGGCCGTCCTCCTGTGCTGCGCCCTGTCCATGACGCTCAGCGCGGCCGCCGCATGGCAGGCGGTGCGCGGCCATGTGTTCGCCAACGCCCCGCACGCGGTCGTGGACGCCTATCCCCTGGTGACGACCGGGCCTTGGGCCGCCACGACCGCGGTGGCCCTCGCGTGCGGCGGGGCGTGGACCGCGGCGATGCTGGTCCGTGAGGTCGTACGGGCCCGGGCGCGGCGTCGGCTGCGGAGGGCCGAACTCCTCGTGCGCGCCCCTGTGTTGCCCGGCGAGGAGCCGGGCGCCGAGCCGCTGGTCGTCCTGGAGGGGGAGCGGCCGGACGCGTGGTGGATGGCCGGTACCGCGCCCCAACTGGTCATCACCACGGCCGCGTTGAGGCGCCTCAAGGGGCGGCAGCTGGACTCGCTGCTCGCGCACGAACAGGGGCACGCACAGGCCCGGCACGACTGGTTGCTGCACTGCTCGGGCGCGCTCGCGAACGGGTTTCCGCAGGTGCCGGTGTTCGCCGCGTTCCGGGGCGAGATGCACCGGCTGGTCGAACTCGCCGCCGACGACATGGCCTCACGGCGCTTCGGTCGCCTCACGACCGCCCTCGCGCTGGTCGAACTCAACGAGGACCGCGGGGTGTTCGGGCCGTGCCCCACTCCGCACGCCCATGTTCCGCAGCGGGTGAACCGGTTGCTCACTCCCCCGGACCGCCTCACGGCGATGCGCCGCCTGGGCTGGACCGCGACGGCGGCACTGGTGCCGGTGGTTCCGGTGCTGGTGGCGTTCGTGCCGGGGTTGCGGGCGCTGGGCTGAAGAGGGGCCGCGAAGGCGCCGAGGTCAGGGCAAACAGGCGGCGAGGGGGATGTGCTCCCCGGGCCGGGTTGGCTCCGCCCGCCGTGAGTCGGCGAGGATCGTTCCATGCACCGCCCGCCCCGCCCGACTCTCCGACAGACCGGCATCGCCCTCGCCCTGTGCTCCGCGCTGCTCCTCACTCTCGTCACGGTGGAGTGGCGTCCACTGATCGACGTGGACGAGCGGATCGCCCGGACCACGCATCGCTGGGCGGTCGAGAACCACGGTCTGACGCATACGTTCCGCATCCTGACGGACTGGGTCTGGGACCCGCTGACCATGCGCCTCGTGTGTGCGGCCGCCATGGTGTGGCTGGTGTGGCGGCGTTCAGCATGGTGGACGGCGCTATGGCTGGCGGCCACATGTGCGCTGGGCACACTTTTCCAACAGACCCTGAAGGCACTGGTCGCCCGGCCCCGCCCGGCATGGCCCGACCCCGTCGACTCGGCCCACTACGCCGCCTTCCCCTCGGGCCACGCCATGACCGCCACGGTGGTCTGCGGCCTGCTGCTGTGGCTGCTCCACGACCACGGCGCCAGACGCGCTGTGTGGCGTACGGCCATGGCCCTGGCCGTGATCTCCGTCGCGGGTGTGGGACTCACCCGTGTGTGGCTGGGCGTGCACTGGCCGTCGGATGTGGTGGGCGGGTGGGTACTGGGGGCGCTCGTGGTGGCGGTGGCCGTGGGGGCGTACCAACGGTGGGGGATGAGCGCGACCGGGGATCCGAACGACGCGCCGGAGTGAGCATGTGGCGTGTGCCGGGGGCGCCGATGTGCTGGGCGCACGCTCGCTCGACCTGGCCGGTATCGCCCGTCCCGCCGCGTGGAATGCCGCTGCGTAAGATCACCGCATGAATGCCGTCCTCTTCGACTTCTCCGGAACCCTCTTCCGTATCGAGTCCACCGAGTCCTGGCTGCGTGCCGTGTTGCGCGAGACCGGGATCGCGCTGCCGGAACCGGAGTTGGCCGAGGCGGCGCGGGCGCTGGAGGTGGCGGGGGCGATGCCGGGCGGTGCGCAGCCGGAGCAACTGCCCGAGGAGTTCGCGGAGGTGTGGGCCATCCGGGACCAGAGTTCCGCGCTGCACCGGGCCGCGTACACCGGCGTCTCCCGTCAAGTCCCGCTCCCCGACCCGGCGTTGCACGACGCGCTGTACGACCGGCACATGACGCCGGCCGCATGGATGCCGTACCCCGATACCGAGGACGTGCTGCGCACCCTGCACGAACGCGGGATCGGCGTGGGTGTGGTCAGCAACATCGGCTGGGATCTGCGGCCGGTGTTCCGCGAGCACGGGCTCGACCCGTACGTGGACGCGTACGTCCTGTCGTACGAACACGGCATCCAGAAGCCGGACCCACGGCTGTTCACCGTCGCCTGCGAGGCCCTCGGCGTCGACCCGAAGGACGTCCTGATGGTCGGCGACGACCGGCGGGCGGACGGCGGGGCGGCGGCCCTGGGGTGCGGGGTGCACTTCGTGGACCACCGGCCGGTGACGGAGCGGCCGGACGGTCTGCGGCCGGTGCTCGAACTGGTCGGGCAGGGGCGGGGGTTGGGCGGACTTCGCGGCTGACCGATCACTGGGCCCGCCGGGTCGCAGCCCCCGGATCGCCATGGCGGAGCACCCTCGAACCAATCGTCAATTACAGGTTGACGATAGGGGATCGTCAATGGTCAGGACCGAGATCGCCAACAGGCTTGCCGCGCGCGGCAAGTAGCGCCGAAGCGATCAGCAGGAGCGACACAGGACGCGACGATCAGCGGCCGCGGAGCACCGGGCCGCCGCGGCCACCCCACCCGTCAGCTCACGTCACCTCACCCCTGATACCCCTCCACCTCGGACTCCGGCCGCACCCGCGCCTCGTCCGGGTTCTCCCCGAACTCCACCTTCGCGCGGCGCTGGCGCAACAGGTCCCAGCACTGGTCGAGTTCACGTTCCAACTGCCCGAGGCGCTGATGTTCCGTGGCGCTGTCGATCGCGCCGGACGCGACGGCCTCCCGGAGCTTGCGCTCGTCGTCGACCATCTCGTTGATCCGCGCGAAGATCTGCTGGTCCTGCTCCATGCCCGTGCGCCTCCTCGGCTCGACATCCGTGCCCACTCTAGGGACGGATCACGTGCCGTGCGACAGATGTGCGAGAAGGCGGCGCCGGACGCCGGTTCAAAGGTCGCCCAAGGAAACCATTGGGCGAAAAGGAGCCGCCCGCCTGAGACGATCCCCCGCGTCGCCCCAGACGGACGGCAGCATGCGCCAGGCCCCCTCTACGGGAGACCCGGACGTCCTGAGTATAGTTGGCTGATAGCCAGTCAACGCAGGAGTTACAGCATGTCCCCGCGAAGCGCATCGGTCAATGAAGAGTTGCGCAGGCGTTCCCGGGAACGGCTCCTGCAGGCGGCCTTGGAGCTGGTCAGTGAGCGCGGGTACGAGGCCACGACCTTGGGCGACATCGCGGACCGGGCCGGTTCGGCGCGCGGACTGGTGTCGTACTACTTCCCCGGAAAACGCCAGCTCGTGCAGTCCGCCGTGCACCGCCTGATGCACCGCACGCTGGAGGAGGCCCTGGAGCGCGAGCCCCGGACCGACGACGGGCAGGAGCGGATGGCGCGGGCCATCGACGCGATCCTGGGCCTCGCACACGACCGGCCCGTCCTCATGCGCCAGCACATGGCCGGGCTCCTCCAGGGTGAGGGCTTCGTGCAGTGCCCGGAGCAGCGGCGCCTGTCCGAACTGCTCGGGCAGACGATCGCGCGGTACGGGTCGGGGAACGTCCCCTCCGACTACCCCATGCTGCGCGCGCTGCTCATGGGCGCGGTCTACTCGGCGCTCGTGCCCGGGGTGCCGATGCCGATTCCGGTGCTGCGCACCGAGTTGTTCGAACGGTACGGCCTCGACTGGGAGTTGGGGATCCCGCCGGAGTCCCGTGCGCGAGCCGGAACGCTCGACACGGACTTCTCACGCTTCTTCGCGACGGACGACAGGTCCGCACTCCCGCCCATTCCCGCACCCGCGCCCGGGAGTTCGGCCGACGACCGGCCGACCGAGCCCTCGGACGCGTAACTGCCCTGCTCAGCGCCGAGCGTGACGAGGCGTCAGGAATCCCGCGTCCCGCGCCTGCGAGATGAGCCGAAGAGAACGGCGCCGACTGTGTCCGGTCGCGCACATCACCGCGAGGACGGGATCAACTCCCTCCTCCTGCGCGGCCCGATACTCCTGGGCGATCTGCCACCGCCCCTCGATGCCGCGCGGCCAGGCCGGCCGGGCCCGGCGCGCTCCGCCCGGCTCCGTCCACTCCTCCCCCTCCGCGGGCACCGGTTCCAGCCCGCACGCCTCGAAGAGCGGCCCCTCAAGCCAGTCGGCCAGCACCGTCAAGTCGTCGAGGGACAGGGCCGGTTGAGCCCGTACGTCCTCGACGGAGACGGTCTGCTCGCACACCACGGCGAGTGCGTCGACCCGGGCGCCGTCGGGGAAGGCAAGCCGGACGTGGAACCACGAGGTGGCGCCGTCATGCTCCTGCACTTCCCACGCGGGCCACACGGACACCGCACCGTCCGACGGAGAGCGATCGGAAAGATTAACGAAGGATGCTTCTAGCACATACGCAACGTAACCGCATGATCACACTCCATACGAACGGACACGCGCGCCCCCGGCGCGTACGGGTCCGTTCAGCACCCTGTCAGCGGAGCACCGGTGGTGCGATCCTGGAGTCGTCAGTGGTCTGGCGAATCAGCGTTCTCCTGCGTGCCTGACGGGTGAGGAGTTCCGCCGTGCTGCGTGTCGCCGTCGTCGGCTCCGGGCCGAGCGGGGTCTACACCGCCCAGAGTCTGGTCCAGCTGGAGCCCGGGGCGCTGGTCGACGTCCTGGACCGGCTGCCGTGCCCGTACGGTCTGGTGCGCTACGGCGTGGCACCGGACCACGAGAAGATCAAGTCGCTGCAGAACAGTCTGCGGGCGGTCCTGGAGCACGGGCGGGTGCGGTTCCTCGGCGGGGTGCTCGTGGGACCTGGCGGGGTGCCGGCCGCCCGGCTGCGGGAGTTGTACGACGCGGTCGTGTACTGCGTGGGTGCCGCCACCGACCGTCACCTGGGGATTCCCGGTGAGGAGCTGCCGGGCAGCTGGTCGGCGACCGAATTCGTGTCCTGGTACAGCGCCCACCCCGACTCCACCGCCGACGGTTTCGTGCTCGGCGCGCGCTCGGCCGTGGTCATCGGCGTGGGCAATGTCGCGGTGGACGTCACGCGGATGCTGGCGCGCGGCGCGGCCGAGTTGAGCCGTACCGACATCCCCCAGGCGGCACTCACCGCGCTGGCCGCGAGCGGGATCACAGATGTCCACATGGCGGGCCGGCGCGGCCCCTCGCAGGCCCGCTTCACCACCAAGGAACTGCGCGAACTGGGCGGCCTCCCGGGCACCGAAGTGACCGTGGATCCGGCCGAGTTGGCGCTCGACCCGGGCTGTCTCGACCTCTCCGCCCTGCCCGGCGCCCAGCGCCGCAACGTGGAAGCACTGCGCAACTGGGCCGCACTCCCGCCCCAGGGCGCCCCACGCCGTATCCACCTCCGCTTCTTCCTCCGTCCCGTCGAACTCCTCGCCGACGCCGGGCGCGTGGGCGCCGTGCGCTTCGAACGCACCGCGCCGGACGGGCGGGGCGGAGTGGTCGGCACAGGCCAATTCGAAAAGATCGAGGCGCAGTTGGTGCTGCGCTCGGTGGGCTATCGCGGGGTGCCGCTGGACGGGCTGCCGTTCGACGCCGAGCACGGCACCGTGCCGCACCTGGCGGGCCGTGTCGTACGCGAGGGCAGGACCGTACCCGGCGAGTACGTGGCCGGCTGGATCAAGCGGGGCCCGACCGGCGTCATCGGCACCAACCGCCCGGACGCCAAGGAGACGGTGACGTCGCTGCTCGCGGACGCGCCCATGCTCGTACGACGGGACCCGCCCGAGGACCCGCTCCTCGCACTGCGCGCCGAAGGGATCGAGCCGGTCGAGTGGGGCGGGTGGGAGGCCATCGAGCGGGCCGAGGCGGAGTTGGGGGTCTCGCTCGGGCGGGGTGGAGTGGTCAAACTGCCGGACTGGGAGGCCCTGCTGGCGGCGGCACGTGAGGCGCACACATAGAGATATGTGGGGCGCACACATAGCAGCTGGGCAAGACACACGGCGGCAACAAACCAGAAATCAACAAACTGTTCAAGGCGCCTACGGTCTCGAACTGTTCGCACGTTTCTCCCCTCTCCGCCGCTCAGGAGTGCCCATGGCCACGACCACACCCGTGCATCCCGTCGACGAGGTCCCACCCGTACGGCAACTGGCCGCCTTCGGGCTCCAGCACGTGCTCGCGATGTACGCGGGCGCGGTCGCGGTGCCGCTGATCGTTGGCGGGGCGATGAAGCTGTCGGCCGCCGATCTGGCGTATCTGATCACCGCGGACCTGTTGGTGTGCGGGATAGCGACGCTCATCCAGTGCATAGGCTTCTGGCGGTTCGGCGTGCGGCTGCCGATCATGCAGGGCTGTACGTTCGCCGCGGTGTCCCCGATGGTGCTGATCGGTACGACGGGCGGCGGACTGCCCGCGATCTACGGCTCCGTGATCATCGCGGGGCTCGCCATCGCGCTCCTGGCCCCCGTCTTCGGCAGGCTGCTGCGCTTCTTCCCGCCGCTGGTCACCGGCACGGTGATCCTGATCATCGGTCTGTCGCTGCTGCCGGCGGCGGGCAACTGGGCGGCCGGCGGCCAGGGCGCGAAGGACTTCGGTGAGCCGAAGAACATCGCGCTCGCCGCGTTCGTCCTCGCGGTCGTCCTCGGTGTGCAGCGGTTCGCGCCGGCCTTCCTCAGCCGGATCGCGGTGCTGATCGGCATGGCGGTTGGGCTTGTGGCCGCGGTGGTCTTCGGGTTCACGGACTTCAGCGGGGTCGGGGACGCCGACTGGGTGGGCATCAGCACACCGTTCCACTTCGGTACGCCCACCTTCCATGCCTCGGCGATCGTGTCGATGCTGGTGGTGGCGCTGGTGACGATGACCGAGACGACCGGCGACCTGATCGCGGTCGGCGAGATGACCGACCGCAGGATAGAGCCGCGTTCCCTGGCCGACGGACTGCGCGCCGACGGCCTCTCCACCGTCCTCGGCGGCATCTTCAACACCTTCCCGTACACGGCGTACGCGCAGAACGTCGGCCTCGTCGGCATGACCCGCGTCCGCAGCCGCTGGGTCGTCGCCGTCGCCGGTGGCATCCTCGTCGTCCTCGGCCTGCTGCCCAAGCTCGGCGCGGTCGTCGCCGCGATACCGGCGCCGGTGCTCGGCGGCGCGGGACTGGTCATGTTCGGCACGGTCGCCGCGAGCGGTCTCCGCACCCTGACCCAGGTCGACTTCAAGGACAACCACAACCTCACCGTCGTCGCCGTCTCGGTGGCCGTGGGCGTGCTCCCGGTCGGGGTGCCGACGATCTACGCGCAGTTCCCGGACTGGTTCCAGACGGTGATGAACAGCGGCATCAGCGCGGGCTGCCTGACAGCGATCGTGCTGAACCTCCTCTTCAACCACCTTCCGTCGAAGGGGAGTTCACCCGCCACCAGCACCGCGGCTCCCGCCGGCGCCGTCGCGGAGGAGCCGGTCGTCTAGGGTCGACCGGCGGATCCTGCCGCAGACGCGGGGCATGGCACGCACGCCGCTCTACTCACCGGCGCCGATCAGGCACCGCCGATGTCCTGCACCCTGGTCAGCGCAGCAGTCCGGCGGGGACCGTCGCGGCCAGCACCCCGTATCCCGCCGGATTGAGATGCAGCCAGTCGCCGACCTGGAGGGACGGGAGCAGTCGGCGCGGGTCGGCGGGGTCGCGTACAGCGCGGTCGAAGTCGAGGACCGCGTCGAAGCAACCGGCCGTGCGGATCCAGGAGTTGACCACCCGGCGGGAGGACTCGCGTTCGCCCGCCGGGTCGTCGTAGGTGTTGCCGCCGAAGGGGAGCAGGGTCGCGCCGTAGACGCGGATGCCCTGGGCGTGGGCGCGGACGACGATCTGGTCGTAGGCGGCCAACAGGTCTTCCGTGACCTGGTGTTGGGCGGCGGGAGTCGCGTCGGCGGTGCCGATGTCGTTGACGCCCTCGAAGACGATGAGGCGGGTGACTCCGCTGCGGGAGAGGACGTCGCGGTCGAGTCGGGCGAGGACGTTGGGGCCGAGGCCGTCGTTGAGGACACGGTTGCCCCCGGCTGCCTGGTTCAGGATCGCCACGGACACGGTGGCGGGGTGGGTGCGGAGGCGGTCGTAGAGCTGGTCGGGCCAGCGGTCGTTGGCGTTGGTCGTGGAACCGCGGCCGTCGGTGAGCGAGTCGCCCAGGATCGCTACGGCCGCGGTGGCGCGCGGGGCCAGGACCTCGACGTCGCTCAGCAGATACCAGTGGTCGACCGGGGTCGCCCCGGGCAGCAGGTCCTGGTCCTCGGTGTGGTCACCGGTGCGCAGGTACGACGTCGTGCGCGAGCCCGGGTGCGAGGTGAGCGCGAGAGAGGGCTGGCCCGTCGCCAGGTAAGCCGTCACGGTCAGGACGGACGCGGGGCGCAGGTCCAAGTCCAGTGGATCGGAGACTAGTTGGGCGCCCACCGGGACGGTCGCCGATCTGCGTCCGGCGAAGGTGGCTGGTCTGCCGCTGCCGGGCACGATCGCGCTCGCTCCTGCCCTGCCGTCCTGCGGGAGCGCCAACGTCACCGCGGTGAGCGGGAGCGGGGTGTCGCCGTAGGCGTTGGAGAAGCGCAGGCGCAGTTTCCGGCCTCCGGTGGTGACGCGGAGTGTCTGGCGCAGGGTGGTGTCGACGAGGACCGAGCCGGTGCCGGTGAACGGCGCCGGTGGCAGGTTACCGGGCTCGGTGAGCTGGGGCATCGCCGTCCAGGTGTTCACCCAGTGCGTGACGGGAGGGGCCGAACTACCCTCGGCGCGGGCTGGGTTGGTGGCGACCAGGGCCGACAGTGCCGTTGTCGTCGTGGCGACGATCGCTGTCCGTCTCGTTGGCTGCACGGAACCGGCCTTCCTCTGGCGGGAGTTGGGAGCGGGGGTGCGTGCCGGAGGCGTCGGGCACGCACCCCGAAGTGGATCAACCGACTGTGCAGGCCGTCCCGTTGAGCGTGTAGGCCGTCGGCGCCGCACTGTTGCCGGTGTGGGTCGCCTGGTACCCGATGGTCACGCTCGCGTTGGGGGCGATCGTGCCGTCGTACGAGGCGTTGGTGGCCGTCACCGTGCCGGAGGCGGGGGCGTACGTGGCGCCCCAGCCGTTGGTGATGGCCTGGCCGGCGGGCAGGGTGAAGCCGAGCTGCCAGCCGTTGACCGTGCTCGTGCCGGTGTTGGTGAGCGTCACGGAGGCGGTGAGGCCGGTGTTCCAGGCGCTGGTCTTGACGGTCACCTCGCAGGCGCCCGCAGGAGGTTGGGGCGCGGAGCCGGAGTCGAGGCCGAAGAAGGTGAGGACGCGGGCGCCCATGCCGTAGGTGTAGAGGTTGTGGGTGACGCCCTGCAGGCTGATCGCCTCGACGGGGGCCTGGTCACCGGTGGCGCCGTAGCGGGTGCGGGTCCAGCCGGTCGCCGGGGAGTCGGTGGCGGCCGGGGTCTGGCTGACGCCCAGCACGTTGGTCCACTGCTTGATCTCCTCGCCGAAGTTGGGGTAGCTCAGCGTGTCGTCCGCGGTGCCGTGCCACAGCTGCATGCGGGGGCGGCGGCCGGTGTAGCCGGGGTCGGCGCCCCGGACCAGGTCGCCCCATTGCTGGGGGGTTTGGATGACGGTGCCGTTGGCGCAGGCGGTGTTCCACTCGGAGCCGTCGGTGGTGGCGAAGCAGCCGAACGGTACGCCGGCGAAGGCGGCGCCGGCCGCGAACACGTCGGGGTAGTCGCCGAGGAGGACGTTGGTCATCATCGCGCCGGAGGAGATGCCCAGGGCGTAGACGCGGGAGGTGTCGGCGGAGTAGGTGCTCGTCACCCAGTCGACCATCGACTTGATGCCGACCGGGTCGCTGCCGCCGTCGCGGTGCAGGGCCTGGGGCGAGGAGACGTCGAAGCACTTGCTGGCGCGGGTGACCGACGGGTAGACGACGATGAAGCCCAACTGGTCGGCCAGCGAGGCGTATTCGGTGCCGGAGTACATCGCGGGGCCCGATCCCCCGCAGTAGTGCACGGCCACGACGACCGCCGGGTGCGCGGTGACGGCGGCCGGGACGTACACATACATCTGCAGGTTGCTGGGGTTGGCGCCGAAGCCGGTGACCTCGGTGAGGGTGGCGGTGGGGACGGCCTCGGTGCGGGCGGCGGCCGGGGGTGCCAGGAGGGTCAGGGCCGCGAGTAAGGGCACCAGCGCTCCGAAGAGGGCGACGAGTACCGAACGCGGCGGTTTTCTCGATGACTTGAGGGTGTCGGCGGCTGTGGGGCGCACGTCATCGTCCCTTCCTGATCGCGGCTCGTGCGGCATCTTTCGGGGAGAGCAATCGGCATCGTGGCATGGACACGGATGCCATGGAAGCGCTCCCACGCTTCGAATAGTTTCTGCACAAGCGTTGACTAGAAAGCGCTTGCACCCTACGTTCCGTTCAGAAGTGTGACCGCGCGGTCCTTCATGGCGTACATCGTTCACGTACACGATCACCCCACTTCCCCGGAAGGGACGCACCCGCATGCGTACTCGCCCCCCACATACACATCCACGACGATCAGCCCTGGCGGCGGTCGCCCTCGCCGCGGCGGCCGTGCTCACGCTCCCCCAGCCCGCGTCGGCGGCCGACGCCTCGCCGGTCGGTTTCGGTGCCGGGACGACCGGTGGCGGCAGCGCCGCGGCGGTCACGGTGTCGACGCTGGACGCCTTCAAGTCGGCGGTCACCGGCGCCAGTTCGAAGGTGGTCAAGGTCAACGGCCGGATCTCGCTGAGCGGTCAGGTCGACGTCGGGTCCAACACGACCGTCCTGGGCGTCGGTTCGGCGTCCGGGTTCACCGGTGGCGGGCTGCGCCTGAAGAAGGTGACGAACGTCGTCGTCCGCAACCTGAACATCAGCAAGCCGGTGGCGCCCGCCGACGGCATCACCGTGCAGGCCTCGACGAAGGTGTGGATCGACCACAACGCCTTCTCGTCCGACCTCGACCACGGCAAGGACTACTACGACGGCCTCGTCGACATCAGCCACGCCTCCGACTACGTCACCGTCTCCTGGAACACCTTCAAGAACCACTACAAGGGCTCACTCGTCGGCCACAGCGACAACAACGCGAGCGAGGACACCGGGCATCTGCGGGTGACCTACCACCACAACTGGTTCGACCAGGTCAACTCCCGCATCCCAAGCCTCCGTTTCGGCACCGGGCACTTCTACGACAACTACGTCGTCGGCGCCGAGACCGCCGTGCACTCGCGCATGGGCGCCCAGATGTTCGTCCAGAACAACGTCTTCCGGGACACGGAGGTCGCCGTCACGACGAACCGGGACAGCGACGTGGACGGCTACGCCAACCTCAGCGGCAACGACCTCGGTGGAGCCGCCACCGAGATCTCGCAGGTCGGCACGTTCACCAGCCCGCCGTACAGCTACACCGCCGAGCCCGCCTCGACCGTCGTCGCCTCGGTGACCGCGGGCGCGGGCACCGGAAAGCTCTGACCACTCCCCACCTCGGAGAAGGAATCGGGACATGACTTCTTCCCTACGGCCACGCGTGCTCACCGGCGCGGCGACGGCCTTCGGACTCTCGCTTGGCATGATCATGGCATCCGGCGCGCTCTCGCCGGCCAGTGCCGCCACCTGGCCCACCGCGAGCGGCAGCCAGGCGGTGACCTCGACGATCTCGGTCTCGGGCACCAAGGACTACGGGATGCTGCGCCTGTACGGCAGCGGTGACCTGGGCACGGGCAGCCAGGACGAGGACCAGGGCCCCATCCTGGAGCTGGCCGCCGGCGCGGTCGTCAAGAACGTCATCATCGGCTCTCCCGCCGCCGACGGCATCCACTGCCTGGGCAGTTGCACGCTGCAGAACGTCTGGTGGGAGGACGTCGGCGAGGACGCGGCGACCTTCCTGGGCTCCTCGTCGTCCAACGTGTACACCGTCTCCGGCGGTGGCGCGAAGGAGGCAAGCGACAAGGTGTTCCAGTTCAACGGTGCCGGGACGCTCAACGTCTCCAACTTCGCGGCGCAGACCTTCGGTACGTTCGTCCGCTCGTGCGGCAACTGCAAGACGCAGTACAAGCGCACGATCAACCTCAACACCATCGAGGCAACGTACAAGGGCAGTCGGATCGTCGGCATCAACACCAACTACGGTGACAGCGCGACCTTGAAGGCCATCACGATCGTCGGGGACACCAGCAAGAAGATGATCCCCTGCCAGAAGTACATCGGGAACAACACGGGCGCGGAGCCGACGACCAACGGCACGGGCGCGGACGGGACTTACTGCAAGTACGCGTCCTCGGACATCACGTACAAGTAGGCCTCCCACGGTGACGGCGGCCGTACGAAGCGTCCCCGCACGGCGCTTCGCACGGCCGCTCCGGCACGAACTCAGCCCGGCGGTACGGCCGTTGACCGCATGCCGAGCCACTGCTCGGCGTCCCACGCCTCGAACCGCTCCACCTCGGTGAACCCCAGCTTGGCCGCGAGACGCATCGAACGGGCGTTGGCGCTCTGGGTGGTGAGCACCACCGGCTCACCGGGAAGGACCCCGTCGAGCCAGCCGAGCGCCGCCGCGCACGCCTCGGCGGCGTACCCGAATCCCCACGCCCGCGGCAGGAACAGATAGCCGAGATCGACCTTCCCCTCGGCGGCCGGGCGACTGTGCCCGGTCGCTCTCCTGAGCAGGATCAGGCCGATCATCGCCCCGTCGAGATCGACGACGAGGCTCCCGGGCCGATGCTCGGGCACCTCGGGCGTCTTGCGCTCAAGCTCATCGCGCGGGTGGGGACCGCCGAGGTAGGTGTGCACCTCTGCCGAGGCGAGCAGTTCGATGAAGGTCGCACGGTCCCGCGCCTCGGACCCACGCAGCACGAGCCGTCCGGTTCCGATCGGCTCGGGCGGCCAGTCCGCGAGTCCCAGATCTTCCATCCGCGCACGCTAACAGACGATCAAGCCGACCGAACTAAGCGGCCTATGCCGGGTTCCCCAGCGTGGTCGCGATCAACTCCCGCCGGTGGCGCGTGTATTCGGTGCGCAGAGCCGCGCCCGGCCAGTCGGCGGGCAGGAGTTCGGCGGGCAGTACCGGGTCGGCGAGCAAGTGCCGTACGGCGGCGGCGAGGACGGTGAAGCGGTCGGCCGGGTGGTCCGCGGTGGCGGTGATCCGGTCGAGCAGCGCCTCGGCCGTCTTCGCCCAGGCGTCAAGTGGCCAGAGGTTCGTGGCCAGTTGGCGGGCGGGCTCTTCGGGGCGGGTGGTGAAGTGCCGGGCGACCGCGCCGAGTTCGTCCGGTCGGGGTCGTAGCAGATTGGCCGGGCGGAGCCAGACTCCCTCGCGGAGTTCCGCGAGCCGGAGGGTGGTCAACTTGCCGCGCAGGTCGGCGCGTTCGGCGGGGCCGCGGCCGGTCACGGTGACGACGGTCATCTCCCAGTCGCCGTCCCAGGGGCGGGTCTCGGGGTGCACGGCGGCGTCCTGGCGGCGCTGGCGTTCCAGCAGGCGGTCGCTGAGCCGGTAGACCGCGTCCGTGGTCCGCAGGTCGCCGGCGGCCACCATCCGGCTGAGCGCGGCGCGGAGCGTGGAGCCCGCGACGCCGAGGGGTTCGACGGCACGCAGCAGATCCCGTACGGGCAGCTCGGGCGGGTGCGTGCCCAGCAGCAGGCTGAGGACGACCGACCGCGCGGACAGCGGGCGCAGATCCACCTCGCCGGGGTCTTCTGACACGTTCATCCGCATGGCCTCGTACTCTACGTGGCGATTCTCTTGTTACATCATTGATGCGGTCGTGAAGATAGTGCAACACTGCTGGTATGGCCCAGACACTCGCGCACATACCGCCGCAGCCGCGGAACGCCACGCACGACGTCACCAACCAGCCCCCGCCCCTGACCCCGTACGACTCCTCCGAGGACGCGGCCCTCCTGGAGGGGCTGCGCCGGGAGGGTGCCGGGTGGGCCGAGGAGGACGTCCGGCGGCTCGGGCGGGCGGCGGGCAGCGAGGAGGCGCAGGAGTGGGGTGAGCAGGCGAACCGGCACGAGCCGGAGCTGCGCACGCACGACCGCTACGGCAACCGGATCGACGAGGTCGAGTTCCACCCGAGCTGGCATCGGCTGATGGGCGTCGCCGTGGCCGAGGGGCTGGCGGGCGCGCCCTGGGCGGACGAACGCCCCGGCGCCCATGTGGCCCGCACCGCACGGGGGTTGGTGTGGGGGCACACCGATGCCGGGCACGGTTGCCCGACGTCGATGACGTACGCCGCCGTCCCCGCCCTGCGTGCGACGCCCGAACTGGCCGCGGTCTACGAGCCGTTGCTGACGAGCCGGGTGTACGACCCGGTCCTGCGCGTCCCGACCGAGAAGCGTGGACTGCTCGCCGGAATGGGGATGACGGAGAAGCAGGGCGGCTCCGACGTCCGCACCAACACCACGACAGCCACCCCCACCACCGAACCCGGCGTCTACACCCTGCGCGGGCACAAGTGGTTCACGTCGGCGCCGATGTGCGACGTGTTCCTCGTGCTGGCACAGGCGCCTGACGGACTGACTTGCTTCCTGGTGCCGCGCGTTCTGCCCGACGGCAGCCGCAACACGTTCCGTATCCAGCGGCTGAAGGACAAGCTGGGCAACCGTTCCAACGCGTCCTCGGAGCCCGAGTTCGACGGGACCGTCGCCTGGCTGGTCGGCCCCGAGGGGCGCGGCGTCAAGACCATCATCGAGATGGTGAACTGCACCCGCCTGGACTGCGTGATGATGTCGGCAACTCTTATGCGCAAGACGCTCGTCGAGGCGGGCCACCATGTGCGCCACAGGTCCGCGTTCGGCGCGCGACTGCTCGAACAGCCGCTGATGCGCAACGTGTTGGCCGATCTGGCGCTGGAGTCGGAGGCCGCCACGACACTCACACTGCGGCTGGCGGGCGCGGCGGACCGCGCGGTGCGCGGGGACAGCGCCGAGTCGGCGTTCCGCCGGATCGCCACCGCCGTAGGCAAGTACTGGGTCACCAAGCGCGGCCCGGCCTTCACGGCGGAGGCCCTGGAGTGCCTCGGCGGCAACGGCTACGTCGAGGACTCGGGCATGCCCCGCCACTACCGCGAGGCGCCCCTCCTCTCGATCTGGGAGGGCTCGGGGAACGTCAACGCCCTTGACGTACTACGGGCGTTGACCCGCGACCCCGGTACAGCGGAGGCGCTGTTCGCCGAACTCGCCCTGGCGCAGGGCGCGGACGCCCGCCTGGACGCGGCCGTGAGTCGGCTGGAGAACGGGTTGAGCGAGGCCACCGAGACGGGAGCCCGCCGTCTCGTCGAGCAGATGGCGTTGACCCTCCAGGCCTCCCTCCTGGTACGACACGCCCCGGCCGCGGTCGCCGACGCCTTCTGCGCGACCCGGCTCGGCGGCGACTGGGGACACGCCTTCGGCACCCTCCCCGACGCCGCCGACCTCGACACGATCCTCGCCCGCGCCCTGCCCGAAGGTGACTGACCCTCGGTCACCTCCCGATTCCGCTTCGTTGTCAGTGGCGTGGTGCAGACTCGCGATCAGTTGGCACTGCGCCTGGGGAGGACAACGTGTTCACGGGGATCGACGAGGTCGGCTGGACCTCACTGCGCCATGCGTACGGCAGTGCGGAGGACGTGCCCGGACTGCTCCGGGGACTGGCCTCCACGGACCCCGTCGAGCGGGCGGGCGCGCTCGACGGGATGTACGGCGCGGTGCACCACCAGGGGATCGTGTACGACTCGACGCTCGCCTGCGTTCCGTTTCTGCTCGCGCTCGCCGCTTGCGAAGAGGTCGCGGACCGGGGCGGGTTGGTGGAGCTTCTGGTCAGCATCGGCCAGGGACACGCACAAGAGGAGGGGGAAGCGGGTGACGGGTGCGGCCCGGCCGATGCCGCCGTCAGTGCGGGCGCCGAGGTCTTCGCCGTCCTCATCGTGGACCGGGACTCCGGCGTGCGCCGCGCGGCAGCCGAAGCGCTCGTCCGCTTCCTCGACCAACCCGCGCGCGTACTGGGCATGTTGCGCCGGCGGATCGCGGTGGAGCGCGACGACCGGGTCCTCCTCGCCCTCACCGAGAGCGTGGGCCTGTTCGTACGCCGGCACCCGTCCCACGCCCCCGAGGCGCTGGACATCCTGCTGATGCTCGGCACTCCGCCGTACGACCCCGGTCTACGGCTCGCCGCGCTCGGCCAACTCGCGGGCTGCGCACCCGACCTGCTCCCCGCCGACCTCGTCCCGACCGTCGTCGAACTGCTCGGGGAGCGGTCGGAGCAGCGCCGGTCGGGCCGCTCGACACCGGTCGAGGGCGACGATGCGGACCCGGACACGCTCGCCGGACGGTTACGGCGGCTGCGGCCCTCGGACGAGGAGGGCGCGCTGCTGCTGCGTACGCTGCACACCGCGCTCGGCGGGCGGGTGGGCGACCGGATCGCCCTGCTGGAAGGGCAGTTGACCAGCCCTGACCCGGCCGACCGGTGCAACGGGGTGTGGATGTCGGCGGGGTTGTTCCGTGAGTGGCGGGCCGACTACACGGTGCCCGTCGAGCTGATCGGTGAGCAACTGGGCGCGGGGGCGCCTCCGTTGCTCGGTGTGGCGGTGTCGGACCGGTTGCGCGATGCGGCGGTGTCGGTCCTGGGCGATCTCTTCCACCTGGCCGCGCCTGCCGCCGACCACCTCCACGCGCTGGTGATCTCCCGCCCCGACCTGTGGGTGCACCGCTGGGAGCGCCGGGCGCCGACCCTGGGCGGTCCGCTCAAGTCCCTTGCCCGCAGCGGCGATCCACGGGCGACACCGGTACTGGCCCAGGTCCTCGCGCAGCCGGCCGTACCCGCCGATCTGGGACGCGTGATCGTCCACCTCGGCCGCGCCGCCGCACCGCTCGCCCCGGCACTACGACACCGGCTCGGTCAGGTACCCCTCGACTCCCCCGAGACCTACGACCGTGCCGTACCCCTGCTGTCGGCACTGACCGCGCTCGCCGATCGGGAGGCCGTGCCGGAGGTGGTGCGGCTGTTGGGTGGGATGGCGGACGGCGTGCGGCTGAGGCACCGGGTCGTGGAGTCGGCGGTGCGGGCGCTCGATGTGTTCGGGGGTGGCACGGAGGCGGTCGTACCGGTGCTGCGGGGCCTGTTGGAGTCCGAGTGCGCTGGTGTCGCCGCGGGTGCTCTGTGGTCGATGGAGGGGGATGCCTCGGCCGTACTGCCGGTGCTGATAAGGGAGTTGGCGGGACCGGACACGCATCGGCGCCGGGCTGCCGCGGAGGCACTGGCTCGGCTGGGGTCGGCCGCGCGGACCGCGGCGCCCGGGTTGGCGCGGATGGTCGGGGCGGAGTGCGCGCGGGAGCGGACGGCGGGCGCGTGTGCGCTGTGGCGGGTCACCGGGGAGGTGGAGAGAGTGCTTCCGGTACTGCGCTCTGCCTGGGTGGAGCATCCGGAGGTGCGGGGTGCTATTGCCGCGTGTCTGGTCGACATGGGGGCGGCCGGGGCGCCTCTGCGTGACCTCGTGGAGGCGGAACTCGCCACTCCGCGACGGCATTTGGTGCGGTCGGACGGGCACGGGAGCCAGGACGTGCTGGAGGACGAACGGCTGTTGGAGGTGTGCCGGGAGGTGCGGGGAGCTTGAGACCGGGTGGGAGTGGGTGCCGGAGGTGCGGGGCGAGGGAGACCCGGGCAGGCCTGTCTGCCTCCAAGTTCGAGCCGCGCAGGTGGGGTCAGGGCTGTCTGTCAGGAAGGGCGCGTGGCTTGAGACCGGGCGGGCCGGATGACCAGAGGCGCGGGCGCGTGAGATCGGACGGGTCCGTGTGCCGGGGCGTTCGGGCAGACCAGGACGGTCGTGGCCGTGTGCCGGGAAGTGCGGACGGCTTGAGACCAGGCGGGCCGGAGGACCGGAGGTGCTGGACACATGACATCGGACGGGTCCATGCGCCTGGGAGTTCGGGCCGAGTGGAACCGGTCAGGGCTGTGTGCCGGGAAGTACGCGCGGCTCGAGACCAGGCGGGCCGGAGGACCGGAAGTGCTGGACACATGACACCGGACGGGTCCATGCGCCTGGGAGTTCGGGCCGAGTGGAACCGGCCGGGGCTGTGCGCCGGGCAGTGCGGGCGGCTTGGGACCAGGCGGGGCTTTGGACGGGCACCACGAGGGCCCCTGTCTGCGATCCGCAGGGCAGGGGCTCGTGGCGCCGGGCCGGGTGCTCAGCCCGTCTTGCGGCCCCACAGTGGGCCGAAGCGGGCCCACTCCTCGTCCCACTGGTCCATGCGCCGGCGTTCCAGCCGGCCGCGCAGGGCCCGGGCGCTGACGTAGGGGACGGCCGCCGCGCCCACGCCCAGGAGGGTGCCGATCATGACGGCCCGCAGTTTGGCCTGCGAGGCGCTGGCGGGCTTGGTGACCAGGTGGCCCTGCGGGTCGGTCCAGACGGTCACCGGAGTGCCTATCGCGCTGCCGGAGGGGACGCGTATCTGGCCGGTGTGCGAGGAGCCGTTCACGGCCGTCCAGCGGACCTTCGCCCAGACCGGTTCTCCGCTCGTCCTGCCGGAGTTCGCCGGGGCGGGGCCGGGCGCGTCCTGGACCACCAGGGCCACCACGGGTTTCCAGTCGACGCGTTCCTGGGCCAGCTCGTGTTCGACGGACTGGGTCGCCGTCAGGCCGGCGAGCACCCCGGCGAGGACGGTGATCAGCCAGGCGCCGAGCACGATCCACGATTCCACCGCATCGGCGCGGCGCTTGAGCGGATTCCGCCGCCACCGCCACAGCCACACCTTCGGACCTCGGAACGCCATCGAAGGCATCCTCCTCATGAACGCACTGACATGCCGAACCGCCCTCCCATACGGGAGACGTCTCCTCGATGCTCACGACGAATACCCCGACTCGACGTTCCCATGGCTGCCCGGACTCCCGCAGGCGCTTCGCGCGAAGGCCTCGTACATCTGCCCCCACGGGCCGATTTCGGCGTCCTGACCTGCGGTGATTCCGGTTCCAGGGGTGACTGTCAGTGGTGGGGTGCAGACTGGGCGGTGACGGGGGGGCAAAGTCGCCAAAAACGCAGCGGAGGTGATCGGCATGACGGAGGTTCTGCTCGCGGTGGGCACGCGAAAAGGCCTGTTCATCGGGCGCAGGCGAGGTGGGGTCTGGGAGTTCGACGAGAGTCCGTACTTCAACGCGCAGGCGCTGTATTCGGTCGCCGTCGACACCCGCGGCCCAACCCCGAGACTGCTGGCCGGTGGTGACAGCTCTCACTGGGGTCCGTCCGTGTTCCACTCCGACGACCTCGGCCGGACGTGGGCCGAGCCGGCGCGGCCCGCGGTCAAGTTCCCGAAGGACACGGGGGCTTCGCTGGAGCGGGTGTGGCAGCTGCACCCGGCGGCCGCGGAACCCGACGTGGTGTACGCGGGCACGGAACCGGCCGCACTGTTCCGCTCCGAGGACCGCGGCGAGAGCTTCGAACTCGTCCGTCCCCTCTGGGAACATCCCACGCGTTCGCGGTGGGTGCCCGGCGGTGGTGGGGAAGGCCTGCACACCGTCCTCACCGACGAGCGCGACCCGCGCGCCGTGACGGTCGCCGTCTCGACGGCCGGGGTGTTCCGCACCAGTGACGGAGGCGAGAGCTGGGCGCCGTCCAACTCCGGTGTCTCGGCGGTGTTCCTGCCGGATCCCAACCCGGAGTTCGGCCAGTGCGTGCACAAGATCGCGCAGGACGCGGCGACCCCGGACCGGCTGTATCTGCAGAACCACTGGGGCGTGTACCGCAGCGACGACGCGGGCGCGCACTGGACGGACATCGGCGCGGGCCTGCCGTCCACGTTCGGCTTCGCGGCGGCCACCCACCCCCATCGCGGCGACACGGCCTACGTGTTCCCGATCAACGCCGACGCGGACCGGGTGCCCGCCGAGCACCGGTGCCGGGTCTTCCGTACGGCGGACGCGGGCCGGAGCTGGGAGGCGCTGTCGGCGGGTCTGCCGACCGAGGACCACTACGGCACGGTGTTGCGCGACGCGATGTGCACGGACGGCGCGGACCCGGCGGGCGTGTACTTCGGCAATCGCAACGGCGAGGTGTTCGCGTCGGACGACGACGGGGACAGCTGGCGGCAGTTGGCGTCCCACCTCCCGGACGTGCTGTGCGTGCGCGCGGCGGTGGTCGCGTGAGGGTGGGAACTTCCGGAACGGCAACTCCCGCCAGGGCAGGCTTCGTTCACACGCGCCCACGGTTCGGTCGTTCTCGGTCGGGCCGCGACCACCGGTTGATCGCCGGGCACTGTACGGCAGTAGGGTGACGCCCGTGGCACCACGACCGTTGCATGAGATCGTCGAACCGGGCTGGGCGAAAGCCCTGGAACCCGTGGCCGGACGCGTCGCCGGGATGGGGGACTTCCTGCGCGCGGAGATCGCCGCGGGGCGCACCTATCTACCGGCCGGACCGAACGTCCTCCGAGCCTTCCAGCAGCCCTTCGACGACGTCCGCGTCCTGATCGTCGGACAGGACCCCTACCCGACTCCGGGGCACGCGGTGGGGCTGTCGTTCTCGGTGGCCCCCGAGGTACGTCCGCTGCCGCCGAGCCTGCTCAACATCTACCGGGAGCTGAACACGGACCTGGGGCTCCCCCAGCCGTCCAACGGCGATCTGACCCCGTGGAGCCAGCAGGGGGTGCTGCTGCTCAACAGGGCGCTCACCACGGCCCCGCGCAGTCCGGCCGCCCATCGCGGCAAGGGCTGGGAAGAGGTGACCGAGCAGGCGATACGGGCGCTGGCGGCACGCGGCAAGCCGCTGGTGTCCATCCTGTGGGGCCGCGACGCCCGCAACCTCCGGCCCCTCCTCGGCGACCTGCCCTCGGTGGAGTCCTCGCACCCGTCCCCGATGTCGGCCGACCGCGGCTTCTTCGGTTCTCGCCCCTTCAGCCGCGCCAACGACCTGCTGGTCCGGCAGGGAGGACAACCGGTGGACTGGCGTCTGCCATGACGGTTCCGGGGGACGGTTCACCGGATTCCGTGGAAAGGTTCCTCGCCGTGGACTCGGGAGGCTCCGGGCTCCGGGTCGTCGTGGGTGAGATCGGCAGTGGCCGAAGATCGGGCCCGCTCTCGTCCGGGGAACCCGTTCGGACCGGTGCCCGTGGGATCGACCCCGGGCATTTCATGGAGCGACTGGCGCCCATGGTGAGGGCGTTGACCGAAAGAGGTGCGGTGTCCGAGGTGGGCACGGCCGTCATCGGGGCGGCCGGGGTCGCCACTCTCGGGGACGGGTTGCGGGCCGAGTTGCCGGGGGCGTTGACGCGGGAGTTCGGGGTACGGACCGTCGCGCTCGCCGCTGATGCCGTCACTGCTTATGCGGGTGCCCTCGGGGCGCGGCCCGGTGCCGTGGTCGCCGCCGGTACCGGGCTGATCGCGATCGGCACCGATCTCACCGGGTGGCGAAGAGCCGACGGTTGGGGTCATCTGCTCGGCGACTGCGGTGGCGGGGCCTGGATCGGGCGGGCCGGGCTGGAGGCGGCGCTGCGGGCTTACGACGGGCGGGACGGTGGTTCCGGGGCGTTGTTGAGCTGTGCCGAGGAGCAGTTCGGGGCGATGACGGGGTTGCCGGGGCAGTTGTATCCGCGGTCGGACCGGGCCGCCGTACTCGCGGCTTTCGCGCCCCGTGTCGCCGAGCGCGCCGCGGACGACCCGGTGGCGGCCGGCATCCTGCGCGCGGCCGCCCGGCACATGGCCGAGTCCGCCGTCGCGGTCTGCCCGGCCGGCGGCGAACCCCGAGTCGCGCTCACCGGTGGCCTGTTCAAGATGGGCGAGCCTCTCCTCGTACCGCTGCGTGAGGAGTTGGCGAAACGGCTGCCGCATGCGCGGGTGGTTCCGGCGGAGGGTGATCCGCTGGACGGTGCCGAGCGGATCGCGCGTGATCTTGCCGCGGGCGCGCTCGCTCTGCCGTGTGACGACGTGATGTTGTCCGTGGTGAGCCCAAGGGAACTCCGTGGCGAGCCCAAAGGGACAAGGTGATCACTTCTGATTCGTACGTAACTCATCAGACAAAACAGGACGGATACCGCTCACCTGCACCCTCCCCGAACAGGGGAGCCCAGGAAGCCAGTAACATGCCTCGCCATGAGCTCCCCCACTGGGCCCGCGTCCGGCCTGCCAGTACGAATGCCGCGACCTCGCCAGCCCGGGCGGCACCGCCGACCCGAGCAGCTGGCGGCTCCCGAGGGCGCGCCCGCGCTGGTCCTCGCCGTGCCGGGCACGCCCAGCGCGGCCACGCGCAGCCTCGCCGAGGAGGTCGTGAGCATCGCGCGCTCCGAGCTGCCCGGTCTCGACGGCCGCATCGGTTATCTCGACGGGGACGACTCCGAGTTCCCCACGCTGACGTCCGTGCTCGCGCACGCCGCCGAGGAGCGCACCGCCCGCTTCGAGCAGGCCAGGGCCGCCGGCGCCGACGTCAAGGAGCCGGACGGGCCGGTGGCCGTCGTCGTGCCGCTGCTCGCCGGTCCGGACAGCGCGCTGCTGCGCCAGGTCCGTCAGGCCGTCATGGACAGCCGGGTCGCGGCCGACCTGACCGATGTGCTCGGCCCGCACCCCCTGCTCGCCGAGGCGCTGCACGTGCGGCTGTCCGAGGCGGGTCTGGCCCGTGCCGACCGCGCCCGGCTGTTCACCGTGGCGACCGCGGCGGACGGCATCATCCTCGCGTCCGTGGGCGGCGAGGAGGCCGTGCAGGCGGCCGGTATCACCGGCATGCTGCTCGCCGCGCGGCTCGCCGTGCCGGTGATGGCTGCGGCTCTGGACCAGGAAGGTTCGATCGCGGCGATCGCGGAGCAGCTGCGCGGGTCGGGTTCGCAGCAGCTGGCGCTGGCGCCGTACCTGATCGGCCCCGAGATCGACCCGGGTCTGCTGCAAGGAGCTGCCGCCGAAGCCGGCTGCGCCGCCGCCGAGGCGCTCGGCCCGTACCCGGCGATCGGCAAGCTCGCGCTCGCCAAGTACACGACGGCGCTGGGCATCGCCCCGCCGCAGCAGCAGGGCGCGCCGGTTCGCTGATCCACCCCGCACGCGTAACGCCGTAGCGCCGAAAGGGCCCCTCCTCATGTGGGAGTGGGCCCTTCGGCACGCGTGCCTGGCAAGCGCGTCGGATTCAGTCGAAGACCACGCAGGACGCGGCGGTCACCTTGATCGAGCCGCCGCGGCGCGGGACGCCCGTGGCGGGGTCGACGGTGAACCACGTGACGTCGCCGGAACGCTCGTTCGCGACGTACAGGTGACCGCCGGCCTCGGCGATCGCGCGCGGCCAGTGGCCTTCGCAGGGCACCGTGCCGATCAGTCGCAGCCCGTCGCCCTCGACGGCGAGCACGGAGAGCACGTCCTCGCCGCGGGTCGCCGTCCAGACGAAGCGGCCGTCCGGCGAGGTCACGATGCCGGACGGGTAGGCGGCGTCGCCGTCCGGCGGGCCGGGCAGGACCGGCACCTCGGTCAGCGGCTTCAGTGCGCCGCTCCCGGCGTCCCAGCGGCAGACGGTGACGGTCGGCGTGAGTTCGTTGAGGACGTAGGCGTGCGCGCCGTCGGGGTGGAAGGCCAGGTGGCGGGGGCCCGAGCCGGGCCGGAGCGCGATCTCGCGGTGCGGTACGGGGCGTCCGTCGTCCAGCGTGCACACCCGCACGGAGTCGGTGCCGAGGTCGACGCTGACCGCCCAACGGCCGCTCGGGTCGGGCTGGATCTGGTGGGCGTGCGGACCCTGCTGGCGCTGCTGGTGCGGGCCGGAGCCGATGTGCCGGAGCTGCCCGGAGGGGCGGCTCGCCAGGGTGCCGTCGGGGCGGACCGGCACGGCGGTGACGCTGCCGGAGCCGTAGTCGGCGGTCAGGACGTGCCCCGCGAACAGGCTCAGGTACGTCGGCCCCGCGCCGCCCACAAGCACCGGCGACCCCAGCAGCTCAGGCTTGTCACCGTTCACGCCGTACGCGGCCACCGCGCCCTCGGCCGTCTCGCTGACGGCGTAGAGGGTGTCCCCGTCGGGTGCCAGGGCGAGATACGAGGGGTCGGGGACGCCGTCGACGCTGCTCAGGACGGTCAGCGCGCCGCTGTCCGCGTCCACGGCCGCTGCGACAACACCCGGGCCGCCCGCCGCCGTGAACGACCCGATGAAGGCCCGCCGCCCCCGCCTGCCGCCGTCTGCCACCGCTGTCCCCTCTCGGTCAGTGCTGTCCGGGGTGACGGTAGCAGTCGATCATGACCGGTCTAGACCAAATCCCGGAGCTTTCTCCCGCCCAGCCCTACGGGTCTCACTCCCGTGCTGGCTCACGTCTCGCTCCCGTACCGGCTCAAGCTCCGACGAGCCGTGAACCAGACCGTGCGCGCAGAGGCTCCGCCAGTTCCGCGAGGGCGCGTTCCAGGCCGTGGAGGTGGGCCAGCGCAGGCTCCGCGGGGGGCCCGGCCGCCGTGGTCGTGAGCCCCGACGCGTCGCCGTCGGTGAGTGCCTCGACCGCGGTCTCGACGCGCCAGCAGGCGGCGGCGAGGCGGGCGTCGTGGGAGGCCTCCGGGTCGGCGGCCACGGCGACGAGGCCGCGGATCTCGCGGGCGCAGTCGTCGAGCAGGGAGAGCACGCGGCGGGCGCGGCGTTTGCGGCCGAGCGCGGGGTTCAGCGGGTGCACGAGGGGCGCGACGGACAGCCGTACCCGGCCGAGGAGTTGCTCCAGTTCGGCGACCCGTCCGGCCGGGTCGGCGGTCGCGGAACCGGCGAGGCGGGCGGCGGCCTCGGCGGTGCAGGTGTGGACGCAGCGCAGGGCGCGTTGGATCCAGGCATCGGTGGTGGTGTGGGTGGTCACCGGGAGCACGAGGAGGACGGCCAGTACGGCACCGAGCGCGCCGACGCCGGTCTCCGCGAACCGCAGCGCCAGCAGGCCGGGGTTCAGGACGCCGAGGAGGCCGTAGAGCAGCTCGGCCATCAAGGTCACCGAGAGCATCATCCAGGTGTAGGAGACGGCGGCCGAGTAGAAGATGCCGAAGACGCAGGCGGCGACCAGGATCGCGGTGGGGACGGGGGCGCCGTGGACCGGTACGGCGACGAGCAGGCCCAGGGCGATGCCGAGGACCGTGCCGAGGACGCGGCGGAAGCCGCGGACCACCGTCTCGCCGCGCGAGGCGGTGTTCACGAAGATCCACCAGGTGGCGCCGACGGCCCAGTACCAGCGCTGCCCGGACACCAACTGGCCCACGACGAGCGCGAATCCGGCACCGGCGGTCGCCTGGACCGCCTGCCTCGTGGTCACACGGGCCAGGCCGCGACCGGCAGTTGGGGCGGGTACGGCGGTCGGAGGCAGTCGGCGTTCGTAGCACCAGAAGCCGAAGCGGACCGTCGCCGCGGCGAGCGCAGAGAGGACAACTGCCGCGTACAGCATGGGCAGTTGGTCGGTGGTCGCGTGCAGGAACTGCGCCACGAAGAAGGTCATGAACGCGAAGACGCCGAGGCTGTGGCCGCGCGGTCCCCAGCGGCGGGCGTAGACGCCGGCGCCGACCACGGCGAGGAAGGTGAGGTCGCGGGCGACGGGGTGGTCGTGCAGTTCGGCCGCGGCGGCGAGCACCGGCAGGCCCACGCAGGGCAGCAGCGCGGTGGTGACGGCCTGCCCGCGCGCCGAGGCGTCCGTCACTGTGAACAGGGCGAGCAGCGCGGCGAGACCGCCGGTGACGGCGCCCGCGAGGGACTGCCCGGTCAGCCCGCAGACGACGACCGCGAGGCCGATGCCGAGGACGGCCCGACCGGCGAACCGCAGCCGCACGCGCCCCGGGTCCGGAGCCACGAACACCCTTTTCAGCACTGCTTCCCGCCCCCTGCGCATACCTCTGGACACCGGCATGAAAAAGGCGCCGCGGAGGTCCGCAGCGCCATCGACATGCCCATGAGAGCATCATCGGGGCGACTGGCTCAAGTGGCTCGTGACCGAGTGGGCCATTGGCGCAATCCCAAGGTGCTGAGCCATTGGTACAGTCTTGCGTCATGAGCGTGGACGAACTCGACACCCGCATCCTGAGACTGCTTCTGGAGCAGCCGCGTACCAGCGTGCGCGAGTACGCCCGGCTGCTCGGCGTCGCCCGCGGCACGCTCCAGGCGCGGCTCGACCGGATGGAGCGGGACGGGGTGATCACCGGTACGGGCCCCTTCCTGTCCCCCGCCGCGCTCGGGCACCCGGTGCTCGCGTTCGTGCACATCGAGGTCACCCAGGGGCATCTCGACGAGGTCGGGGACGCGCTGGCCGCCGTACCGGAGATCGTCGAGGCGTTCTCGATCACCGGTGGCGGGGACCTGCTGACCCGGGTCGTCGCACGGGACAACGGCCACCTGGAGGACGTGATCCAGCAGCTGATCAGCCTGCCGGGGGTGGTCCGCACCCGGACCGAGATGGCGCTGCGCGAACGCGTCCCGCACCGGTTGCTGCCGCTGGTGGAGTCGATCGGCCGCGCGGCCGGCACGTGACCCTTGGCATCCTGAACCCATGAGCAATCTCGGCGGCCTCTCGGTCATCTTCGATCTCGACGGAACACTCGTGGACAGCGAGCCGAACTACTACGAAGCCACCCGGCAGACCCTCGCCGAGCACGGCGTCCCGGACTTCACCTGGGCCCAGCACGAGCGCTTCGTCGGCATCAGCACCCAGGAGACCCTCGTCCTGCTGAAGGAGCGCTACGGCCTGAAGGCGCCGGTGGAGGAGCTGCTCGCGGAGACGAACCGCCGTTATCTGACGCTGGCCCGGGCCGCGACGCGCGTGTACCCGGAGATGCGGAAGTTCGTGGAGCTGCTCACGGCCGAGGGCGTGCCGATGGCGGTGGCGTCGGGTTCGTCGCCGGAGGCCATCGGGGCGATCCTGACGGGCACCGGGCTCGACGCGGCGCTGCGGACCGTGGTCTCGGCGGACGAGGTGGCGCGAGGCAAGCCCGCGCCGGACGTCTTCCTGGAGGCCGCGCGCAGGCTCGGGGCGGCTCCGGCCGACTGTGTGGTCCTGGAGGACGCGGCTCCGGGCGCGGCGGCGGCGCACGCGGCCGGGATGCGCTGCGTCGCGATCCCGTACGTGGCCGCGCAGGCCGACGCCCCCGAGTTCGCCACGGCGGGGCTGCTACTCCGGGGCGGGCAGGGGGAGTTCAGCGGGCAGGGGGCGTACGACTGGCTCACCGGGAGCTGATCGAACGCGTCAGGACACCCGCAGCACGGTCTTGTCCCGGTCACGGTGGATCGGTGCCGCCGAGCCGGTCAGCGGCACGCCCGAGCCGCCGTTGCGTACGGCGACGATCTCCGCCGCGATGGACAGGGCCGTCTCCTCGGGCGTCCGGCCGCCCAGGTCGAGGCCGATCGGTGAGCGCAGCCTGGCCAACTCCCGCTCGCTGATGCCGACTTCCCGGAGCCGTCGGTTGCGGTCCTCGTGGGTTCGGCGCGAGCCCATGGCGCCGACGAAGGCGACGGGCAGCCGCAGGGCCTCCCGAAGGAGCGGTATGTCGAACTTGGCGTCGTGGGTGAGCACGCACAGGACCGTGCGTTCGTCCGTCGCCGTGCGCAGGAGGTAGCGGTGCGGCCAGTCGACCACGATCTCGTCGGCGTCCGGGAAACGGCTCCGGGTGGCGAAGACGGGCCGGGCGTCGCACACGGTCACCCGATAGCCCAGGAACTTGCCGGCCCGCACCAGCGCCGCCGCGAAGTCGACGGCACCGAAGACGATCATGCGGGGCGCGGGCACGCTGGACTCGACGAAGAGGGTCAGGCCCCCGGGGCAGTGCGAGCCGTCCTCCGAGATCTCGACGGATCCGGTACGGCCGAGGTCCAGCAGCGCGCGGGCCTGGGCCGCCGACATGCGGTCGAGGTGGGGCCGGCCGGCGCGGGGGCCTTCGTGCGGTCGGTGGCGGCCGCTCTCGTCCGCCGCGCCGAGGCCACCCCCGTCCGCCCCGCTCGAACCGCCCTCCCCCGGGCCGTCCGCGTCCCGCGCGCCGAGGCTGCCCTCGTGCCTCCCGTCGGGATACACCAGCAGCGCCCTGCCGAGCAGTTCGGCCGGCCCCCTGGCCACCCGGGCGAGCGCCACCGGCTCGCCCCCGGCCGCCGCCGCCAGCCCCGCGGCGTACACCGGGTCGCCCGCATGCACCGGCGTGACCAGGACCTCGATCACCCCGCCGCAGGTCAGGCCCACGGCGAAGGCGTCCTCGTCGCTGTAGCCGAAGCGTTCGCGGACCGGCTCGCCGTCCTGGAGTGCCTGCACGCACAGGTCGTAGACCGCGCCCTCGACACAGCCGCCGGAGACCGAGCCGATCACCGTGCCGTCGGTGTCGACGGCGAGCGCGGCGCCGGGTGGGCGCGGCGCGCTGCCGCCCACGGTGACGACGGTCGCGACGGCGAAGTCCCGGCCGTCCCGCATCCAGCGGTCCAACTCCTCGGCGATGTCAAGCACTTGGCGCCCCGCCCGCGCTCAGGACCCGGTCGGGGCGGATCGGCAGGGCACGGTGGCGGACGCCGGTGGCGTGCCAGACGGCGTTGGCGATCGCCGCTGCGGTCCCTACGACCCCTATCTCGCCGATGCCCTTGATGCCGACCGGGTCGTCCGGATCGGGGTCGTCGACCCAGTCAGCCTCGATGGCCGGTACGTCGGCGTTGGCGGAGAAGTGGTAGGTGGCGAAGTCCGGTCCGACCTGGGCGCCGGACGCCGTGTCGCGGACCGCCTCCTCGTGCAGGGCCATCGAGATGCCCCAGATCATCCCGCCGACGAACTGACCGCGCGCGGTCAGCGGGTTGACGATGCGTCCGGCGGCGAAGATGCCGAGCAGCCGTCGTACCCGGACCTCGCCGCTGGCGATGTCCACGGCGACCTCGGCGAACTGCGCCCCGAAGGAGTGCCGTTCCTTCTTGGCGAGCGCGGCGACGGCCTCGGCGGTGTCGCTGCGCGCGGTGATGCCGTCGGGCGGGATGTCGCCGCCCAGGGCCAGTTGCTCCCGCAGGTCGGCCGCGGCCCGCATCACCGCCCAGGCCCAGGAGCGGGTGCCCATCGAGCCGCCGGCGAACATCGCGGCTCCGAGGTCGCTGTCCCCGATGTGCACCCGGACCCGGGCCGGCTCCGTCTCCAGCGACTCCGCGGCGACCAGGGTCAGCGCGGTGCGGGCGCCGGTGCCGAGGTCCGTCGCGTTGATCCGCACGGTGTAGGTGCCGTCCGCCTCCGCGGTGACGGCCGCCGTGGACGGGCCGATCCCCACGTGGAAGGTGGCCGCGGCCATGCCGGTGCCGAGCAGCCAGCGCCCGTCGCGGCGCACGCCGGGGCGGGGGTCGCGGCCGGCCCAGCCGAAGCGGCGGGCGCCCTCGTCGAAACAGGCGAGCAGGTTGCGGCTGCTGAAGGGGAGCCCGGAGACGGGCCCCACCGCGGGTTCGTTGCGGACGCGCAGGGCGATCGGGTCGAGGCCGCACTTCTCGGCGAGTTCGTCGAGCGCGGACTCCAGCGCGAAGGAGCCCGGCGCCTCCCCCGGGGCGCGCATGAAGGTGGGCGTCGGCAGGTCGAGCCGTACGACCCGGAAGGCGGTGCGGTGGGCGTCGGCGTCGTACAGCGGGCGTCCGAACGCGGCGCTGGGTTCGGCGAATTCGTGCACGGTCGAGGTGAGGCTGAGTGCCTGGTGGTCGAGGGCGCGCAGCCGGCCGTCGGGGTCGGCGCCGAGCCTGACGCGCTGGGTGGTGGGGCTGCGGTAGCCGACCAGGGAGAACATCTGACGGCGCGTCAACACCACGCGGACCGGGCGCTGGAGAACGGTCGCGGCCATCGTGGCGGCCACCTGGTGCGGCCGTACCCCCTTGGATCCGAAGCCGCCGCCGACGTGTTCGGACCGCACCCGCACGGCCGCCGGGTCGAGGGAGAAGAGTTTCGCGAGTTCGCCGGCCACCCACACGGTGCTCTGGTTGGAGTCGACGACGTCGAGCCGTCCGGCCTCCCAACGGGCCGTCGCGGCATGGGGTTCCAGTGGGCTGTGATGCTCCTCTGGTGTCGTGTACTCCTCGTCGACGACCACGGCGGACCGGTCGAGGGCGTCCTCCACGTCGCCCTTCACCACCTCGGCCGGTCCGACGGGCGAGCCCGCGGGCAGGTAGGCGTCGGGGTGCCCGGCGTGGAACGCGATGTCGTGGGGCTCCTCGTCGTAGTCGACCACCAGCGCTTCGGCGGCCTCCCTGGCCTGCTCGGAGGTCTCGGCGACGACCAGCGCCACCGGCCAGCCCACGTACGGGACCTGGTCGTGCTGGAACAGTCCGAGGGCCGGGTCCGGCGGGCCCACGACACTCATGTAGTCGGTGGTGACACGCGGTGCGTTCTCGTGGTGCAGGACGGCGAGGACTCCGGGCATCGCGAGCACCGGTTCGGCGTGGACGGTGCGGATGCGGCCTCGGGCGACGGTGGACAACACCAGCCAGCCGTGGGCGAGTTCATCGAAGGAGAAGTCTCCCGCGTAGCGGGCCGCGCCGGTGACCTTTTCCCGTCCCTCGACGCGGGTGTGGGCGGTTCCGAAGGCACCCGTCGGCCGGACGGCCTGAGTCGTGGTGGTCATCGAGCGGTCTCCTCGGCGAGTTCGGTCAGTACGGCCACGACGAGATTGCGCAGCAGGGTGACCTTGTAGGCGTTGTCCGACAGGGGCTCGGCGGCGGCCAGTTCGGCGTCCGCGGCCGCCATGAACGCCTCGGCGCTCGCCGGTCCCCCGGTCAGCACCCGCTCGGCCCGCCGCGCCCGCCACGGCCGTGACGCCACCGCACCGAAGGCCAGCCGTACCTCGCGCACGACACCGTCGCGCACGTCGAGGGCGGCGGCGACCGAGCCGACCGCGAACGCGAAGGAGGCACGCTCGCGCACCTTCCGGTAGCGGGAGTTGGCGGCGACCGGGGCGGGCGGCAGCGTGACCCCGGTGATCAGCGCGCCCGGCGGCAGCGCGGTCTCGCGGTGCGGGGTGTCGCCCACGGGGAGATAGAGGTCCGTGAGCGCCAACTCACCCGGCCCGGCGGCGGTTTCGTACGACACGACCGCGTCGAAGGCCGCCAGCGCCACCGCCATGTCGGAGGGGTGGGTGGCCACGCAGTGCTCGGAGGCACCGAGGATCGCGTGGTTGCGGTGCTCGCCCTTCAGCGCGGGGCAACCACTGCCGGGGGCCCGCTTGTTGCAGGGCTGGGTCACGTCGGTGAAGTAGGCGCAGCGGGTGCGCTGGAGCAGATTTCCGCCGACCGTGGCCATGTTGCGCAGCTGTCCGGAGGCGGCGGCCAGCACCGCCTGGGCCAACGCCGGGTAACGGAGCCGCACTTCGGGATGCGCGGCGAGGTCGCTGTTGGTGACGGTGGCGCCGATGCGCAGGCCGCCGTCCGCCGTCGTCTCGACGCGGTCCAGGGGCAGTTCGCGTACGTCGACGAGCCGCGTGGGACGCTCCACGCCGGCCCTCATCAGATCGACGAGATTGGTGCCGCCGCCGAGGAAACGGGCGTCGGGCTCGGCGTCGAGCAGCGCGACCGCGCCGGAGACGTCGAGCACCCGCCGGTACTCGAACTCCCTCATGCCACGGCCTCCTTGACGTTGTCCTGCTCCTCATCGGCCCGCGGTGCTTCCGTCCGCCGCGCCTCGGCCGCCCGGGCGACCGCCTGGACGATCGACACATACGCGCCGCACCGGCACAGGTTGCCGCTCATCCGCTCCCGGATCTCCTCGGCGGTGAGGGGTGGCGGCCCCGCCTCGGGCCGTACGTCGGCGGTGACGGCGCTGGGCCAGCCCGCCGCGTGCTCCTCGATCATCGCGAGGGCCGAACAGATCTGGCCCGGAGTGCAGTAGCCGCACTGGTATCCGTCGAGGTCGAGGAACGCCTGCTGCACGGGATGCAGCCGGCCGTCGTCGGCCAGGCCTTCGATGGTGGTGACGGCACGCCCCTCGGCGGCCACCGCCAACTGGAGGCAGGAGACGACCCGGCGGCCATCGAGCAGGACCGTGCAGGCCCCGCACTGCCCCTGGTCGCAGCCCTTCTTCGTGCCGGTGAGGTCGAGGTGTTCGCGCAGCGCGTCGAGCAGGGTGGTGCGGTGATCGACGGGCAGCGTGTGCTTCTCTCCGTTGATGTTCAGGGTGATGACGCTGGACGTCGATGGGGCCATGATCAGCCTTCTCTCGCGGATGTGGGGCGCGCCGAGGTCGGACGAGGAGATCCGTGAGCCCACGGGTCGCACGAGAATTCCGGTCGGCGATGGGTCCGGCCGTTCGCGCAGCCCGTTCTGCCGGTAGAGTGGGCTCCAAGCGGACAGCTGTCCGCTATCCAGGAACCTAACGGACAGCTGTCCGCTTAGCAAGGTCGGCTCTGCCGTATTTCCCTGAAGGAGGAGGAGTGCGCGAGGAGTTGGGCACGCCACAGCGCTCGGACGCCCAGCGGAACCGCGAGCGCATCCTCGAAGTGGCGCTCGCCGAGCTGACGCTCGCGGCGGACGTCCCGCTGAGCACGATCGCCCGGAAGGCCGGTGTCGGACAGGGCACCTTCTACCGCAACTTCCCCAACCGCGAAGCGCTCCTGCTGGAGATCTACCGCCACGAGATGCAGCAGGTCGCCGATGCGGCGGCCCCGTTGCTGGAGACGAGCGCGCCGGACCGGGCGCTGCGGGAGTGGATGGACCGCCTCGCCCAGTTCGCCCGGGCCAAGGTCGGCCTGGCCGGGGCGCTGCGGCAGGCGGCCGGAGCATCCGGCACCCCGGCCAAGCCTGGGCACGGCGCGGTGACGGAGGCCGTCGCGCTGCTCCTGCGGGCGAACGACGAGGCCGGCACCATCCGCCCGGGCGTCACCCCCGAAGACTTCTTTCTCGCCATCGCGGGCCTGTGGCAGATCGATCCGCACGGCGACTGGCAGGGGCGCGCCGGGCGGCTCCTGGACCTGGTCATGGACGGACTGCGGGCGGGAGCGCCCGGACGCTGACCCGCGTCCCTCACCGCTCGGCGCCCGCCACGGAAACCCGAATGCGCCCGCTTGTTCGGTTCTGGGACCATGCGGGAATGATCGACCGTCTCGAACCACTGGTCCTCCGGCACACGTTCCGCGTCCCCCTCCCCACGGATCCCTCGGGTGAAGCCACGGGTCTCGTGGGTGAAGGCGCCACCGCCGCGCGGCAGTTCGACGCCGTGCTGCTCTCCGTGGGCTTCAAGCTCTCCGCCGACCTGCTGGAACGGCTGTCGGGACTGCCCGAGGAGACGGTCGTCCGTATCGCCGGACGCACGCTGCGGACCGTCCGCGAGCTGGTCGGCGATCACGTGCGGCACAACGCCTACTTCATCGATTTCCCGGCCAATGTGCCCGACACCGTGGACTTCTGGATGGAGTGCGTCGCCGACGCACTCCACGACGAGGAAACCTCGTCCGCGACGCTCAAGCAGCTGCGGACCGGCGTGGTGAATCTGCTCGGACTGCCGAAGTACGGCAGGTACCAGCACACGTACGCCGAACTGCTCGCCTCCCAGGACGAGTTGATCGCGACGGCGGGCGACCGGCTCACGGTGCTGCACGCGGGCGGCGAGCTTGCCGACGAACTCACCGCCCTGTACCTGGCGTTGGCCGGCAGCACCACACCCCTGAGCGAGGAGCACCAGGGCGATCTGCGGGCGCTGGCCGAGCGGTGCGTTGACGGGCCGCAGCCCGAGGCGATCCCGGTCCGGGAGAATCGCGCGATCGTCAACCAGGCCCGGATGAAGGCGGGTTCGGGACTGCTGCTGGACACCGTGACCGATGTGCTGCGGCTGGCCTGCGCGCTGTCGGACGGTGATGTGACGCTGGCGGAGCCGACCCGTTTCCGGTCGCCGTCGCGTCCGGTCCGGCGGGCTTTGCTCACGGGACTGGACTCCGTGGTCGCCGCGTCCCCCGCCAAGCTCGCCGACGTGCACGCGCACCGCGAGGCGTGGAAGCGGCTCGGGGAGCGGCTGCACCCGCACGAGTACCCGCGACTGCCGCGTGCCGCCGAGGTGTTCGCGGTCGCGCGCGGTGAGCTGAAGGCCCGGTCGTTCGACAGCCGGGTCGAGGAACTGCTCGCCCGGCACGATGTGTCGGGGGCGGCGGAGCTGCTGAAGTCGGCGCCGGGCAAGCTGTTCCGCGCGCTGGACCGGCTGCTGCGCATGGCGCTCACGCAGGAGGAGCGGGACGCCGTGGTGGCCGCCGCCGAGCAGGTGGCGCCCAAAGTGTCGGGCCGGGTCGTGCTGTCGGTGCGCGAGCATCTGCACAACCGCGCCCGGGACACCGGGGAGTTGCGGGTCTTCGTGAACCGGCGCGGCCGCGCCTGGGTGACCGAGGACGAGCGGTCGGTCGTAGGTCCGGCGGAGCGGAATCGGCTGATCGCCGCGCTCGACGACGAGACGCGGCGTCGACTGCCTTCTCCGGAGCGGCTGTTGGTCGATCCCGACGTGCTGGACGTGGCGTTGCCGTTGAGCGGGAAGGCGACGGCGGCCGGGCTCGGAGTTCTGCCGCGCGGGTCCCTGTCGGCGGTGGAGGGCGAGTTGCTGCGGTTCTTCGTGTACTGGAAGGAGACCGAGCGGCGCACCGACTTCGATCTGTCGGCGCTGATGCTCAACGCCGACTACTCGACGAACACGTGGCTGTCGTACACCTCGCTCACCGAGGTCGAGGGCGAGCACTCCGGTGACATCGTCGAAGCCCCGGACGGGGCCTCGGAGTTCATCAATCTGCGGCTGGGTGCCGTGCGCGGGGCGTTCGTCGTGCCGCAGGTCAACATCTTCGCGGGCGAGGGCTTCGAGGAGGTCGAGGAGTCGTTCTTCGGGTTCATGCTGCGCGAGGGCGAGCAGCGGGGGCGACCTTTCGAGCCGCGTACCGTGCGGATGAAGTCGGAGCTGCGCGGGGTGGGGCGGGTCGCGCTGCCGCTGGTGTTCCTGCGCGGGGAGGACGGCAGTTGGCGGGCGAAGTGGCTGCACCTGTATCTCAAGGGCAGCCCGTCGGCGAACCGGGTCGAGGAGAACCGCGTGACGGTGGCGAACCTGCTGCGCGGCATCGTCGAGCGCGAGCAGCTCACCGTGCGCCATCTCGTCGACCTGATGAGCGGAAACACGACGAAGGTGACCCTGTGGGACGGCGAGACGGTCCCGGACGGACCGGTCACCTTCATCGGAATGAGCCGCCCGGCCGAGCTGCCCGCCGGATCTCTTGTCGTCACTCTCGAAAATCTGCGCGACCTGATCCCCGCCTGACTGCTAACGTCGACCCCGGCGAGGCCATGGACGGGCTTCCTTCTCAACTACTCCTTGAAACCAGTCCGTCCGCTTTCCTCGCCCTCGACGTTCCGTGAGGGGTGCCCCAGGGGGCGCCCCTCACGTTCTTTTTCCGCCGAAACCTCACTTCACGGACTTGTGGGACAATCCTCTATGCGCGGACGAAAGGCCACTTCAGTGAGCGGAACGCACGACGGGTCCGGGTACGACAGCCTTCGGCTCGACCGCACCGGTCAGGCCGAGGCCTTCGATGCCATCGGGGACCGGTACGACGAGGCATTCCCGCACAAGGAGGGCCAGGTCGGCGCCGGTGACTGGCTGATCGAGTCCCTGGACCCGGGTGCCCGCGTGCTGGACCTCGGCTCCGGCACGGGTGTGCCGACCGCCCGCCAGCTGGCCGACGCGGGCTTCGAGGTCGTCGGCGTGGACTTCTCCGCCCGGATGGTGGCGCTGGCCCGGGGGTACGTCCCCACCGCCACGTTCCACCAGCTGGACCTCGCGGACCTGCGCCCGGGCGGCGCCCGTGACCTGGGCCGTTTCGACGGGGTCGCCGCGTTCTTCTCCCTGCTGATGCTCCCGCGCGCGGAGATCCCGCTCGCCCTGCGCACGATCCACCACCTGTTGCGTCCGGGCGGGCTGTTCGCCCTGTCGATGGTGGAGGCCCATGTGGACGACTTCGAGATCCCCTTCCTGGGCAACACGATCAGGGTCTCCGGCTATCTCCTCGAAGACCTGCACAAGATCCTCGACACGGCCGGCTTCGACATCGTGAAGGAGAACTCCTACACCTACGCCCCGGCGACCGCCGACGTCCCGCCCGAGGAACAGGTGTTCCTCTGCTGCCGACGGCGCGACTGAGGCGGTAGGACCGACCCGGCTGCCGTACCAGTGACGGGACGAAGCGTGTGACGGAGCATCCCAGCCCCCGCGAAGGCCCCGCCGGAACCGCCCGGCGAGGCTCCTCGGCGAGCGGCCCGGCGCCCGTCGTACCGCTCGGCCGGACGCCCGTGCAGCAGATGGACCGGCTCCAGTACCTCGATGTCGCCACCCGCCGGATCGCCCGCGGGATGGACCTGGACGAGACGCTGCGGGAACTGCGGTGGGCTGCGGTCCCCGCCTTCGCCGACGCGATCGTGATCCACCTGCACGATCCGCTGCCCGTCGGGGACGAGAGGTCGGCGGCGCCCGTCGTCCTGCGACTGCACAGCGTCGACCGGGCGCCGGAGGCGAGGTCCGCGCTGCTGATGCCGCACGCCGAGTACGCGAGCGTGGCCGAGCGGGTGCAGCCGGTACTCACCGGCCGGCTCGCGAAGCTGCTCCTGGCCGGGCGGCCGGCCTTCGGCGACGACCCGGGCATCCACCCCGCCGTAGCCGAACTGCTCGGCCCCGCGGCGAGCGCGCACGGCACGCTGCCGCCGGGCCGCCGCCTGATCATCGCCCCGCTGCACGGCCGCCACCACGTCATGGGCACCGTCGTCCTGCTGCGCCGCCCCGACCGCTCCGCGTTCACCGCCGACGACCTGCTCGTCGCCTCCCAGCTCGCCACCCACACCGCCATCGGCGTCCAGAAGGCGGTGATGTACGGCCACGAAGCCTCCGTCGCGGACACCCTGCAGCACACCATGCTCCCGTCCTCGCTGCCCGAGTCGACCGGCATCCGGCTCGCCAGCCGCTATCTGCCCGCCTCGAAGACCGCGCAGGTCGGCGGCGACTGGTACGACGCGATCCCGCTGCCCGGCAGCCGGGTCGCGCTGATCGTCGGTGACGTCATGGGCCACTCCATGACCTCCGCCGCGATCATGGGCCAGCTGCGCACCATCGTGCAGACCCTCGCCGGCCTCGACCTGCCCCCGCACGAGGTCCTCCACCACCTCGACGAACAGGCCCAGCGCCTCGGCAGCGACCACATCGCGACCTGCCTGTACGCGATCTACGACCCGATCTCGCACCGCCTCCTCATGGCCAACGCCGGCCACCCGCCCGCCGTGCTGCTGCGCCCGAACGGTCACGCCGAGGTGCTCCAGGTCCCGCCGGGCGCGCCGATCGGCGTCGGCGGCGTCGTCTTCGAGTCCGTGGAGATGCCCGCGCCCACCGGCACGACCCTGGTGCTGTACACCGACGGCCTGGTCGAGTCCCGCGACACCGACGTGGGCACGGGCGTCGAGGCCCTGCGCACCCACCTCCAGGCCACCCCGCACCGGCACCGCCTGTCCTCGCTGGAGCGGCTGTGCGACCGCATCCTCACCGCACTGGCGCCGGGCCCACGCGACGACGACATCGCGCTGCTCACCGCCCGCTTCGACGGCTTCCCGCCGGACAGCGTCGGCTACTGGCACCTCGACCCCCACCCGCTCACCGCGGGCCAGGCCCGCCGGCTGACCCGCAGGGTGCTGCTTCGCTGGGGCCTGGACGATCTGCTCGACAGCACGGAGCTCATGGTCAGCGAGGTCGTCACGAACGCCGTGCGGTACGCCTCCCGCCCCATCTCGCTACGGCTGCTGCGCACCGACGTGCTGCGCTGCGAGGTGACCGACGACTCGCCCCAGGTGCCCCGTATGCGGCGGGCCGCACCCGGCGACGAGGGCGGCCGCGGCCTCTTCCTGGTCGACCGGCTCGCCCAGCGCTGGGGAGCGACGCGGCTGAGCTCGGGCAAGGTCGTGTGGTTCGAGCAGCAGATCCCGAAGGGCCAGTAATCTCAAGGGAGTTGGCTTTCAGAAGGGAGTTGACGTTCAGACCGGTCCAACTCCCGTGCCTCCCTTGAGGCGTTCCAGGTCGGAGGGGCGGACCTGGATCACGATGACGGCGATGAGCGCGGCGACGACAGTGAAGATCGCCGCCATCACGAACGCGGCCGAGACACCGGCGGTGAGGACGTGATCGCCCCAGGTGCCCGGGAGTTGGCCGGTGCGCTGGAAGCGGATGCGCTCGGCCGGAGTCGCCTGGGCGAGGAAGGCGGGGATCCGGTCCTTCGCCTCGTTGCGGCTGGCGGTACCGAACATCGTGACCAGGATGGACAGTCCGAGCGAACCGCCCACCTGCTGTGTGACGTTGAGGAGTCCGGAGGCCGCGCCGGTCTCCTGGACAGGCACGTCCGAGAGTGCCATCAGGGTCAGCGACACGAACTCCATGCCCATACCGAGGCTGAACACCAGCATCGGGCCGAGGACGCTGCCCAGGTACGTGGAGTGGACGTCGGTCAGCGTCAGCCAGGACAGGCCCGCCGCCGCGAGGATCGCGCCCACCACCATGAACGGCTTGGGCCCGTAGGTCGGCAGGAACCGTGAGGCCAGTCCCGCGCCGACCGCGATGACGGCGCTGACCGGCAGGAAGGCGAAGCCGGCCATGAGCGGGCTGAAGCCCAGCACGTCCTGCACGAAGAGCGTGAGGAAGAAGAACATGCCGAAGATCGCGGCGGCGAGGCAGAGCATGATGCCGTACGTCCCGGCGCGGTTGCGGTCGCGGAACATGTGCAGCGGGGTGATCGGCTGCCGGGAGCGCCGCTCGACCAGGACGAACAGGGCGAGGACGACCACGGCCGCGGCGAACGAGCTCAGGGTGAGCCAGTCCCGCCAGCCCTCCTGCGCGGCCCGGATGAAGCCGTAGACGAGGAACACCACGCCCACGGTGGAGGTCAGGGCGCCGGTGATGTCGAAGTGGCCCGGGTGGCGTTCGGACTCCTTGATCCAGCGCGGGGTGGCGAGGACGATGAGCAGTCCGATCGGGACGTTGACGAAGAGCACCCAGCGCCAGTTCAGCCACTCGACGAGGATCCCGCCCATCAGCAGTCCGATCGCGCCGCCGCCGGCCGAGACACCGGCGAAGACCCCGAACGCCCGGTTGCGTTCCGGGCCTTCGCGGAACGTCGTGCTGATCAGGGCGAGCGAGGTCGGCGAGGCGATGGCACCGCCGACGCCCTGGAGGGCGCGTGCGGCGAGGAGCTCACCGGAGTTCTGCGACAACCCGCCCAGCAGGGAGGCGAGTACGAAGAGCAGCACACCGAACACGAACACCCGCCGCCGCCCGAGGATGTCCCCGGCCCGCCCACCGAGCAGCAGCAGACCGCCGAAGGTGAGGGTGTACGCGTTGACGACCCAGGCCAGGCTGGTGGTCGAGAACCCCAGCGAGCTCTGGATGTGCGGAAGCGCGATGTTCACGATGGTGATGTCGAGGACCACCATCAGCTGACAGGACGCGATGACGAGCAGCGCCATCGTGCTGCCGCCACCGCCGGTGTCCCGGGTGGTGGTCTGGTCCGCGGGGGCTTGCTGAGGGCTGCTGCTCATGGGAGATCGCACTCACGAGGGCCCGGTGAACGGCTCCGTCCACCGGTTGCTCACCGTTCGACGGTACGCCCGCCCCCTGCTCCCCACCACTCGATCATCACGACCCCAGGCGCTAGGTTCACACATGACAGGACATGGGGAGAAGCCATTGGTGACCGAGGTCGTCGTAGACGGACAGACGCTGTCCTACGGCGATGTCGTCGCCGTCGCCCACCACGGCGCCCAAGTCGCCCTGGCGGATGGAGTGTTGGCGCGCCTGGCGGGCGAACGGGCGGTCGTGGACGAGGTGGTCGACCGCCAGATCCCGACGTACGGCCTGACGACAGGACTGGGCGGCCCGGGGGCACTGACGGGCGCCGGGGACGACCCGGAGCTGCCAACCGGCGCCGGCCAGACCCTGGATGCGCTGCCCGCCACCGGCAACACTCCGAACGTACTGACACGCGCCGGAGACGCCTTTGCGCTGCCGACCAGCGCCGGCGACACCCCTGACCCGCTGCCCAGTACCGGCGCCGCCCCGCAGGAGCCAGCCGCGACCGGCATGAGCCCGGAGACGCCGGACCACACCGGCAGCGCCGCGCAGGTATCAGCGCCAGGCAGCACAGGCGAGATCCTCTCGTCCGGGAACTTCCACACCCCCGCCCTGGCCCTCGCCTTCGACACCCTCGCGCTGGCCCTGACCCAGACCGCGGCGATCTCCGCCGAGCGCATGCGGCGGCTGCTCGACCCGGCGGTCAGTGGGCTGCCCGCGAACCTCTCGCCGTACGGTCCGGAGCGGTCGGGGTTCGCGCCACTGGTGAAGACGGCGCAGGCGCTGGTCGCCGAGGTCCGGATGCTGGCCGTGCCGGTGTGTATCGATCCCCGGCAGGGCGCCGATTCCGTGGAGGACGACTCGACCAACGCGGCGCTCGGTGCTCGGCGGTTGACGACGATGCTCGGCCGGCTGCGTCAACTCCTCGCCGTGGAGGCGGTGGTGGCCGCCCAAGCGGTGGATCTGGCGGCGCCGGGCACGTTGGGGCGGGGGCCGGAGTTCCTGTATCGCGCGATCCGGAAGCGCGTGCCCACGCTGGACGACGACCGGCCGCACGGGGTGGACGTGGAGACGGTGAGCCGCGACATCCTGGGGTCCGACGACGTCCGCAGCACACTGAACGCCTTGGCGGGAGAAGCGACATGACCAACGTCGACGTACACCAGCATCTGTGGACCCCATCGCTGGTGACGGCTCTGCGTGCCCGCCGCGAACCACCGTACCTGGACGGCTGGACGCTGTTCCTGGACGGTGAACCGCCCTTCGAGATACCGCCCGCCGACCACGACATCGCCCGGCGCGCCGAACTCGCCGCCGCCGACGGTCTCGACCGGGTCCTCGTCTCGCTGTCCGCCCCGATCGGCGTGGAGTGGCTGCCCGAGGCTCAGGCACGGCCGCTGCTCGACGCGTATCACGACGGCGCGTCAGCGCTGCCCGAGCCGTTCGGGGCCTGGGCCGCGGCCTGCGTACAGGACATCGACGCGGACACGACCGCCAAGGCCCTCGACCGAGGCTTCGTCGGCCTCCAACTCCCCGCCGACTCCCTTGCCGACGCGGCCGGTTACGCCCGCTGCGCCCCGCTCCTCGACCTGCTCGAAGAACGCGACCTCCCGCTCTTCGTCCACCCGGGGCCCGCCGTGGGCTCCTCGGCCGACCCCGCGTGGTGGCCCGCGATGGTCCCGTACGTCCAGCAGATGCACGCCAGTTGGTACGCCTTCCGCGCCTTCGGCCGCCCCCGCCATCCACGCCTCCGCGTGTGCTTCGCCCTGCTGGCCGGACTCGCCCCGCTGCACGGCGAGCGCCTGGCGGCCCGTGGCGGGCGGCAACAGGAGGGCGACCAGGGCGTGTTCGTCGAGACGTCGTCCTACGGCCCGACCGCCGTCGACGCGATCGTGCGCGCGCTGGGCGTGAACGCCGTCGTCCAGGGCTCGGACCGCCCTTACGCGGAGCCGCCCCGCCACCCGGGGTACGGGTTGGGCGGGGCGGCGGCCTACGCCTTTCGCATCGCCAATCCGCGACGGCTCCTCACCGGGCAGGGGTGACGGGGCGTCAATTCGCCGCGTTCATCAGGTCGAGCGCGCTCTGCTGCCGGGCCGCGTCGGTGGAGTCCAGCGGTCCGGCCCAGTGCAGCCCGTACGCGTCAAGGGAGTTGCGGTCGTTCGCGTACGCGCTGTCGGCCTGGCGTTTGATGTACGCGGTGTAAGGCCGGTCGGACAGGCGGGAGTTGAAGGCGCTCAGGCCCCGGACGTACGCACCCTTGAAGGACGGGCCGTCACCGCCGCAGCCACTCGTCTCGCACGGTTCCCGCAGGATTCCACCGGAGTTGAGGGCCGTCGCCGTGGTCGAGGCGTCACCGATCTGCCGGCCGGTGGTGAGCAACCCGGAATCCCCGGTCGCCCGGTACAGCTCCGACAGACCGCCGAGCAGCACGCCCTGGTTGTACGACCACGTCGTGTCGCCGTTGTTGCCGCAGGTCGCCAGGTTGATGCCGTCGTTGACCAGATGGGAGCCGTTGATCATGCCGGTGCCCTTGAACCACGACCACTCGGCGTTGGCCCGGCCGAGATACGCCGTGTCGCCCGCGATGCGGTTGTGCAGGGCGGCGTTCAGCTCCAGGTAGAGGGAGTTGGCGATGGCGTTCTTGTAGGTCTTCGCCGTGCTCCACCAGACTCCGCCGCCGCACGTGGAGTCCCAGTACCGCGCCATGTAATCGGCGTCCGCGCGGGCGGTGTTGAGGTAGCGGGAGTCGCCGGTGAGGTCGTACGCGTCGACCCAGGCGAGTCCCCACCACCCCGTGTCGTCGATGTAGTCGTTGGTGAAGTTGCCGCCCTGGGCGGAGAGGTTGCGGTCGTAGGTGTTGGCGATCGCGTACTTGTAGCTGGCCATGCCGGTGACGCGGATGTTGTCGATGAGGGCGGTCATGGCGTTGGCCGAGTTCCACCAGCCGGTGGTGTCGAAGAGGCCGGTGCCCAGGTTGTACGACTGCATCAGTGCCGTGGCGGCGGCAGTTGGGCGGCTGCCCGCGTTCCACGTCGTGCGGGCCCAGGACGTACAGGCGATCTCGGCCCGGTCGCCGGCCTTGCCGCAGGCGCGCAGGGCGCCCACGCCGAGGTTGTTCCAGTCGTCGACGTTGTACATCAGGGTGCGCCAACCGCCTTGCCCCGCGGGGATGGTGGTGTCGCCGAGCTTGCTGCCGGAGGCCCAGGTACGGCCGCCGTCGAAGGAGCGGTCGAGCCAGACCTCGTCGCCGGGGCTGCCGTTGGCGATCGAGGCCCAGCCCATCGCGTCGGTGTCGTCGAAGTGCAGGCTGATGCTCCGGGAGTAGATGGTCGCGCTCACCGGCTGCCGGTCACCCGGGGAGAGGGCCGGGTCGCGGGCGTCGCAGTACTTGTTGCAGATCGACGCCTGGGCGGCGGCGGTCGCGACGCCGGTGGACACCGGCATGAACAGGGCCAGGGCGGCGATCAGGCCGGTCCCGACTCTCCTGATACGTCGTGCTGTTGAGGTCATGCCGGCTCCATCGAGGTGGGGGGATGCGGGAGGTCAGCCCAGGCGCCACTGCTGGTTGGCGCCGCCGTTGCAGGACCAGAGTTCCAGCGCGGTGCCGTTGACGTTGCCGGCGGGCTGGTCGCCGCCGGTGACGTCGAGGCAGAGGCCCGACTGGGTGCCCGTGATCGTGCCGTTGGGGTTGACGCTCCACTTCTGGTTGGCGCCGCCGTTGCAGGTGTAGAGCTGCACCTTGGTGCCGTTGCTGGTCTGGTTGTCGTAGGCGTCCAGGCACTGGGTGCCGCCGTAGAGCCGGAGTTCACTGGCGGCGGTGATGGTCACGGCCTGGTTGGTGCCGCCGCCGCAGTCCCAGATCTCGATCTTGGTGCCGGGGGTGGTCTCGCCGTTGTAGGCGTCGAGGCAGCGGTTGGAGGAGGCGCCGATCAGCGGGTGGGTGGTGCCGACGCTGGTGCCGCTGCCGGCGGATACCCGGTACATCACCGAGCCGTGGCCGGGGACGCTCGCCGAGATGCTGCCGCTGGTGCTGCTGACGACGTGGGACCAGAGGTTGTTGAGCTTGTACGAGGATGCCGAGGGAAGGCCGGCCGCCGTCGCCGAGGTGGTGATGGTGGCGGCGGAGGAGTTCTCGTTGAAGAGGACCACCGAGACATCGCCGTTGGCGAGGGGCTTGGAAAGGACGTGCAGGCCACCGGAGTTGGAGATCTCGGTGCCCTGCTTGCCCAGCGAGTCCTGGTCCACGGCGATGACGTCCTTGTTGCCGTAGAGGGAGAGCGTGGCGGCGGTCGCCTTGCGCAGGTCGGTGCCGGCGATCAGCGGTGCGGCCATCTCCGACCAGAGGCTGAAGTGGGAGCGGTCCTCGGTGAACGACATGCCGTTGCCGACTTCGAGCATGTCGGGGTCGTTCCAGGCGCCCGGCTTGGCGTACGCGGCGAGTTTGACGTTGGCCTTGTAAATGGACACCACGGTCGAGAAGTTGACGTTGATGTCGTCGGTGGTGCGCCAGCTGTTGCCGACGCCCGCGCCCCAGGTCCACACGTCGGCGAGGCCCCAGTTGCAGAGGCTGTAGACGATCGGGCGGCCGGTGTTGGCGAGGGCGTCGCGCATCGCGGTGTAGCGCTGCTGGTCGGGCACGTTCTGGTGGTTGCAGTTGTCGTACTTGAGGTAGTCGACGCCCCACGCGGCGAAGCTGTTGGCGTCGGTCTGCTCATGGCCGAGGCTGCCCGGGTAGCCCGCGCAGGTGGCGGTGCCGGCGCTCTCGTAGATGCCGAGCTTGAGGCCCTTGCCGTGGACGTAGGCGGCGGTGCCGCTGATGCCGTTCGGGAACTTGACCGGATCCGGGACCAGTTGACCGGCCGAGTTGCGGGCCGAGGTCATCCAGCAGTCGTCGATGTTGACGTACTGGTACCCGGCGTCCTTCAGCCCGGAGGAGACGAGGTAGTCGGCGGTCTGCTCGACCAGCTGCTCCGTCACGTTGCAGCCGAAGGCGTTCCAGTCGTTCCAGCCCATCGGGGGCGTCCTGGCGAGGCCGTTGTCGAGGGCCTGCGCGGGCGGCGCGGCGCGCAGCACCAGCAGGGCCGGGACGAGGGCCAGCAGCAGCACCATCGTGAGGGCGGCGCTCAGACGTCTCTTGAAGGGTGACGGGAGGGTCATGTCGAGGTCTCCTGCTTCGCCGTGTGGGGCCGGTCGAACTCACCTGTGGAAACGTAACCATCGTGAAGGTTCCATCAGCGGAGCTGCGTCGTCAATGGTCCGGACCAAAATGTCCCGGGAGTGAACTACCCGTGTCGTCAGATGCGTTGACGACCTCGTGAGTCGATGACAACGTTTCCATCATCGGCACCCACCCGCACCCTTGGAGGCCTCCATGTCGCTGCGTCCCTCCCGGCGCGTGATGATCGGATCCGGCCTGGCCGCCGCTCTGACGGCGACGGCCGCCACCCCCTCTTTCGCGGCCGAACGCCCCAGCGCGGCACGGGCGTTGTCCCGCGCCAAGGCGACGTACTACGCGCTGAGAAGACACTTCGACGCGACCGACGGCTCCGGGCTGGTCCGCGAGCAGATCCCGGCGGCGGCCGGCGACAACCCGTACTCGTACGAATGGCCCTTCTCGCAGGTGCACGTCGCCGCGCTCGATCTCACCGTCGTGGCACCGGAGTTGGAGCCCGAGCTGGCGCGGCGGGCGGCGGCGCAGGAGCACCACTGGAACGCGGGCGGCGGGACGACCAAGCTGCCGGGTTACGCCTCCTACCCGGTCGCGCCGTACGGGGCGGGCGGGGACATGTTCTACGACGACAACGAATGGGTCGGGCTGGCGAAGGTCCAGCGGTATCTGCAGACGGGGGACGCCGCCGCGCTGGCCCGCGCGAAGGAGGTCTTCGCCCTGGTCAAGTCCGGCTGGGACACCGACAGCAGCCATGCCGCACCCGGCGGGGTCTTCTGGACGCAGGCCGACTGGAGTCACGACCGCAACACCGTCTCGAACATGCCGGGCGCCCAACTCGCCCTGCGCCTGCACCAGATCACCGGCGAGGCCGACTACCTGGAGTGGGCCAAGCGCTTCTACGACTGGACGAACGCGCATCTGCAGAGCCCAAGTGGGCTGTACTGGGACCACCTTGACCTGCAGGGGACGATCGAGAAGACCGTCTGGTCCTACAACCAGGGCGTGCCGGTCGGTGTCGCCGTGCTGCTGTACGAGGTCACCCGGGACCGCGCCTACCTGCGTCAGGCGGAGCGAGTTGCGGCCGCCGCGTACGCCTATTACGTCACGCAGGGGCGGCTGTTCGGTCAGCCCGTGTTCTTCAACTCGATCTTCTTCAAGAACCTGCTGCTCCTGGAGTCGGTGACCGGGAAGGACACCTACCACCGGGCGATGGCCGCCTACGCCGACCAGGTGTGGGACACGATGCGCGATCCCGCGACCGGCCTCGTGCACTTCGATTCGGCCGGTGGGACGCAGGCGATCCAGCAGGCGGCCCTCGTACAGCTCTACGCCGTGCTCGCCTGGCCGCGCGCCAAGTGGCGGATCCTGTACTGACGTTACGGGTGTCCGATCTCCCCGGTGCCGCGTGCGATCAGCTGCACCGGGAGGACGGTGCGGTGGGAGGGGCTGTCGTCGCCGTCGATGCGGTCCAGCAGGATGTGGGCGGCCCGGCGGCCGAGTTCCTCGGTGTCGGAGGTGACGACGGTGACCGGGGTGGGGAGCATGTCGGCGAGCTTGAAGTCGTCGAACCCCACGACGGCCACGGAGACTTGGAGGTCACGGCAGGCCCGCAGCACGCCCTCGGTGAGGAAGCCCGTGGTGGAGAAGACCGCGGTGGGCGGGTGCGCGGAGGTGAGCAGGGCGCGGGTGGCGGCCTCGGCCTCCTCGGTGGTGCCGCGGCGCAGGGTGACGACCAGGTCGTTGTCGGGCTCGATGCCGCTGCGGCGCAGCGCCTTGCGGTAGCCGCGCAGCCGTCGGCCGGTGCTGTAGTACGAGGGCGCGACGAGGATCGCGATGCGGCGGTGGCCCTGGTCGACGAGGTGCTGAGTGGCCTTGTGTCCGCCGTCCTCGTTGTCGACCAGGACGACATCGGCCTCGGCGCCGGTGGCCGGCCGGTCGACGAAGACGATCGGCACGTGGTCGTGGCCGTTGATCTCGTTGAGGAAGGCGTGGTCGCCCTGGTCGGGGACGATGATGAGCCCGGCGACCCGGCGGCCGATCAGCTCGCCGACGGCCCGGCGCTCGACCTCGGGGTCCTCGTCGGCGGTGCTCAACAGGACTGCGTAGCCTGCCTCGTTGGCGACCTCGACGGCGGCCTTCGCGAGAGAAGCGTAGAACGGGTTGGTGAGGTCGCCAAGGAGCAGCCCGATGGTCATGGAGTTCTGGCCGGGGCGCAGGGAACGCGCGATCTCGTTGCGCTGGTAGCCGATCGCGGTGATCGCCGCGTTCACGCGTTCGGCCGTCTCCTCGCGGACCGTGCCGATGCCGTTGACGACGCGGGAGACGGTGACGACGGCGACTCCGGCCCGCTCCGCGACGTCGCGCATCGTGGGTCTGGTGTTCTGGCGGTGCGGGGGACGACTGCTCACGTGAGTTGAAGACCAACCTTCCATCGCGTACCGGGGGCCGGGACCGCCCTCAGGATACGTATCGGGTCCCGGCCCGCCGCTCGGCCCGGGACGCTAACCGTTGTTCTTGATCACATCGTTGATCTTGTCGGTCATCGTCTGGAGGTCGGAGAGAGGCTTCTTGCCGTTGAGGATGTCCGGCCAGTAGGCGGTGATCAAGTCATTCGACTGGCTGGCCCACTGGGTGGTGAAGCGCACGCCGATGGTGGTCTGCGTGTTCAGCCCCGCCTTGACGGTGGCCGCGACAGTCGTCTGGCCGGCCTTGTCGAGGGCGCCGAAGTAGGCGCTCTGTGCGGAGAGATAGGCCGGGGCCGCGACCGGGGAGTCGGGCAGCACCTTGGTCCACACGGTGGAGTCGAGGTACTTGAGGACCTTGAAGGTGGCGTCCGCGTTCTGGGTGTACGACGGGGTGCAGATGCCCACGGCGTCGTAGAGCGTGGCGGGCTTGGTCACCTGGGGCAGGGGCGCGAAGCCGTACTTGATCTTCGGCTTGTCGGTGAGGAAGCCGGCGGCCAGCCACTGGCCGCTCCACAGCATCGGGATCTGTCCGGCGGCGAACAGCCCCTGCTGGTTGCTGATGTCGTAGCCGGGAGGCGCGATGGCGCCGCTCTTGATGCCGGCCACGACCTTACTGACGCCTTCGGTGTACGTCGTGTCGATGGTCGTCCTGGTGGGCTGGTGCACGTTGTCGGCGAAGGGCTTGCCGCCCGCGGACAGGGCGTACGTGCTGAGGGAGAACGGTCCGTCCGTGGAGGTCAGGGCATCGGCGACCAGGCCGTACTTGGCGCCCTTGGCGTGCAGTTTGGCGGCCGCGTCGAACATCTGGTCCCAGGTCCAGCCCGCGGCGGGCACGGTGATGCCGGCGGCCTTGAAGGCGTCGATGTCGTACCAGATGCCGTAGGTGTTCAGCAGGGAGGGGACGCCGCCTATCTTGCCGTCGGCGGTCTTCCAGTTCTTCATCGTGGACGAGACGAAGCTGCTCGCGCCGAAGTCGCTGGAGCCGGAGAGCCGGGAGGCCCAGTCGGTGAGGAGGCCCTGGCTGGTGTACTGCTGCTCGGTGTCGTTGCCGCACCAGAAGAGGTCGGGGAGCTTCTTGGCCTGGGTGAGGGCCGCGAGCTTGTCGCTGTAGTTGCCGTTGGGGGTGTCGACGCGCTTGACCGTGATGTTCGGGTCGTGGAAGCCGGTCAGGGCCTGGTCGATGGCCTTGTTGGTGGCGGCGGACTCCCAGGTCATCAGGGTGACCGTGGCCTTGCCGTCCGACTGTTTCCCGGACGAGCCGCCGCAGGCCGCCGTCGCGAGCAGTCCCCCCGCCGACAGCAACGCTCCGGCGCAACGGATCCATCGTTTCATCGTGGCCTCCTGATACCTGGCTGGCATACGGCTCGTAGGTGGGTCGGGACGGGACGGGGTCGGATCAGCGCTGGTTGACGGTGCCCAGGGCGCTCAGACCTTGGATGAAGTAGCGCTGGGCGACGAAGAACACGATCAGTGGCGGGAGCATGTAGAGCAGGTTGGTGGCCATGTAGAGGTTCCAGTCCGGGGTCTGTCCCGCGAACTGGGTGACGAAGGAGGCCATGCCCACGCTCAGCGGCCACTTCTGGGACGAGTACAGGTAGATCAGCGGGTTGAGGTAGTCGTTCCAGGACATCTGGAAGGCCAGGATTGACATCGTTATCCAGGCGGGCTTCGTGATCGGCAGCATCACGCTGAAGAAGATCCGGACGTGTCCCGCGCCGTCGACCTTGGCCGCCTCGTCGATGGAGTGCGGGATCGACAGGAAGTACTGCCGGGCCAGGAAGATGAAGAGCGGATTGCCGCCGAGGAAGGCCGGGACGATCAGCGGCAGCCAGGTGTCGTACCAGCCGATGTCCTTGAAGAGCTGGAACAGCGGGATGATGCCGACCACCGGGGGCAGCAGCATGCTGCCGACGAAGACGTAGAACCACACCTTGCGGCCGGGGAAGCGCAGCCGGGCCAGCGCGTAGCCCGCCATCATCGACGTCATCACCCCGCCGATCACCGAAAGACCGGTTATGACAAGGGAGTTGAGCAGCAGGCGCGGGAAGTGGATCACCTTCGGGCCGTCGATGAAGTTCTTGAAGTGGAACTCGTGCGGCAGCAGTTTCGGCGGGACCTCGAAGACCGCCGAGGGGCCCTTCAGCGCGACGGTGAGCATCCACAGGATGGGCAGGATCATCACCGAGCTGATAAGCAGCGCGACGGCGTACCAGGATGCCGTGCGTACGGCCCTGCGGGGCGGCTTCGTCGGTGGGGCGACCGGTGTCGGCGCGGTCGTCGGCGCCCTGGTGACGTCAGGAGACGTGGTCACTGTAGGTCCAAATCGACGAGAAGCGGGCGGTGGCGGCGATCACGACGACGATGACGAGGAACAGCACCCAAACCTGGGCGGAGGCGTAGCCGAACTGGGAGACCTGCCCGAGCCGGGGGAAGCCGTTGTCGTAGATCGACAGCATCAGGGTCCTGGTGCTGAACCCGGGACCGCCCTGGTTGTCCGGCGAGAGGATCTTCGGCTGGTTGAACGCCTGGAGGGCCGTCACCATCTGCAGGACCACCTGCAGGATCATGATCGGGCTGATCAGCGGCAGGGTGATCCGGAAGAACACCGTGCGGGGGCCGGCTCCGTCGAGCCTGGCCGCCTCGTACAGCTCGGTGGGGACCGCCTGGAGCGCGGCGAGGAAGATGATCATCGTGGACCCGACGCTCCACAGCATGACGATCACGATCGACGGCATCGCCGAGTTGTCGCCGGACAACCACTCGCTGGTAGGCAGGTGGAACCACTTCAACACCTGGTTGGCCAGGCCGACTTGGGGGTTGAACACGAACTTCCAGAGCGTGATCGTGGCGACCACGGGCAGCACGACCGGCAGATAGCACAGGGTGCGCAGCAGGCCGACGCCTCGCATCCGCTGGTTGCAGAACACCGCCAGGGCCAGCCCGATGGCCAGCGACAGCGGCACGTACAGCACGACGAGCAGCAGCGTGGCGCGCACCGAGGGCCAGAAGGACGGGTCGGTGGTGAACATGCGGTGGAAGTTGTCGAGGCCGACGAACTTGGGGTCCGTCAGGCCGTTGTACGTCGTCAGCGCGAAGTACGCGGAGCGGAACAGCGGGTAGACGACGAACGCCGTGAAGCCGATGAGCGCCGGTGCCAGGAACACGTACGCGGCCAGGGTGTCCGAGGACCTCTTGGGTGGCCGCCGCCAGGGTCGTCCTCGGCCGCCGGGACTCCCCCCGCCGGGCGGCCTGTCCACGGGCGGTACGGCGGTTCGCGTCTCTTGGTGCGGGGCGGCTGTCACACGCGCTCACCTTCTTCCTCCGAGGAGTTGACGATCACTCGGATCACGCGGACCCGACCGTCTGGTGGTCGTCGGCCCGCTCAAGGTAACGTTTCCATTCCCTGGCGATCACACGGTGGCGCACGCCACATGAGGGAGTCAAGAGGCGCGATGGTAACGTTTCCCGGATCAACATCCGGAACAGTGTGGGCAGTTCCGGAGTCGCTGAGCACGCTGGGGCGGCGGCTGGCCGACGAGTTGCGGGGTGGGCCGGCGGGGGAGATCGTCGAGCGGTGTCTGACCAATACGTGGGCTACTTCGATGAGTTGGGGGGCTCCGGCGAGTGGGGCGCCGGGGGATCTGTCGGACGGCTTCCCGGGTGGTCCGTCGGGTGGGCTGACGAGCGGTCTGGCGGACGGGGTGTCGAGCGGACCGGCGGGTGGATTCCCGGACGGTCCGGCGGGTCGACTGCCGGACCGTCCGTCGCGTGGGCTGTCGAGCGATCTGCCGGGCGGCATGTCGGGGGGATTGCCGTGGCGTCCGGCGCACGGGGTGCCGGACGGGTTGCCGGGCGGTCCGGCGCACGGGGTGGTGGCCGGGGTATCGGGCGGGGTGTCGGACGCGTCGTCCGAGGTCTTCGTGAAGACCGGTGACATCCCGGCGATGTGGTTGCGGGACAGCACGGCGCAGGTCCGCCCCTACCTGGCCGTGGCCACGGACCCGGAGGTCGGCGACGTCCTGGCCGCGGTCTCGCGCCGCCAGATCCGCTGCGTCCTGCTCGACCCGTACGCCAACGCCTTCAACGACGGTCCCACCGGCGCGCACGGCGAACCCGGCGATCTGCCCACGCCGGGCGACTGGGTGTGGGAGCGCAAGTACGAACTCGACTCCCTCTGCGCGCCGTTGCAGCTCGCGTACGCACTCCGGCGGGCGACGGGCCGCGAGGACCATCTCGACGAGGCGTTCCACCGCGCCGCCTGGCTGATCGTACGGCTGTGGCGGGCCGAGCAGTCCCACGCGCACCGGCCCTACCGGTTCGTCCGGCCGTCCGGCCCCTTCGCCGGCGACAGCCTGCCCCTCAACGGCCGTGGTGCGCCGGTCGGTTGGACCGGCATGACGTGGTCGGGCTTCCGGCCGAGCGACGACGCGTGCACCCACGGCTATCTGATCCCGGCCAACGCGCTGGCGTCGGCGAGCCTGCACGGCCTGGCCGAACTGGCGGCGGCGGTCCTCGACGACACCGAACTGGCCCATGAATGCTGGCGGTTGGCCGACGAGATCGACGCCGGAATCCTGGCCCATGCGGTGACCGAGGTCGACGGCGCCTCCGTCCTCGCCTACGAGGTCGACGGCTTCGGCTCGGCTTTGATGTGCGACGACGCCAACCTTCCGAGTCTGCTGAGCCTTCCGCTGAGCGGCTGGTGCGCGCCGGAGGACCCGTTGTACCGAGCCACCCGGCGCTTCGCGCTGTCCGAGGCCAACCCCTCCTACTTCAGCGGGAGTTACGCGTCCGGTATCGGCAGCACGCACACGCCGGACCGCCACATCTGGCCCCTGGCGATCGCCACCGCCGGCCTGACCGGCAGCACGGACGAGGCGGCGCGGGCCCTGGAGACCCTGGCCGCCACCACCGCCGGTACCGGCCTGATGCACGAGAGTTTCCATGTCGACGCACCGGGCCGGTTCACGCGCGAGTGGTTCGGCTGGGCGAACGCGATGTTCTGCGAGCTTGCGCTGGAGGTGTGCGGAGGCGGGGTGCGGCACCTGTTTCCGGTGCATCCGCGGGCGTTGCCCGGTGGGCCGGGGACGAGCGGCGGGTCGGCGTGACCGGGCGGTGGCTGGAGGCCGGGCGCGCTCCGGTACCACCCTGTTCGTGTCGGTGGATCCCGCCGCCCGCACGGCCCGTAGGGACGCCGATCTCGCGGTGGCCGTACGGCTCGCGCTGGACGGCGGGACACCCGGTGGTGTCGAGCCGCTCGACTGGCTCTCCACCACCGCTCCTCGTCGCCGGCGGTCCGGCGCCGAGACCCTCGTCTACGGCTGGGCCGGACCCTGGGGAGCGACGCCCCTGGCCGTCTGACCTCAGGGGGTGATGGTCAGGCTGCCGTAGTCCGAGAGGTTGGTCAGGTTGACCTGGCTCAGGGTGGTCGCGCCGGTCGTGCTTCCGGGCATCACGATGTGGCTCAGCGCGACGCCCGAAATGGGCGCTCCGGGAAGGCCGTTGATGCGTGCGGCGGTGACTCCGGCGTTGCGGACGCGGACGTTGGAGATCGTGACGCCGGTGACCGGGCCGATGCCCGCCGTGCTGCCGGTCTGCATGGCGAGCCAGGTCCGGTTGTCGTCGTTCTTGAAGCTGAGCCGTTCGATGTCGATGTCGTCGAACTTGAGGTTCGTCGCGCTCGCCGTGCCGTACTTGTGGTGGACGCCGATGCCGACGGCCGCGTCGTAGACGACGACGTGCTGGAAGGTGACCTTGTTCTGCGACTCGTAGACGCCCTGGCCGACCTTGACGCCGTAGCAATAGGTCCAGGAGACAAGGTCGTTGAAGGTGACGTTGTCCAGTGGGCGGGCGGTGCCGGGGACGCTCTTGTAGATGTCGGCGACGTCGGGCCAGGTCTTGGTGCTGAACGGGTCGTCGAGGCCGATGCCGATCGCGTGGTCGACGGTGACGTTCGTGGACTCCATGACGTCGATGCCGTCGTTCTCGCCCATGTCGAACCTGTTGAACATCTTGATGTCGCGGAAGGCCAGGTCCGAGGAGCGCAGCGGGATGACCGCCCAACTGCTGGACTCCCGGAAGGTGATGCCGTCGACCGTGAAGCCGCTCGTGTAGATCGGGGCGAGGAGGTTCACGCCGAGGTTGGAGGGCGCGAGCGCGGCCTGGCCGTTGCCGTCGATGATGCCGCGGCCGTAGATCTTGATGTTCGTCGAGGAGTAGCGGGTGGAGATGAACCAGGTGAGGTCGCGGCCCTGCGAGGTCTTGTGTCCGGTCACCACATAGTGGCTGGCCTCTCCTGTGTAGCGGAGGACCGCTCCGGGGGCGAGATAGAACGCGAGGTTGCTGCGCAGGTAGAGGTTGCCGAGGGTGTAGACGCCGGCCGGGACGTACACGATGCCCTGGGTTCCGTTGGCGGAGCCGTACGCGGCGGCGTCATTGAGGGCGTCCTGAAAGGCGGTTGTGGTGTAGGCGCCGGTGTTCGGCTGGGCCGAGTAGGGCGCGCTCTGCACGTTGAAGATGCCGGTGCCGCTGGTCGCCGGGCGGTTGGTCTCGGCCGGGTCGGCGGCGATGACCAGGTTGGGGCGGCCGTCGAGCTTGACGATCAGGTACTCGTCGTTCTGCACGGTGAAGGTGAGCGTCGGGCCGCTGACGGTGCCCGTGATGCCCAGCTTCTGCGGGCTGATGCTGTACGCGCCGATGGCCGTGTTGTTGAGCTTGGTGACCGAGATGGTGGCCGTGCCGGTCCCCAGGGCGAGTTGGGCGATGTCGTAGCCGGTGTACTTGGTGACGGGCACGGACGTGCCGTTGACCGTCAACCTGTAGTCGGTGGACGCCGGGTAGATGGAGGCGATCGGGTACGCCGACACGGTGCCCGCCGCGGCCTGTGCGGTCTGCGGGGCGCCGAAAAGTGCGGCGACGCCGAGCAGGAGGGCCGTCAGCACAAGAGCCAGGGGGCGCAGTACGCGCTTCTCGGTTCCGTCGGCCGCGGTCAACAGCCGTCTGTCGGCCGCGGTCAACGGCCGGCTCATCGACGATCTCATCCGGGGTCCTCCTGTAGTCACATCGGTGGGGGCACGTAAGACGGGATGGAAACGTTGCCAGTGACATGACCACACTAATGGTCTGGACCGCAGACGCCTATGTGCTGTGCGCGCCCACCCTCACTCCCTTGTCACCTCAGGACGAACCTCCGTCGCCCGGGACTCAACTCCCGCAAACAGAACGGCGATCCCACGGCCCGCTCCGGAATCGCTGCCATATTCGAGAACCACTTCGGAGGTGGCTGTGACGCTAGAGGCGACGACATCCCTGACGGCAGTGACACCCGCGGCGGACGGGACCGCCGGACGCATCGGCGATCTGGAACACCGGCGGGCGCGGGCAGTTGCCACGGCCGCGCCGAGAAGACAGGGCGCTCTCGGTGCGCGGGAGCGCATCGAACGGCTGCTGGACGTCGGCTCGTTCGCCGAGACCGGCGGCTTCGTGCGGGCCCGGGCCGTCGGGGACGGCGCCCAACGCCCTTACGGCGACGGGGTCGTGACCGGGTACGGCACGGTGGACGGACGGCCGGTCTGTGTCTTCGCGCAGGACTCCACGGTCTTCGGCGGCAGCATGGGCGAGGCCTTCGGCGAGAAGACCGTGGCCCTCATGGAACTCGCCCTGAAGACCGGCTGCCCGGTCGTGGGCCTCAACGACTCCGGCGGCGCCCGCATCCAGGAGGGCGTCAACTCCCTCGCTCTCTACGCCGAGTTGGTGCGCCGGAACGTGAAGGCGTCCGGGGTGATCCCGCAGATCTCGGTCGTCCTGGGTCCGTGTGCGGGCGGTGCCGCGTACTCCCCCGCGATCACCGACTTCACCGTGATGGTGGACGGCGCCTCGCACATGTTCGTCACCGGCCCCGACGTCATCGAGGCGGTCACCGGCGAACGCACCACCGCCGAGGAGCTGGGCGGCGCCCGCACCAGCAACTCCGTGAACGGCAACGCCCACTTCCTGGCCGCCGACGAGGGCGACGCGCTCGACACCGTGCGCGATCTGCTGTCGTACCTTCCCGCCAACAACCTGGAGCGGCCACCGGAGTACGCGCCCGGTTCCGTCGCCGACGGGGCGCCGCTCGACGGGATCGTGCCCGACCGGCTCGGACAGGCCTACGACATGCGGGACATCCTGCACGCGGTTGTGGACGACGGTGAACTCCTGCACGTCCAGGAGCTGTTCGCGCCGAACATCATCTGCGCGCTGGCCCGGGTCGAGGGGGCGAGTGTCGGGGTCGTCGCCAATCAGCCGCTGCGCTTCGCCGGTGTCCTCGACATCGACGCCTCCGAGAAGGCCGCGCGGTTCGTACGGTTCTGCGACGCGTTCGGCATCCCCCTGCTGACCTTCGCCGACGTCCCCGGCTACCTCTCCGGCGTCCGCCAGGAGCGGGGCGGCATCATCCGGCGCGGCGCCAAACTCCTCTACGCGTACGCCGAGGCGACCGTCCCGAAGGTCACCGTCGTCGTGCGCAAGGCCTACGGCGGGGGGTACGCGGTGATGGGTTCCAAGCATCTCGGCGCCGACCTCAATCTCGCCTGGCCCACCGCCCGTATCGCCGTCATGGGTGCCGAGGGTGCCGTCGGCGTGCTGCACCGGCGCCAACTCGCCGCCGCGGCCGACCCGGAGGCGCTGCGGGCCGACCTCGTCGCCGCGTACGAGTCCACACACGGGACGCCGTACCCGGCCGCCGAGCGCGGGTACGTCGACGACGTGATCGCGCCGCGCGACACCCGCGCCCATGTCAGCCGCGCTCTGCGCGCCCTGCGCGGCAAGCGCGCCCCGATGCCGGAGCGGCGGCACGGCAACATCCCGCTCTGACCGCCCTGTTCACCTCGTTCACCCTCGTCAGCCGACACCGCGAAGTTCCGCGATGTGAGGAGTCACGCCCGATGGACAGCCGCCGCCCCCCGCTCGCCCCCGCGTACCGGACTCTGCCCGGGTACGTGCGGCACTGGGCCGAAGTCGCCCCGGACCGCCGGGCGTTCACGTTCGTCGACCATCCAGCCCCCAACTCCCGTGGTGTGCACCGCACCCTGACCTGGCAGCGGCTGGATCTGCGGGTACGCGCCCTGGCCGCACGGATCGCCGAGCACGCCGAACCCGGCTCGCGGGTCGCCCTGTTGTGCCCGCAGGGCACGGACTACATCACCGGTTTCCTCGCGGCACTGACGGCCGGGACGGTCGCCGTCCCGTTGTACCCGCCCGGCCTGCCGGGGCAGGGCGACCGGCTGGTCGGGGTGTTGGGGGACGCGCGCCCGTCCATCGTGGTCACCACAGAACGCGTCCTGCCCGAGGTGACGGACTTCTGCGAGCGCGCACAGGTCACCGTCCTCGTGGCGGACCGGGTACCGGACTCCACCGCCCTCAACTGGCAAGCGCCCGCGCCGGATTCAGCCGCGACCGCCTACCTCCAGTACACCTCCGGCTCCACCCGCGCTCCGGCCGGCGTGGAGATCACACACGCCAACGTCGTCGCCAACGCCCGCCAGGCGCTTGCCGCTTACGGTGCCGACGCGCACCCGATGACCTGCGTGGGCTGGCTGCCGCTCTACCACGACATGGGGCTGGTGCTGAGCGTCGCGGCCCCGGTCGTACGCGGCCTGCTGTCGGTGCTCATGGACCCGGCGGCGTTCCTGCACGAACCGGTGCGCTGGCTACGGCTGTTGGCCGCGCATCCGCGGGCGCTGAGTGCCGCGCCCAACTTCGCCTACGACTACTGCGCCTCCGCCGTCACCGGGGCGCAGAAGGAGGGGCTGCGGCTGGACGGGGTCGCCGCGCTGATCAACGGCAGCGAACCCGTCCGGCCCGGCACCGCCGACCGTTTCCAGGACGCGTTCGCCGCGCAGGGGCTCGCGGCGGAGGTCCACTGCCCGTCGTACGGGCTCGCCGAGGCCACGGTCTTCGTCAGCGCCGCCCGGCCCGGCCGACCGCTCGGCCGCTTCGCCCTCGACCGTGACGCGCTCGCCGCCGGGAAGGCCCTGCCCGCACGGCCCGAGGACCCGAGAGCCGTGCTACTGGCCGCCTGTGGAGCCCCAGTTGGGCAGCGCGTGCGCATCGTCGATCCGGTCGCCCGCGCCGTACTGGCCGAGGGCGAGGTCGGGGAGATCTGGGTGCAGGGTCCCAACGTGGGGCGCGGTTACTGGAACAACTCCGCGCAGACCGAGCGCGTCTTCGGCGCCAGGCTCGGCGAGGATGCGCCGGGCAGGTGGCTGCGCACCGGCGACCTCGGGACCGTGCTGGAGGGGCAGTTGGTCGTCACCGGCCGGCTCAAGGACCTCATCGTGATCGACGGCCGCAACCACTATCCGCAGGACGTGGAGGCCACCGCCCAGGACGCGCATGACGCCGTACGACGCGACCGGCTCGCCGCGTTCGGCGTGCCGGGTGGCACGGGCGAGCGGGTGGTGCTCGTCGCCGAGCACGCGCGCACGACCAGCCTGGCGGACATCGACGTACCGGCCCTGACGCAGGCCGTACGCTCGGCCGTCTCCGCCCGGCACGGACTACGCCTCGCCGACGTCGTCCTCGTCGCACCGGGCACCGTGCCCCGCACCTCCAGCGGCAAGGTGTCCCGGGCCCTGACCCGCACCCGCTACCTGGAGGGCGCCTACACGGCGGAGACCGCGGTATGACGGCCGCCGACACCAGAGCGCTGCTGCGCCGCCGGATCGCGGAACGGGTCGCCGAGTGGAACAACACCCCCGTCGACGACGTCCCGTTGGACCGCCCCCTGGCCGACCTCGGCATGTCCTCGCGGGAGGCGGTCGTGCTGGCGGGCGAGTTGTCCACGCTGACGGGCCACGAGTTGCCGGCGACCCTGCTGTGGGAGGCGCCGACCGTGGACGCGCTGGTGGATCGGGTGTGCGGTACAGCCACGCCAATTGCCGTACAGGACGCCCCTGTTGCTGTGGCGCCGGGCGAGCCCGTGGCGGTCGTCGGGGTCGGCTGCCGACTGCCCGGCGGGGTGCGCGGCCCGGCCGCCTACTGGCAACTGCTGCTCGACGGCGTCGACGCGATCAGACGTGTCCCCGAGGACAGATGGGCCGACTTCACGGCGTACCCACCTCCCGAAACACCGTTGCACGGCGGCTACTTGGACGACATCGCCGGGTTCGACGCCGACTTCTTCCGCATCACTCCGCGCGAGGCCGCGGTCATGGACCCCCAGCAACGCATCCTCCTGGAGGTCGTCCGCGAGACCCTCGACCACGCCGCCGTCCCCGCACCTTCCCTGGCGGGCACGGCCACCGGCATCTACGTCGGCGTCTCGGCCCCGGAGTACGGACAGCTCACCGGCGCCGACCTGAACGCCGTCGACCCCTGGGCCCCGGCGGGCGCGGCACTGAGTGTGACGGCGGGCCGACTGGCCTACGTCCTGGACACCCGCGGCCCCAACATGGCGGTGGACACGGCCTGTTCATCCTCCCTGGTCGCCGTGCACCAGGCCTGCGTCAGCCTCCGCACGGGCGAGACCGACACGGCGATCGCCGCCGGAGTCAACGTCCTCCTCTCCCCCGCCGTCGGCGTCGCCTTCGAACGAGCGGGCGCCCTCGCCCCGGACGGCCGCTGCAAGCCCTTCTCCTCGGCGGCCGACGGCATCGGACGCGGTGAGGGCTGCGCGGCGGTACTGCTCAAGCGGCTGTCCGACGCGGAACGGGACGGCGACCGTGTCCTCGCGGTCATCCGCGCCACCGCCGTCAACTCCGACGGACGTTCCAACGGCCTGCTCGCCCCCAACCCCGCAGCTCAGCAAGCCCTGTTGACCACCGCGTACGCACGGGCCGGACTCACCCCGGCCCACATCGACTACATCGAGGCGCACGGCACCGGCACCCCGCTCGGCGACCCGATCGAGGCTGGCGCGCTCGGCGCGGTGCTGGGCGCGGGCCGTGACCCCGAACAGCCGTTGCTGCTCGGCTCGGTGAAGGGGAACCTCGGCCACCTGGAATCCGCGGCGGGCATCACCGGCCTGGTGAAAACGGTCCTCGCGCTCCACCACGACCTCGTCCCACCGTCGCTGCACGGCAACCCCCTCGGCGACACACGGCTGCGCGTCGTCACCGAGCCGGAACCCTGGCCCCGCTACGGCGGTACGGCCACCGCAGGCGTCTCGGGCTTCGGGTTCGGCGGCACCAACGCCCATGCGGTACTGGAGGAATGGCGGCCCGCGCTGCCCCCGTTGGAAGAAGCCGCCGCGCGCCTCCATCTCCTCTCCGACATCGACACCGAGCGGGTCCGCGACACCGCGTCCCGTGTCGCCGCATGGCTCCGTACGTCCGAAGGGAGTTCCGCCCGTCCGGCCGACGTGGCGCGCACGCTCGCGGGACGGGCGGGGCGTGGGCCCGTACGCGCTGCGGTCGTCGCGCGCGACAGGGGCGAACTGGCCGATGCACTGGGCGCGTTGGCGCAGGGTGGCAGCCCCGATGCGCGCGTGGTGACCGGTGACCGTGATCTCGTGGGGCGGGGTCCGGTCTGGGTGTTCTCCGGATACGGCAGCCAGTGGACCGGCATGGGGCGCCAACTGCTCCTGGAGGAACCGGCTTTCGCCGCCGCCGTGGAGAAGCTCGACGCGCAGGTGGCTGACGTGTTCGGCTTCTCCCTGCACGAGCGCCTGGCCTCCGCCGGGGATCTCGACCGGTTGGATGTCGCTCAACCCGCTCTGTTCGGGGTCCAATTGGCGCTCGCCGAGCTGTGGCGATCGTACGGCGTCGAGCCGGTCGCCGTGATCGGCCACTCCCTGGGCGAGGTGGCCGCCGCCGTCTGCGCGGGCGCGCTGGATGTGGCGGACGCGGCCCGGGTGGTCGCCGTACGGGCGCGGCTGCTGGGGCAGTTGCACGGGGGCGCGATGGCCGTCGTAGACCTGGATGACGGTGAACTTCCCTCCCTGGAGCGGGACTTACCGGGCGTGCACGTCGCCGTCCACTCCTCGCCCCGGCAGAAGGTCGTCACCGGTGACGAGATGGCGGTCGCCCGCCTGGTGCGCCGGCTGGAGGAGCGAGGGCGGGCCGCCCGGGTCATGCGGGTCGTCGGCGCCGGACACTCACCTCAGGTGGACCCGCTGTTGCCGGAGCTGGCCGAGGCTCTCGGGGACGTCAAGGGTCGGCCGCCACGCATCCCCGTCTATTCCACCGTCCTCGAAGACCCCTGCGCTGCCTTCGAGTTCGACGCCGACCACTGGGCCGCCAATCTGCGCCGGCCGGTACGCCTGGACGGTGCCCTCGCCGCCGCCGCGGCCGACGGTCACACCGCCTTCGTGGAGATCTCACCGCACCCGGTCCTCGCCAGGTCCATCGCCGACAACGTACCCGGCGCCCTCACGGTCGGCACGCTGCGCCGCGACGCGGACGGATCCACCGCGTTTCTAAGGGAGTTGGGGGCCTTGTACACGGCGGGACTGAACCTCCCGCTGCCGGGCGGCCGGGTCATCGACCTCCCCACACCGCGCTGGCGGCACGTCCGGTACTGGTGGACCGACGGCCGAACTCCCGTCACCCCAGCGCCTGCCGCCCACCGTTGGGCCGAGCCCGTCCCGGCCGCCGAAGACTCGGTGACCGCCCGCGTCAGCCACCACATCTCCAGCGTCACCGGCCATCCAGCGGCCCGTATCACCCCCACCACGGCACTGACCGACCTCGGCCTCGACTCCCTCATGGCCGTCCGCATCCGCACCGCCCTGCAACGCGACTTCGGCGTCGAGCTGCACCTGCGCGACCTGTTCGACGCCGTCACGGTCGCCGAAGTGGCGGACCGGATAGCTCAGTTGACCGACGCGCCATCCCATCCCTCTCCTCTCTTCCTGTTCCACGCCGCCGGCGGGACCAGCGACGTCTACCGCGCGCTCGGCGAACGCCTCGGCGAAGACCGGCCGGTGCACGGACTCGACCGGATCGAGGACGCTCACACCGTTTCCGATAAGGCCCGCCGCTACGCCGAGGCGATCACCGCTGCTCATCCCAACGGGCCCTGTGTGCTGGCTGGTTGGTCCTTCGGCGGCTTCGTGGCACAGGAGACGGCGCGCCAACTCACCGCCGACGGGAGGGATGTCGAACTCCTCGTGCTCATCGACTCCGTACGGCCCCTCCCCCAGCCCGACCGCACCCCCGCCGAGCGCGTCCGCGCGTATCTCACGGGCTTCGCCGAGCACATCGCCGACACCTACGGGGTCCAACTCCCCCTGCCCTACGACGACCTCGTGGCGTTGGACGACGACCACGAGCGCATCGACCTCGTGCTGCGTGCCCTGCGCGGGGCGGTGAAGGTGCCGTCCGCCGCGTTGGAGCATCAGCGTGCCTCGTACCTGGATCTGCGGATCGGCGAGGCGCATCAACCGGGCCGGTACGAGGGGCGGGTGGTGCTGTACCGGGCCACCGAACCGGCGCCGCACACCGTGCGTGACCCGGCGTACGAACGGGACGACGACGCGCTCGGCTGGGACGAGGTGTGCCCGCGGCTGACGGTCGTACCGGTGGCGGGGCACCACCTGTCGCTGCTCGACCCGCCGTACGTCGACGAGATCGCCGCCCATCTGCGGCGGGTGCTCGCCTCGCCGGAGGGACCCGCCGAACCAGCCTGAGGAGCCGCCATGCCGCACCATCACCCCCACGGGATATCCCGCCGCGCCGTCACAAGGGCCACCGCGGCCACGGGACTTGCCGTCCTGTTCGGTGCCACGGGCACCGTTGGCCGGGCCCGGGCCGCGACGCAGATCTCGGCGCGCACGTTCGACGTGTCCGTGTCGTCGCCGGCGCTGGGCCGCAACGCGCCGGTGCGGGTGATCCTGCCGTCGGGCTTCGACGCGCAGCCCGGGCGGACGTACCCCGTGCTGTATCTGCTGCACGGGGCGCACGACGACTACACGTCCTGGACCCGGGAGACGGACATCGAGGCCTTCACCGAGGGGCGGGATCTGATCGTGGCGATGCCGGACGCGGGTCCGACCGGTATCCCGAGCGCGTGGCGGGACGGTCCCGACTACGAGACCTTCCAACTCACGGAGGTTCCGGCACTGTTGGCCCGCGACTACCGGGCGTCCGGGGTGCGGGCCGTCGCCGGGGTGTCCACCGGGGGCTACGGTGCGATGGCGCACGCGGCCCGTCACCCGGGGGCGTTCACCGCCGCCGCGTCGTACAGCGGCATCCTCGACACCACGGCCCCCGGGGTGCCCTCGCTGGTGGACGCCATCGTGGCCCGCGAGAACCTGGCGCCCAGCTCCCTCTGGGGCAATCCCCTCCTGGACCTGCTGACTTGGCAGAGCTTCAATCCGCGAGCCCGGGCCGTCGGACTGCGCGGGACTCCCTTGTACGTGTCCAACGGCAGTGGTGTGGCCGGGGGTTCGGGCGACTGGCTGCCCGAGGCGTTGGAGAGTCTGCTGTGGCCCTCCGCGCACAGTTTCACCGGCTTTCTCGCCCTGCTCGGCATTCCTGTCACCGCGCATTTCTATTCGGGAGGAGGTCACAGCTGGGCTTATTGGAAAGGGGAGTTCACCACCTCGTGGCCGATGCTCGCCGGTGCGCTGGGGCTGCCGGAGTGATGTCGGTGCAGCCGGGGCACGGAACGGAGCGCAGGGGACGACCGTCCAACACGGGACGTCCCCCTCGTCCCACGGGCAACAGTCCGTGGGCGAGCCGCCTCCGGGGGAAAGGAGTGTCCGTCGTGGCTGTCCCCACCCCGCGCGGAGTACCCACCGAGCCCGGAACCGCGCTGGTTCCGCCCGACCTGGCCGAGTTGCTGCGTGCCCAACTCGCCGCCGTCTCCGCGGAGGTGGAGGAGGTGGTCCGCAGACATGTCCCCGAGTACGCGCGGCCGGCTGATGGCACCTATCGCGAGAACCTGAGATCCGGGGTGGTGCAGGCGCTCACCCTGTTCGTCGACCACATCGCGGACCCGGACGGCCAGAACGCCGCGATGGCGGCGGCGTACTACGAGGAACTCGGGCGGGGCGAGGCCCTGGAGGGCCGCAGCCTGGAGGCGCTGCAGTCGGCGATCCGCGTGGGCGGGCTGCACGCGTGGCGGCTGATGGGCCGTACGGCGGAGGAACTCGGCCTGGATTCGGCGGTGGTGGCCGCGCTGGGCGAGCTGGCGTTCCGTACCGTGCACGAGGTCGCGGAGGCAGCGGCGGCCGGGTACGCGGAGGCGCAGTCGCGCAGCACGCACGAGGTGGAGCGGCGGCGCCGACGGCTGCTCGAACTCCTGCTGGGCGAGGGGCCGGTGGCCCCGGAAACCTTGCAGGACCTGGCGCACGGCGCGCGGTGGCGGGTGCCTTCGCAGGTCGCCGTCATCGCGCTGGCGGGCCCCGCGGACCCGCGTGCGGAGGACCGGCCGCCGGCGATGCCCGGCGCGCTGGCCGACATGGAGTCACGGCCGCCGCGCGTCCTGGTGCCGGACCCGGAGGGCTACGGCCGGTTCGGCGGGCGGTCGTTCGTCCTCGGGCTGGGTGGCCGTCCGGCGGCGATCGGTCCTACGGTCCCGGTCGTCGAGGCCGCGCGGTCCTTGCACTGGGCCACGCGGGCGCTGGGGCTGATGGGACGCGGGGTGCTGCCCCGGCAGGGCGTGGTGCTGTGCGCCGACCATCTGTCGACGCTGTTGCTGCACAGCGACGAACCGCTGCTCGCCCAGTTGGAGTTACGGGCCCTCGCGCCGCTCGACGCCGCTTCCGAGGGTCAACGCCCGCGGCTGGCCGAGACGTTGCTCGCCTGGCTGCTCAGCGGCAGCAACGTCCCCGATGTAGCCGCCCGGCTCCACATCCACCCGCAGACGGTCCGCTATCGCCTGCGTCAGTTGGAGAAACTCTTCGGCGCCTCCCTGCACGATCCCGGCACCCGTCTGGATCTGATCCTCGCGCTGCGTTCGGCGGCTTCGCGGGAGGGCGACCAGGACTCACGGGGCGGTGACCGCGACTCACGAAGCGACAAAAACAGAGAGAGTTTCTGAATTCCCGTCCATAACACCGGGTACGGGAACGCGAATACCTTCGGGACAGTCCTTTCCACAGGCGCTTTCACGCGCCCCACCCTCAAAGGATTCCCATGCGTATTCGCTTATGCCTGGCCGCACTCTCGCTGGTCGGCGGGGCCGGGCTCGCCACCCTCTCCGCACCCGCCGCGTCGGCCGCCACCTGCTCGGACCTCGACGTCGTGGCGGCGCGCGGCACCTTCGAGCCGGGCACACTCGGCCTGATCGTCGGCGACCCGGTGTTCTCCGCGCTCCAGCAGAAAATCTCCGGAAAGTCGCTCTCCAGCTACGCGGTGAACTATCCCGCCGACCTTTCCCTCACGTCCGCCGCGACGGGAAACGCCGATGTGGTGAACCACGTCAACGCACAAGCGGCGGCCTGCCCCAATCAGCGTTTCATTCTCGTCGGCTATTCGCAGGGCGCGAACGTCGTCGACAACTCCATCGGAATCAGCAGCGACGGCGCGGTGGTCGGCAGCCCGATCGTCGCGACCATTCCCGCCGCGGTGGAGCCGAAGGTCGCCGCCGTGCTGCTGTTCGGCAACCCGATCCGGGCCCTCGGCAAGAGCGTCACGGGCACCTACCAGAGCCGCACCATCGACTTCTGCGCCAACGGTGACCCCATCTGCCAGAACGGCGGAACCGACGTCCTCGCCCACCTCGGCTACACCTCCGACGCCGACGCGGCGGCCACGTTCGCCGCGGGCAAGGTCTGAGCCGTAGCAATGCGCCGATGAGGACCGGGAGTTGATCCTCCCGGTCCTCATCGGCGTCCCGGAACGGCCGTACGGGTTCGGCTACTTGGGCGATGCGGCGAACGCGGCGAGGCTGCTGGAGACGGCCTCGGGGCGGCCGTCGTTCTGGACGGGTGCCGCGGTCAGTACGTCGAGGTGCTGGTAGCCGGGGGCGATCACGGGGTGCAGGCCGGCCGGGATGTGACCGGCGAGCAGGCCGTCGCCCGCGAGCACGGTGAGCGTCGGGTTGGCGGTCAACCCGCCCGGGTGCACGACGAGTTGCTTCACCTGTGGTGAGGTGGCCAGCTCGATGTCGGTGACCAGCTTGGTCGGGAAGTACTGCTCGGTGAAGTCCAGCGGCTGCTCCCCCATGCTGCGGGCCAGCTCATGGATGTCGGTGACCTCCTTGGAGGCATTGGTGAACGGGGTGCCGTCGGCCGACCGGTACCCGGGGTCGTCGGCGGCGCCGACACGGTCGTAATCGCGCCAGGTGTAAAGCGGCCCGTGCGGCACGGCCGGGATGGCCTTGTACTCGACGCCGAAGAGCTGCGACTGGTCCGAACTGCCGTTGGCGGCGGGGAAGTTCTTGTCGGTGATCGGCCCACCGTCGAAGAAGCCGACGCTGCTCTGCAGGAAGGCGAGGGGTACGGAGTTGTCGTCCATCAGCGACCCCAGCACGGCGTCGTTGGTGAGCCGGAAGTCCTTCACCGCGGGTGAGCCGGTGAGGAACGTGGCGGTGTCCTTGGAGAACAGGAAGCGGTTCGTGGCCTCGATGTTGACGTTGGAGGGGAGGTAGGACGGCAGGTCCGCCTCACCGTTCGGGTTCCGTACGGCGCCCAGGCCGGCGATGGCGAGCAGGGTCATCGTCTCGGGGTTGAGCAGCACGGGCGCGGACAGCGAGCGGGACAGCACGCCGCTGTCGAGCCCGGCCTGGACGACGCCGTAACCGAGCCCGATGTCAGGCAGGTTGGTGTCGTCCGGGATGCTGCCGCTGAGGTCCGACAGGTCGGTGGAGATCGTCGTGTCGAGGGCGAAGTACCCGGCGCACTGGTTCTGCCCGGCGTCCGCCGTGGTCGCGGGGTTGCCGTCGAAGTCGGCCGCCGCGAAGTAGCCGGTGATGACACCGCCGAGCGAGTGCCCGCCGCACAGCACCTTGTTCTTACGCAGGGTCGGATCGGGCAACTCGGCGGTGAGCAGGTCGTATTCGTCCCGTACGGTCTGCTGGATGCCGAGCTTGGCCATCCAGCCGAGCTTGTCGTTGCCGACGAACCCGGCGAAGGTCCGGCCGCCGACCGCCTTGCCCCGGTAGTAGTAGTCGACGGCCGTGTGCTGGTCGCCGGAGGCGATACCGGTCGGATCCTCAAGGCAGTTGGAGCGCCGGTCCAGGGCCCAGAACTCGATGTGCCGTCCCTGCGCGGCGGCTTGGACGACCGTGTCGCGGGCGACGCTGTCGAACGCTCCGGCCCCTTCCAGGATGCCGGGTTGGGCCACGAGGATCCGGTCGGCGTCGGCCGGCGCGCTCGGTCCGTCGGCGGAGCGGTAGCGCAGATACGACAGCCAGTCGCAGGCCGTCGGCCGGGCGCCGAACGACTGCGGTAACGGCACTTTGACCCGCACCACCGACTCGACCACACCGTCGGCGGGATGCGTCGACGCCACCGGCGTCTCGGTGCGGGCGCTCTCCCCCTGGGCCTGCGGAGCGGCCGCGGTGAGCGCGCCCGCGGTCAGCAACACCGCGAGCGCGGCACCGCGCCACGTACGTCCTGTGCTCGCGGCTCCCCGCCACGAACTTCCTTTGCTGCGACTCGTGTTCATGGCCGGACCGTAGGACGGTCAGGACCACGGGATCAGGCGGTGCTCACAAGAACGCAGCGCACGCCGGCGCCCTTGTCACCTGCTCGCAGAGAACCTCGCAGCGAACCTCGCGGACAACGGCGTGAGGTCAGGCGTCCTTGATCGTCGCGGTGACTGGCGTGCCGGTCTCCACCGTACGGCTGACCGTGCACAGCCGGTCGTGCGAGACGGTGACCGCCCGGGGCAGGATCGCGCGGGCCCGGTCCCCGGCCTCCCCCTCCGGGAAGGTCACGGCGAAGGTGACCGCCAGGTCGGTCATCCGGTTGCCGAGGTCGTCGCTGACCTTGTTGCCGGTCACGGTGACGGTGAATCCGTCCGGCTCCGCGTGCCGCGTGGTGGCCACGTCGACGTCGGCCGCGGTGCAGCCGCCGATCGCGGCGAGCAGCAGCTCGACCGGGGTGAACTCGGTACCGCCGCCGACGGCGGTACCGAAGTCGATCGTGCCGCCACGGGCGTTGGTCGCGGTGAAGCGGCCGGGGGCGGTGCGGTCGACGGTGACTTGGCGCAGGGGGTTGTCGCTCATGGTGGGGATCCTTCCAGAGACCTCGACCGGATCGTCCGAGGCCACGGAGATGATCCCTGGAAGCGCACCCTCAGCCGACGGCCGACCGGGCGCCGCCGATCTCGGCTGCGACCGGGGCGTGGGACAGGTATTGCGTGATGTCGTGCGCCCGGTCCTTCCGATTGGCGCAGAGCACGTCGCGAACGCGCGCCCAGGTGTCGCCGAGCGGACAGCCGATGGCGACGGCGTCCGCCGCCGCCCACGCGTTGGTCCACACGTCCACCTGACCGGGCCGGACCGGTCCGCGGGCGAGCAGTCGCTTGTACACGGCGTCCAGTCCGAGCGGACTGCCGGCCGTCACCAGCAGGGGCACCGAGATCCCGCCGGGCAGCATGGTGCACAGGTCGAGCGCGACGACGGTGCCGAGGCTGTGGCTGACCAGCACGATCTCGCCGTCCTCGGGCAACCCGGACAGCACCGCCTCCAGCACGGCGTCGCGTACCGACTTGTCGCCGAGGTAGGCCGCGACGTCGTGGAACACCGCCGCGATCACGACGTCGTCGAGCCCGCTGCGCGCCGCGATCCAGGACAAGGGCCGTTGCAGTGCGGCGACCGCCCCGCCGAGCAGGCCCGACTCCCCTGCGTTCTCGGGCTGTTGCTCCAGGGCGGGCATCCCGGCGGCCTCGGCGGAATCGGCGATCAGCGCGGCGTACACCGTGCGAGCGCCGGAGTCGGCCGGCACGTACGCCTCGGCCGTGGTCGTCGCCGTATCGAGTGCGGCGCTCTCACGGCCGGCCGTCGCGGCGGCCAGCGCGTCGCCGTAGAAGGGGAACCAGACGTCGGCATCGTCCAGTGGGGGAAGGCCCGCAGCCGCCAGTCCGACGGCCAGGCCCCGGCACCAACTGGCGCGCAGTTCGGCGGGGTTGTGGCCCTGCTGGCCGCGACCGTGCAGGAACACCACGCGCCGTCGGCCGGCGGCGGTCCGCCCGGTGACGCCCCGCCGCTCTTGAACACCTGGGCCGCTTTCGCCGAAGCGGCCGCCGACCGGCACCTTCTCGACAGGCGCCGGCCCGACCGGCACCGCCTGGGAGCCCAACTCGGCGAGCAGCGCCTGCTGTTCCGGTGGCAGCGCGGCCGCGGCGAGGTGCCGCAGGATGCTGCTGACCCGGGCCCCCTCGTTGGCGATCCAGCCCGCGCCGCCGGGATCGGGTACGCCGGCGTGGTGCAGTGCGACGACCTCCCACTGGTCGTTGAACACGGGCGAGCCGGAGTTTCCGGGCTCGGTGTCCGTGCGGTAGTGCAGGAACTGCGGGAGCTGGTTGAGCAGTTCGTTGGCGCGGACCGCGACCTCCTTCAGCCGCGCGGCGGGATGGCCGACGATGTTCACCGGCTCCCCGATGACGATCTTCCCCTGTTGGGCGATCAGCTTCAGCCAGCCGTGCGCCTCGCCCGGCCGCTTCCCGTCGGGGCGGGCCCCGACCGCGACGAGCGTGTAGTCGAGCGCGGGGTCCGTGACGAACAGATCGTCCGGGGCCAGGTCGTAGGAGTCGACCGGTTTGGGCACACCGTCGGCGTCGGATTCGAAGTCGAAGTCCGCGAAGGACCCCGTCGCCGTCGCCACGTCGGGCAGCACGTGGTTGTTGGTGAGCAGCAGGCGCTCCCCCACCAGGAAACCGGTGCCGAACCCGGCCCGCTGTCCGCCCTGGATGATGGAGACGCGGGCGACCGCGCGGGCCGCACGCGCGCCGCGGGCAAGGAAGTTGACGCTCTGCAGCTCGTTCGCGGCGCCGAGGATCCGCTCGAAGACGACGGCGGGACGCACCGGCCCTTCGTCGGACGGCACGAGCGCCAGTTCCCCCGGGTCGACCTCGCGCCTGCTAACCAACCGCTCCGCGCGTGCGCGCAGCTGTTCCTCGCTGTCGGCGGCGAAGGGCGTACCGGTCTCCACCTGCCGACGGCGGATGTTCTCGCGCTGGTCCACCGTCTCCCGGTAGCGCTCCACCATGTTCCGCTGCTGCTCTCGTAGGTTCATGCGCGCATGGTCCGGCGAGCGGGGAGCAGGGCGCTTCGGGGAACTCCCTACGGCGCACGCGTACGCCCCCGCCGATGCGGATCGGCGGGGGCGTGACGGGCAGGGCTCGAAGGGTGTCGTCGGGTCAGAGCACCCCGGCGAACCGGAGGAAGTCCGCGATCGTGCGCACCGGCCGGCCGTTCGGCAGCAGGACGCCCTGTGCGGGGCTCCAGCTCGTCCGGTTGGCGTACGAACCGGGGTCCTTGCGGATCTGGCCGATGACGGTCTCGGCGACGATGCGGCTGCCGACCTCGCCGAGCCGCTGGCCGAGCTCCCGCACCTCGGCCTCCTTCAGCACGTAGAACCACAGCGGGGTCCTGTCGAACAGACCGCCGGCCTCCAGGGCATCCTTGACCAGGTCGCTGCTGCCCTCTTCGAGTTCCGCGCGGCTGAGGGGTTCGACCTCCAGTTCCTCGGCCACCGCCTGTCCGGTGGGGGCGGCCAGTCGGTAGCCGCGAAGGAGGTTGCGTTGGGCGAGGTGCTTGAGCAGTTTCTTGATCCGTTCGGGCAGGCTCGGGTCGGTGCCCTCGTTGCGCAGGTCGGCGAGCGGTGGTGCGAGCCTGGTGTCGATGAGCCGGGCGAAGCGGTTGGCGAACGGGCTGTTCTTGTCGACCATCCGGTCCCACTCCGCCGGCCAGTTCGACGGGAGCGTCGTGAGCGTGCCGGCGAAGCCGCCCTTGCCGGTGAACTGGAAGAGCAGGTCCAGGGTGGACACGGCGGCCCTGTCGCCGGGTCGGCCGAAGTTGCGGTTCCAGTCGTAGGCGCCACGCACCATGCTGTGACCGAAGCGGAAGGCCGCCACGGAGAACTCGATCGGCATGTAGGTGCCGCGGCGGTCCAGGTCGAGCAGGTTCCCCTCGGCGGTGTCCACGCGGTCGACGACGTCGGGGCGCGCCACGGTACGCAGATAGTCGTGCACGCTCAACCACTGGTAGGTCCACCGGGTGAGGTCCCTGGCCCGCCGGAAGATCTCGACGTCCGTCTCGAACTCGGGCTCGTGGTCGCGCACCCAGTCGACCGCCGCGTTGTGGAACCGCAGGAACGCCACGTGGAGTTGGGCCACCACGAGGTTCTCGTCGTTGCGTGTGTCGCCGACGAGCGGGGTGCGGTCGGCCTTGCGCGGCAGGTCCCGCTGCGTGTCGTCGACCGGGGGGATCAGCGCGCCCACGTTGGCGGGAACCGGCGAGAGCAGGCCCAGCCGGAACTTGATCCCGTCGTACGGAACGGCGTCCTTGCCCGGCACCGGTGGCGCGAACGGTCCGTCGCCGTAGACCGAGTCGAGGTTCAGCGCCGGGATCCGCAGGTTCTCCAGCTTTTTGACCACTTCGTCCGGTGGCACGGGCGGCGGATTCTCATCGGTGATGCTGATCACCAGGTCACGGTCGGTCGCGGCCGTCAGGTCGTGGTCGACGAACTGGCCCCAGTAGGTGTAGATCGGCGGAATCGGCGAGTTGAGCACCGGGTCGCGCACCTCGTCCGGGGTCTCCACGATCGCCGAGCCCAGGTCGAGGAGGGCCTTGACGACCGTGGGGACGTCGTCGATCGGCAGGTGGTTGTCCGGGAACTTCTTCGCGAGGTCGAGGAACAAGTAGTCGAAGGAAGTGGTACCCACGTGCGCCGCGTCGTCGGTGGACTCCTGGACCACCGTGCTGCGCATGCTGAGACTCTCCTGGCTCTGGGCGGTCTTCTCCGCCTCCTCCGCACTGTCGAGAATCGCGTGTCCACCGTGCGTGAGGTTCGTGATCACTCGCCGGAACTGTCCCTGCTCAGTCATCCCGTATCCCTTTCCGGTCTAGGAGCACGCGAGCATTCCCGAACGCCCGCGCCACGGCTTCGGGGAACTCCCTGCCTCCGCCCGGGACATGCCCTCGCGCGTTCTCGGAGGACCCGTTCGCCGGAGCTCCTACGCCACCTGCCGGGTCGGCGGCGCAGGATGTACCCGGCACCTCCTACGCGTCATGGGCCCACAGCACGGAGAGCACCGTACGCAGGCCGCCGTAGGACGGCCCCGACCCCTGACGCCGATCACCGTCCCGGAGGCACGCTGAGGACATGACCCCGCCGCTGGGGAGCGGCGGAGGTACGGGGGCGTCATGGAAGAACCAGCGATGACGGACGTGTCGGCAAGCGCGGCGGCATACGATCCGGTCCGCGCGGCGGACGACTCGGGTGCGCACGGGCCGCACCGCGTGGTGACTCCCGGCGTACCCGACGGGGTGACGTCCCTCCCGGGACCCGCCGCCCTCGTCGGCCGACGCGCCGAACGAGACCTGGTGGACGGCCTGGTGGACGCGCTGCCCCGGCGGGGCGGCGCTCTGCTGCTGAGCGGTGAGCCGGGGATCGGCAAGAGCATGGTGCTGCGCCACGCGGCCGCCCGCTGCCAGGATGCCCGGGTGCTGTGGGCCTGCGGAGTGGAGTCGGAGGCCGTCCTGCCGTACGCGGTGCTCGCCGACGTGCTGCTGCCGCTCCGCCGTCACTTCGGCGAACTGCCGTCGGCCCAGCGCAGTGCCGTCGAGGGCTGTCTCGCGCTCACGGACGTGGCTGAGTCGAACCCGTACGCGGTGTGCGCGGGCGCGCTCGGGGTGCTGGCCGCCGCCGGGGAGTCGTGGCCGCTGCTGGTCCTCGTCGACGACCTGCACTGGGCCGATCCCTCGTCGCGCCAGGTCCTGCAGTTCGTGGCCCGGCGGCTGGCCACGGAGCGAGTGGCCCTGGTCATGGCGGCACGCCGGGGGCGGCAGGAGGACGGGATCCAGGAGAGCGTGCCGCAGACCACGCTGGGGCCGTTGTCGGACGACGAGTGCTGGACGCTGCTGCGGCGGCAGGCGCTCGACCGGACGGATCGGGCGGCGGACCGGATCGTCCGGCTGGCGAACGGCAACCCCCTGGTCCTGGTGGAGTACGCGGCGGCGCTCGCCCGGGCCCGTGCGTGCGGAACCGAGCCGTGGGACGACTCGTGGGAGGCGCCGGGGCCACTGGTGGAACGGGCGTGGCGCGGACAACTGCGCATGCTGCCGGCGCGCAGCCGAAAGGCGCTGGTGTACGTCGCCGCCGGCCGGGCTCCGCAATGGCCGCTGCTGCAAAGGGTGTTGGCGTTCGACGGACTCACCACCGCCGACCTGGACGCGGCCGAGGCAGCCGGGCTGGTCCGCATGCGGGACGGCGCCTGCGAGCTGCGGCATCCCGTGCTGCGGCCGGTGGTGCTGGGACAGTGCGCCACCGTCCGGCGACTGGAGGTCTACCGGCGACTGGCCACCCTGAGCTCGGGCGAACTGCAGACCTGGTACCTGGCCGCCGCCGCCCCCGGTCCGGACGAGTCGGTCGCCGCCCGCCTGGTGTCCGACGCCCGGCAGGCGCGCCAGCGTGGGGCGTTGGCGGCTGCCGCGCCCGCCTGGCGCCGTGCCGGCGAGCTGTCGCCGGACCCCGCGGACGCGGCCCGCCGACTCTTCGAAGCCGCACACGACGCGTTCTACGGCGGTACGACGCGCGATGCCGCCGAGTGGTGCGAACAGGCCCTGACACGCAGTCAGGATCCGTTGCTCACCGCGGACATCGAGTTGCTGCGCGGCCAGGCCTGCACCTGGCTCGGGGACCCGGGCCGCGCGCACCAGCTGCTGGTCGGCGCCGCCCGGACGGTGGAGCCGGTGGACCGCTCACGTGCCTCCCAGCTGTACGGGGCCGCAGTGGTGCCGGCGACGATGGACGGGCGGATACGCGACGCGTGCGACATCGCCGCACGCTGCGAGGCACTGGCGGACGGCATGCACGGCACCCGGCGTCGGCAGGCCGCCGTCATGCGCGCCCGGGCGGAGGTGCTGGGCGGCGACGTGAGCGCGGGCCGTACGACCCTGCTCGCGCTGCTGGACGAGACGCGCGGCCTGACCGGCCCCGAGGAACGTCAGACGACGATGGAGATCGCGCAGGGCCTGTCGTGGACCGGCGACGGGGACCTCGCCCGCCGCGTGCTGGACACGGTGATCGAGGGGGTGCGCCGCGACAACGCCCCGGCCCTCCTGCCGTACGCCCTGTTGGCGCGGTGCCAGGTGGAGATGTGGTCCCGCTGGCCGATGGCGCGCGCGGACGCCACCGAGGCGCTGCGCTGGGCGGAGGAGTTCGGGCATCTGGCGATGACGGGCTACGCCTTGATCCAGCTCGCGCGGCTCGACGCCCTGCACGGCGACTTCGCGGACTGCCACAAGCGGGTGGCGCAGTACGAGCGCTGGTGCGGCAGCCGACTGCGCGGCCTGGCCATGTTCGCACGCGGTGCGCTCGGTACGTCCGCTTTCGCCGCCGGTGACGCCGAGGCGGCTCGTACGCACCTGGAGGCCGCGTTCGCGCTGGCCGACGAGATGGGGCTGGTCAATCCCACCCTCATGCCGTGGGTTGCCGACCTCGCCGAGGCCTGTCTGCGCACGGGGGCGAGGGAGGGTGCCGTGGCCGTCGCGGACTGGCTGCGGGAGCGCGACACGGCGACCGGTCTGGCGTGGCCGGCGGCCGCCCACGCCCGGTGCCGGGTGATGCTCGCGCGGTCCGCCGAGGAGGCCGCCGACTGGCTGGCCGTCGCGGAACGCGTCCATGCCGACAAGGAGATGGCTTTCGAGGCGGCGCGGACACGGCTCGTCGCGGGAGAGGTGCTGCGCCGGTTCCGGCGGCCGTCCGCGGCACGGGAGCCGCTGCTGCTCGCACAGCGGACGTTCACCGCGCTGGGCGCTGTTCCGTGGGCGGTCCGGGCCGAGGCGGAGGTCGCGGCGACCGGACACCGCTCAGCCGTCCACGGGGACGAACCGCCTCCGGTGGCCCTGCTCACGCCGCAGGAGCTCCAGGTGGCGCGTGCCATCGGCGAAGGCCTCAGCAACGTGGAGGCGGCCGCGTCGCTCTTCCTCTCCCGCAAGACGATCGAGGCCCATCTCACCCGCGTCTACCGCAAGTTGGGCGTCCGTTCCCGCTCGGACCTGGCGCGTTGCCTGGCCCACGCCGGGGTCACCGGGTAGCGGGGCGCGGGCAGTCGGGATACGACGGAGTCCGGTGCGGGCAGGACGTGTGCCGCCCGCACCGGCCGCTTCAGGAGACCTGTGAGGCGTCGACGAGGACGACCCGGTGGTTGTACTGGATCGTGTAGTACTTGGCCGCGCCGGTGACGTAGGTGTCGCCCGGGACGAAGAAGTCGTCGGCGCTGACCGGGGGTTGGGTGGCGACGTAGGCCTGGCCCGCCGGGAAGCCGTAGACGGTCAGGGGCTTCTGGGTGGACGGCGACAGGCCGGACGGGTACTCCGACGCCTGCGGGTAGCCGGAGCCGTAGAGGGTCGCGGCCTGGTCGCCGGAGTGGAGGATCGTGGCGCCCGGCGCGGCGCAGGTGTTGACGCCGCCGGGGTTGTGGAACCACACCTTCGCGCCGCTGAACCAGATGGCGGTCCAGTCGCCGTCGACGTCGGCGACCACGAACTGCTGGCCGGCCGAGACGGTGCTGCCCCAGTCGTGGATCGAGTCGGTGCCCGCGCTCGCGCCGGGGTGGATGGCCGGGTCGGCGAACAGGGGCGCGTCCGCGCTCGGAGCGGTGCGCACGGGAAGGAAGTCGGAGGGTGCGGTGCTCTCGGTGCAGGCGGTGGTGGCGCCCGTGGGGTCGTCGGCCGGGCAGACCTGGACGGTCTGCTGGTTGGTCGCGAACTCGGGGCTGATGGTGACCGCAGAACCCACCCTAGGGGCGTGCCGGGCGGCGCTCTGCGCGTGGGCCGCCCTCGACGGGGCGACCATGTTCATGAACGCCGTCCAGTCCCAGTAGGGGCCGGGGTCCCAGTGCATGCCCCGCACGTAACTGTCCTGCGGGCCGGGCACGTTGTCGTGGCCGATGATGTGCTCGCGGTCGAGCGGGATGTCGTACTTCGCGGCGAGGTACTTCACCAGATCGGCCGTCGCCTGGTACTGCGCCTGCGAGTACCAGGTGGCACCGTGCGCGGCGTAGCCCTCGTGCTCGATGCCGACCGAGTGCATGTTGAACCAGTAGTTGCCGGCGTGGAAGGCGATGTCCTTGGCGTGCGTCATCTGCGTGACGGCCGCGTCCGAGGCCCGCATGACGTAGTGCGCCGAGTCGCCGGAGCCCGCCGTCTGGAAGGTCTTGATCGCGGCGTCGTAGGACGACTCGGTGTCGTGCAGGACGATGTACTTGATCTGCACGCCGTCGTCCGGGCGGCCCGCGACCTGCCCGTTGGAGGCGGCCGCGGCGAGGAAGGTGCAGTCGACGGTGGCCGGGCACTCGGTGTCGGTGGCGGTCGCGGCGGCCTTCAGCTTCAGTTCGGAAAGCTGCCGCGTCTCGGGGTGGACCGCGCTCTGCGCCGCGAGGCGGACGTGCTGTCCGTCGACGGTCGTCCGCGAGGCGCCCGAGGACACGGTCTTGAAGACGCGGTCGGCGAAGAGCTGCGCGGCCTTCTGGTCGGACGACTGGCTGTACTTGGCCACCGCGCCGTACCAGTCGGCCGGGTCGGTGGAGCTCTTGCCCGTCAACTCCCGCTGGTACGAGGCGAGCAGGGCGGCACCCGCACGGATGTTCTCGCGGTCGTCGGTGCGCAGTTTCGTCGCCGGGGTGTCGGTGAGCTTCGCCGCCGCGTCCAGGGTGTGCAGCGCCGGGTCCGACGTCAGCTCGGCGAGGTCACCGCGGCCTGCGGCGCCCGTCGCGCCCCCGGACACCATCGTGGGGGTGACGTCCGTCAGGTTCATCGGGCCGTATCCGCCCGAGGTGTTGTAGTGCCCGTCGTGGTCGTCCCACTGCGACTCCTGGTACGACACGGCCAGGAGCACGGGCAGCGGTACGCCGAACTCCTTTGCCGCGTCGGTGAAGGAGGACTGCCGGTCGGCGCCCGGGGCCTGGGCGGCCTGCGCCGTCGACGGCAGAACGGCGAAACAGCCTGCGGCCACGGCGCCGCCGGCCAGGATCCCGGCCAGCACCTTCCGGGGTGATCTTCTACGCGAGGATTGCTGCAAGGCTCTTCCCTTGTATGTAGTGCCCTGAATGTATGGAGTGCTCTGATGCATGTAGTGCCCTGAGGCAGACGTGCGGGGTGACGCCTGCCCGAACCACTGTGCGGAAGCTTCCAGCATCACCCACTGGACGTCACAACTCCCGCAGCCGCCAAGCGAGTCGGCGCCTTCATCAGTGGTGTCACTGGTCTCGACGTCATCCGGCGCGGTCCGGTTGCGGTGCGGTCGCGGGGCGGCAGCACCGACACGAAGTCGCCGTGGTCGCGGCCGTCCGCCGTCGGAGTCCCCGCGGGGCTAGTGTCCATCGGGTGAGCACAGACGATGTGAACCGGCGCTGGACACGGTCCATGCCCGAGGCCTACGAACGCCACCTGGTGCCGGTCCTCTTCCGCCCCTTCGCCGCCGACCTGGCCGCCAGGGCGGCAGCGCTGCGACCCCGCACGGTCCTGGAACTCGCCGCCGGAACCGGGGCGTTGACCTCTGCCCTGCTCACCGCGGTGCCCACGGCCTCGGTGGTGGCGACCGACCTCAACGAAGCGATGGTCACCGCGGGATCGGCACGGGAACCCCGTGCGGACTGGCGACAGGCGGACGCCCAACACCTGCCCTTCGAGGACGGCGGCTTCGACCTCGTCGTGTGCCAGTTCGGGGTGATGTTCTTCCCCGACCGGCCCGCCGCCTACACCGAGGTGCGCCGGGTCCTGGCCCCGCAGGGGCGGTTCTTGTTCAACAGCTGGGGCCCGCTGGCCTCGCACGGATTCGGGGCCGCCTTCCAGACCGCCCTGGAACAGTCCATGCCCGACGGAGCACCCCCGTTCCTGAAGGACGTGCCCCACGGCTACTCCGACCCGGCCGTCGTCACCGCGGACCTGGCGGCCGCCGGACTGACCCTGGCCAGCGCCGAGGAGATCACGCTGGAGGGCGTCGCGGAGTCGGCAGCCTCCATCGCCACCGGGTTCCTCACCGGCACACCGGTGAGCGCCGCCGTGCAGGCACGCGAAGACGCGCAGGCCATCCAGGCCGCCGTCACACAGAAGATGACGGACCGACTCGGCACCGGCCCCGTGACGGCACCGATGACCGCGACCGTCTACACAGCGCACCAGTAGGCAGAGCCCTCCACCAGGACGCGAAAGCCGGCCCGAGCAGAACGCTGACGCGGAAGCTCCGCACCGGCCGGCCGCTGAGGAAGAAGCGCCGCCGCGCAGCCCTGCTCGCGACGTACCGAGCCCTGCCAGCACAAGGGTTTGCGAGCCGCGATTGAAACCGTTCAACTCCCCGCGCATCCACCTCGCGCGGCGACTCCGCCCGAAGCGATCGCCAAGTAGCCATGTCACAAAAACCGTTGCATGACGATTGACCCCGGCACCACCAGGCTCTACGTTACCCACGCCTCTCACATCTGAATCGATTCATCCCCTTCCGCACGAGTGAGGAGTCGTAGTGATCAGCAGGAGGAACATACTCGCGGGCGCGGTCGCCACGGTCGCGGCAGCGACCGTCGACGGCGCACCGGCGATGGCCGCGCCGGCATCCGGACAGACGCGGGCAGAGACACGGACGCCGCACGACGGACAGCGCGTCACGGCGCCGACCGTGGAATACGTCCAGCACCCGCTGGGGCTCGACGCACAACGGCCCCGGCTGAGCTGGCCGTTGGCCTCCGACAGCGTGGGCATGCGCCAGAGCGCCTATCAGATCCGCGTCGCCACCACCGCGTCGGGCCTGTCCCGCCCGGACGTCTGGGACAGCGGGAAGGTCACGTCCGGCGAGTCCGTCCTCGTGTCCTACGGAGGTCCTGGACTCAAGCCCCGGACGCGCTACCACTGGTCCGTACGCGTCTGGGACGCCGACGACCACGCCTCCGACTGGAGCGCTCCCTCGTGGTGGGAGACCGGACTGATGGATGCCGGGCAGTGGACCGCCGACTGGATCTCCGCACCCGCGGGCCTCGTGGACGCGCCGTCCTTCGAGGGCGGTTCATGGATCTGGTTCCCCGAGGGAGATCCGACCAACAGCGTTCCGGCGGCCACCCGCTGGTTCCGGCATACCGCCCACCTGCCCGACGGGATCACGTCGGCGACGCTCGCCATCACCGCGGACAACGTATATGCCGTCTCGCTGAACGGAGTTGAGGTCGCCCACACCGACCTCGACACCGACAACGAGGATTGGAAGCGCCCGGCGGTGATCGACGTGCTGGACCACGTGCGGACCGGTGACAACGTTATCGCCGTCGCCGCCACCAACGCGACGGAGGGCCCGGCGGGGCTCGTCGCCACCCTTGTCGTCCGAACCGCGTCCGGTGAGCAGAAGGTGTTCACCGACGCCTCCTGGAAGGCGACGAATCAGGAACCAGCCTACGGATGGCGGGAGTCGGGGTTCGACGACGGGAGCTGGCCGGCGGTCCGGGTGGCAGCGGCCTGGGGCAGCGGACCGTGGGGACGAGTCGTCCCGGTGTCGTACGCCGTCACCCAGCTGCGACACGAATTCCGGCTGCCGCGCCGGAAGGTGGCCCGAGCACGCCTGTACACCACGGCGCTGGGCCTGTACGAGAGTCACCTCAACGGCAGCCGGGTGGGACTCGACCAGCTCGCTCCCGGCTGGACGGACTACCGCACCCGCGTCCAATACCAGACGTACGACGTCACCGAACTCCTGCGGCCCGGCGCCAACGCCATCGGGGCGTATCTGGCACCCGGCTGGTACGCCGGCAACGTGGGCATGTTCGGGCCCGGTCAGTACGGTCAAGTCCCGGCGCTCCTGGCCCAGTTGGAGGTGGAGTACGCGGACGGGACGAGCGAGCGCATCGTGTCGGGCGCCGACTGGCGGGCCGCCGCAGGGCCGATCGTCGCCGCCGATCTGCTCAACGGCGAGACGTACGACGCTCGCAAGGAGACCCCCGGCTGGGCCTCGCCAGGCTTCGACGACACCGGCTGGCTCGGCGTGCGGGGCATGGGTGGCGTCGGCGACTTCGGTCCCGACCTGATCGTCGCGCAGGTGGACGGTCCGGTACAGGTGGAGCGGGAGCTGACACCGAAGACCGTGACCCAACCCAGGCCCGGTGTCTACGTGTTGGACCTGGGCCAGAACATGGTCGGCTCGGTGCGGCTGCGCGTCTCGGGCGACGCGGGCACGACCGTCCGGCTCAGACATGCCGAGGTGCTCAACCCCGACGGCACCATCTACACCGCGAACCTGCGGACCGCGGCGGCGACCGACACGTACACCCTCAAGGGCGGCGGAAAGGAGGAGGTCTACGAGCCCCGCTTCACCTTCCACGGTTTCCGGTATGTGGAGCTGAGCGGATTCCCCGGCACTCCCTCGGGGAGGGCCGTCACCGGCCGCGTGATGCATACGTCCGCCCCCTTCACCCTCGACTTCGAAACCGACGTACCGATGCTCAACCAGCTGCACCACAACATCACTTGGGGCCAGCGCGGCAACTTCCTCTCCGTCCCGACCGACACACCCGCGCGCGACGAACGCCTGGGCTGGACGGGAGACATCAACGTCTTCGCGCCCACGGCCGCGTACACGATGGAGTCGGCCCGCTTCCTGTCCAAGTGGCTCGTCGACCTTAGGGACTCGCGGACCGCGGAGGGCGCGTTCACGGACGTGGCCCCGATGGTCGGCACGGTCGGCAACGGCACGGCCGGCTGGGGCGACGCGGGGGTCACGGTCCCCTGGTCCCTCTACCAGGCATACGGCGACCGCCAAGTCCTCGCGGACGCCTGGCCGTCCGTCCGGACCTGGCTGACGTACCTGGAGAAGCACAGCGACCACCTGCTGCGCCCGGACCAGGGATACGGCGACTGGCTGAACGTCGAGGACGAGACCCCCAAGGACGTCATCGCCACCGCGTACTTCGCGCACAGCGCCGATCTCGCGGCGCGGATGGCCGGCGAACTCGGCGAGGACACCGCCCCGTACAGCGATCTCTTCGAGCGGATCCGAGCGGCCTTCCAGGACGCCTACGTCACCTCCGACGGCCGCATCAAGGGCGATACGCAGACGGCGTACGTCCTGGCGCTGTCGATGAACCTGCTGCCGGACGCGTCGCGGAAGCCCGCGGCCGACCGTCTCGTCGCCCTGATCGAGGCCAAGGACTGGCACCTGTCGACAGGGTTCCTCGGCACTCCCCGACTGCTTCCCGTCCTGACCGACACGGGCCACACCGACGTCGCCTACCGCCTCCTGCAACAGCGCTCGTTCCCCGGTTGGGGCTACCAGATCGACCGGGGCTCCACCACGATGTGGGAACGCTGGGACTCCATCCGGCCCGACGGCAGCTTCCAGGACGCGGGCATGAACTCCTTCAACCACTACGCCTACGGCTCGGTGGGGGAATGGATGTACACGAACATCGCCGGCATCTCGGCGGGCCGGCCCGGCTACCGCGAGATCGTCATCCGCCCCCGCCCCGGCGGAGCCGTCACCACCGCACGCGCGACGTTCACCTCGGTCTACGGCCCGGTCTCCACCCAGTGGCGGCAGCGGTCCGGCCGGTTCACGCTGACCTGCGCGGTGCCGCCCAACACGACGGCCGAGGTGTGGATCCCCACGTCCACCCCGGATGCGGTGACCCACACGCACGGGACCTACCTGCGCCAGGAGGACGACTGCGCGGTGTACCAAGTCGGCTCCGGCACCCACCGCTTCACCACCTGATCAAGGCGGTAGGGCTGCCCGGAGCGGTCACCGGTCCGGGCAGCTCAACCAGAGGCGGCACCCAGAGATGAGAGACAGCATCAGGACCCTGCAAGAAAAGTGAGGCGCACCTTTCGCTCCGGGTTGTCCCTGTTCGTATCGACCAGACACACCGACTGCCACGTCCCCAACTCCAGCCGCCCGCCCACCACCGGCAACGTCGCGTGCGGCGGTACGAACGCCGGAAGGACGTGGTCGCGGCCGTGCCCGGGGCTGCCGTGGCGGTGCTGCCAGCGGTCGTCGGCGGGGAGGAGGGTGTGCAGGGCGGCGAGGAGGTCGTCGTCGCTGCCCGCACCCGTCTCCAGGATCGCGACGCCCGCGGTGGCGTGCGGGACGAAGATGTTGAGGAGGCCGTCGCGGCCGGCCGCCGCCTCCCGGAGGAAGGCCTCGCAGTCGCGGGTCAGATCCATGACCCGCTCCCTCGAACCGGTGGCGACGTTCAGGACTCGAGTGGTGAAGGCAGCTGACATGCCTCCCATCCTGACCCATCTGTCGGACTCCGCGCCCGATACCCGCCCGTCGGGCTCCCCACCCGATCGATCGCCCGGCCCGTGATACGAGAGGTCCAGCCCGCGAGACACCGTTGACCGTGGCACGCCATCTGACCTATTTTCGGCCGCATGTTGCGTTCAGTTCTGCTCACCACGCGCGGTCACATCGACCTGCTGCGGGTGGCCTCCGCCGCGTGTCGCCGCGGCTGCTGACGTCTTCTTCCGCCTCACCCCTTCTCCTTTCCCGCACTCCGTCGCGCCCGTTCACATCGTCGTGACGCGGCGGCGTTGAGGCGTACCCCTCTCCTCACCGGACGCTCTCCCCCATCCGTGGAGCACCCATGAGCATCAGCCACGCCCCGCCCGACTCCTCCGGGCCCGACATTTCCCCTATATCGGCATCGAAGGCCGACTCAGGCGATCCCGCTCCGCTCGATCTCGTCCCCCTCGTCCCCACCTCCTCGCGCCGCACCCGCGTCCCCCGCTGGCTGCGCCGCACCACCGGCCCGCTCGTGCTGCTCGCGCTGTGGCAACTCCTCAGCAGCACAGGCGTGTTGACCTCCGACGTGCTCGCCTCGCCCGGGCGGATCGCCCAGGTCGGCTGGGACCTGATCGACAGCGGTTCACTGACCTCGGCCATGGCCACCTCGCTGCAGCGGGTCGCCGTCGGGCTGCTCCTCGGCACCGTCATCGGCACCGGACTCGCCCTGGTCTCCGGTCTGTTCAGGGTCGGCGAGGACCTGGTCGACGCCCCCGTGCAGATGCTGCGGACCGTGCCCTTCGTCGGGCTGATCCCGCTGTTCATCATCTGGTTCGGCATCGGCGAGGCCCCGAAGGTCGCCATCATCACGCTCGGCGTGACCTTCCCGCTCTACCTCAACGTCTACGCCGGAATCCGGGGCGTGGACAGCCAGTTGATCGAGGCCGGTGAGTCGCTCGGGCTGTCCCGCTGGGGGCTCGTCCGGCATGTGGTGCTGCCGGGCGCGCTGCCCAACGCGATGACCGGGCTGCGTTACTCCCTCGGCATCGCCTGGCTGGCCCTCGTCTTCGCCGAGCAGATCAACGCCGACGCCGGCATCGGCTTCCTCATGGTGCAGGCCCGGGACTTCCTGCAGACCGACGTGATCGTGGTCTGTCTGATCGTCTACGCCTTCCTCGGCCTGCTGGCCGACTTCCTCGTCCGCATCCTCGAAAGGCTGTTGCTGCAATGGCAACCGACGTTCACGGGCCGGTGACCACCCGATCGGCGACCCGGTCGCCGGTGACCACGCAGGCGGTACGCGTCGAGGGGCTGACCCGTTCCTTCGACGGCCGCGCCGTCATCGACAAGCTTCAACTCGACGTGCGGCAGGGCGAGTTCGTGGCACTGCTCGGCCGCAGTGGCTGCGGCAAGTCCACGTTGCTGCGCATCCTCGCCGGGCTCGACCGGGACATCGCGGGCACCGTCCTCGTGCCGCGTCGCAAGGCCGTCGCGTTCCAGGCGCCCCGGCTGATGCCGTGGAAGAAGGTGTGGCGCAACGTCCTGCTCGGGCTGCCCGGCAAGCCCGAACGGGCCGTAGCGGAAAAGGCGTTGGCGGAGGTCGGGCTCGGGGATCACTCCGACGCGTGGCCCAAGACGCTGTCCGGCGGTGAGGCGCAGCGGGCCTCGCTGGCCCGTGCGCTGGTGCGCGAGCCGGATCTGCTGCTGCTCGACGAGCCGTTCGGGGCGCTCGACGCGCTGACCCGGATCAAGGCGCAGCGGTTGGTGGGCGAGCTGTGGCAACGGCGGGGCTGTGCCGTCCTGTTGGTGACGCATGACGTCGAGGAGGCCGTGCTGCTCGCGGACCGGGTCCTGGTGATGGACGACGGTGTCATCGCGCACGAGGAGCGCATCGAACTGGACCGGCCGCGCGACATCACCGACCCCCGGTTCGCCGAACTGCGCGCCGGACTCCTGGAACGCCTCGGCGTCGACACCGCCGCCGAAGCCGCCTGAACTCCCCCACGCACCAGCCCAGTTACCGAGAACGGAACCCCCATGCGACGAAGCCTCGTTCCCGCCGCCCTGCTGCTCCCCCTCGCCCTCCTGTTCACCGCCTGCGGCGGGAACTCGGCCGCCGAGACCTCGACGGGCACCGACGGCAAGGGCTCCCTCACGCTCGACGTCGGTGACCAGAAAGGCGGTTCGGAGGCGGTGCTGCGGGCCGCCGGTGAACTCAAGAACCTGGACTACAAGATCAAGTGGTCCACGTTCACCTCCGGCCCGCCCCTTCTGGAGGCCGTCAATGCCAAGGCCGTCGACATCGGCGGTGTCGGCAACACCCCGCCGGTGTTCGCGGCGGGCGCCGACTCGAAGATCAAGGTGGTGGCCGCCTGGCACGGCACGTCCGAGGGCGACGCCATCCTCGTGCCGAAGGACTCGAAGCTCAGCGAACCGCAGCAGCTCAAGGGCAGGTCCATCGCCGTGGCGCAGGGTTCGTCCGCGCACTTCCAGCTGGTCGCCTCCCTCAGGGCGGCCGGGCTCGGCATCGGCGACGTCAAGGTGAAGTACCTCCAACCGGCCGACGCGCTGGCCGCGTTCACCTCCGGCAAGGTCGACGCTTGGGCGGTGTGGGACCCGTACACCTCGCAGATCCTCCAGGCCAAGCAGGGCCGCCTCCTCACCACCGGCGAGGGCGTGACCAACGGCCTCACCTTCCAGGTGGCGGCGCCCGGCGCGCTGGCGGACAAGAAGAAGGCCGCCGCCGTCAAGGACTACCTCGACCGGCTGCGCCGCGCCCAGACATGGGTGTTCACGCATCAGGACGAGTGGGCCAAGGTGTGGTCGAAGGACACCGGGCTGCCGTACGAGGTGGCGCTGGCGTCAGTGAAGCGGACCAACTCCACCCGGGTCCCGGTCGCGGTCGACAAGCCGCTCATCGCCTCCGAGCAGCAGATCGCCGACACCTTCACCCAACTCAAGCTGATACCGCGGGAGGTGGACTTCGCCGACTTCGTGGACACGCGCTACAACGAGAACCTGCCGGCCTCCACCTCCGCCCCGCGCACCACGGGAGGTTCGTGACATGGGCGTGCGTCTGCACTGGTTCCTGCCGACCGGCGGGGACGGCCGTACGCTCGTCGACCGGCACGCCTACGGGCCCAACCGCGCGGGCGCGGTCCGCGGGGTGCGGCCGCCGGACATCGAGCACCTCGCCCAGATCGCCAAGGCCGCCGAGCAGTTGGGCTTCGAGGCGGTGCTGACGCCGACCGGCACATGGTGCGAGGACGCCTGGCTGACGACGGTCGCGCTCGCCCAGCACACCGAACGGCTGAAGTTCCTGGTGGCGTTCCGGCCCGGGGTGATCTCGCCGACGCTGGCCGCGCAGATGGCGGCGACCTATCAACGGGTCACGCGGGGGCGGCTGTTGCTCAACGTCGTCACCGGCGGCGACTCGGCCGAGCAGCGCCGCTTCGGCGACCGTCTCGGCCACGATCAGCGGTACGCCCGTACGGACGAGTTCCTGTCGGTCGTACGAGGGGTGTGGCGGGGAGAGCCGTACGACTTCGACGGTGTCCACTACCAGGTCGAGGGCGGGCTGACGGCGCTGCCGCCCGATCCGGTGCCGCAAGTGTTCTTCGGGGGTTCGTCGGCGGCGGCCGGGCCGGTCGCCGCCAGGCATGCGGACGTCTATCTCACCTGGGGAGAACCGCCGACACAGGTCAAGGAGAAGATCGACTGGATTCGCGGGCTGGCCGAGCGCGAGGGGCGGGACGTGCGGTTCGGGGTACGGCTGCACACCATCTCGCGGGACTCGCCGGCCGAGGCGTGGGCGACCGCGAACCGGCTGCTCGACGACCTCGACGCGGACACGATCGCGGCCGCGCAGACAGCCCTCGGGCGCAGTGAATCGGTGGGCCAGCGGCGGATGTTGGCCCTGCACGGCGGTTCGCGGGACGAATTGGAGATCCATCCGAACCTGTGGGCGGGCGTCGGTCTCGTCCGGGGTGGCGCGGGGACCCACTCGCTGGGCGTCGAGCACTTCGTGCTCTCCGGGTATCCGCATCTGGAGGAGGCGTACTGGTTCGGCGAGGGTGTGATTCCCGAGCTGGCGGCGCGTGGGCTGGTCGAGGAGAGGACGAAGGCCGGCTTGCCGTTGCTCGTGAGCGGCAGGAGCTGAGCGGCCGGGAAGATCCACGGCTTCGGCGCTGTTCGTACAAACGTGAACAACACGCGTGAGGTCGACGTGGTCGTCGTAGGCGCCGGGCAGGCAGGACTGGCCGGCGCCCATCACCTGCGGCGCACCGGTTTCGAGCCGGAGCGCGACTTCGTGGTGCTGGACCACGCGCCCGCGCCGGGCGGGGCCTGGCAGTTCCGGTGGCCGTCGTTGACGTACGCCAAGGTGCACGGGATGCACGCGCTGCCGGGCATGGAACTCACGGACGCCGATCCGGCCCGCTCGTCCGCCGAGGTGATCGCCGAGTACTTCGCCGCCTACGAGCGGGCCTTCGACCTGCGGGTACGGCGGCCGGTGGATGTGAAGGCCGTGCGGGAGGGCGTGGACGGGCGGCTGCTCGTCGAGACGTCGGACGGTACGTGGTCGACGCGGGCGCTGATCAATGCGACCGGGACGTGGGGCCGGCCGTTCTGGCCGCGCTATCCCGGTCAAGAGACGTTCCGGGGGCGGCAGTTGCACACCGCGCAGTATCCGGGACCCGAGGAGTTCGCCGGGCTGCGGGTGGTCGTGGTGGGCGGGGGCGCGTCCGGTACCCAGCATCTGATGGAGCTCGCCCCGTACGCGGCGGCGACGACGTGGGTGACCCGGCGTCCGCCGGTGTTCCGCGAGGGGCCCTTCACCGAGGACGTGGGCCGGGCGGCCGTGGCGCTGGTGGAGGAACGGGTGCGGCAGGGCCTGCCGCCGAAGAGTGTCGTCTCCGTGACCGGCCTGCCGCTGAACGACGCGATCCGGCAGGCGATGGCGGACGGAGTCCTGGACCGGCAGCCGATGTTCGACCGCATCACACCCGACGGGGTGGACTGGGACGACGGCCGCCATGTGGACGCCGATGTCATCCTGTGGGCAACCGGCTTCCGCGCCGCGATCGACCACCTGTCACCGCTGAAACTGCGCGAGCCGGGTGGCGGCATCCGTGTCGAGGGGACCCGGGCGGTCGCCGATCCGCGAGTGCATCTCGTCGGGTACGGGCCGTCGGCGAGCACCGTCGGCGCGAACCGGGCGGGGCGTGCGGCGGTACGTGACATCAGGCGGTTGCTGGCCGGGGAGCCGGTGGCGGTCTGAGGTTGTTCTGGGCGCTTACCGGCCGGCCAAGGGTCTTTTGAGGGGCGCGAGGCTGTGACATTAGCGGCTCCGCCGCGGGGCGCGACCAGCCACAGCGCACCCGCACCCGCACCCGCACCCGCACCCTCCAACGAAACACGAGTAACTCACCCCCGCGACACATCAGGCGGCGCCGGCAGGAATGCCGAGCGCCGCCCTACGGCGTCCCGCACGGGTCACTTCGTGGGCGACGCGCTGTTCTTCTGGGCCGCGTTGAACTCGGCGACGTTGCGCTGGTGTTCCTCGTAGGTGGCCGCGAAGCGGGTGTCGCCGGGCTTGACCGTGACGAAGTACAGCCAGTCGCCCGGGGGCGGGTTGATCGCGGCGCGCATCGCCTCCTCGCCCGGGTTGTCGATCGGGGTGGGCGGCAGACCCATGCGCTGGTAGGAGTTGTAGGGGCTGTCGAGCCGGGTGTCGCTGCCGGTGGTCTTCAACGTGGCGCGGTTGAGGGCGTAGTTGATGGTGGAGTCCATCTGCAGCGGCATGCCGCGTTCGAGGCGGTTGAAGATGACCCGGGACACCTTCCCCATGTCGGCCGGGGAGGCCGCCTCGGCCTGCACGATGCTCGCGATGGTGACCGCCTGATAGACGTTCATCGCGTTGCGCTGGGCGCCGGCCGCGACGGGGGCGCCGTTGAACTTCTTGTTCGCGGTGTTGACCATGAACGACAGGAGCGACGCGGGCGTGGACTTCTTCTCCAGCGGATACGTCGCCGGGAAGAGATAGCCCTCGGGATTGCCCTCCGCGTCGGTCGGCAGCTTCAGGCCGGCTTTCGCGATCGACTTCTTCGTGGTCCCGACCTGCAGCGCGAGGACCTTGTCCACGGCTTCGTAGATCTGGCCCGAGCGCCAGCCCTCCGGGATCACCAGGGACGCGGGACGCGTGTCCCCCTCGCCCTCCAGGCTCAGCAGCGGCACCGCCACGGCGGTGCCGGCCACGACGGCCCCCGTCGCGATGAGGGCGACCCGGCCCCTGCGGGTCAGTCGAATCGTGCTCCGTGGCGGAGTGTTCATCTGCATGCGGGCACGGTAACCCGCATATCGCCACAAACCCGGCATATCTTCAGCTTGTCGGTTCCAGTTGGGCATCCCGGCGTACGAGGGCCGCGTACCGCCCGTCCTGATCGAGCAGTTCCTCGTGCGTGCCCCGCTCCGCGACCTGCCCGGAGTCGAGGACCACTATCTGGTCGGCGCTCCGGATCGTGGACAGCCGGTGGGCGATGGTGAGCGTGGTGCGGTTGGCCGACAGGGCGTCGATGGCGTCCTGGACGGCGGCTTCGGTGCGGTTGTCCAGCGCGCTGGTCGCCTCGTCCAGGATGAGGACCGGCGGGTCGCGCAGGATGGTGCGGGCGATGGCCAGGCGCTGCTTCTCGCCGCCGGAGAACCGGTGGCCGCGCTCGCCGACGATCGTGTCGTACCCGTCGGGCAGGCCCGCGATGTGCTCATGGATCTGCGCCGCTCGCGCCGCCGTGTACAGCTCCTCGTCGGTGGCGTCGGGCTTGGCGAAGCGGAGGTTGTCGGCGACCGAGGCGTGGAAGAGGTACGTCTCCTGGGAGACGACGCCGACGGCACGCGCGAGCGTGTCGAAGTCCAGGTCGCGGACGTCCACCCCGTCGAGGGTGACCCGGCCGCCCGTCACATCGTAGAGCCGGGGGACGAGATAGCCGAGGGTCGACTTCCCGGCGCCGGTCGGGCCGACGATCGCGAGGCTGTTGCCTGCCGGGACGGTGATGTCGACGCCGTCGAGGATCGCGCCGCTCTTGTCGTCGTAGTGGAACTCGACGTCCTCGAAGCGGACTTCGCCCTTGATGGTGTCGAGGTGGACCGGGTTCTCGCGCTCGGTGATGTCGATCGGCAGGTCGAGGTACTCGAAGATGCGGGCGAAGAGTGCCAGCGAGGTCTGGATCTGGACGCCGGTCGACAGCAGGCTGACGGCCGGGCGGAACAGGCCCTGCTGGAGCGAGACGAAGGCGACGATGGTGCCGATCGAGGCGTCCGGGCCACCCAGGTGGAGGGTCATGCCGGCCGTCCAGTAGATGACGGCGGGCATCGCGGCCATGACGATCGAGATGACGGCCATGCGCCAGCGCCCGGCCATGTTCGACCGGACTTCGAGGTCGACCAGGCCCTCGGACTCCTCGGAGAAGGAGCGGGTGAGTGAGTCGGAGCGGCCCATCGTGCGGCCGAGCAGGATGCCGCTGACGGACAGCGACTCGGTGACCGTGGCGGCCATCTCGGCCATCTGCCGCTGGCGCTGGGTCGCGATCTTCTTGCGTTCGTTGCCGACGCGGCGGCTGATCCACACGAAGACCGGGAGCAGCAGCAGCGAGACGACGGTCAGCCGCCAGTCCAGGGCGATCATCGCGATGATCGTGGCGACCACGCTGGTGAGGTTCGAGACCAGGGACGTCGCCGTGGAGGTGACGGTCGCCTGCATCCCGCCGATGTCGTTGGCTATGCGGGACTGGACCTCGCCGGTGCGGGTCCGGGTGAAGAAGGCGAGCGACATGCGCTGCAGACGGCCGTAGACCGCTGTGCGCAGGTCGTGCATGACGCGCTGGCCGACCGTCGTGGAGATCAGGGTCTGCAGCACGCCGAAGATGCTGGTCAGGACGGCGCTCAGGATCATGCCGAGCGCGAGCAGGCTCAGCAGGCCGGTGCGGTTCTGCGGAATGGCGACGTCCAGCGTCTCCTTCAGCAGGAACGGGGTCGCCACGGTGACCAGGGACGCCGCGCCTACCAGAAGGCCGACGACCGCGAGCCGGGCGCGGTAGGGCTTGAAGAGCTTGAGGATGCGGCGCACCTGCCGAGGCTGCTCGGTCGAGGTGCCGGGGGACGGTGTCCAGTTGATGTCGTCGCGGGGCATGGTCTCCTACGGATGGTGAGGCGATCAGGACTGGTCAAGCGCTCAGAGCTCGTGGAGCGATGAGACTTGGTGGAGGATAGCTCATTGTTACCTATACTCACAATGAACCAGGTCCTGATATTGTTCCCGTATGACCACCCCCGATTCCGACGGCCTGCTCGCGGAGCAGCTGCTGCGGCTCACGCGCCGGGTGCACCGCATCCAGAAGCGCCATCTGGAGCAGCGCGACCTCGGCATCACCCCCGCCCAGTCCCGGCTGCTGCGCACCCTCGCGCACTTCGACGCCCCACCGCGCATGGCCGACCTCGCCGAGCGCCTCGAAGTGGTGCCGCGCGCCGTGACGACACTGGTCGACGGGCTGGAGGCGAGCGGCAAGGTGCGGCGGGCGCCCGATCCGTCCAACCGCCGGGTGATCCGGATCGAGATCACGGACGACGGCCGCAAGGCGCTGAGCGAGCTGCGGGGCGCGCGGCGGGGGGCGGCGGACGAGATTCTGGCGCCGCTCACGGATGTGGAGCGCGAGGTGTTGCGGGCGTTGCTGGACACGTTGGTGGACGGGGCGCCTGGTGCACACGAGGGGCACGAGGGGCACGATGCCCATGGGGCGCACGAGGGGCATGGGCATGGGCACGGGCGGTCCTGCTGACCCGCCATCTCGCTGACCCCGCTGACCCGCTGACCCGCTGACCCGCTGACCCACTGACCCACTGACCCGCACCGAGGCTGCGCCCAGAGACCGGGTTCGCGTCACTCCGGCCAGTTCGAGGCCTTGATGCGCTCCACGAAGTCGCCGCGCACGAAGCCCGGTACGAAATGGGCCAGCACGTCCGCCTTGATGTTGCCGAACGTGGTGTCGGGTCGGTCCTTGATGCCCTCGGTGAAGGCGGCGAGGATCCCGTTCTTGAAGTCCGGGCGGGGGTGTGCCGCCACGACGGCCGCGCGCTGCTCGTCGGTGACGGCGTCATAGCCGATGCCCACGACGTCCAGCCCCACACCCCGGTTGACGAGGGCGATCTCGGCCGCCATGTGCAGCGGGATCTCCTGCGTGGTGTGCAGGGCGATGCTCGCCCAGACCCGGTCGGCCGGCTCACCGGTGACGCCGTGCGCGTGCAGGAACCGGCGGGCCTCGTCGGCGCCGTCGATCTCGAAGCGCTGGTCGGTGCGGCGGAATCTCTCGGTGAGCCCGAGGTCGTGGAACATCGCGGCCACGTAGAGCAGCTCGGAGTCGTAGTCGAGCCCCTGCTCCCGGCCGCGCAGGGCGCCCCACAGGAACACCCGCCGGGAGTGGTCGAACAGCAACGGCGACGCGGCCTCACGCACCAGCTCGGTCGCCTCCCGCACCAGGGCGGTGTCCGGGATCTCCACGCCTGCGATCACTTCGCTCATCGCTCTTGCCTCTCCTCGATACCGTGCGACTCGATGCCGTGCCCATCGATGCCGTATGACCCCAGCATCGTCAGCGGCGTACGCTGGGGCCATGTCCTCACAGCCAGGAAAACCACAGATTCGGACATGGCTTCAGACGTGGCTTGAGATGCGGCTTGAGATGCGGCTTCCGGCATGACACACCGGGTCGGATTCCTCGTCTTCGACGGCGTGACGATGCTCGACGTCAGCGGTCCCGCCGAGGTGCTGCACCAGTCGGGCCGGCTCGGCCATCCCTACGAGCTGGTGCTGGTCTCGCCCCTCGGCGGCACCGTGACCTCCTCGAACGGGCTGACACTGACCGGTACGGTGACCGCGGCCGACGCAGGGCCGGTCGACACGGTCATGGTCGCCGGGGGCGACCGGCTGGCCCAACAGCCCGTCGAGGAAGGGCTGTTGACCGCGACCCGCACCCTCACCGAGCACGCCGCCCGGGTCACCTCCGTCTGCACGGGCGCCTTCGTCCTCGCCCAACTCGGCCTGCTGGACGGCCGGTCGGCCACGACCCACTGGCGGCACGCCGAGACCCTGGCCCGCCGCTACCCCCTCGTGCGCGTCGAACCGGACGCCATCCACATCCGCGACGACCGCTTCGTCACCTCGGCGGGCATCAGCGCCGGGATCGACCTGGCGCTCGCCCTCGTCGAGGACGACCACGGCGCGGACGTGGCCAGGGACATCGCACGCGAGCTGGTCGTCTTCATGCAACGCCCGGGCGGGCAGTCGCAGTTCTCCGCCGCGACCGCCACCCCACCACCGCGCACGGATCCGCTACGGTCACTGATCACCTCGGTGTTGGCCGACCCGGCCGCCGACCACAGCCTGCCCGCCATGGCGGCGACCGTGGCCGTCAGCCCCCGCCACCTGACCCGGCTCTTCCGCACCGAACTCGGCACCACGCCCGCCCGTTGGGTGGAACGGGTCCGTCTCGACCGCGCCCGGCATCTCCTCCTCGAAGGCCACAGCGTCACCTCCGCGGCGCACCACAGCGGCCTGGGCACCGACGAGACCCTCCGCCGCGCCTTCGCCCGCCACTTGGACACGACGCCGACGCACTATCGCAGCCGGTTCGCGAGCACGCGCGGCCAGTCGCCCGTGCCGTGAGCTGTGGCCCACGGGCTTCGAGTCACGCTTGCCCGGACGGCTGTGTTGGCGTCGCGGCAGCCCGCAGCCCTGTCAGCAACGCGGCCAGGATGCGCGTCAGTTGGGGCTCGACATCGACCAGCGCATGCGCCAACTCGGGGCGGGATTCGTAGAGCGTTCGGAGGCGGGTACCGGGGGCGGCCATCTGCAACAGCGCCCCCGCCATGCTCGTCGCCGTGGCGATCACATCGATGGCCGCACGCTCGGTGATCGCGAGCATCCGGCACAACTCGGTTACCAGCGAGGCGACTACGCCGAGTACGACCGTCTTGAACTCGTACACCGAGTCGAGTGAGACGTTGCGTTCCAGGTTCAACGGCGCCTGAGCGAGCAGATCGCAGAAGAACGGCCGCGCGACGAGCGTCCGCGCGATGACGGCGGCTACCGCGTCGGAATCCCCGTCGGCGACGTCACTCAACCGCACCCGAAGCTCCGCCGACCAGTCCTCCCATCCTTCGGCGGTCAGCGCCAGGAAGATCTGCTCCCGGGTCTCGAAGTACCGAAGCATCGCGGACTTGTGCATGCCGACGGCGGCGGCGATGTCCGTGAGCGTGACCTCGCGCACGCTGCGTTCGGCGCCGAGGGATCTGGCGGCGTCGAGGATCGCCTTCTCGCGCTGTTGCTTGGCCGCCGCACTTCGGGCGCGCTGGGGACTGGGCGTGCTCATGCCCCAGAGCGTAGCGCAACTTGGTTGCATTAAATTAGCGCAACCGGGTTGCATTAATAACGAAACGATGTTTTGCTATCTGCATGACTCAGACATGGTTCATCACCGGTTCGTCCCGCGGCTTCGGCCGCAACCTCACCGCCGCGGCCCTGGAGGCCGGCGACCAAGTCGTCGCGACGGCCCGCAAGCCGGAGCAGCTGGACGACCTCGCGGAGAAGTACGGCGACCGCGTACTCCCCGTCGCGCTCGACGTCACCGACCGGGCAGCGGCAACAGCCGCTCTACAGGCGGGGGTTGACCGCTTCGGCAGGATCGACGTGGTCGTCAACAACGCCGGGTACGCCAATCTCTCCCCGGTCGAGACGACACCCGAGGACGACTTCCGCCGACAGTTCGACACGAACTTCTGGGGCGTCTACAACGTCTCGACGGCGGCGCTCCCGATCCTGAAGGCACAGGGCGCGGGCACAGTCGTACAGTTCTCGTCCGTCGGCGGCCGGGTCGGCGGGAATCCCGGGCTCGGGTCGTACCAGGCGGCGAAGTTCGCGGTCGACGGCTTCACGCGCGTGCTCGCGGCCGAGACCGCGCCGTTCGGCATCAGGTACCTCGTCGTGGAACCGGGCGGCTTCGCGACCGACTGGGCCGGTTCGTCGATGCAGATCCCGGAAGTTCCGCCGGAGTACGACGAGACCGTCGGCGCGGTGATCCGCCTCTTCGACGGTCCCGTGACCGCCGCGGGCGACCCGAAGCGGGCCGGGGAGATCCTGGTCCGGCTCGTCAAGCAGCCGAACCTGCCGTCTCATCTCCTCCTGGGTGTCATCGCGGTCGAGATGGCGCAGAGCTACTCACGCGACCAGATCGCGCAGGCGGCAGCATGGGAGACGGTGAGCCGCTCGGCCGACTTCGACCATGACTACCCGGTCGACCTCCCGTAGCCACAAAAACGGGCCGCGACTCCCCACCGTAGAAACGGAGCAGGAGCCGCAGCCCGCCACGACGAACTGCCGCAACCTCAACTGGCCTCGGGGGCAGTCTCCTTGACGCGCTGAGCGGGGATCTCCGCCTCTTCCGGCACACCCTCTTCCGCTACGGCTTCTTCTACGTCCGTGATCTCGCCGTCGAGGACCTTCTTGGCCTTCTCGATGTCGAGGGCGCCTTCCCAGCGGGAGACCGCGAAGACGGCGACGCAGTTGCCGAGGAGGTTGGTGACGACGCGCATCGAGTCCATGATGCGGTCCACGCCGAGGAGCAGGGCGACCGCGCCGGCCGGGATCGCGCCCAACGAGGAGGCGGTCGCGGACAGGGCGAGGAAGGCCGAACCGGGGATGCCGGCCATGCCCTTGCTGGTGAGCATGAGCACCAGGATCACGGTGATCTGCTGGCCGAGGCTGAGGTCGACGCCGACGGCCTGGGCGATGAACAGCGTGCCGATGGAGAGATAGAGGGAGGCGCCGTCGAGGTTGAAGGAGTAGCCGGTGGGCAGCACCAGGCCGACCGCGTCGTCCCGGGCGCCGGCCTTGCGCAGCTTCTGCATCACGCGCGGCATGACGGACTCGGTGGAGGCGGTGCCGAGCGCGAGGAGCATCTCCTCACGGATGTAGCGGAGGAACTTCCAGAGGCTGAGCCCGGTGACCATGCGCAGGGCGACGGCGAGCACCACGAGGAAGAGCGCGGCGGCGACATAGCAGAGGATGATCAGCTTGGCGTAGGTCTTCATGACGCCGAGCCCGTACTGGCCGACGAGGACGGCCATCGCACCGAAGACGGCGAGCGGGGCGAGTCGCATGACGAAGCCGACGATCGCGAAGATGATCTCCTGGGCCTGCTCGATCGCGGGCAGGACCTGCGGCACCTTGGTATGGCCGAGGTGGAGCAGTGCGGCGCCCACCAGGCAGGCCAGGATGAGGACTTGGAGCAGGGAGTTCTCGGCGAAGGCGCCGATGAAGCTGGTGGGCAGCGCGTTGACGATGAACTCGGTCGTCGAGGGCAGCGCGGCGCCGCCCGTCTTCGCGTCCACCGCCGAGGTGTTGAGCGTGGCCGGGTCGACGTGCATCCCGGAACCGGGCTGGACCACATTGGCGAGGACCAGCCCGATGATCAGCGCCGCGGTGCTGGCGACCTCGAACCAGATCAGCGCCTTGAGGCCGATCCGGCCGAAGGCCTTGAGGTCACCGGCCTTGGCGATACCGACGACGACCACGCAGAACACGAGCGGCGAGATGATCGTCTTGATGAGCCGGGTGAATCCGTCGCCGAGGGGCTGGAGGTCCGTGGCCACGTCGGGCCACAGCTTTCCGACGAGGATGCCGAGGACGAGCGCGCAGGCGACCTGCGCGAAGAGTGAGGTACGCAGTATGCGTGCGACGCGTCGCGGCAGGGGCGGGACGGACGGCGGCACGGGCACTCCTTGAGGGGGGACGGTCGTTCGCGGAAGTCGATGGGGGGCGACTTCTGCGATACGGAAAGCGGCTTCCGAGTGGACACTTTGAAGCCGTTGTTGATCGTCCGGAAAACCTCCGTGTGACGGCCGTGTAAATCACCCACCTGAGTGACGCATCGCACGCACAGCAGGTCAGCAGCCGCTGCGGTCCTCGGTGAGCACCCCCTGCGCGGTCGTCAGCGAACGGTCGTAGCAGCCGCCCGAGCCGTACAGCCGGTAGCGCTCACTCGACGTCCCGACCGCGTGCCGCTGGTCGCGGGGCACGTTCAGCGTGTAGGTCGCGTCCCCGGTGTAGGTGTCGTCGAGCCGCGACCACCCGGTCCGCCGCCCGTCCCGCGTGTCGACGACCGCCGCCCGGTCGCCGAGCGTGAGAACGGTACGCAGCCGGTCGTCCGTCCCGATCGTCGTCGCACCGTTCATCGTGTACGTCCGATGCGTGGCCGTCGTCCGGGCCGGTCCACGCCCGTCGGCGGTCACCGACTCGTCGTCCGTCCAGGTCGCGTCCAGCCCGTCCATGTTCTCGCCGTCGATCCAACGGTGCACGGAGGTGTTCGCGAGCGTCCGGTCGACGGTGGTCCGCACCCGGCCGTGCGAGGTGTCGACATATCCGGCCGTGGTCAGCCGATGGCCCGCGTCGGTGTCCACGCGTTCCTCCGAACCGGGCGTGTACGTCGAGGAGTTGGCGAGCTTGCCCGCCCGGTCGAGGGTGAGCTTTCCGGTGACGTGGGCGCGCTGCGCGTCCTGCCAGACGAGCACGTTCACCGGCACGCTCCACCCGCTCTGCCCCTCGGGCACGCCCACGACGGAGACGTCGACGTGGTGCGGGCGGCCGTCGTTGAGCAGCCCGGCGAAGGGTGTGAGGTCGTATTCGATCGGCTTGACGTCGAAGGCGCGCGGGCCGGGAATGACGTACCAGAGGAAGGGGTCGGACCAGCCTCCGGTCCACACGTTCGGGAACGGGGCGGCGATTCCGGCTAGTTGGCCGTCGACCTTGATCTGCACCTCGCGGTAGGGGCCCTTGTCCGCCTGGCAGGAGTACGGCGCCGAGTCGGGCACCGCGAGATACCAGAACTCCTCGCAGCCGCCGCCGGATCCGGTCGCGTAGACCTCGGCGACGATCCGTTCGGTGTTGCGCGGGGTGGTCACGGTCGAGTCGGCGGCGAGGGTGAGGACGCGGTCGGGGGTCTGCGCAGCCGCGGGTCTGCCCTCGTAGAACGTCAGGGTGGCCTTGACTCCGATGACGCCGGTGTAGGTGTCGTCGACGACGTTGCCGATGAGCATCTCGACGTCCTGCGCGCTGCGGAAGGTGGCGCTGTAGCGGGTGACGTCCTTCTCCACGGACCACTTGATGCCGTCGGGCGACGGTTCCGGTGTGGAGGTACGGAGGATCTCGACCCCGCCGACGTGCAGGTAGCCGAGTCGGTCGTACTGCCGTCCGGCAACCGTCCCGTCCAGTCTCAGGACGACCTTGCTCCAGTGGTCGCCGCATGCCTTGGGCGGGGTGTAGGTGCCCTGGTACGGGGTGAAGTCGCGGAACTCGGTGTCGGCGAGGGTGACTTGGCAGGACTTCGTCGCGGGTTTCTTGATCGGCGGGGCGGCAGTGATGGGGTCGTGCCAGTCGGTGCCGAACTCGGCGGGGACGTCGGCGACTTGAGCCTTGGTATCGGCCGCTTGAGTTTTCGTTTCGGCCGCTTGAGCGGGGCTCGCGCCGAGGAGGGTGCTCGCCAGGAGGGTCGCTCCGGCGAGCATGGACATGACTATCCGGCTTCTCATGGGCGGTGTTCTACCCCTTGAGGTCCTCCCTGTCCCCCATCAGCACCACGGGATGCCGGGCCGGGTCGAGTGTGCGCAGCAGGTACTCCATCGCCTCCTTGGACAGGCTGACGCAGGCCGACGTACCGCTGCCGTGGTCCAGGTGCAGCCAGATCCCGCCACCCTTGTCCTCGCCCTCGGGCTGCTCCGCGTCGTCGGGCGGGGTGCCGGGGACGCGGTTGTAGTCGATGGCGATGACGTAGTCGAAGTCGTGCCAGTGCGACTCGTCCCAGTCGCGCGGCGCCTCGTACGACTCGTCCTGGGAGTACGGGAGCGCCGTGCCCGGGTCGTCGAGCACACCGCCCGCCGCGGTCAGCGTGAACACGCCGACGGGGCTGCGCTTGTCGCCGAGGTGGTGGTCGGTGGTCCAGCCCAGCTTGCCGTTGTGCGCGGGCCAGCCGGCGGTCCGGTCCCAGGTGGAGCCGTTCTTGGTGAACAGGACGGCGGTGGAGTCCGAGGAGTCCTTACCGTCGCCGTAGACCGTCAGGACCTGGCTCGTGTCGGTGGGGATGGCGCGCTGGAGCCGGTCACCGACGTCCGGGATGCGGGTCGGGTCAGGGGCGGAGGTGGTCACGGCCGGTCTCGGGTGGGTCGCCTGGGCGCCGGGTCTCCCTTCCGCGCCGCCGGGGTGTCCGGTGTGCGCGCTGCCGCACGCGGACAGGGTCGTCATCGTCAGGAGGGAACCGAGAGCCGCCATCGCGACCGTCGCACGTCGTGTGCCGCCACTCTGCATCGGGCCATGGTCACATCGCATTCGGTGGCATTGCGTGAGGTCACGGACATCTCGCCCCTGATGGGTGAACGCCGGTTCTGACCCCCGGCGGGGAAAACCGCTTGCTTCCGACCACGCTGCGACGCGAACCTTTCACGGTTTGTTGCCGCGTTCCGCTCGCGGTCCGTCGCCGCGCTCCGCGGTTCCCTCCTCCCCCTTCCCGCCTGAACAAGAGCCACTGGGACGTCATGCAGATTCAAGACCTTCCGTATCCCGACCCGGGTGTGCCGGACGCGCGCTCGGGGCCCCGATTCCTGTGGTGGCTCGGCCGGAATCAGCTCGGTGGACAGCTCAAGTCCCTGGCCTGGGGGCTGCTGCACTTCGTGTCCGTCTCCGCGCTGCCGTTCTGTGTGGGGTTCGCCGTGCAGGCCGTGGTCGAACGCTCCGGGAGCCGGCTGGCCCTGACCGGCGGGCTGATGGTGCTGTGCGGGGCGGGCATCGCCCTGGGCGACACCTTCCTGCACCGGGCCGCCGTCACCAACTGGATCACGGCCGCCGCCCGCGTCCAGCAACTACTGGCCCGCCAGGCGGCCCACCTCGGCTCGGCGCTGACCCGGCGGGTCGCCGCCGGTGAGGTCGTGGCCGTGTCCACGGGGGACGTCGAGAAGATCGGCTGGTTCGTGGAGGCGCTGTCCCGCTTCCTGGCCGCCGCGCTGACGCTCGTCATCGCGTGCGTCGGGCTGTTCCTGTACCAGCCCGCGCTCGGTGTCGTCGTCGCCGTGGGTGTGCCCGTGCTGGCGGTCTCCGTGCTGCCGCTGCTGCCCCGTGCCACCCGGCGCGCCGACGTGCAGCGCGAGAAGGCGGGCCGCGCCACCGAACTCGCCTCCGACACCGTCGCCGGACTGCGGGTGCTGCGCGGCATCGGCGGCGAGGAACTGTTCCTCGACCGCTATCGCCGCGCCTCCCAGGAGGTGCGCCACGCGGCCGTGCGCAGTGCCCGGATGTGGGCGGTCATCTCCGCGATCCAGGTGCTGATGCCGGGGCTGCTGCTGATCGCGATCGTCTGGCACGGCGTGCGGCTGGCCCGCGAGGGACGGGTCACCGTCGGCGAACTTGTCACCGTCTACAGCGCGGTGATGATCATGTCCTACCCGCTGCGGCACTTCGAGGAGATCGCGATGGCGTACTCCTTCTCCCGGCCCTCGGCCAAACGCGCCGCACGCGTGCTGTCCCTGGAGCGGGTCACCGACACCGTGGGGACGCGCGCGGCCGAGGTGCCCGCCGGGGATCTGTACGACCCGGACACCGGTCTGCTCGCTTCCTCCGGCCGGCTCACCGCCGTGGTGTGCGGCGACCCGGACGCGGCCGGGCGGCTGGCGGAACGCCTCGGCGGACACCCCGCCGAGGAGGGCGTCTCCGTGCTCCTGGACGGCGTACCGCTCGACGAACTCCCCCTCGAGTCGGCGCGCACCGCCGTCCTCGTCCAGGACAAGGACCCGGTGCTGCTGTCCGGTTCGCTGCGTGAGCTGCTCGACGTGCCCGCCTCGGGTGCGGTCGGCGCGGAGGAGGCCCTGGCCGCCGCGCAGTGTGGGGACGTGCTGGTGGCGCTCGCGCAGGGCTCTCTCGACACCGAGGACCCGATGGACGCCCGCATCACCGAACGCGGACGTTCCCTGTCCGGCGGCCAGCGCCAACGGCTCGCCCTGGCGCGGTCGTTGATCACGGACCCGAAGGTCCTCGTCCTGGACGAGCCGACCTCGGCCGTCGACTCCCACACCGAGGCCCGGATCGCCGACGGCGTACGGGAGTTGAGGACCGGCCGGACCACGGTGGTGTTCACCTCCTCGCCCCTGCTCCTGGACCACGCGGACCGGGTCGTGCTGGTGCACGAGGGCGCGGTGGTGGCGGTCGGCACCCATCGCGATCTGCTTCGCAGCGAGCCCCGGTACCGCGCCGTAGTGACCCGGGAGACCGAGGACGAGTCCGCGCTGCGGGAGGCGCTGGACGACGAACAGGCCTCCCTGCGGGGTGAGTTGGAATCCCGTGCGGTCCCGCTCCGGCGTGCCGTGGAACACGACGAGGGCACCGCTCCGCAAGGCGCCGCGGCACACGGCAAGGCCGCCGCACGGGGCGAGTCGAACCATGACGAGGCTCCTCTCCGGGGTGCCGAGGACGACGACGGGGGCTCGCTGCGGGCCGCCTTGGACGACGACGAAGCCGCGCTGCGGAGCGCACTGGAAGAAATCGAGGAGAGCGCATGATCGGCGTGGCGCCCCCGGCCTACGACCCGGCGGCCCCGACCACGGCGAACACCCTGCCGGTCGGAGCCCCCGCGACCGTACGCGCCTACGTGTCCGAACTGTTCCAGCGGCACCGCCGCGCCTTCCTCCTTCTCGTCAGCGTGAACACGGTCGCCGTGATCGCCTCGATGGTGGGCCCCTATCTGCTCGGCGATCTCGTCGAGCGGGTGTCGGACGGCGCGCGGGAACTCCATCTCGGCCTGACCATCGGGGTGTTCGTGGCCGCGCTCGCCGTGCAGGCCCTGTTCATCCGGCAGGTGCGGTTGCGCGGCGCGATGCTCGGCGAGCGGATGCTGGCCGACCTGCGCGAGGACTTCCTCGTCCGGTCGGTCGGGCTGCCGCCGGGCGTCCTGGAACGGGCGGGCACCGGCGATCTCCTGTCCCGCATCACCACAGACATCGACCGGCTCGCCAACGCGATGCGCGAGGCCGTGCCGCAACTGGCGATCGGCGTGGTGTGGGCGGTGCTGCTGCTCGGCGGTCTGGTCGTCACCGTGCCGGCGCTGGCGCCCGCCGTGCTGATCGCGGTGCCGGTGCTGGTGATCGGCTGCCGCTGGTACTTCAAGCGCGCACCGGCCGGCTACCGCTCCGAGGCCGCGGGGTACGCCGCCGTGGCCGCGGCCCTCGCCGAGACCGTGGACGCCGGCCGCACCATCGAGTCCCACCGCCTCGGCGACCGGCGCATCGCCCTCTCCGAGCGCCGCGTCAAGGAGTGGACCGCCTGGGAGAACTACACGCTCTGGCTGCGGTCGGTGCTCTTCCCGGTCATCAACATCACGCATGTCACGGTGCTCTGCTCGGTCCTGATGCTCGGCGGGGTGTTCGTCCTCCAGGGCTGGATCGGGGTGGGCGAACTGACGACGGGCGCCCTGATCGCGCAGATGCTCGTCGACCCGGTGAACCTGATCCTGCGCTGGTACGACGAGCTTCAGGTCGCCCAGGTCTCGCTGGCCCGGCTGGTCGGCGTCCGCGACATCGAGCCCGACGCCGGGGACGCCACGCTGTCCCCCGAGGGCCGGGACGTGCACGCGGACCGGGTGCACTTCGGCTACCGCGAGGGCGTCGACGTGCTCCGCAAGGTGTCCCTGGAGGTCGCGCCCGGCACCCGGCTGGCCCTGGTCGGCCCCTCGGGCGCGGGCAAGTCCACCCTGGGCAGGCTGCTCGCCGGCATCTACGCGCCCCGGGACGGCCGGATCACGCTCGGCGGCGCCGAACTGTCCCGGATGACCGCGGAACACGTCCGCTCCCATGTGGCCCTCGTCAACCAGGAGCACCACGTCTTCGTGGGCTCCCTGCGCGACAACCTCCTGCTCGCCCGCACCGACGCGGCGGACGCCGAGCTGTGGGCGGCGCTGGGCGCGGTCGACGCGGACGGGTGGGCGCGGGCGCTGGACGACGGCCTGGACACCGAGGTCGGCTCGGGCGGGCTCGCGCTCACCCCGGCCCAGGCCCAGCAGATCGCGCTGGCCCGGCTGGTGCTGGCCGACCCGCACACGCTGGTCCTGGACGAGGCGACCTCGCTCCTCGACCCGCGTGCGGCCCGGCACCTCGAACGGTCCCTGGCCCGCGTCCTCGACGGCCGCACGGTCGTCGCGATCGCCCACCGCCTGCACACCGCCCATGACGCGGACGTCATCGCCGTCGTCGAGAACGGGCGGATCAGCGAGCTGGGGAGCCATGACGAGTTGGTGGCGGCGGAGGGGGCGTACGCGGCGTTGTGGCGGTCGTGGCACGGGTAGCTCCGCTGGTCGAGCGGTCACTGGGGTGCGGGTGCGTGGGAACCTGCGGGTCGGTGGGGGCTCGTCGGGGCGGGAAGTGAGTGACCTGCGGACCGGTGGGGGCTGGTCGCGCAGTTCCCCGCGCCCCTTTCGGGGCGCTGTACCGCACCGGAACCGGACGCCTGCCGTTGCGCCCGGGGAAGAAGGGGTGGAAGGCTGGGGAGCGGCACCGGTTCGGGGAGTGCCCGGGGACCATGTGGTTCGTACCGGGCGCCGACTGTGCCCCGCACAGCGGCTACCCGCCGCCGACCGCGGTGAGAACGGGCCGGTCCCCACCACCTGGAGGTACCCGTGAACAGCGCCGACGGATGGGGAGACGACGTCTACCAGCCCGACGGATCCGAGGTGCAGGACGACGCGGGTCTGCTCGACGCGGAGGACACCCTGGTGGCCGACGGCGTCGAGGACCCCCTCGACCGCGGCTGGTCCCCGCCGGACCGCCCCTGGGCGGTGGAACGCGACGATGTGACGGCCGCGGAGCGTCAGCACGGCGAGACGCTCGACCAGCGCCTCGCCGAGGAGGTCCCCGATCTCGCCATGTCCGACGGCGACGGCCTCGGCGACTCCGAGGACACCGACGGCGAACTCCGGGACATCGAGGTCGGCGACGTCCGCTCCGGTCGGCTCGTGGCACCCGACGAAGGGGCGCACGAGGACGAGGAGAGCGGCCTGATCGCCACGGACGTGGGCATCGACGGTGCCGCCGCCTCCGCCGAGGAGGCCGCGATGCACATCGTCGACGAGGACGAGGACTCCCTCTACGGCTGACCTCGCCGGCCCTTCGCCGTCAACCGCACCACCGTCGCAGGAGGAGCAGCCATGCAGCAGGACAAGCAGCCCGACTACCACCCCGTGGTCTTCCGGGACCGCGCCGCCGGATACGCCTTCCTGACCCGGTCCACCGCGACCAGCGACCGGACCATCGAGTGGGACGACGGCGAGACCTACCCGGTCGTGGACGTGGAGATCTCCTCGGAGAGCCACCCCTTCTACACCGGCAAGGCGCGGACGGTGGACACGGAGGGCCGCATCGCCCAGTTCGAGCGGCGCTACGGCGGCGGCGAGGCGGGCCAGGGTTCCGGCGGGGCGTAGGTCACCGCCCGCGCCGAAGCCGGAACTGACGCCGGGCGTCAGATCACGTTGAGCGCCGCCGCGCAGCCCACTCCGCCGAGGAGTATGAACGCCGGCATCAGCACCTTGAGCTCGACCCAGCTGCCCGCGCGGAACCGCATCACCTTCGGCGGTCCGATCGGGTACCAGCGCTTGCGGCCCAACGGGATCGGCCACAGGATCGGGCAGCCGGAGACGGTCAGGGCGTCCCCGATGTCGTGCACCAGCGCACCGAGCACGACCGGCAGTCCCAGCCACAGGTACTGGTGCTGCTCCGTGAACAGCCAGTTCGAGCCGTTGCCCGGCTTGTCCAGCACGCCGGCGAGGATCCACGCGCTGGTCGCCGCCAGCAGCCACACCAGGATGTCGCTGCTGGAGCCGCGGGCCGCCCGCCACAGCAGACCCTCGATGGCCAGCACCATGTGCACGAAGAGGATCGCCAGCACCCCCCAGCGGCCGCCCAGGATCGCCACGGCCGAGCTCCCCGCCCCGATCAGGACCGCCCACAGCCAGGTGTGGGTGAGGGTGCGGTGCCCGCCGGAGCGACGCGGGTCGCCCTGCTTCCTGGTCCCCTTGTACGCGGCGTACGAAAGCTTGTCGACGATCTCGCACAGGCCCCGGGAGACGGGTCCGAAGGCCCGGGAGATGGTCGCCGCCTTGTGGTCGAGGTCCGGGGCGAGCGCGGCACCGGCACAGATCAGGGCGCCCACGAGGATCACCGGCCAGGGCATCGCGTGTCCGGCCGCTGCGGCCGCGGCTCCGACGCCGAGCCAGGCCGCCGCTCCCGACAGTGAGTGTGCTGGTCCCATCATGGCCGTTCCCCGCCCCATTCCTCTTACGCCGCCGGTCAGTTGCTCGGGCGCCCTGACACTCCGTCGGCGACACAGCGTAGCGGTAGCGATCTTCGTCCCCGCAGCCGATTCCCCCATCGGCCACCACGCCAGGCAAGATGGGGTCGTGACCCTCATCGACCAGTTGCCGCCGACCGCAGATCCCGACGCCCTCTACGAAGCCTTCGAGTCGTGGGCCCGGGAGCGCGGTCTCACGCTCTACCCCCATCAGGAGGAGGCGCTGATCGAGGTGGTCTCCGGTGCGAACGTGATCGTGTCGACGCCCACCGGCTCCGGCAAGAGCATGATCGCCGCCGGTGCGCACTTCGCCGCGCTGGCCCGGGACGAGGTCACCTTCTACACCGCCCCGATCAAGGCCCTGGTCTCGGAGAAGTTCTTCGAGCTGTGCAAGATGTTCGGCACCGAGAACGTCGGCATGCTGACCGGCGACGCGTCCGTCAACTCCGACGCCCCGATCATCTGCTGCACCGCGGAGGTCCTCGCGTCGATCGCGCTGCGGGACGGCAGGCACGCGGACGTCGGCCAGGTCGTCATGGACGAGTTCCACTTCTACGCGGAGGCGGACCGCGGCTGGGCCTGGCAGATCCCGATCCTGGAGCTGCCGCAGGCGCAGTTCATCCTGATGTCGGCCACGCTCGGCGACGTCGCGATGTTCGAGAAGGACCTCACCCGCCGCACCGGGCGCCCCACTTCGGTGGTCCGCTCGGCGACCCGGCCGGTGCCACTGTCCTACGAGTACAAGCTGACCCCGCTCACCGAGACGCTGACAGAGCTGCTGGAGACCAGGCAGGCGCCGGTCTACATCGTGCATTTCACCCAGGCGCAGGCCGTGGAGCGGGCGCAGGCGCTGATGAGCATCAACATGTGCTCGCGCGAGGAGAAGGACCAGATCGCCGAGCTGATCGGCAACTTCCGCTTCACCACCAAGTTCGGCCGCAACCTGTCCCGTTACGTACGGCACGGCATCGGTGTGCACCACGCCGGCATGCTGCCCAAGTACCGGCGCCTGGTGGAGAAGCTCGCGCAGGCGGGCCTGTTGAAGGTCATCTGCGGTACGGACACGCTCGGGGTGGGCGTCAACGTGCCCATCCGCACCGTGCTGTTCACGGCCCTGGCGAAGTACGACGGCATCCGGGTGCGCACGCTGCGCGCCCGTGAGTTCCACCAGATCGCGGGCCGCGCCGGACGGGCCGGTTTCGACACGGCGGGTCTGGTGGTCGCGCAGGCCCCCGAGCACGTCGTCGAGAACGAGAAGGCGCTCGCCAAGGCGGGCGACGACCCGAAGAAGCGCCGGAAGGTCGTCCGCAAGAAGGCGCCCGAGGGCTTCGTCGGCTGGTCGGACAGCACCTTCGAGAAGCTCATCACCTCCGAGCCGGAGCCGTTGACGTCCCGCTTCCGGGTCACGCACACGATGCTGCTGTCGGTGATCGCCCGTCCCGGCAACGCCTTCGACGCGATGCGGCATCTCCTGGAGGACAACCACGAGCCGCGCAAGCAGCAGTTGCGGCACATCCGGCGTGCGATCGCCATCTACCGCTCGCTCCTGGACGGCGGCATCGTCGAGAAGCTCGACACTCCGGATGCCGAGGGCCGCATCGTGCGTCTCACGGTCGATCTGCAGCAGGACTTCGCCCTCAACCAGCCGCTGTCGACGTTCGCGCTCGCCGCGTTCGAGCTGCTGGACCCCGAATCGCCGTCGTACGCGCTGGACATGGTGTCCGTGGTCGAGTCCACGCTGGACGACCCGCGGCAGATCCTGGCCGCCCAGCAGAACAAGGCGCGCGGCGAGGCCGTCGCCGCGATGAAGGCGGACGGCGTCGAGTACGAGGACCGCATGGAGCGCCTCCAGGACGTCAGCTACCCCAAGCCGCTGGAGGAGTTGCTCTTCCACGCGTACAACACGTACCGCAAGAGCCACCCGTGGGTCGGCGACCATCCGCTGTCCCCGAAGTCCGTGATCCGTGACATGTACGAACGGGCCATGTCCTTCACGGAGTTGACCTCGTACTACGAGCTGGCCCGTACGGAGGGCATCGTGCTGCGGTACCTCGCCAGCGCCTTCAAGGCCCTCGACCACACCGTCCCGGACGACCTCAAGTCCGAGGACCTGGAGGATCTGATCGCCTGGCTCGGCGAGATGGTGCGCCAGGTCGACTCCAGTCTGCTGGACGAGTGGGAGCAGCTGGCCAACCCGGCGGAGATGACCGCCGAGGAGGCGCAGGAGAAGGCCGACCAGGTCAAGCCGGTCACCGCGAACGCGCGTGCCTTCCGTGTCCTCGTCCGCAACGCGATGTTCCGCCGCGTCGAACTCGCCGCCCTCGACCATGTCGACGAGCTGGGCGAGCTGGACGCCGAGGCGGGCTGGGACGCTGACGCCTGGGGCGAGGCGATGGACAAGTACTGGGACGAGTACGAGGACCTCGGCACCGGCCCCGATGCCCGCGGGCCCAAGCTCCTGCTCATCGAGGAGGAGCCGCAGCACAACCTGTGGCGCGTTCGGCAGATTTTCGCCGACCCGAACGGCGATCATGACTGGGGCATCAGCGCGGAGATCGATCTCGCGGCCTCCGACACGGAGGGCCGTGCGGTCGTCCGTGTCACCGACGTCGGCCAGCTGTGAGCACAGGAGAATCCCACCCATGACGAACCCGGCAGAGCGGCTCGTCGACCTGCTCGACCTGGAGCAGATCGAGGTCAACATCTTCCGTGGCCGCAGCCCGCACGAGTCCCTGCAGCGGGTCTTCGGCGGCCAGGTGGCGGGCCAGGCGCTGGTCGCCGCGGGCCGCACCACGGAGGGCGACCGGCCCGTGCACTCGCTGCACGCGTACTTCCTGCGCCCGGGCCGGCCGGGCGTGCCGATCGTGTACCAGGTCGAGCGGGTGCGGGACGGGAGGTCGTTCACCACCCGTCGGGTCACCGGCGTGCAGCAGGGCCGCACGATCTTCAATCTCACCGCCTCCTTTCACAAGCCTGAGCAAGGTCCCTTCGAGCACCAGCTGCCGGCCCGCGAGGTCCCGGACCCGGAGTCCCTGCCGACGGTGTCGGAGGAGGTCCGGGCCCATCTGGGCGTGCTGCCCGAGCAGTTGGAGCGGATGGCACGCCGTCAGCCCTTCGACATCCGGTACGCGGACGGGCTGCGCTGGAGCGCCGAGGAGATCAAGGACGCCGAGCCGCGCAGCGCGGTGTGGATGCGCGCGGTCGGGCCGCTCGGCGACGATCCGCTGGTGCACACCTGCGCGCTGACGTACGCCAGCGACATGACGCTCCTGGACGCCGTCCGGATCCCCGTCGAACCCCTGTGGGGGCCGCGGAACTTCGACATGGCGTCGCTGGATCACGCCATGTGGTTCCACCGGCCGTTCCGCGCGGACGAGTGGTTCCTTTACGACCAGGAGTCCCCGATCGCGACGGGCGGCCGCGGTCTGGCCCGCGGGCGCATCTACGACCTGGAGGGACGCCTGCTCGTCTCGGTCGTCCAGGAAGGGCTGTTCAGAGCGCTGTAGCTGGTGGACGTGCGCGTCGGCTCACGCGCTTCTGCGGCGCAGCCAGCCCAACATGCCGCGTGATCGCTGGGGTTCCGGCGCCGGTTCCTGCTCCGGCGGGTGTTCGCTCAGGGCCGTCGGCGGTCCGACAGGTTCGGCGGTCGGCGGAGATCCAGCCGGTTCGCGGGTCGGTCGTGGTGCGGCCCGTTCGACGGTCGACCGTGGCGCGGTCGGTTCGGCTGCCGGTCGTGGCGCGGGACGGTGGCCGCGTGCCTCGCCCAGCACCTGGGCCAGATCCGCTCGCAGCCAGCTGATCTCGTCCGGGTCCTCCGCCGTCATGATCCGTTCGGCGAGGCGGGCGGCGGGCGAACCGGGAGCCCCGTGGGCGGGCGGGTCAGGCCGGAAGCGGTTCAAGTAGGCGCGCTCGTACGGGTCCTGGACGATCTCCGCGACCTGGACGGGATCGAGCAGCGCGGCCAGGGCGCCGGCGCGCTCCCACGGGCTGTCGGCCTGGCGGAGCAGGAACCCGAGATGCCGTCCGCGCCAGTTGCGGGGCCGTAGGTCCAGGCCCTCTTGCAGTTGGTCCCTCATTCCCTCGGGCGTGCGGCCGTTCAGCAGGGCGGTGTGGTTCTTGTCGGCCGCGAACTGCCGTAGTTCTTCGGCGAGATAGAGCCAGACGACGGCCCGATAGCGGTTGAGGTAGAACTTCACCGGCACCACCAGTCCCAGCCGGGCGAGGCGGGTGAACCTGGCGGAAGTGACCTGCATGAGGGCCGCGCCGTCCGTCGTGCCCACGGTCCTGACGCTTTCCAGAAGTGTTTCCGGGAAGCCGTCCGCCGAGCGCAGTCGGTCGATCTCGGCGTGGGTGACGCGTCGGCCGCCGCCTCCTTCGTCGGGCGCGGTGCGGATGCGTCCGAGATGTACGGCGAGGTCGAACTCGCCTCGCTTGAGCCCCAGTTCCCGTGCCGCGCGACTGGGCGTGCACGAGAGGTCGGACGGTTTGGTGATGGTGTTTCCTGCCATGGTCGATCTCCCCCGCGGAGTCCAATGCTCACGCTGTGTGCGCTTGCGATGAACAAACCGTAACCGGCTCGCCGGATCTCGTGGCAGGCCTGTGGATAACTCTGCGGAGGCCCGTGAAGTTGCAGGTCAGAGGTCCGTGACGGGGGTCCGCTCGGGCTGTCGGGCGTCCACGCCGAGATGCTCGCCGACGCGGTTGACGAGGAGGGTCATCTCGTAGGCGATCTGGCCGATGTCCGCGTCCGCGCCGCTGAGGACGCACAGACAGCTGCCGCTCCCCGCGGCGGTGACGAACAGGACGGCGTCGTCGAACTCGATCATCGTCTGCCGCACGCCGCCCGCGCCGAAGTGGCGTCCCGAACCCTTGGCCAGGCTGTGCAGTCCGGACGAGACGGCGGCGAGGTGTTCGGCGTCCTCGCGGCGCAGCCCCGTGCTCGCGCCCGTCACCAGTCCGTCGTTGGACAGGACCAGGGCGTGGCGTACGTGCTCGACGCGCTCGGTCAGATCGTCCAGCAGCCAGCTCAGTCCCTGGTTCTGTGCCATGTTCCGGCCTCCCCGTGTCGCCTCTCCCCCTGGCCGGAGGATCTCCCGTCAGCCTTCCCCACCTCCGTCGCCCGGGCAAGGAGGATAGGGGCATGGCACAGAAGATGACCGACGAGGAATGGCGGGCGTTCGTCTCGCACGGCACGCGCACGGGCAAGCTGTCGACCGTACGCGCCGATGGGAGCCCTCATGTGGCGCCGATCTGGTTCCTGCTGGACGGCGACGATGTGGTGTTCAACACCGCGAAGGAAACGGTAAAAGGGCGCAATCTTGCCCGTGACGGGCGAGTCGCCCTGTGCGTGGACGACGATCGGCCGCCGTTCGACTTCGTGGTGCTGCAGGGGCGCGCCGAGTTGTCGGAGGAGCCGGGCGAACTCCGGTACTGGGCAGCCCGGATCGGAGCCCGGTACATGGGCGAGGAGCGCGCCGAGGAGTTCGGTGCCCGCAACGGGGTGCCTGGCGAACTCCTCGTGCGCGTCACGGTCGAGAAGGTCCTGGCGCAGAAGGGCATTTCGGAGTGAGATGCCACGTCAGCCCACCGAGTCGAGCATCCGGGCGGTGTGCATCCGCCCGGCGTACTCGACGAGCCGGATCAGCACCTCCTTCCCCGAGTCGCGGTCACGGGCGTCGCAGAGGACCACGGGTGTCCCCTGGTCGAGGTCCAGCGCGCGGGAGACGTCGCGGGCGCCGTAACTCCGGGAGCCCGTGAAGCAGTTGACGGCCACCACGAACGGGATGTGCCGGTGCTCGAAGTAGTCGACCGCGGGGAAGCAGTCCTCAAGGCGCCGGGTGTCCGCGAGGACCACGGCCCCCAGGGCGCCCTGCGACAGTTCGTCCCACAGGAACCAGAAGCGGTCCTGGCCCGGTGTGCCGAACAGGTAGAGGGAGAGGCCGGACCGGATGGTGATGCGGCCGAAGTCCATGGCGACGGTCGTCGTGACCTTCTGGTCCACGCCGTCGGTGTCGTCCACCAACTGACCGGCCTCGCTGAGGAGTTCCTCGGTGCGCAGCGGCCTGATCTCGCTGACCGCGCCCACCATGGTGGTCTTGCCCACGCCGAATCCGCCGGCGACCAGGATCTTCAACGCCAGGGCGGTCGTCTCGCCGTCCTCGGCGTCGGAGTGCTCGGAGACCATCGATCACTTCTCTCGGGAGTGCCGGAAACGCTCGACGTCCATAGGTGTGCATCCTGGCAAGTACGGCCTCATCCTGGGCGGTTGGATCGCTATTTGCCCGATGTGACCGTCTCGCACCTGTTCGGTGTACGGAAGGGTGCGCAAGTCGGCGTCGTACGCGTTCGAGTGGTACTGAAGTTTCGTCACAGTGCCCGCAGTCCCTCGATGACCTCGCGCAGAATCCGTTCATCAGGAAGCTGCGCGGGCGGCACCGGACGGCTGACGATGACGCAGCCGAGTTCCAGGAGGTCGCCCAGGAGCACCCGGACCACTCCCAGCGGAAGGTCTGCTCCGGCGGCGAGTTCGGCGACGGACTGTGTTTCGGGGCGGCACAGGTCGACGAGGGCCCGGTGTTCCGGTCCGAGCCCGGTGTCGTCGTCGAAGCCGGGCGCGCCCGTATCCAGCGTGACGAGCGCGATCAGGTCGAAACGCACCCCCGTAGGACCCGGTTTGGTACGTCCGCCCGTCATCGCGTAGGGGCGGACGAGAGGCCCGGCTTCCTGGTCGTACCACTGGCTGCCCGGCTCGCGCTGGACGCCGGTCGTGTCTTCGGTCATCGGAGTGGATCGCCCTCTCGCCTCATCCGGCTGCGGGCGGCCGCGCACCGACGCGCGGCGGCGTGTAGAGGTGCTCGCCGACGCGCTTGACCAGCCGCGCCATCTCGTACGCCACCAGGCCTATGTCGGCCGTGACGGCTGTGAGGACGGCGAGGCAGGAACCGTGCCCGGCCGCTGCCACGAACAGGAATCCGTCGTCCATCTCCACCATGGTCTGCCGTACTCCGCCGGCTCCGAAGTGCCGTCCCGCGCCCTTGGCCAGGCTGTGGAATCCGGAGGCGACCGCGGCGAGGTGTTCGGCGTCCTCGCGCTTGAGGTCGGTCGACGCGCCGACGGCGAGGCCGTCGTTGGAGAGCACCACGACATGCCGTACTTCGCTCACGCGCAGCACCAAGTCGTCCAGCAGCCAGTCGAGTTCGCCGGACCGCTGGGCGGCCCTCATGCTCGGGTCCTGGATCACGCGGGGTCTCCTTCGCTGCTGTCGCTGCCCGTTGCGGGGCCTGGGGTGGCACCGCGGCCCGGTTGCCTGCCGCCGCCGCGCGTCCAGCCTTCGCGGTAGGCCGCCATCCGGTCCCGTACGACCTCCGGGGTGCGATGCTCGTCGCGCGGGGCCGCCGGCGCCTGTTCCCGTTCCGCGGTGGGCTGTTCGCGGAGCTGGGGGGCGAGATGTGCCTGGCGTACGCGGCGTGGGAGGTCGTCGTTCTCGTCGGTCCCTTCGGTGTCCTCGGGGGGACGGTGCAGTCGCAAGGTGGTGACTCCGGGGGGCGGGGTGTCGTTCGCCGACTCCGCGGCGGCCCGTGTGGAGACCGCCAGGGCGGGCCGGTCGGCCGAGGCGGCGACGGACTCCTGGTGCTGGGTCGCGGTGGGCACGCGCGCGTACTCGCGTTCCACGGCCCGCTCCCCGTCGTCGACCGCCGCGCGCGGGGCACGTTCCGCGGCGCCGCCGTGCAGCAGCGCCGTCGGCAGCAGGACGACCGCCGTCGTTCCGCCGTAGGGCGAGGTCCGCAGGTGGACCTTGATGCCGTGGCGGGCGGCGAGCCTGCTGACCACGAAAAGGCCGAGCCGGTCGCTGTCGAAGAGGTCGAGGGCCTCGGACTGTTCGATGCGGCGGTTGGCGTCACCCAGGGACTCCGTGCCCATGCCGAGGCCCCGGTCCTCGACCTCTACGGCGTAGCCGTTGCCGACGGGTTCGCCGGTGACCCGCACGCGTGTGTGCGGCGGCGAGAACTGGGCCGCGTTCTCCACGATCTCGGCCAGCAGGTGCGTGAGGTCGGCGACGGCGGCGCCGACGACGGACGCCTCGGGGAGTTGGCGTACCTCCACGCGCGCGTAGTCCTCGACCTCGGAGACTGCCGCGCGGACGACGTTGGTCAGCGAGACCGGCATGCGCCAGGCCCGCCCGGGTGCCGCGCCGGAGAGGATGATCAGGCTCTCGGCGTGCCGTCGCATACGGGTGGTGAGGTGGTCGAGGCGGAACAGGTCGCTCAGTTCGTTCGGGTCCTCGGAGCGGCGCTCCATGCGGTCCAGCAGGCTGAGTTGACGGTGCACCAGGACCTGGCTGCGGCGGGCGAGGTTGACGAAGACCCCGGAGATGCCGCTGGCGAGTTCGGCACGTTCGACGGCGGCCCGCAGAGCCGCGCGGTGCACGGTGCTCAGGGCCTCGACGACCTGTCCGATCTCGTCCTCCGCGGGCGACCCGGGCGGGGCCTCCGCCCTGATGTCGATCTCCTCCCCCGCGCGCAGTCTCCGCATGGCCTCGGGAAGCTTGTGGCGGGCGATCCCCAGGGCGTCGTTGCGCAGGCTCACGAGTTCGACGACGAGGCCGCGTCCGATGCGCACCGAGATGACGAGCGACGCGATGACGGCGGCGAGTCCGAGCAGGACCGCGGCACCGGCGGAGGTGAGCAGCCCTCGGGTGAACGGATCGGCGCGGTGGGCGACCCCGCTGCCCGCCTCCGACTCGATGCTGCGCATGCCGTCCTGTACGCGTGTGTGGGCGTTGTTCCAGGTGGTCTCCGGAGCCGCGGCGATCGCCCTGGTGGCCGAGTCGGTGGCGAGGACCTTGTCCTCGACGGTGCCGATCGCACCGTAGGCGCTGGTGTCGGCGAGGTGCTGCCAGGCGGCGCGTTCGGAGCCGCGCAGGTCCTCGACGGCGGAGTCGGTGAGGGTGCGTCGGGTGTCGACGGCCCCGGTGAACAGCCTCAGCCGCTCCCCGTCGAGCCTGCCGTCGAGACGGGCGCCGGCGAGCATCACGTCCTCCTGGGACAGTGATTCCCCGGCGCGGGAGAACTCCAGGAGCACGCGCGCGTCGGATCCGAGGTCGGCGTCCTGGATCCCGGTGAGCGCCCCGCCCACGGCGAAGGCTGTCGCGATGGTCTTCGTGTACTGCCCGTAGGTCTCGTCCCATCCCGCGCGGTGGCCGAGCACGTCGGTCCGCAGTGAGCGCAGTTGCTCGGCTCCGGTGACGAAGGTCTTCAGTCGGCGGGAGACCCCGGAGGGCAGTTCCTCGCCGTCGGCGACGGTGTTGTCGTCGCCGAGCCGCAACCGGGCGACCGCCCGGTCCGTGCTCGCCGCGAGCTTCTTCAGGTCTCCGCTCTGCTCGGCCTCGGGGTCGGTCGCGTAGCGCACGGCGGCCGACCGCTCGGCCTGCAGCGCCACCACGGCGTCCGCGACGGGGCTGCGCACCGCGGAGTCCACGCGCTGCAACTGCCGTAGCCGGGAGACGTCCTGGGCGGTGCTGACGGTGGCGTACGCCCACAGGGCGAGCAGGGAGACGACCGGCACCATCAGGAGGCAGACGATCTTGGCTCGTACGGTGCGGGGGCGCATCCGCCATCGTCCCGCGCGCGGGGGTATGTCCTCCGACGAGGCGTCCAGGAGATCGTCGAAGAGTTCGTCGGCGGGTGGTCCGGCGTGCGCGCGACGACCGCGCACGGGCGGCGCCTCGGCGCCGGCTCTCGGGGTCCTACGGGGGGTACGCATGGCCTCCTCGCTCGGAAGTGGTTCTCAGGGGCGTGCTGCACGGGCCGGACTAGCGGGCGACGCTCTCGACCGGCCGCTGGGCCGAGGCGGTGGCCTCGCGTTCTCCCGTGGTCGGCGACAGTGCGACGAACGCCGAGGTCAGGAACAGGTAGGACCCGAGGCCCACGGCGAGGGGGAAGATGAACTGCATCGCCGTGGCGCCGGGAAGGACCGCTCCGGAAGGCGTGACGTGCACGCGCACCGCGAACATGCCGGTGTAGTGCATGCTGCTGACGGCCGCTCCCATGACGAGGGAGGCAACGGTGACCGCCACGGGCGACTTGATGTTGAGGGCCGCCCACAGGGCCGCGGTCGCCGCGACGACGGCGATCAGCACGGAGAGCCCGACGAGCATCGGGTCGTAGCTCACGTCTCCGTGCAACCGCATCGCCGCCATGCCCAGGTAGTGCATGCTCGCGACGCCCAGTCCGGTGGTGAGGCCGCCGAGGAAGAGCGCGCGGCCCCGGTCGCGGCCGTAGCCGACCGCGAAGACGCCCGCGCAGACGACGACCATGGCGACGAGGAGGCTGAGCATGGTCAGTGGCACGTCGTAGCGGATGTCGGTGCCGCTGACGCCGAAGCCGAGCATGGCCACGAAGTGCATGGTCCAGATGCCGGTGCCGAGTGCCGAGGCCGCGGTGATGAGCCAGTTGCGGCGCGAGCGGCCGGTGGCGCCGAGCGCGCGGACGGTGCAGCGCAGCCCGAGTGCGGAGCCCATGCAGGCCATCACGTATGACAGCACGGGGGTCAGCCAGCCGAAGGTGGCGTGGTCCAGGTGTCCCATGACCAGGGGACGCTAGTGGGGGCACGGGTGCACAAAGGGGGCGCATTTCGAAAGGTGTTGCAATCTGACGCGGAGAGGTGCCTGAACGACCGCGTCACGCTCGAACATGCGCACCGAAGCGTCATCCGTGTCGGTGAGGGATCATGCGGAACATGAGCGACGACCACACACATGTCCAGGAGTTCTTCGGTGCGCGCGCCTCCGACTGGGACAGCCGCTTTCCCGACGACGGCCCCGCCTACGTCGCCGCGGTCGCCGAACTCGGGCTGCGCTCAGGAGACGGGGTGCTCGACGCGGGCTGCGGGACGGGACGCGCGCTGCCGCCGCTCCGTGCGGCCGTGGGGCACTCCGGAGTGGTGGTCGGGGCCGATCTGACCCCGGCCATGCTGGAGGCCGCCGTACGAGCCGGACGGGGCCGTGACGGGCTCCTGCTGCTCGCCGACGTCGCCGCGCTGCCGCTGCGGTCGGAATCGCTCGACGCCGTGTTCGCGGCGGGCCTGATCGCTCATCTGGCCCGACCCGAGGAGAATCTGCGGGAGTTGGCGCGCGTGGTGCGCCCCGGCGGCAAGCTGGCCCTGTTCCATCCGATCGGCCGGGCGGCGCTCGCGGCGCGTCAGGGGCGGCAGATCACGCCGGACGACCTGCGCGCGGAGGCCAATCTCCGTCCACTGCTGGCCGGTTCGGGGTGGCGCATGACGTCGTACGCCGACGAGGACAACCATTTCCTGGCGCTGGCCGTGCGCGAGCACTGAGAACCCGTCTTTGAACCTCGGTCGATCTCGTACATGCGCCCAGCTGGAGACCTACGGGACGGCCCGCGCGCACGCGCTGCTCACCGAGGTCCGCCGCCTGATCACCGGCACCATTGCCCCGCACGCCGCCCTGGACCCGGAGGACAAGCGGGTGCGGCACATCGTCGCCCAGCTCAACTCCGTCGAGTCCACCCTTGACCTGATCGCCTGAGAGAAGCGGAAGGCGGACGTCATGCGCCGGCGACACTGTCCCTCGGACACGGCGGACCTCGAATGGGCCCTGGTCGAGCCGTTGCTGCCGGTGCCGGCCTGCCAGACCCCAGCGGCGGCAGGCCGGAGGCCCACCCACGTCAGGAGATCGTCGACGCCCTGCGCCATCTCGTCGGCACCGGCTCCAAATGGGCCGCGCTGCCGCAGGATTACCCGCCCCTCAAGACGGTGTTCGGCCTCTTCGTCCGCTGGTCCGCCGCGGGCGATCAAGACTGAGAACAGGCCCTAGGCGCCAAGGGCTTCGTGATCTTGCCGAGGCGTGGGTGGTGGAGAGGACACTGGCTTGGTTGTCGCATGCGCGTCGGAATGCGCGCGACTGCGAGACCCGGCCTGAGCACTCCGAGGCGATGCTTACCCTCGCCTCGATCACGCTTATGACCCGCAGGCTCACCCGGCCCGCCGTCGAGCCCAACGCATCCCTGCCCCCATCTGCCGAACCCGTCCACGCTGCTTGAGGGGTCCCAGGCATGCCGACCAAGCCTGGTGCCGGCGTGTTTGCCTGGGTCATGCACCCAGATCCTCCGTCACGGGCAGGCACTCGGCGAGCAGGTCGACGACGTCGCGCCAGGCTCGCTGCGCGTGCCGCGGGTGGTGGCCGACGCCGGGGACCGTGGGGTGGTCGACCGGCGGATGGTGGAAGGCGTGCAGGGCGCCGCCGTAGACCGTCAGGCGCCAGTCGACGCCCGCGGCCTGCATCTCAGCGGTGAACGCCTCACGTTGCGCGGCCGGCATGATCGGGTCTTCCGACCCGACCCCGGCCCACACCGGGCAGCGAATGCGCGCTGCCTCGCCAGGTCGGCCCGTGGTCAGTGCGTTGACTGTCCCGATCGCGCGCAGGTTGACGCCGTCGCGCCCGAGTTCCAGCCCGACGGCGCCCCCGGTGCCGTAGCCGACGGCGGCGATCCGGTCGGAATCGGTCCGCGGTTCGGTGCGCAACACGTCGAGCGCCGCATGGCCGATACTCCGCATCCGGCCGGGATCGGAGAGCAGTGGCATGCAACGGGCCAGCATCTCCTCGGGGTCGCTCAAATAGCGCCCGCCGTGGAGGTCGAAGGCCAGCGCTATGTATCCCAGCTCGGCGAGAGCTTCGGCCCGGCGGCGCTCGACGTCGCTGAGCCCCATGCCCTCTGGTCCGAGCAGCACTGCGGGCCGACGGTCGACACCGGCCGGGAGCGCGAGGTGCCCGGTCATCGTCAGACCGTCGGCCGGGTACTCGACCGTACGCGTCGTAATCGTCGTCATGAGACTGGACTGTAGTGATCGTCGAGCCCGGTCCGGCCGCTGTTCTGCCCCTGGCAGAGCACGCGGGTATCCCCCCGCGTCACGTCCTGACGCTCACCCAGGAGGGCAGACACGAACTGCGCCGCCGCCCGCCGAGCCCGCCCAGCGCGACATCACCCACGAGAACCGCTGGTTCACGATCCTCGCCTTCCTGAGACGCCTCGACGACCCCACCGCCCAGGCGGTCGTCCTACGGCGCCGACTGGACTTCCTGGAGAAACCCGCGAGCTTCTTCTACGACGGCGAACGGCCGCTGCGCGCCGAGGAGTTGGACGATCCCTTCCGGCGCGGCATCCTCACGATCGCCCGGGCCACGAGCCGGGCGGAACTCACCTGGCTGCGGGCCACGGTGGGACTCACTCGACGGCTGACCCGTCTCCGCGCCGAGCGTTCGACGCGCGCGCTTCACCGCACCGTCCCCCTTCTGTCGCCGCAACTCCAACTCTACGTTGGGTAGCAGTAGATGAACGGTCGGCGACAGCGAACCACGCAGGGGGAAGGCGGTCAGCATGTTCGACAGGCCCCGTAAGACCTTCGCCAGATTTCTCACCTCCACGCGCACGGAGCCGAGCAACGTCCCACAGCGGCGCCCGCACAATCTCTTCGAGGCCGCCGCCGTCTATGTCTCGGCCCGCGCGGAGGACGACCAGGACCGGATCGACGAGGCCGCGGGCTGGGTGTCGCCGGAGGCGCTGTCCTTCGGGGTGAGCGAGCTGGCGTGCCGGGCCGTCGTCGCCCTCGCCAGGGAGCGTGACGAGTCGCCAAGGACGGTGGCTCGTGCGCTTCTTGGGCTCCCCGCGGGCTGACAGTTCGGGTCACCGGAGGTCATTTCGCCCCGTCCAGCCGGAAAACTGCAGCTCCGGGTGTACTTGGGAGTCGTGACAAGCGGCTTCCGCGCACACTAGGGTGCGCGCGGTTGGACGAATGATGGGGAGGCTGGGATGGCCGACACGGATGAAGAGGCCGTCGCCGCCGAGGACGATGCGCTCTATGTGCTCACGGCGGTGCTGCTGACGCCGGCGAAGTTCCCGAGCGTGCTGGGCGACGACTACCCGGAGGCCTGTGCGGCGCTCGGTATGGCGCCGCTCGCCGACGGGTACGGCCTGGTTCTCGGCCAGGACGGCGACGGGTCGCGGTGGACCGTCGTCATCGACGACGTGTCGCTGGTCGCGGTCGCCATCGCGTCCTGGGACTGCGGCATGGAGTACGACCTGTCGCCGAGCGAGCGCACGGTGGTCGCCGCTCTGCCGGGCTGGCCGCTCGCGGTCGCCGTCGCGGCTCCCAACGTGCCCGCGCCGCACGATCCGGACCCCGACCTCGTGGACCGACCACCGCTGACTCCGCCGGACACCACCACCTGGGGTCCGGCACAACGACGGCTGGGTGCCGACGAGATCGCGCTGCAATGGGCCCTGTGGCGCGAGCAGATCGACGACTCGAACTTCTCGGCGCAGGAGGTTCAGGAGGTTCAGGAGACGCAGCACGGGGCGGACGACGCGTCGGAGACGGACAAGGCCGCCTCGGACGCCACTACCCCCGACGCCGCGTCCGAGGCGCACGGAACGCCGTCCGACGACAACGCGTCGGACGGCACCTCTGCGGGCAGCAGCGGGGAAGGCCCTCAGGCAGGCCACAGCGGGGTTCGTCGGGTGCTGACAGAGGTCCGCGCGTACGTCGACAGCCCGCCGCCCCTCGGCCGCGTCAGATCGTCCTTCGCACCGGGCGACGCACGCACGCTGCGCGCCGACGGCCCCGGCTGGTCGTTGGTCGCCCGAACCGACGACATAGCGTTCGTCCTCCTCGACGACGAGCCCGGCGAGGTCCTGCCGGTCGGCCGGGGCCCCGAGCTTCCCGGTCTCCTGGAAGCACTCGACAAGCTTGCCGTACGGCCGAGTTGAGCCCCTGGGCTCGGATCCGGGCGTCCAGGGGCCCGGACGCCCGGGTCACGCTCGATCGACCGGGTCGACGAGGAAAGCTCGGTTCATGGACGGTGCTCGGCAGCGCACTGTCCACAGGGCTGCTATCGGCAGTCCCGCGGACGGTGCTGTGCTCTGCTCCTGTACGCCGGGCCGGCACACAGCCGGGCATCCGTACGTCAGCGGCCGATCTCCTTGCCCGCCACGCGGCGCAGCCGACGCCGCTGCGACGGGTCCAGCGTGAGATATGCGGCCGCCGGCACTCCCACGACGATCAGGAATGAAACCCACCAGGGCAGCCAGATCAGCAGGATCAGTCCGACGGCCACACCACCTACGGCGATCTTCGCGTTCCTCGACATATGTCGCCTCCTCCGCGGCCGCAGCCGCTCTCTGATCTGAAAACGGGTCCGCGCTCCTCACAGTTCCGGATCGCGACCCTGAGACATCCCTGAGGCGCTTCCCCTACTGGTATCCGGGCCGTCGGCCGTTCCGTCACTCCGTCCACTCCATGCGCAGCGGCTCCCCCACCTCGTGGAGGTGGCGCAGGGCCTGCCGGTAGGAGTCGACGAGCCCCGTCTCCACGTAGGGGATACCCACATCCTGACAGTGGGCGCGCACCAGGGGTTGTGCGAGCCGCAGATTGGGCCGCGGCATGCTCGGGAAGAGGTGGTGTTCGATCTGGTAGTTGAGGCCGCCGAGGAACCAGTCGGTCAGCACGCCGCCGCGGATGTTCCGTGAGGTGAGGACCTGGCGGCGGAGATGGCCCCACCGTTCACCGTTCGGGTCCGGCATCTCCATGCCCTTGTGGTTGGGCGCGAAGGCCAGGCCGAGGTGCAGGCCGAACAGGGCCTGGTGCAGCGCGGCGAACGCGAGTGCCTTCCCCGGGGACATCGAGATGAGCAGCAGGGTCGCGTAGGCCACGACATGGCTCACCAGGAGAGCGCCTTCGACGGCCCGCTCGCGACGGGGCTGGCGCCGCAGATCCTGGAAACCGTTGACCTTGAGGGCGACGCCTTCGAGCAACGTGAGCGGGAAGAACAGCCACGCCTGGTTGCGGGTGAGCCAGCGCCGGAACCCTGAACGGTCCTTGGCCTGTTCGCCGGTGAAGACGAGGACGTCGGCGACGACGTCCGGATCCTTGTCGATGTGGTTGGGGTTGGCGTGGTGGCGGTTGTGCTTGTCGTTCCACCAGGAGTAACTCATCCCCAGCAGCAGGTTGCCGTGGATCAGGCCGATGAGACGGTTGACGGCCTTCCCGCCGGCGATCTGGGAGTGGCCGGCGTCATGGCCTATGAAGGCCGTGCGGGCACCGAACACGGCCAGGAGCGGTGCCAGGAGCAGCGTCAGCCAGGAGTCGCCGATCAGGACGATGCCCGTGACGATGCCGCCCAGCGCGAGGGCGTTGGCGGCGATGCAGCGCGCGTACCAGGCGTACCGCCGCTCCAGCAGGCCTCTGCCCCTGACCGTGCGCAGGAGGGGCGCGAACTCGCTTCCTGGGGGCGCCGCGACGGCATCTCCCGGATCATGCGCGCCGATGACTGCGGTGGTCTGGGACATGTCCGATCTCCGACTCTCTCAGGCAACGGGCTGACCTGAGCAAACGTACGAATCGGTGACCGGTCGCGACCATGACGGAACCCCCCGTGTCCGTACGGGGGTCAGCCGGGTCCTCACAGGGGGGTTGACGACACCCTCGCCGACCCGGTCCCCAGGGATCGAGCCTGTGCAGAGGTACCCGGAAAAAGGCGATGGCAAGGAGTTCACCCACTCCTTGCCACACCCAACGTATAGCGCAGCCGGGGGCTTGCGGCAAGGCCCGGGTCGTCCCGCAAAATGGCCGACCGAGGCCGGGACCTGCGGAAACGAAAGACTCGTGAGTGCAGGTCCACGGATCGGCGGGCCGGAAACCAATCTCCTTGGACGGGCGTTCTGATGATTGACGTGATCGTGGTCGGCGGCGGACCGACCGGCTTGATGCTGGCCTGCGAGTTGCGGCTGCACGGCGTGCACGTGGTCGTGCTGGAGAAGCTGACCGAGCCGACCGGGGAGTCCCGCGGGCAGGGTCTGCACGCGCGCAGTGTCGAGATCATGGACCAGCGCGGCCTCCTCGACCGGTTCCTCGCGGTCAGTGAGAAGTTCCAGGCGGGCGGTCTCTTCGGAGGCATCGTCAAACCATGGCCGGACCGATCGGACACGGCTCACCCGTACGGCGTCGCCACCCCGCAGCCTGTCACCGAGCGGCTGCTCGAAGAGCGCGCCGTCGAACTCGGTACCGAGTTCCGGCGCGGCCGCGAGGTGATCGGGTTGAGTCAGGCCGAGGACGGGGTGACCGTCGAGTTGACGGACGGCTCACAGCTGCGCTCGCGCTACGTCGTCGGATGCGACGGCGGCCGCAGCACGGTACGCAAGTTGCTCGGTGTCGGTTTCCCCGGCGAGCCCGCGACGGTCGAGACGCTGTTGGGCGAGATGGAGGTGGCCGAGGAGCCGGCGGCCATTGCCGCCGCCGTCGAGGAAGTCCGCAAGACCCAACTGCGGTTCGGTGTCAGCCCGAGCGAGAACGGCGGGTACCGCGTCGTGGTGCCCGCCGACGGCGTTGCCGAGGACCGTGCGACCGCGCCGACCCTCGACGATTTCAAGCAGCGGCTACGGGCCGTCGCGGGCACCGACTTCGGCGTGCACTCGCCGCGCTGGCTGTCCCGCTTCGGCGACGCCACCCGGCAGGCCGAGCGCTACCGGGTCGACCGGGTCCTGCTGGCAGGCGACGCGGCGCACATCCATCCGCCGACCGGCGGGCAGGGGCTCAACCTGGGTGTGCAGGACGCTTTCAACCTCGGCTGGAAGCTGGCGGCCGAGGTCAACGGCTGGGCTCCAGAAGGGTTGTTGGACAGCTACCACACCGAACGACACCCTGTAGGCGCCCGAGTCATCGCCAACACGCGCGCGCAGATCACGCTCCTGGGGACCGCTCCTGGTCCGACCGCACTGCGGGAACTGTTCTCGACGCTGATGGACTTCGAGGAGGTGAACCGGTACGTGACCGAGATGATCACCGCGGTCGGGATCCGCTACGACTTCGGCGAGGGCCATGAACTGCTCGGCCGACGGCTGCGGGACGTGAGGCTGAAGCAGGGGCGCCTGTACGAGTTGATGCACGCCGGTCGAGGACTCCTGCTCGACCAGACCGGCCGACTCTCGGTCGCGGGGTGGGCGGATCGCGTCGACTACGTAGTCGACGTCAGCGAGGAACTGGACGCACCCGCAGTGCTTCTGCGGCCGGACGGTCACGTGGCGTGGGTCGGCGACGACCAGGAGGACCTGTTCAGCCGACTGCCCGTGTGGTTCGGCGCGGCCCACCAAGACCGCCCAACCCGCTGGGATCGGTCCGCCGGGAACACCCAGCCTCCCGGGTAGAACGGCTCCGGTCCGCGCGGAACGCCGTAGTCGCGCGGACCAGGTCTCGAACTCGCCCTCGGTGACCGGGCGGAGGGGGAGGGATCTGTCACCGGGCCTGTGCAGCCGACAGCGCCACGGGACGCGATCGCATTACGTGGCCGATACCTCCGAGATGCCGCGCCCGCCCGACCAGCGTCCGACACCCCTGATTCACCTCACCGTCGAGCATCGTTCCTCACGACGCCCAACTCTGGCCGCTGTCAGCCAACTTGTCCTCAGGAGGCCCGATGTCCCCGCACGACCTCGTCCGACGCCGCGTCCGTCGTCCCGTCGCGGCGGGTGTTCCGCTCGCCGTGGTGATCGCGCTCGTGGCCGCCGGTACGGCCGCAGGAGCCCCCGCGAAGGCCGAGGCCGCCCATGTCACGCGGACAGCGACGCTGGGCGACATTCCGCTCGGCGCGTTCAGCAACGCACTGTTGCCCGGGACAGTGGACAACGATCGGGGAGTAGACCTCGGTGGCATCGGCAGCGACATCTATCCGGCCGGCCGCAAGGGCGAGTACTGGACGGTCACCGACCGCGGGCCCAACGGCCAGATCAAGGTCAGCGGAACGAAGCGCCGTACGTTCCCCGTGCCCGGTTTCGACCCGGCGATCGTGAAGATCCGTGTCTCCGGGGACAAGGTGAAGGTCCTGGACGCCCTCCCGGTCACCACGTCCTCCGGGAAGGCCGTCACCGGGCTGCCGAACCAGCAGGGACGCGACGAGGCGCCGTACTCCTACGACGCGCAGACGGCGCTGTCGTACAACCCGAACGGGCTGGACACGGAAGGCATCGTGCGGGTCGGGGACGGGTCCTTCTGGCTCGTCGACGAGTACGGGCCCTCCCTCGTGCACGTCTCCGCGCGCGGGAAGGTACTCACGCGGTACGTGCCCAAGGGGCTGCGTCTGACCGGTGCCGACTACCCGGTGGTGGAGGCGCTGCCGGCCGTCCTGCTGCACCGGAAGATCAACCGCGGCTTCGAGGGGCTCGCCCAACTGCCCGGCGGCGACCTGGTGATGGCCCTGCAGAGCCCGCTGTCGCTGCCGGACGGGGGCGCCGGGGACGCGTCGCTCAACACCCGTCTGCTGCGCTTCTCCACGAAGAAGAAGGCGGTCACGGCGGAGTACGCGTACCGCTTCGACCCGGTGAACGTGGTCGACCCCAGCGAGGACGACACCTCCGAACTCAAGATCTCCTCGGTGGTCGCCGTGGGCGACGACCGGCTGCTGGTCGAGGAGCGCACCGACAAGGCGGCCCGGCTGCAGATGGTGAAGCTGAGCCCGAAGTCGAACATCCTCGGCGGTCGCTACGACGCCGACACGACGTCCCCGTCGCTGGAGCAGCTCGACAACCCGGCCGCCGCGGGTGTCCCGGTGCTGGCCAAGAAGCTGGTCGTCGACCTGGGGACCGTCTCCGGGGTGCCGCAGAAGATCGAGGGCATCGCGCGCGTGGATCACGACACGCTCGCCCTCGTGAATGACAACGACTTCGGGATGACGGACGGCGCGGGCGCCTTCGACGCGCAGGGGCGGTTGGTCGACAGCGGTATCGAGACGACCGTGGTGTACCTGAAGCTTCCGCACGGCATCTGAACGTCCGTCGGCTCCTGAGGCGGCTAGCCGAACAGGGACGGGAGCAGGGACTCGATGTCGCTGGGAACCTCGCTCGGCAGTTCCGAGGGGAAGTTCGACGGAAGCGAGGTCGGGAGCTTGGTCGGCAGGCTGGTGGGGAGTTTCGTCGGGAGGGTGAGGGACGGGCTGTGGCTCGTACTCGAACTGCTCCCCGCGGGAGTCTTCTTGTCCGGTGAGTCGTGTCCTCCGGAGGCCATCAGCACGATGGCGGCGACGGCTCCGGCGGCGACGATCACGGCGAGCAGGATGAACAGCGGTCGGGGGCGCCTGCGGGGAGGCGGTCCGTAGTCCCCGAAGTCCCCTGCCGGCGGGTGTCCGAAGCCTCCGGGAGGTGGTGGTCCGAAGCCGCCTCCCGGAGGCGGGGCGGCGCCCGGAGGCCCGGGCGGTCGAGGCGGTACGGGCGGCATGGCCATACCGTCCAGAGTCGCCTCGTGGAGGTCATGGCGCGACCCCCGCGCGGTGGTTGATACGGGCTCATGCCGTGGATCGCATGATTCCGGAGCATTCCGCGCGGAGGTCGGTCACGAACGGGCACTCACGCACACCAGCGGGCTCGCGAGTGACGTGACGCACGCGTGCGTGCGGTCAGCCGCGTGCTCCCAGGAGGTGGTCCATGGCGAGCTGGTCGAGCTGCTCGAAGGCCATCCCGCGCTGGGCGGCCGCCTCGATGTCGAAGTCTTCGAAGGCCGAGCGGTCCGCGAGCAGTGCCTTGAGGCCGTCCGCCGCGGTCTGCTGCGCCAGTTCGTCCAGACGCGAGGCGCGCAGCGCCTCCTGGACCACCGGGTCGGCACGGAACGCGGCCGAACGCTCCTTGAGGATCAGGTAGTTGCGCATGCAGCCGGCCGCCGACGCCCACACGCCGTCGAGGTCCTCGGTGCGCGGCGGCTTGAAGTCGAAGTGCTTCGGGCCGGCGTAACCGGCGCTCTCCAGGAGGTCGACCAGCCAGAAGGCGGCACGCAGGTCGCCGTTGCCGAAGCGCAGATCCTGGTCGTACTTGATGCCGGACTGGCCGTTGAGGTCGATGTGGAAGAGCTTGCCCGCCCACAGGGCCTGGGCGATGCCGTGCGGGAAGTTGAGCCCGGCCATCTGCTCGTGGCCGACCTCGGGGTTGACGCCGTAGAGCTCCGGGCGCTCCAGGCGCTCGATGAACGCCAGGGCGTGGCCGACAGTGGGGAGCAGGATGTCGCCGCGGGGCTCGTTCGGCTTGGGCTCGATCGCGAACTTGATGCTGTAGCCCTGGTCGGTGACGTACTCGCCGAGGAGGTCGAAGGCCTCCTTCATGCGGTCGAGGGCGACACGTACGTCCTTGGCGGCGCCGGACTCGGCGCCCTCGCGACCGCCCCAGGCGACGTAGGTCTCGGCGCCCAGCTCGACCGCCAGGTCGATGTTGCGGATCGTCTTGCGCAGGGCGTAGCGGCGCACGTCGCGGTCGTTGGCGGTGAACGCGCCGTCCTTGAAGACCGGGTGCGTGAAGAGGTTGGTGGTCGCCATCGGCACCTTCATGCCGGTCGCGTCGAGGGCCTCACGGAAGCGCTTGATGTGCGACTCGCGCTCGGTGTCCGAGGACCCGAAGGGGATCAGGTCGTCGTCGTGGAAGGTCACACCGTGGGCGCCGAGCTCGGACAGGCGCTGCACCGTTTCGACCGGGTCGAGGGCACGGCGGGTGGCGTCGCCGAACGGGTCCCTTCCCTGCCAGCCGACGGTCCAAAGGCCGAAGGTGAACCTGTCCTCGGGGGTGGGCTGGTAGTTCATGACGCGGCTCCTTGTTGCTTCGCTGCGACTATTTCGTCATGGCGGTTTACAAATTAGTATGCACACGCAGCTCTGGGAAGGGACAAGGTGTCCCTGAAGGAGTTGGGTACGGGTCACCGCACCCCGGACAGCCTTGAGAACACCAGGTCAGAGCCCGCAGAGCCGCGGAAAAAACAGGGAGAGCCCGATGTCAGCAGCCGAAGGTCCGCTCGTCGTCGGTGTGGACACGTCCACCCAGTCCACGAAGGCACTGGTCGTCGATGTGTCCACAGGACGGATCGTCGCGAGCGGCCAGGCGCCGCACACCGTCTCCTCGGGAGCGGGCCGCGAGAGCGATCCCCGCCAGTGGTGGGACGCCCTGCGCGAGGCCCTGCGCCAGTGCGGAGACGCTGCCCACGAGGCGGCGGCCGTGTCGATCGGCGGCCAGCAGCACGGCCTGGTCACCCTTGACGCACAGGGCGAGCCGGTGCGCCCGGCGCTGCTGTGGAACGACGTGCGCTCCGCGCCGCAGGCCCGCCGTCTGATCGAGGAACTGGGCGGCCCGAAGGCCTGGGCGGAGCGCACCGGCAGCGTGCCCGGCGCCTCCTTCACGGTCACGAAGTGGGCCTGGCTCGCCGAGCACGAGCCGGAGGCGGTGCGCGCCACGGCGGCCGTACGTCTCCCCCACGACTACCTCACCGAGCGGCTCACCGGGCAGGGCACCACGGACCGGGGCGATGCCTCCGGCACCGGCTGGTGGGCGTCGGGGACCGAGTCGTACGACGAGGAGATCCTGCGGCACGTCGGGCTCGACCCTGCGCTGTTGCCCCGAGTGGTGCGGCCGGGCGAGGTGGCGGGGACGGTGCGCGACTGCCACGACCTGCCGTTCTCCAAGGGCACGCTGGTCGCCCCCGGCACCGGCGACAACGCGGCTGCCGCGCTGGGTCTCGGGCTGCGTCCCGGTGTCCCCGTGCTCAGCCTCGGCACGTCGGGCACGGTGTACGCGGTGTCGAAGCACCGCCCCGCCGACCCGTCCGGCACGGTCGCGGGCTTCGCGGACGCGCACGGCGACTGGCTGCCCCTGGCCTGCACCCTGAACTGCACGCTCGCCGTGGACCGGGTCGCCGCCCTGCTGGGCCTGGACCGGGAAGCAGTGGAGCCCGGCACTTCGGTCACGCTGCTGCCCTACCTGGACGGCGAGCGCACCCCCAACCTCCCCAACGCTTCCGGCCTGCTGCACGGCCTGCGTCACGACACCACCGGCGGCCAGCTCCTCCAGGCCGCCTACGACGGCGCCGTGCACGCCCTGCTGGGCGCGCTCGACCTGGTCCTCGACGCGGACGCGGACCGCACCACGCCGCTGCTGCTGATCGGCGGGGGCGCCCGGGGCACGGCCTGGCAGGAGACCGTACGACGGCTGTCGGGGCGCCCGGTCCAGGTGCCCGAGGCGAAGGAACTGGTCGCGCTCGGTGCCGCCGCGCAGGCCGCGGGGCTGCTGACCGGCGAGGATCCGGCCGCGGTGGCCCGTCGCTGGAACACGGCGGCCGGGCCGGTGCTGGACGCCGTGGAGCGCGACGAGGCGACGCTGGCCAGGATCTCCGGGGTACTCTCCGACGCGGCTCCGCTGCTCGAACGGGGGCCGGAAGCCCGTTGACGCACACCGACCGAGGACTGACGGAGGCATGACCGCACCGCTGCACGAGGCGCACCCCGCCGGGTCCGGGCGTGCCCTGCCCGACACCCAGCAGGGCATGCGCCGGCGCAACCTCGCGCGCGTGATGCACGCGGTGAGCGCCGACGGTCCGCTGTCGCGTGCTGCCGTGGCCTCGCGCATCGGGCTGACCCGTGCGGCGGTGTCGACGCTGGTGGACGAGCTGATCCGGTCGGGGCTCCTCGAAGAACTGGGCCCCGAGCGGCCCGGCCGGGTGGGCCGCCCCGGATCGGCACTCGCCGTCAGCGGGCGCGGTCCGGCCGGGATCGGCGCGGAGATCGGCGTCGACCATCTCGCGGTCTGCGCGGTCGATCTGCGCGGCGAGATACGCGCGCGTGCCGTACGGCACGGCGTGAACCGCGGCCGCTCCCCCGAACCGGTGCTCGCCGAACTCACCGCCCTGGTACGGCAGGTAGTCGCCGAGGCGGACGCGGAGGGCCTGTGGCCGGCCGGGCTCGCGGTCGCCGTGCCCGGTCTGGTGGCACGCGACGGCCGTACGGTCGTCCGCGCCCCGAACCTCGACTGGCACGACACGGATCTCGGCGCCCTGCTGCCCGCCGAGCTCCCGCCCACGGTCGACAACGAGGCCAACTTCGGCGGCCTCGCCGAACTCTGGCTGGGCGACACCACTCCGCGCGACTTCCTGCATGTGTCGGCCGAGATCGGCATCGGCGCCGCGGTCGTCGTCGACGGGGGGCTGCTGCGCGGAACCCGGGGATTCGCGGGCGAGTTGGGGCATGTCCCGGTGCGTCCGGACGGGCCGGAGTGCGCGTGCGGCGGGCGCGGATGCCTCGAACAGTACGCGGGCGAGGAGGCCGTGCTGCGTGCCGCCGGTCTGGAGCCCGGCGCCGACCGGGTCGGTCTGCTCGCGACGCGTGCCGCCGACGGCGACGAGGCGGTACGAGGTGCCCTGCACGACGCCGGTACGGCGTTCGGCATCGCGCTGACCGGCGCGGTCAACCTCCTCGATCCGCAGCTGGTGGTGCTGGGCGGCGCGCTGTCCGGTCTCGCGCCCTGGCTGCTGCCGTCGCTGGAGGCCGAGTTGGCGCGGCGCACGGCGGGGCCCGCCTGTCCGGTGTCGGTGTCGCGGCTGGGGCCCGAGGGTCCACTGCTGGGGGCCGCGCACTCGGTGGTGCGGGCCGTCCTCGACGATCCGGCGGCGGTGGCCGAACGGGCCGGGGGAATCCTGGCCGGACGGGCTGGGGACAACGGGGCCGAACAGGCCTGAAACACGGCCGGGTTCACCCGTCCGAGTGACCGGGTTGTCCACAGTTCCGTCGCCGTCCACGGAAGCACGCCACGCCCTACTGCCCAACCCGCAAGCGCCGTACCGTGATTCACGCGAGGCGCAGCCGTCGTGTCGTGACGACGAGGCGCGGGTGCGGGTGCGGGTGTGGATACGGGTGGACGAGGGGGGATTCGCGTGTCGGGGGAGACAGTTCAGGGGCTGCGGCGGGATGCCATCGGGTTGCGCGAGGTCCTCTTCCAGAGCGTCACGGCCATGGCGCCGGCCGCCGCGGTCGCCGCGTCGATCCCGTCGGGCGCGGCCTTCGCGGGCGGAAGTCTGCCGCTGTCGGTGCTGATCGCGCTGGTGGCCTGCCTGTTCACCGCGTCCTGCGTGGCCGAGCTGGCCCGCGAACTGCCCGCCGCCGGCTCGGTGGCCACCTACGCGGCACAAGGACTGCATCCGGCCGTCGGCTTCCTGGTCGGCTGGGGCTACGTCTTCGTCGAAGCACTGGTCCCACCGCTGCTGCTCCTCCAGCTCGGCTTCACCACCGCGGGCACCCTGCACCAGGAGTGGTCCTCGTATACGGAGAACCTGTGGTGGCCGTGGGCACTCGCGGGCGCCGCGATCATCGCCGCGGCGGGCTGGTTCGGAGTGCGCGCCTCCGCCCGCTTCGGCACGGTCCTCGGGGTCTTCGAGATCCTCGTCTTCCTGGTCTTCGCCGTCTGGCTGATCGGCAAGGCCGGTGGCGCCAACACCCTCTCGGTGTTCGGTACTTCGCACACCGGAAAGGACTACTCGGGGCTCGGCGGAGTCTTCGCCGGATCGGTCTACACGGTGCTCGCGTTCGCCGGGTTCGAGGCCGCCGCGCCGCTCGCCGAGGAGACACGGGACCCGCGCCGGACGATGCACCGCGCGGTGCTCGGCGCGGCACTCGGGATCGGCCTGTTCTACGTGCTGACGACCTACGCCATGACGGTGTACTTCGGGCCGGACCGCTTCAGCGGATTCGGGGCCTCCGGCGCCGCGTCCTGGGAGGGGGTCGCACGCGCGTCGTTCGGACTGTTCTGGGTGCTGGTGTTCCTGGCCGTCGTCAACTCGACGATCGCCAACGCCAACGCGTGCGCCACCGTCTCGACCCGCACCGCCTTCGCCCTGGCCCGCATCCGGGTACTCCCCCGCCTCCTGGCCACCCTGCACCCCCGCCACCGCTCCCCCGTCGCCGGAATCGCCGTGCAGACCGTCGTCGCGGTGGGCGCCGTACTGGGCCTCGGTCTCGGCTACGACCCGGTGACCGCGTTCCTCCTCCTGGCCACGGTGATCGTCACCGTCGTCATCGGTGTCTACATCGTCGTGAACCTGGCCTGCGCGGGCTATTTCCTGCGCCGCAGGCGCGAGGTGCTCAAGCCACTGCGACACCTGCTGGTCCCCCTCCTCGGGATCGTCGCCTTCGTCCCCGCCCTGCTCACCGCGGCAGGCATCCCGGCCTTCGACTTCGTGACCGAACTGACCGCTCCCGTGTCCTACGCCGGGCCGGTCGTCGGCATCTGGATGGCGGCCGGGGTCGTGGTCCTGCTCGTTCTCCTACGACGGCACCCCGAGCGAATAGCCGAAACCGCCCGTGTCCATCTCGACAAACCCGCCTCCACCGGTCATCCGCAGAACGGAGCAGTACAGCCATGAACGACCCCCGGATCCTCACGGTGCGGCCCGAACCCGGCGAGTACGCGTGGACGTTCGGCGGCGCCCCGCCCGTGGCGCGCATCGCGCCCGGCACGGTCCTCGACCTGTACACGGAGGACTGTTTCGCCGGACGGGTACGGTCCGAGAAGGACCTGGTGTCCGAGGTGTGCGAGTTCCCCTTCCTGAACCCGCAGACCGGTCCCTTCCACGTGGAGGGCGCGGAGCCGGGTGACACGGTCGCCGTGCACTTCGTGTCGATCGAGCCCGCCCGGGACTGGGCCGCCTCGACCACGGTTCCGCTCTTCGGCGCGCTCACCTCGACGCACACCACGGCGACGCTGCAGCCGCCGCTTCCGGAGACCGTCTGGATCTGGCAGTTGGACCGGACCCGCCGTACGGCGTTGTTCCGCGCGCGGGACAACGACATCGAGATCGAGCTGCCCCTCGACCCGATGCACGGCACGGTGGGTGTGGCCCCCGCCAACCTGGAGGTGCGTTCGGCGCTGGTGCCGGACGCGCACGGCGGGAACATGGACACGCCCGAGATGCGGGCCGGGGTCACCTGCTACCTCGGCGTGAACGTGGACGGCGCGCTGCTCAGCCTCGGCGACGGGCACGCCCGGCAGGGCGAGGGCGAGACCTGTGGAGTCGCGGTCGAGTGCGCGATGAACACCGTGGTGATCGTGGAGTTGCTCAAGGGGGTCGCCACGCCCTGGCCGCGCATCGAGTCGGACACGCACATCATCTCGACGGGTTCGGCACGTCCGTTGGAGGACGCGTTCCGGATCTCCCAGCTCGACCTGGTGCGTTGGCTGGTGCGCGACTACGGGTTCAGCGAACTGGACGCCTACCAGTTCGCAACCCAGGCGGTCGAATCGCCGTTGGCCAACGTGTGCGACACCAACTACACCTGCGTGGCGAAGATCCGGAAGGAATGGCTGCCCGCGCGCGAGACGCATCGCGGACTGCACGCGCGGCTGCGTGAGACCGCGGCGGCACTCCAGCACTGAGCCCGCCGCCCACTCCGAACACCCGGAAGACCCCGAAGACGCTGAGGACCTCTGAAAGGCAACCCGCAGTGGACCGTTCAAGACCGCTTCCGAGCAGGCGGCGCATCCTCAAGGGTGCCGCGCTGGCCGCCGTACCGTACGCGTTACTTCCCGACCCGGAGGCCGGTGCGCAGACCCAGGCCGTCGACTATCCGCCGGCCGAGTGGCAGCCGGCGAGCACCTCCAACTACACGGCGTCCAACCGCCCCAGCACCTATCCCGTCGACTACGTGATCATCCACGTCACGCAGGAGACGTATCCCAACACCCTGTCCATCTTCCAGAATCCGCAGAAGAAAGTGTCCGCGCACTACCTCGTGCGGTCGGCCGACGGGCATGTGGCGCAGTGTGTGCGGGAGGCCGACATCGCCTGGCACGCGGGGAACTGGGACTACAACACGCGCAGTGTCGGTATCGAGCACGAGGGCTGGGTGGATCAACCCCAGTGGTTCACCGACGCGTTGTACGAGCAGTCGGCCAGGCTGACGGCGGCGATCTGCACGAAGTACGGGCTCCCCAAGGACCGGGCGCACATCATCGGGCACTACGAGGTGCCGGGTACGGACCACACCGATCCGGGGCCGAACTGGGACTGGACGCGCTACATAAGGCTGGTCAATTTCTCCTGAGCCGGGGCGGATCCGGGCCGGTTCCGGGCCGGATCCGAGAGCGTCGCGGTTCGTTCGGGGCGTACCTGGTCGAAACGGTTGTCCGGATCCGTCTGCGGAGTGACGATGTCCGCATCCGTTGCGGCGCCGTGTCGCTGTCGTGTCATCGCCGTTGTGCCGCCGTTGCACCGCCGTCGTATCGACTTCAAGGGAGGCCGAGTTGACCGATCCATGGGTGGCCCTGGAGCCGGGGGCCGACCCTGCCGAGCGGGTGCGGGTGCTGCGCCGGGCGCACGAGACGTTCGCCGTGGCGGGTACGGTGCCGCAGCCTGTGCGGTCGGTGGTGGCCGATTCCTGGCGGCGTTCCGCACGGGCCGGTGTCGGTACCGAGGGCACGGCGAGCGTGGAGCTGACGGACGGTGACCTTGGTGTCTATCGCGCGGAGCATCCGCTGGCGCGGGTGATGCCGCTGATACGGGAGTTGGTGGGCACGTTCGCCGCGGACGGCGAGCATCTGCTGGCGGTGTGCGACGCGCAGGGCAGACTGCTGTGGGTCGAGGGTGATCCGGCGACCCGGCGGAAGGCGGGCCGGATGAACTTCGTGCCGGGTGCGCGCTGGGCGGAGAGCGCGGTCGGGACGAACGCGCCGGGTACGGCGGTCGCCGTGGACCGGCCGGTGCAGGTGTTCGCGGCCGAGCACTTCATCCGGAGGGTCCAGCCGTGGACGTGCGCGGCGGCTCCCGTACACGATCCGCGCACGGGGCGGGTCCTCGGGGCGGTGGACATCACCGGCGGGAACGGCCTGGCGCATCCGCACAGCCTCGGCTTCGTGCAGGCGGTGGCGCGGGCCGCCGAGTCCCAACTGGCGCTGCTCGCCCCGGAACAGACCTCCGTCGACGTGCCCGAACTCACGGCGCTGGGCCGGGACGAGGCCCAACTGTGCCTCCACGGCCGCAAGATGAGGCTCAGCCGCCGGCACAGCGAGATCCTGGTGCTGCTGGCCCGGCATCCCGAGGGGCTGACCGGCGACGAGTTGCTGTGCGCGCTGTACGAGGACGAGTCGGTGCCGCCGGTGACGTTGCGGGCCGAACTCGCGCGGCTGCGGCGGCTGTTGGGCCCGGGCCTGCTCGCCTCGCGTCCGTACCGGCTCACGTCGCCGGTCGAGTCCGACGTGGCGATCGTCGAGCGGCGGCTGGAAGGGGGCGCGGTCATGGGAGCGGCGACGGCGTACACGGGTCCGTTGCTGCCCGGTTCGCAGGCACCGGCGGTGGTCCGGCTCAGGACCCGCCTCGCGGACGGCCTCCGTACGGCGCTCATCGCCCGCCGCGACCCCGACCTCTTGGCGGACTGGGCGCACGCGCCGTGGGGCGAGGACGACCTCGACGTGTGGCGGGCGCTGGCGGCGATACGCCCAACGGCACCGGTGCGTTCGCGACTCGTCGCGCTGGAGTCCGAACTGGCGGCACCGACCGGGTGGTCACACCGGACAACCCGCTGACGTAACTCGCGTGCGGCGCAAGGAACTTGCCGCGCAGCCCGCCCTCCGACTCCCGGCCTCCACCCACCGCTCCCGCGCAACGTACATGCAACGTCCCGTTCCCTAGCCTCGTGCCGAGAGCTGCCCAACGGCGGGCAGCGCTGTTCCGGGAGGCAGACCAGGATGACCCGTTACACGGCACCCGGCACCGAGGGCGCGATCGTCTCCTACCAGGCGCGCTACGACCACTTCATCGGCGGCGAGTACGTGCCGCCGGCCCGCGGGCAGTACTTCGAGAACCCGTCACCGGTGAACGGACAGCCGTTCACGGAGATCGCGCGCGGCACTGCGGAGGACGTGGAGCGGGCGCTGGACGCGGCGCACGCGGCGGCGCCGGGGTGGGGTCGGACGTCGGTGACCGAGCGTTCCGACATCCTGCTCAAGATCGCCGACCGGATGGAGGCGAAGCTGGAGCCGCTCGCGGTCGCGGAGAGCTGGGAGAACGGCAAGCCCGTCCGCGAGACACTCGCCGCCGACATCCCGCTCGCCATCGACCACTTCCGCTACTTCGCGGGAGCGATCCGGGCGCAGGAGGGTTCGCTGGGCGAGGTCGACGACGACACGGTGGCGTACCACTTCCACGAGCCGCTCGGGGTCGTGGCGCAGATCATCCCGTGGAACTTCCCGATCCTGATGGCGACTTGGAAGCTGGCGCCGGCGCTCGCTGCGGGCAACGCGGTCGTCATCAAGCCGGCCGAGCAGACCCCGGCGTCCATCCACTACTGGATGAGCCTGATCGCGGACCTGTTGCCGCCGGGCGTGGTGAACATCGTCAACGGCTTCGGCGTCGAGGCGGGCAAGCCGCTGGCGTCCAGTCCGCGCGTGGCGAAGGTCGCCTTCACCGGCGAGACCACGACGGGGCGGCTGATCATGCAGTACGCCTCCGAGAACATCAAGCCGGTCACGCTGGAACTCGGCGGCAAGTCGCCGAACATCTTCTTCGACGACGTGTCGTCGGCGAACGACGACTTTCTCGACAAGGCGCTCGAAGGCTTCACGATGTTCGCGCTCAACCAGGGCGAGGTGTGCACCTGCCCGTCCCGGGCGCTCATCCAGCGCGGCCACTACGCGGACTTCCTCCAAGCGGCCGTCGCCCGCACCGAGTTGATCAAGCCGGGCCACCCGCTGGACACGGACACGATGATCGGCGCGCAGGCGTCCAACGACCAGCTGGAGAAGATCCTCTCCTACCTGGACATCGGTCGGCAGGAGGGCGCGAAGATCCTCACGGGCGGCGAACGCATCGACTACGACGGTGAGTTGAAGGGCGGCTACTACGTCCAGCCGACGATCTTCGAGGGCGACAACCGGATGCGGATCTTCCAGGAGGAGATCTTCGGGCCGGTGGTCTCGGTGACGTCGTTCGACGACTTCGACGACGCGATCAAGGTCGCCAACGACACGCTGTACGGCCTCGGGGCGGGCGTGTGGACCCGGGACATCAACACGGCGTACCGCGCGGGCCGGGCGATCCAGGCGGGCCGGGTGTGGACGAACTGCTACCACGCGTACCCCGCGCACGCGGCGTTCGGCGGCTACAAGCAGTCCGGCATCGGTCGCGAGAACCACAAGATGATGCTGGACCACTACCAGCAGACCAAGAATCTCCTCGTGTCGTACTCGCCGAAGAAGCTGGGCTTCTTCTAAAGGCAAACGAAAGGGTGCCTGACCTGGGAAAACTCCCGTCAGGCACCCTTCCGAGCCATCTTTGCCCCACCGCCATCCCACCGCTGACCAGTTGGTCCGGGTATTTCCGGGCCGACTCACGTGAGAGTGGCCGCCCTCGCACGCCCCCAGGTGATGCCATAGGCAGCGGCGTCGATGTAGTTGCCGACGGCGCTCTGGAAGATCCGGCCGACAGCGGTTACCCCGAATCGGGCGATGGGAACAGGACGAGTGCAGACGATCAATTGCAGCCCATCTGGCCGTCTCTCCCGGACACCGCCGGTGAGTTCGGCGGGCTTGGCGCCAGTCGCGGCCAACTCCCGGCTCAGGTCCGCCAGTTCGGCGGTGGCCGGACGGCCCGGGGCGAAGAAGTCGCCTCCGTCGCCGAAGACACGGGCAGCAAGGGCGTGTTCACGACTGCGGGCGACGACCCAGCGACCGAGCAGCAGGGCCGTGGCCGGGAAGACCACGGCTGCCATGGCGACGACAGTGGTGGACGACCCTCAGATCGTGTGAGGACATGAACATCGCCTGCGCCACGGCGGTGCGCCCGCGAGCATCGCCGTCACCGCGACCGCGGCGACCACGGACACCGACGGGATGCGCGTGACCTGCTTCGCCACCAACACCAGGAACATTCCGACCCCCGCGCTGGAACCGCGTCACCGCCAGCGCGCCCGCGCCGAAGACCGTATCCGCGCCGCCCGCACCACCGGCCCGCGCAACCTCCCGCTCCATGACATGGCGCGGAACGAGATCTGGAACGAGATCTGGCTGGAGATCGACCAGATCGCCCTGGACCCGCTCGCCCGGACGCCGATGCTCGCCCTGACCGGTAAGCCCTGCCTGTGGGAACCCCGCCGACTCCACCTGCGGCTGTTCGCCACCGGGGCCATGGCCCGGCTCGAAGCTCTGCCTAACCCCGGCTGACCAGCACGCTCCCTTCCCTGCGAACAGCACCACCCCGCCGGAGTCGTGGAACCCGGCGCCCACCCGACGCGGCAGCCGGACCCTCACACTGCCCACCATCAACCCAACACGCTGAAACGGCCCGTCAGTTGCGCTGACGAGCCGTCATGAAAGCCCAGGCCGGCAGTCACCTCTCGCTTGTGATCACAGTTCATCGCAGTCGGTGCCACGGTGTCGCTCTGCACCGCGCAGCGCGCAGTCGCCGTCTTCTCCAGCGGGAAACGCGGGAAACGGCGGAGTGGAAAACCCGCTTCTTCTCTGGACCTCTCAGCAGCTCAGGCGGCCGCCAGCTTCTGGATGCGCGGGTGGTGCTTCAGTGCCCACCGCACGGTCTTCGGCGGGCGTCCGAGCAGGCTTTGCAGCTGGTCGGTGCCTCCGCAGTATCCGCCGCCGCCCATCAGCCGGGTCAGGGTCGTCAGGTGCTCCGCGGTGTGCGGGAGCGCCGCGAGGGCGGTGTCGACGTAGGTCTCGTTCCAGGTTTCGACGTCCTCGGCAACGTAGACGACCTCGCGCCCCAGCACGGCAGCGTAGTCCTGTGCGAACCCGTGCATGTCCTTCAGCTCAGGGCCGTTGAGGTCGTAGGACTTCGAGATATGCGGCGCCGGGTCGGTCAGGATCCGCACGCAGAGTTCCGCCACGTCGTACCCCGCGATGGGCGCGAGCCGATGGTCACCGAAGGCGGGTGGTGTCACTTCTTCAGCTGGGCGTACATGGCTTCCAGGTCGGAGGACAGCTGGGACTTGACCCAGCGGGTGGTGTCGTCGGCGAGCACCTCGTGGGCTCCCGCCTCGATGCCGTCGAGCGCGGCCACGGCGATGTCGCGGGGGTCGGCCTTGGGCGCGTCGACGCCCGAGGTCATGTCGGTGTCCACGTAGGCCATGTGGAGCCCGGTCACCGCGATGCCGCGCGGCTGCAGCTCCAGGCGCAGGGAGTTGGTCTGCGACCACAGGGCGGCCTTGGAGGCGCCGTAGGGCGTGCCGTCGGCCAGCCAGGACAGGACCGAGTGGGCGTTGAGGATGTGGCCCCCGCCGTTGCGCTCGATGATCGGCACGAAGGCCCGGGTGACCAGCAGCGGCCCGTAGAAGTTGGTCTCCAGATCCCGGCGTACGTCCTCCATCGGGGAGTTGAGGTACGAAGCGCGGACGGAGGCGCCAGCGTTGTTGATCAGGATGGTGACGTCCTGGGCCTGCTCGGCTGCGGCGGCCACGGATGCCGGGTCGGTGGCTTCGAGCGCCAGCGGAACGGCATTGGGGTGGGTCACCGTGCGCGGGTCACGGGCCGTGGCGTAGACCTTCCCGGCTCCGCGGGCATAGAGCTCCTCGACCAGCATCTTGCCGATCCCACGGCTGCCTCCGGTGACGAGGACGTTGGCGCCCTTGATTGCTGTCATGACTGCCTCCACGAAGATAAAAACCGATCGGTTTCCACCACCGTAAACCGATCGGTTTCGTCACGCAAGTCGGGTTGAGCACCGGATCACGTCGGCATGCCGGGGCAAGGTGGAGTCGGGCGGAGCTCAGGCTTTAGGAGTTGGCCTCGTGTCCATCGGCGAAGCCCGTGCTCGCCCGTCGTAGGCCGGTGAAGCCGCGAGCCCGCCGACAGTGATCGACGTGGCCTTGCTGGACCTCAGGCGGAGTTCGGCGGAGTGACCTGAGGAGTGGCGTGCCGTACGGCTCGGCGTCGCCGGCCCCCGGCCGGCCCGGGGCCGGCGACCAAAGGCCCTGCCGACCCTGCGCCCGGTCAGGCGCCTTGCCCGCTGACGCAGACCGACCGGCGCCTGCCACAATGGCGGCATGGCCAGGGTCAGTGCGCAAGAGAGACACGAAAGCGTCGTCCGCGCAGCGATCGCCGAGTTCGCTCTCAAGGGCTACTACGGGACCTCCACCGAGGCGATCGCCCAGCGTGTCGGCGTCACGCAGCCGTACCTCTTCCGGCTCTTCCCGGGCAAGAAGGCGATCTTCGCCGCCGCGTTGGCGCGGAGCATGGAAGACACCCGCCTGGCTTTCGAGCGGGCGGCCGACGGGGCGGAGGGCGGCGACCAGACGGGCGAGCTCATCCGGGCCGGCTGGATGCGACTGTGGGAAACCGTGCACCTGTCGCTGGGTGCCGACGTCCACGAGACCACGAGCTTCCTTGCCTGCGGCATGCTCGGCAACACGCTTACGGCGATCGGGCTTTCCTCCGATCACCGGGAGGCAAGGGCGTGAGGCCGTGGGCGCCGCTCCGGCTGCCGGAGACTGGCATCAACCCGAAAGAGAGCTTCGGTCGCCGAGCCCGGTCGAACCCGGGGGCGCTTCAGCGCATGTCTGCCGCGTCGAGCAGGGTGATCACGGTGGGTGCGACGAGCCCGGTCAGGTTGTCGGCCCGGATTCCCGCGCGGGCGCTGGCACCGTCGAAGACCAGGATGAGCTGCCGGGCCAGCAGGTCGGGGTCGCTCGCCCCACCCTGTTCGGCCTCGGAACGGAAGAAGGCCGTCAGGTTCGCTTTGATCTGGTGGGCCACCTGACTCGCGGGGTGGGTCTGGTCCTTGAGCTCGATCTGCACAGCCAGGTACCGGCAGCCCTGGAAGTCGGGCGTACCCGCCTGCGACTCGACCCGCCCGAAGACGTACAGGATCCGCTCGCGGGGGGAACGGCCGTCGTCCGCCGGGGGCAGGAGACTCGCCGCGAAGGCGGCGGCACGCTCCTTCAAGCTCGCCGCCAGCAGTTCGTCCTTGCTCTCGAACAGCTGGTACATGGAGCGCTTCGACACCCCTGCCGCCTTGCACAGCGCCTCGACGCCGATGCCGACACCGTCGCGGTAGGTGAGCGTGGCCGCCGCCTCCAGCAGTCGCTCCCGGGGGCTTTGCTTCACTTTGGTGGTCATACCGCGAGGTTAACTCGAATCGTACGAAAAAGAAACCGATCGGTTTCCGTGGAGTGTCGGGAAGACGCCCGCCGCCGCACGGCCGCCTGAAGGCCACTCAGAGGCTCGGCGACGATCTCGGGGGAAAGACCGTCGCCGAGCCCTGATGGTGCACGCGCCTCTCGTTCCCACGGGGGCGCCGCGCACCGGGGCCACTCCGAGTAATGGCCCCGTCCTGGGTGAGCCGCCTTCCGCTACGCCGGGGCAGCGGTCTTCTCGGGCTCCGTCCCGGCGGGGATGCGGTGCAGCCCCTTGCGGTCGTACCAGCCCGTCACGCCGAAGCCGAAGAGGGCGGCTGCCGCGAGGCCGACGGCCATCATGACCCAGCCCCGGGTCAGGCCGGCGTCGGCCTGGGCGTCGTAGTAGAGGATCGAGCGGATGCCGCCGGTGATCTGCCGCAGCGGTTCGAACTCCGCCAGGAACCGGTAGAAGCCGGGCAGCGCCTGAAGCGGTGTGGTGGCGTTGGCCGTCGGCACCGCCATCCCGATGAAGACCAGCGTGACCACCAGCATGCCGGGCGTGCCGAAGACGGCGAGCAGGGTCAGCGCACCGATCCCCGAGACCGCGATGGCGCACACCGAGTAGAGCCACAGCAGTGGCAGATGGGCGGCGTGCATTCCCATGAGGCCGACCGCGCCCGCCATGACCAGGCTCCCCATCAGCAGGGACAGCCCGGCCATGAGGGTGGCGGCAATGGCGAGGGTCTGTGCCCGGGTGGCCCGGATCAGGGGGCGGTGCAGGCGCAGCGGGCCCATGTCGTTGTGGGTGTAGCCGAGGGCGTGGTCCACCTGGCCGCTGATGACGTTGGCGGAGAGCATGCCGCAGACCACGAGGACGAGCGCGTAGTAGAACGCTGTCAGGCCCAGGCCGCTGTGCGAGTCGAGGGGATGGCCGTCCTCGACGGTGACGGCGGCCGGGTCGGCCAGCAGAACGCGTGCCGCGGCGGGCAGCTTCGCCTGCCCGGTCCCGATCTGGGACGTGAGTTCCTTGCCCACCTGGAGCGAGGCTCCTTCGGCCGCTTGCGTCGTCGCCGTCCGGGCCAGGCTGGAGCCCACGCTGCCGGCGGACTGGTTGGTCAGCACCGTCAGCGTCGGACGAGTCGGGTCCCCGGCGGTCGCGGCGCTGGTGAGTGCGGTGGTGGCGGAGGTGAAGTCGGCGGGGACGACGAGCGCGCCGTACAGCTTGCCCTTGCCGAGTTCCTTCTTCATCTCCTTCTCGTCCATCACCTTCCAGTCGATCTTGTCCCCGCTCGCGGTGGACTTCTTGATCGACTCGGTGATCCCAGCCCCGAGGTTGACCTGCTTGCCACCGACAGCGGCCCCCTTGTCGGCGTTGACCAGACCGACGGGCAGATTCTTCATGTGATCGACGGGATCGATGTTGGCCCCGACGTAGAACACGGTGAACAGCAGCGCGAGAACGCCCGTGATGACGCCATTGGCGATCCACAGGGGTTTGGCACGCAGGACGCGGAACGGGTGAATCCCACTCATGACTTACTCCGGTCTCGGACAACACGCTCATATCCGGAGAGGGGGGACAGCTTCTTGCGGTCCGGCGACCCTCAGAACGTTCGATCTCGGCACACACGGCCGTCGGCGCGGAACAGGGAATGCAGACCCCGCCGGGACTCCGACTGAAGAAACCGGTCGGTTTCAGGCTCATCGTAAACCGATCGGTTTACAAATTCCAAGTCGCGGCGCTGTCCCTGTCCCAGCAGCGCCAGGAAGCCGCGTGCCACGACGCCACCCCTGTCATCGGGTGCCTTCGAGCCGCAGGTGGAGCGGCTCGCTTCGGGTCGCGCAAACCCACCAGGACGGTCGCGTCGAAGACGGCCATCGGGGCCGCACCGCCCAGCAGTCGCCGTTACCGGCTCCCGGTGACCTGCCGGCTCCAGATGACGGCCTCGACCTGTCTCGGCCCGGATGAAGCCGATACTCAGGCAACTCACCGACAAGCAGCAGCAGTTGATCTACCGGGAGGCGGGGACTGGAAACCGAGCGGCGGCCACCGCGCAAGCGCCTGCCCCGGCTCAGGAAGGTGTGCGCGTTCGCGCCAGCTCGGCTGTTACGGCGTCGGCTACCGCATCCCTCACCTGCGCCTCCGTGGGCGTGGACCGGCCGAGTTCGGCGGCGAGTTGAGCCAACGAGGTCATCCGGACACCGGGCAGGGCGCAGGCCGTGAACGTGGTGTAGGCGTCGAGGTCCGGGTCTATGTTGAGCGCGAATCCGTGGCTGGTGATGTCGCCGCTGATGCGCATGCCGATGGAGGCGATTTTGCGGTGGCCGGGGTTCCACACGCCGACCAGGCTCTCGGCGCCTCGGGGTGTGTCCCGGCGTATCGCCTCGAATCCGAGTGATCCCAGCGCACGGATCAGGGCGTGTTCGATCCGCCGTATCAAGCCGCGCGGTCCTAGCTCGCGTACGTTCAGCACGAGATACCCGATCAGCTGCCCTGGCCCGTGATACGTGGCGTGACCTCCCCGGTCGACTTCGACCAGGCTGATCGGCGAAGCCGGTTCCGGCAGTTGGTCGGCCGGTGTCCGCGCCGTGTAGGTGATCACGGGCGGGTGGGTGAGCAGAAACAGCCGATCCCCAGTAAGCCCCTGCTTCCGCTCGGCCACCCAACCGGCCATGTCGGCCTGCGCCACCTCGTACGGCACCTCACCCAGATCGACGCGCTCCATCTCCCCTGGTTCCATTGCCTCTCCCGTGTCTTCGAGGCGACGTCGCCTCGGACTGCGCCTTCGAACTTCTGGTGTGGTGTCGCCGATGAACAAACCGTGCATCGTGGGGGTTCGGCGTGCCGTCAGGTCAGGTGTCGTCACCCAAGACCGCGACCGACCACAGCCGCCTGGTGCCGACTTCAGCGTGGCGTTCCGTACCCGTGGATCCCCGGGATGGCGAGTTTTCCGCCCGTCTGTCCGGCCTGGTCGATGTCGGCGTCGTGCAGGCCGAGTTGGAGCTTGAGGTCGAGCTTCCCGACCGTGTCGTAGAGCCACTCCGGAATGGTGTCCGGGGTGAGGTGCAGGCAGAGGACGGGCGGTACGGGAACGCCTTCGACTCCGGAAAGGGTGCCCGTCAGGCTTTCGACGTACATGGTGATGCCGTCGCCTCGCAGTGTGGACGTCGAGCCGGGCGCCCCGTCGATGTGCTGGATCTGCGGGCCGACGGGTACGGCCATCTTCAGGTCACGGATCGTGACGCTCCCCGCGGAGAACTTGAGCACCCGCTTGGGCCCGGCGGCCGTGTCCACGGTCACCACGCCGCCGAAGACGAGGTCGTGCAGTTCGAGGCGGCTCCCCTTCATGTTCCATGCCTCGGCGGCGAATCGGCCGGCCTCATGTTCCTCCGGGGCCTTGAGATCACTGATGTCGCAGGTTCGGGAGGTCCCCCCGGTGGACTCCGGTCGGGGCGACGGCTCGACGGCCCGGTGGCGGGGAGCAGGTGACACAGGCGGGGTGGACAGCCGTGGCTCGGGCGGTGCTCCGGGCTCTGGCCTCGAAGGTGCCGAGCTTGGTGAAGGGCTCGCGTGGAGTGAGGGACTCCCGTGGGGTGAGGGGCTCGCATCGGGTGACGGGTTTTGCTGCTCGGCATCGTCGTGGAAGAGCGGATCGAGGATGTCCGCGAGGCTCGTTGTGGCGGAGGTTGCGCTGGGCGAGGGGGTGGGAGGGGCGGTCGGTGCCGGGGCCGGGCCCGCTCCGTCGTCGTCCGCGTGCGACGGCGGCTTGACGGGCTCCGCGCCCGGGTGAGCGCCGGCCGTGCGGGGATCAGCGGACGGGGTGGGGTGTGCGGGAGCGTTGGTCGCAGAGGGTGAGGTGGCGTCGGGACGGGCGCAGTCGACACCGCTGGTTCCAGGCGCGCCCGACCCCTCTTCGGAAACGGTGAGCGCCGCGGTGGCGCTCGTGTCCGCGGACTGGGGCAGGCGTTGACTTCCCAGGATGAGGGCGGTCGGCAGCGCGGTGAGCGCGAGAGCCCTCCCGACCGGCAGACGCAAGCGGGTCAGTGCGGACGTACGCGGGATGGCGTGCCGACCTCTCGGCGGCCGGGCGAAGCGGGGTTCTGCGGTCTCGCCCTGGGTGTCGGGCGACTGGTCACTCACTCCCCTGTCCTCCCGCCCGGACGACTGCGGCTGACGGCTCTTCAGTGCCGTCGGGTATGTCCTCCGGATGCCCGTCCCCGTCCACCGGGCCCCATGCCAGCGCCAGGAGGCCGCCCGTCGCCGCGAGCAGCGTGCCGAAGAAGAAGCCGCCGAAGTTGGAGATGGGAAGGGACAGCACGCCGAGGAACACCGCGACGCAGCCCGCGAAGAACCTGATGATCGGCTGGAACCAGAGGAGTCCGCCGAGGACGATCAGGGTCAGACCGATGACCAGGGATCCGGCCCCCGCGGTGGTGGACATCGCCACGGACAGGGCGCCCAGGGAAAGGTTGAAGTACGGGAAGTAGATGATGGGCGCAGCGGCAAGGAGCACCAGCAGGCCCGCCCAGAAGGGGCGGGTGCGCCGCCAGGCCCGGAAGCCCCGGCGAGCGCGGGTGAAGCCGCTGTCACTGTGGGGGTGCGCGGGTGCACCGGCACTCGTCATGTGGCAGCTCCCAAGTCGTGAGTGGGTGAGGGTGTCCGCGAGGACGGTGGAACGCTGCCGCCCCCTGGGCAGTCGCCGGTCGCTTTCGCGCGCGGGAGGCGAGGGGGCGGGAGCGGGGTCAGAAGCAGTCGTGGCGGCCGGCGGCGATGTTCATGTGCAGGCCCGCCAGTTCGAACGTTCCCGCAGTCGTGGCCCAGACCGTCTGGTGGGCATCGATGATCTCGACCGCGTCCGCCTCCTGGGCGTAGCCGTCGGGATCGACGTGGTCCTTCGGGTTGACCTGACCCTTGGTCATGGAACCGGTGGCGACGCCGATGTCGACGTTCTTGAAGGTGCCCTTCTTGGCCTGGAGGTCGGTCATGTCGATGTACAGGTCCTTGGCCTTGACCGGCGTACCCGACCCGCCGGCCCTGAGCGACATCGTGTAGGTCCCGAGGACGGGGATGTCCACCGGGACGGACTGGCACATGTCGGTGACCGTCGCGTTCTTGATGGACGAGACGGAGACGGGCACATGCTTGCCGTTCTTGGCGACGTCCACCGTGGCGTAGTTGGCGAATCCGGTACCGCTCAACTTGCCGGCCGAGACCTGGAAGGCGGAACCGGAGATGCTGAACGAAGCGGCCAGGGCGCCCTGGGCCATGGAAACGGCGACGGCAGCCGTGGCGGCCACGGTCGGCACCGCGCCGATGGCGAAACGCTTCCAGTGGGTCTTGCCGATTCGCTGGGACATGGTGTTGGTCTCCGTTGTCGATGCGTACGGGACGACCGGACCCAGAACTGACTGCCCCGGGCCCGGGGTGGGGAGGGAACTGCGGCTGGGTGTGGCCGTGCCGGTGCAGGTGGCTTCCGCGGGCGCGTGTCGTCCACACGCACGGAGGAAGTGGGCACACCGAAGAAGCACTCGATAGTGCTACTACCGAGTACCCGATAGTGGCACTATCGATCCCGTCGGGGCAACCCCCGGTAACGCGATACTGGTGGGACAGTTGAGCGTGAGGGAGCGCATGAGGATTTCAGAGCTCAGCCGCCGGTCCGGGGTGCCGATGGCGACCATCAAGTACTACCGGCGGGAAGGGCTGCTTCCCGAGGGACGCGCACTGAACGCGACGGCGGTCGAGTACGGCGAGGAGCACATCCAGCGGCTCCGTCTGATCCGTTCGCTCATCCAGCTCGGCGGGCTGTCCGTCGCCCGTACCCGTGAGGTGCTCGATGCGGTGGACCGTCCACTGGACGGGTTCGAGACCCTGGGCGTCGTCCACCACGCACTCCCCGTGCCCACCGCGGAGACGAACGGGAAGAGCGGCGCTGACAACGAGGGCAGCCCCGGAGCGGAGAGCACCGCCGACGAGGCTGTACCGGGCGGAGCCGCCGCGAGGGTCGAGGCTCTCATCGAGAACATGGGCTGGCGGATCTCCGACGCGTCACCGCACCGCCCCGCACTCGCCGAAAGTCTCGCCGCGCTGAGCCGCCTCGGCACCGACTACACGGTCGACGACCTCGTCCCCTACGCACAACTCGCCACCTCCACCGCCGATTTGGACTTCGCGCAGTTCGAGGGGATCGAGGACCGCATCGCCCTCGCCGAGCGGGCGGTGGTCCTCACCGTGCTGTTCGAGCCGGTCGTCCGGCTGCTACGGCGCCTGGCCCAGGAGGACGCGAACCACCGTCGCCATGACCGCCGTGCATGCGAGCGGAGCGAGCAGCCGGAGGAGTGAGCAGCCGGCAGTGCACCGCCGACACCCCCGTTCGCGACGGCAACGAGGCCGAAGTGCCCCGGGTGAAGGCACCTCGGCCTCTCGGGAGGGTTCAGCCCGTCGGGACGGGGACCCGCTCGTCGGTGTCCTCAGGCACGTCGGTCTCCTTGATGCCGAACCGGTCGTAGAAGCGGGCGAGCGGGCCCGGAGCCCACCAGGCCGCCCTGCCCAGCAGTCTCATGACGGCCGTTCCCAGCAGGATGCGCACCACCAGCACGTCCACCAGGACCGCGAACACCATGCCGACGCCGAACAGCTTGATGGTCAGCACATCGCTCATCCCGATCGCCGCGAGCGGCACGCACATCAGCACCGCCGCGCTCACGACCAGGCGGCCGATGGACCGCAGCCCCGTCGCCACGGCTTCCGTGCTGTCGCCCTGCTTGTCGTACTGCTCCCGCATCCGGGACACCAGGAACACCTCGTAGTCCATGGAGAGCCCGAAGATCAGCGCGAACAGCATGATCGGCATGTTGGGCTCGATGTTGCCCGTCGGATCGAAGCCGAGCAGATTGTGCAGATGGCCGTCCTGGAAGATCCGGACCAGGACACCGAAGGTCGCGGACAGCGACAGCATGTTCATCGCGATCGCCTTCAACGGCAGCAGCACCGAGCCGAACGCGAGGAACAGCAGGATGTACGTCATCACCGCGATGTAGAGCAGCATCCACGGCAGGGTCTCGCCGAGCGCGTCCAGAGTGTCGTCGTACGCCGCCGACTCGCCGCCGAAGTACGCCCGGGCGCCCGGCGGTTCGGGGACGTCCTTGAGCCGGTTCACCAGGTCTCGCGCGTGGGAGGAAATGGGATTGCCGTCATAGGTGACCGACACCCGGGCCGTGGTGCCCTCCACGCCGCTGATCCGGGCGCTCGTGGCGCCCTCGGTGGCGCCGAGCCGCTCGGCGTACGCCTTCAGCGCCGCGCCCTGCTCCTTCGAGGTCCCGTCGGACTTCAGCACGAGCAGCGAGTCGATGGACTTCACCGCGTCGCCGTCGAAGTCGTGCTCCATGGCGTTGAAGACCTGGCGGCCCTCGGAACTGCTCGGCAGCTGCTGCGCGTTGATGGAACCGAACTCGATCTTGGAGAACGGCAGGGCGAGCGTCAGCAGCAGGCCCACCGCGCCCACCACCACGACCCACCGCCGCCGCATCAGGCCGTGCCCGAACCTGTACCAGGCACCCTCGCCCGCCGCCGTCGGCCGCCCTGACTTCTTGCGGCGCAGCGGGAAGGCATTGACCTTAGGCCCCATCACGGCGAGCAGCGCGGGCAGCGCGACCAGTGAGAAGAGCACCGCCAGCAGGACCGCTGCCACGCCGCCGTACGACATGGATCTCAGGAACGTCGACGGGAAGAGGGTCAGTCCGGCCAGCGCCGCCGCGACCGTGGTGCCGGAGACCATCACGGTGCGCCCGGCCGTGGCGAGGGTGCGCCCGATCGCCGTTTCGCCGGTGTAGCCGGCCGCCAGTTCCTCGCGGTAGCGGCTCACGATCAGCAGGCCGTAGTCGATGGCGACAGCGAGACCCAGGATCGTGACCAGGCTCATGGCGAACACGGACACGTCGGTGATGTTCGCGATGGTCCGCAGGACGGCCATCGAACCGAGGATGGAGAGCACGCCGACGAGCAGCGGGAGGAAGGCCGCGGTCAGACCGCCGAAGACGACCAGCAGGAGCAGGAAGAGCACGGGGGCCGAGATGATTTCCGCGGTTCTCAGGTCATGTTCGATCTTCTCACTCGCCTGGTGGCCGGTGGGCACCGTGCCGCCCTGCAGCGTCTGAAGGCCGGGTGCCGGGATCTTGTCCTTGACCGCCTTGTACGCGTCCTCCTTGGCCTTCTCGCTGCTGCCGTGCAGGTTCAGCGCGACGTAGGTGGCGTGCCGGTCGTGGCTGACCTGCGCCGGCATCCTGGTCGTCCAGAAGTCCAGGTAGCCGGTCACCTCCGACTTCGGCAGGGACTTCAGTTGCTTGACGACCGCCCGCTGGAAGGACGGGTCGTCGACGGTGCGGTCCTTGTCGCGGTAGACGATCACCGCGTCGGGTGTCCGCTGCGGGAACGCCTTCTCGGCGATGTGGGCCGCGCGCACGCTGTCCGAGCCGGGGTCCTGGAAGCCGAGCGGTGTCAGGGAGCCGAAGACTCCGGCACCGTAGGCCCCGGACAGGACGGCGAACAGCATGGTCAGTATCAGCACCGGCTTTCGCCTGCGGTACAGCAGCCGCCCGAACCCCTCAAACATGACTTCTCCTAGATCGTCAGCCAGCGCCGGACAGGACCGTCCCAAGGTCGGCGCCAGACGAACCGTAACAGCGTTTTTATTGCTCGATGCAATGCTGTTGCGCACCTCTCATTGGGGGGATGGTCGAGTGCCTCTGCATTCGTAACGGCGTTGCAATACGATGGCGCCATGGCCAGGCTCAAGACACATGACGAAGCACTCCGGCTCCGGCTCCTGCACCGCGCGGCCGCCACGGTCTTCGACCGCGGCACCGCCGCGCTGAGCCTGCGGCAGCTCGCCGCGGACGTGAAGACCTCGACCACGGCGGTCTACTCACTGTTCGGCAACAAGGCGGGGCTGCTCAGGAGTCTGTACGAGGAGGCCGCGCGGCTCTTCGTCGCACGCCTGGCAGCCATCCGTCCGACGGACGACCCGGCCGGAGACGTGATCCGGCTCGGGCTCGTCTATCGCGAATACGCCATCGCCAACCCGCATCTCTACGCGATCCTCTTCGCCGACCGCAGCGTCCAGTGCCCGTCCGAGTCGGAGTCGGAGTCGCCGCGTGAGGTCGTCGAGACCTACCGGCCCCTCGTCGACGCCGTCCGGCGCGGACAGCGGGCAGGGCAGTTCAGTGCGGAGTCCGACCCGGAGGTCATCGCACTGTCGGTCTGGGGAACGGCCCATGGCCTGGTGTCCCTGGTGCTGTCGGGGAACGAGCCGCCCGGGCTCGCGGTCGCCGACTGCTACGAGCGGGCCTTGGGGGCATTGGTGGCGGGGTGGCGAGTCAGCGAGGGGAAGGTTCAGGCGTTCGCGGACGCGCCGTGAGCCCGGAGCCGGTACGGCTCCGGGCTTCAACGTACGGTTCAGCGCTTTGAGGGCGCGGAGTTGTCCGGAGACTGTCGAGTTGTACGGACACCATGGCCTGCACACTGCTCCCCCGCCCAGGCGGCCGCCCCCGCCCGATGCGGGCCGGAGAGGTCACACGAGCCTGACCGGTCCGGCGTCGATGGGCAGGCGGACCAGGAGATAGGGCTTGCGGCGCAGGTCCTGGCCCTCGTGGAAGGGCGCCAGCCGGTCCAGTTGGTTGGCGGTGGCGTACAGATGCCGGTCCGAGGCGATGGACAGGGTGTCGATCCAGTTCAGGTCGCTCCCCTGGGCGAGGGTCCGGTAGGTGCCGTTCGGGCTTCTCCGCCAGATCGCGTTGTGTTCCAGGTCGCCGCCGTAGAGCCGCCCCTTGTCGTCGCTCTCCAGTCCGTCGGCCATCGGCTTGAACCCGAGGTCCTCGACCGTCTCCGCCACCTCGGCGTCCGTGGCGTCCGGGTCGGCGAGGGCGTCGGTGGACACGCTGTGCAGTCGGCGGCTGGAGAGTGGGCAGTAGTAGAGGCGCGTGCCGTCGGCGCTGAGGGCGATGCCGTCGGAGCCGGTCTCGTAGAAGGTGGGCTCGCCGCCCGCGGGGCGGACCATGAAGGGCTGGCCGTCGATGACCGGAAGGAACTGCTTGTCCGGGAGTGCCGAGGGGTGCCCGGTCAGTCGCCGCCAGGAGCGGCCCGTGGCGAGGTCGGCCACGATGATGCCGTTGGAGCCGCCCGAGTCGGTGATGAAGGCCGTGCCCTCGGCGCCGCGCCGCAGGTCGAAGCGCACGTCGTTGGGGTAGCTGTTCGCCGGCACCACCTCGGGCGGGAAGAGGATTGTCCGTACGATCCGGTCGGTGCGCAGGTCGACCGCCACGAGCTTGGGACCGCCGTAGGAGGACCCGGCGAACAGCGGGCTTCCGGTGTCGAGGATCCACAGCCTGTCGGCCCCGTTGACGACGACGCTCTGCACCGACTGGAAGTGTCCGGCCAGGTCGGAGGCGTCCTGACGGTTCACCTCGGCGTCGGGGTAGGCAACCGGCTTCCCGCCGCGCAGTTCGGCGACGGTGAACGGGACGTCGTCGCCCCAGCGGGGAAAGTTGACGAAGATGCGACCGCGGCGCGAGACGGTGACACCGGTCGGCATCGCGCCCCAGAAGCGGGCAACGACCTCGTAGTGACCAGCTGTTGAACCGGAGGGGGAGGCGGAAGCGTAGGCGGGTCCGGCGAGTTGGGTGGCGGCCAGCGACGCGCTGGTCGCCGTAAGGAACGTACGTCGCTTCATGGGAGCGTCTCCTACTGGGTCAAGTTGCTGGAAGGCGCGGCGAGTTGCCGCATCACCTCGGCGCGTGGGGGTTTGGCCGGACGTTGCTGCGGCCGGTGAGGGGCGGTGCCTCCAGCAGCCGCTCTCGGGAGTCGGCTGCGCCCGCGGGGTCAGGGCGAAGCCGGAGCCCACCTGGACGGCAGACACCTCGTGCGTTCCTGCGACCTGGAACTGTCCGCCGGGGACATCGCCGGCGGCTGCCGCCAACTCCTGGAAGGGGAATGGGATCAAACGGCCGGTGGACCTGGGGCTCTCAGGTCTACCGGGCTGCCGGGCGGGTCTTCGCGACCATGCTGCGGTCCCCCGAGGAGACCATCGCGTGAATGGGTACGGTGCTGACGCTCATGAGCGTCGCAAGGCCCCGGCGGCCCTGCTGGCGAGCGAGCGCCGGACCCATGAGGTGCATCAGGGCGGTGAGGGCCGGCATCGGACGCCCGAAGAGCGTGATCTCCGTGATGCGTGCTTGGTCGTCGAGCCGCAGCAACTGCACCTCCTCGAACGACTGGGAACCCACCCGCGCCCGGTAGACCAGGGCGTACGCGTCACCCTCGCCGGTCTGGGTGTGGTAGCGGACGTCCTTGACCGCCGCGAACGCCACGGTCAGGAAGTCGCGCAGCTGGTCGGATCCCTCGAAGCGGAACTGGTCGCTGAGCGGCGAGCTGAGCACGACGTCCCGGCTCAGACACGCGACCGCTGCGTCGACGTCACCGCGTTCCTCGGCGGAGCGCCAGCTCGCCACGGTTGCGGCGGCGGAGTGCAGCGTCTCGGACATGGGTCTCTCCCGGTGTCAACGGCGCGAACGAGCTTGTGGGTGGACGGGGTTTGCGGGTGGTGGGTGTCAGCCGGTGAGCTTGTTCATCGTGCGGATCTGCCTGTCCAGGACCCAGGCGGGAGCGAAGCGGAGGAGGCGTGCGCGTGCGGCCATGGGGCCGGCGGCGTAGCGCAGTTTCGGCTTCTTGTCGGTCGCGGCCGTGACGATCGCCTTGGCGACGACGGCGGGGTCGTCGCCGGCCTTGATCGCTTCCTCCATCAGGCGGTCGAAGACCTGCCGCTGGTCGGCGTAGGTCTGAAGCGGGGTGTCGGGCTTGGCGCTGTTGGCCTCGAACCCGGTGTTGGTGTAGGCGGGTTCGACGATGAGCGAGCGGACGCCGTACTGGCGGACCTCGTGGTCCAGGGACTGGGAGTAGCCCTCGATGGCGTGCTTGGACGCGCCGTAGACGGCCATGTAGGGAGCGGGGATGAAGCCCTGTACGGAGGAGAGGTTGATGATGCGTCCGCGTCCGCGGGCGCGCATGTGCGGCAGGACCTCCTTGACCATGCGCATGACCCCGAAGACGTTGATGTCGAAGACGCCCTGGGCCTGCGCGAGGGAGGTCTCCTCGGTCGCGCCGATCGAGCCGATGCCGGCGTTGTTGACCAGGACATCGATCCGCCCGAACCGGTCGATCACCTGCTGGACCACCGCAGTGACCGACTTGTCACTGACCACGTCGAGGTCGAAGAACGTCACACCCTGGAGCGGGGTGACGCGTGAGGTGTCGCGACCCGTGCCGGCCACCTCGAAACCCGCCGCGACCAGCGCGAGCGCGGCCTGCTTCCCGATGCCGGAGGAGGCGCCCGTCACGAGGGCCACCGGTCGATTTGTCGTCATCACGCACTCCTGAGCTCCTGGAGGAAACCGATCGGTTTCGCCTTGCCTCACTGTAAACCGATCGGTTTCCAGTGCGCAAGCTCTCCAGCAGGGAACTGATCCCGGGCCGCGCCACGGGCCGGCTTCAGGCCGAGCTGACCGGCGCCCGCCGGCATGGCGGCTCGCACCGGATGAGCAGGCAGGAAAGATGCGGGAGCCCCATCCCCGCGCTGCGATCGCCAGTTCGCTCGCACTCAAGGGCTGCTACGGCACCTCTGCCGAGGCGATTGCCAGGCGTGTCTCGGCCCACCCCGAAACGCCTCGGATGCAGATGCGGGGATACGCCGTCGCGGCAACGGTGACCATGCCCTGCCGCCGGGCGCCAATGCCGACAAGACCACGGCCTCCCCCGCGCCCGGCTGCTCATCAACTCCCTTATGGTCACCGGGTTTTACGATCATCAAGCTTTGCCTCGAATCCCGGGGAGCAAGGGCATCAAGTCGCGCGGGCCGTGAGCGCGATGAGCCCTGCCCCGGTGGGGAAAAGGCCGTCAGCCCTCCCTTGATCCGGTGTGTCACCTGGCTCGCAGGGCAGGGCACTCAGAGGGCCTGGGCATGTGCGGGCGTCCAGCGACACGGCAGGGTCGGGTCCGTCGCGGGCCAGGACCCGGGGCGCGCGCCAGCGGGCGCAGGGGCAGGTGATCCGCGACCGTTCAGCAGCTCCCGCGACGCGACGGGCCCGCCTTGGTTCGTGGCCGCTCAGCCCGATCGCGCTGCGTCACTTCCGGATGGATGACGGGTACGAGACCCGTCCGACCGTCGAGAACCAGCAGGTGCGCCGCGCCTGCGTTCATCGCGCCCCTGAAGTAATCCGGGCCCGCGTGGTCAGGGCTGTTCGCTGATGGCTCGGTAGGCCGCGATGAACAGGGTGTGGCACAGGTCGAGCAGTTCTTCGACGGTGGCGTTCTGGTGGCCGAGTGTCCAGTCCACGAGGAGTTCGTTGACTCCGCCGACCAGGCTCATCGTGGTCATGGTGAGTCGGCTGGAGGCGGCTTCCGGGGCGGGGAGCGGTCCGACGACGGCGGCGACCATCGCGGCGAATTCGTGCAGGACCTCACGGCGGCGTACTTCGAGGCGGGGGCTGGCGCCCACGACCTCGATGAGCACCAGGCGGGCCATACGGGCGTCGCCGGCCAGTGTGCGGATGAACACCTCAAGGCCTGCGCGCAGTTGGGCGTCGACATCGGGTGCGGCGGCGGCTGCGGCCTGCGCGGTTTCGGCGCTGATCGTAGCGATCAGGTCGTTGTAGACCCCGGCGAGAAGGTCTTCGCGGTCGCGGAACGACTCGTAGAAGTAGCGCTGGGTCAGTCCGGCGTGCGAGCACACCTGCTTGACGGAGACCGACGCGTATCCGGACGTTCCGAACAGGTCGAGGCCCGCCTGGATGAGGCGGGTGCGGCGCTCCTGCTGTCGTTGCCCCGCTTCGCGTCCGCCGTAGCGCCGGCCGGCGGTCTGTGTGCCGGTCATTTCTCCCCTTCGCAGAGGTGTTGACACCGGTGTGCTCCGAACTGACACTCTAGCTTGTCAGTTCATCTGACACGCCAACGTGTCAGAAGCGCGTGGGGGCCGCTTGCCGCTCAGCGGTCCGCTCACGCTCAGGGCAAGGAAGGGGCTCGACCGTGGCAGCACCGCCCAGACACCCGTATGCGTTCAGCCGGAGAGACCGCAACAGGCTCCCCCACGCACAACCGCTGACCGGCCGAGTGATCGCGGTCACCGGGGCGGGCCGCGGGATCGGGCGTGCCGTCGCGGCCCGGCTCGTCGCGGCCGGAGCCGCCGTAGCGATCGGCGATCTCGACGCGGAGCTTGCCAGGGAGACGGCCGGCGCCATCGGCACGCGTCCCGGTGGCCGACTGCTCGGACTGTCTCTCGACGTCACCGACACACCTTCCTTCGATGACTTCCTGCGCACCGTCGAGACCGAACTGGGGCCGATCGACGTACTGATCAACAACGCCGGAATCATGTGGGTCGGTCCCTTCGAGGAGGAACCGGAGGAAGCCGCCCTGCGCCAGTTCGACGTCAACGTCCACGGCGTACTGCGTGGGATGAAACTGGTGATCCCGGGGATGCGGAAACGCGGTCGCGGCCACGTGGTGAACATCGCCTCCGCCGCCAGCAAGGTCGCCCCGGCCGGCGAGGCGACCTACGCGGCGACGAAGCACGCCCTCCACGGCTACAGCACAGCCGTCCGCGCCGAACTGCGCGGCACCGGCGTGCACGTGTCCCTGGTGATGCCGGGGGTCGTGGACACCGAGCTGGCCGTGGGCACCGCGACCGGCTCCACCCGACGCCTGACGGCGGATCAGGTGGCCGACGCGGTGCTCGACGTCGTGCTGCGCCCGCGGTTCGAGGTCTTCGTTCCCCGCCAGGTGGCCGCCCTGACCCGGTTGGCCGCGCTGCTGCCGGGCCGTGCCCGCGACGCCCTGCATCACCTCCTTGTCCCCGACCAGCTCGCCGCCCTGTCCGACCGGTCGGTCCGCGCGGCCTACGAGCAGCGCACCCGGACCGCCCGCCTGCCCGAAGGATGAGCCCGTGACCACCACGCCCAAGCCGGTGCCCAGCGCGAAGAAGGCCCAGGACAAGGCCCGGGACGCCGCCGCTCCGCGTCCCATCCCCGAATTCGAAGGTGTCCACGACGTATGGCCCCGCGGTGACCGGCTGCGCGCCGTGCGCAGCGCGGCGGCCGCCTACCGTGAGCGGTTCGTCCAGCAGGGCCGCATCCACGCCGTCCGCAGTTTCGACATCGCCGCCGCCCCGTACCCGACCCGGTTCGGCTTCCACGGCGCCGCGCTCGCCGTCAACCCGTTCGTGAGCATCGTCAACCGGATGCTCGTCGTGCAGTTCGACGGCTTCGACGGTGAGCCGAGAACACTGGTGTGGGAGCCGACCGTCGCCGCCGGAACGGCTCAAGCGCCGTTCTACGCCCAGCTCAAGCGGCTGGCGGGAGACTTTCTCACCGAGCACGTCTTCGCCCGCTTCTACCAGGACCCGGACACCGTCCTGCCCTCCTGCGGTCTGCGGCCCGAGGACGTGGACTTCGTCAGCTTCGACCACCTGCACGTCCAGGACGTACGCATGATCATGGGAAGTACCAGCACCATTCCCGGCGAACGGGCGCCCCGCGAAGCCCTGTTCCCGCGCGCCCGGCTGCTGGTGCACCGCAGGGAGCTGGGCACCTTCGAATCGACGCATCCGATGCAGTGGGCCTGGTACGTCGACGGAGGCATGGACGGCGTACCGCCCGAGCGCGTCACCGCATTCGACGGCGATGTCGAACTCGGCGTCGGCGTCAGCCTGTTGTGGACCCCCGGCCACACGGACGGCAACCACTCCCTGGTGCTGAACACCCCCGACGGGGTGTGGGTCTCCTCCGAGAACGGCATCTCGGCCGACAACTGGCAGCCCGAGCTCTCCCGCATCCCCGGGGTGCGCCGCCACGCCGCGTTCTACGGCCATGAGGTGGTGCCCAACGCCAACACCCTGGAGGACTCTCTCGACCAGTACGACTCCATGGTCAAGGAGAAGACCCTCGCCGACCCCAGTCGGCGCGATCCGCGCTGGCTGCAGATCCTGCCCTCCTCGGAACTGGCCCCCTTCAAACGGCACTGGCCGGTGCGGCCCAGCTTCTTCCACGGCGGTCTGGACTACGGCGAGTTGACCCCTGCCGGTGGTGGCCGATGACCGGCCCGGCAGCCCGCCGTATCGCCGCGGACGGCGTGGAGTTGGCCGCCTACCAATGGGGAGCGTCCACGGCCCCTCCGGTGGTGCTGGTCCACGGCTACCCGGACACCAGCGCCGTGTGGCGCCCGGTCGCCGAACGCCTGGCCGACCAATTCCACGTCACCGCCTTCGACGTGCGGGGAGCCGGTGCCTCCCACCGGCCCAGGGGTCTGCGCGCCTACCGGATGTCACGTCTGGAAGCCGACCTGGAGGCGGTGCTCGACGCCGTGAGCCCCGACCGCCCGGTGCACCTGGTCGGACACGACTGGGGATCGATCCATTCCTGGGAGTCGGTCACCGACGCCCGCCTGGCCGGGCGGATCGCCTCGTTCACCTCCATCTCCGGACCCTGCCTGGACCACGTCGGCCACCTGATCCGCGCCCGCCTCCGGCCGCGGCATCCGGACCTGCCGAAGATGCTGCGGCAGGCCGCACGGTCCTGGTACATCGCCTACTTCCATTTCCCGCTCCTGCCCGCCCTGACCTGGAGAGCACTGGGACACCGCTGGCGCACCTTCCTCACCGGTTCCCAAGGCGTGCCCGGGGACACCCCCTACCCCGCGCCGACGCTGGCCCGCGACGCCGTATCCGGCACCGCGCTGTACCGCGCCAACATGCTGCCCCGCCTGCTGCGTCCCCGGAACCGGCGAACCACCGTCCCGATTCAACTCATCATCCCCACCCGCGACTTCTGCGTCACCCCGGTGCTGTCGTACGGAGTGGAGCACTGGACGGGCCGGATACAACGGCGCCCCATCGACGCCGGGCACTGGGTACAGCTCAGCCACCCCGAGGAGGTCGCGTCCCGGATCGCGGAATTCGCCCACCGCGTCGAGGACGGCTCCCGCCGCACTCACACTCCGGACCACACCGCGTACCCGATCTGACAACCCAACAGACCAGCAGTACTGGACGTCTGCCTGACCTCCCCTTCGCACACACCGACCGCTGACGGAGGAACCTGTCATGTTCCGAGCCGCACATGCCCACCCGGAGCGTCCGTCCGAGCCCATCGACCACCACGACCTGGTGCTGCAACCCCGGGACGTCACCTTCGACTGGGGCACCACCCCGCTGCACTGGCTGCCGGGTGAGCCCTTCGCGACGCACACCTTCGATGTGCTCCACCTCATGCTCCCCGAACTCGAACGCTGGTTCGTGCGCACCTTCGAGCAGGCACTGCCACTGATCACCGACGACCGGCTGCGCGAGGACGTGCGCGGTTTCATCGGCCAGGAAGCGATGCACGCCGAGGCGCATCAGGAGGTCCTGGAGCACCTGCTCGCCAAGGGGCTGGACCCGGCTCCGTACACCCGCCAGTCCGAATGGATCTTCCGCAGGGTGCTCGGAGACCGGCCGGAGCTGACACCGGCCGCCACCCACGCGCACCTCCTCCAACGACTCGCCCTCATAGCGGCCTTCGAGCACTTCACCGCGTACATGGGTCACTGGATTCTCAGCAACGGGCACCTGGACCAGGCCGGCGCGGACCCAGCGATGCTCGATCTGTTCCGCTGGCACGGCGCGGAAGAGGTCGAACACCGTTCGGTCGCGTTCGATCTGCTGGTGCACCTCGATCCCCGGTACCGGCGCCGAGTGGTCGGCATGCTCGTCACCGCGCCGGTGCTGACCCGGCTGTGGATCCGCGGAGTCCGCTTCCTGATGAGCGCCGACCCCGAACTCGACGATCGGGTCAAGGTCCGCTTCCGCGACTACCTGGCCGCGGCCCGCAAGGACCTGTTGCCCCCGCCGGTCTCGTTCGCCCGCTCGGTGCTGCGCTACTTCCGCCCCGGCTACCACCCGACCCAGGAGGGCTCGACCCAGCTGGCGGTCGCCTACCTGGCGGCGTCCCCCGCTGCCCGAGCGGCTGCCCAGTGACCCGGCGACCAGCAAGGCATCCCATGGACATCAGCACACCCGTCACCCGGCCGCCGGACCTGTACGGCAGGCCGCGCAGCGACTCCTTCATGCAGAAGCTGGCGGCTTTCAGCGACCACGCGGTCACGCGCCTCGCGCGGCGCAGCACTCCTCGCACTCCTCCCAGGCGTCCGCCGGCCACCGAGATGCCCGTGATCCGGGAACTGATGGTCGCCGCCAAACACCAAGAGGCCGAGGACGTCGTCTCCCTGCGGCTGACTGCTCCCGACGGAGCAGTACTCCCGCCCTGGCAGCCCGGCGCCCACATCGAACTGCACCTGCCCTCCGGCCGCAAGCGGCAGTACTCGCTGTGCGGCGACCCCGCCGACCGGTGCCGGTACCGCATCGCGGTACGCCGCATCGCCGACGGCGCAGGCGGCTCGGCCGAGGTACACGACGCCCTCACAGACGGAATGCGGGTCGCCGTCGCCGGGCCCCGGAACGCCTTCCCCTTCGCCGCCGAGGCATCCATCCTGCTCATCGCGGGCGGCATCGGCATCACCCCCATCCTGCCGATGGCCCGAGAAGCCGCCCGCCGCGGGCTGGACTGGCGGCTCGTGCACACCGGCCGCAGCCGCGCCTCGATGCCCTTCGCGGCAGAACTGGCCGAACTCACGGCCGCAGCCCCCGGCCGGGTCTCCATCCGTCCTGACGACGAGTCCGGCGCGCCCGAAGCAGTCGAACTGTTGAGCGTGAGCCCGGCGGCGGGTGCGGTGTACTGCTGCGGGCCCGCGCCCATGATCGACGGCGTTCGGCGCGCGTTCGGTGACAGCCGCGCGTCCGCCCTGCACTTCGAGCGTTTCGCCCCGGCCCCGATCACGGACGGCCGTCCCTTCGAACTCCAACTGGGCGACACCGGACGGGTTCTGCCGGTGCCGCACGACCGCTCCGCCCTGGATGTTCTCCACGAGGCCCTGCCGGACCTGCCCTTCTCCTGCCGCCAGGGGTTCTGCGGCACCTGCCGGGTACGGGTGGCCCAGGGCCACGTCGATCACCGTGACCGCCGGCTCACCGCCGCCGAACGCGCGGCCGGCGCCATGCTGCCCTGCGTCTCACGTGCACCGGAAGGAGAGCGGTTGGTGCTGGAGGTGTGAGCGATGGCCGAGCGCCCGTCGGGGAAGTCTTGCGTGACGCCCTCCGGCCCTCTTGCCGACGCCGTCAGAGGGGTCTGCACGGTGAGCGGTGCAACTCTTGAGCTGGAAGAGGCAGTTGATGACTGACGTGACGAGTGGCACCGAGGCCGGGAAGGCTGCTGTGAGGGGGCGAGCGCCATGGACGACGGTAGGTCGCCGAGTTGGTTGCGCGCGCCCACTGACGATCTGGGGCATGAGCCCGGTGAGCGGACCGAGGGTGGCCGGGGGAACTACCGCAACAGGCACCGGGCCCAGCCGGTGTCGTCAAGGCACAAGTACCCGTCGTCGCCGAGCTTCTCGGCGACAGATGTCTGCGGGTCGTCGCGGATGTCGTCGGCGCTCCAGGTTGCTCCGTTGAGCGGCCGCTGCAGGCCGTCGAGGATGCGGTGGCCGGCGTACTCGGCCAGTTGCCAGCCGTTCTTGCGGCCGACCGGGCCGAGCAGGACACGGACGTAGTCCCGCATTCGGCGTCGCAGGCCGTGCGGCCGAAGCGGTGGCCGATGCGGAGGAAGAGGTCTTCGAGTTCACGGTCCCAGGTCGTGTCCGCAAGGTCGTCGATCACGTTGGGAGACTGCCCGGATCGCACCGCGGCCAGTTCTGGTATCGACTCCTTGGAGGGGCGGTCCGCCAAGACCGCCCCTGACACGCCATCAGCCAACTACACTCCGCCGGCTCATCCGACTCCGCAGCAATGCGGGTTTCAAGGCTTGAGCACCGCCAGTACATCGTCGAGTGAAACGTTGACGGGGTCACTCATATCGAGGCCATCGAAGGTCTGCCAGACATAGGACGCCGTCCCGTTCTCCCGCAGCGGATGGAAGTCGGCCAAGTCCGGAGCGTCCCGGAACCTGTTGAACGCCTCTTCGGACTCCCATTCGACGACAAACAGAACCTGCCGTGGCGCGAGGTCACCGGCTACGGTGTCTCGGAAACGACCAAACGCCACCATTCGACCACCATATTGCGGAGCCTCTTCAGGCAAGCGGCGGAAGTACGCGAGGTACTTCTCCAAGTCGGCCACGTCAAACATATTCAGGGCGTAGAACTTCTTCTGCGAATTCGCACTCATTGCCAATACCCTCTCCGGTATCAGGAAACTGGCGTTCGCCGCTCCGGGCGGGCGCGGGGCGCCGGCAGCAGAACGCACTTCCAACGCTCGGGTGAAGACTGAGGTCGTACACCTTTTCGGCCCCGCGCGGCGCACAGTCTCGTCGACCAAGGGTCGTTGCCCTTTGCGTCGCACTGAGAAGCCATCCGTGCCCCTGAGCAATGGGGGTCGGAACTCGCCCGCCTCCACAACGGGAAACCGATCGGTTCCCTCATCGTAAACCGATCGGTTTTCGCGTGCAAGTCCGAGCAGGGGGTGCCCTTCGGTGTGCCCCGATGTCCGCGCGAACTGGCTGTCCGTGGCTGGCTTACGATCGGACGGTCCGGCAGCACCCAGCCGCGCTGCCACTTCCCTGTCCTGGTTACCTGCGGCAACCCCCGGGGAACCGCAGCATCGCAACATGGATGGCATGGCAGCCCTCCGACACGGCTCCGGCACGGGGTGTGCTGTGCCTTCGGCGTCGCACACCATTGACAACGGGCTGGTGGAGGCGACTCATTGCACCGCAACCGTACGCATCGTTCGGCGAGTTCGGGCGTATCGCCGTCGCCCCGGACGGGCGCGTCGACAGTGAGGCGGCACCAGGTGCCTGGCGACCATGGCCTCGATCGGTGCCGTGCTCGCGACCTACGGCGCTGTCCCTTCGCTCCTGACGGCGCGGACAGCGTCGACGCGCGGCGTGCAGCCCGCCGCGGTCGGTCGGCACCCGGACTGGTCCCGCGCTCGCCCGGTGTGCAAGACGGTCAGTACCGGCGTGATCGTGGTCGGCGGGGGGCCACCTGACCCGGCTCAAAGGCTGGGCCTGCTCTGATGCCCTCCTGGACAACGCCGCCCCCAGTTCCCTGCTCCACGCACAACAGAGCAGAAGGGTTCACCGAAGCCGTCATGTCGGCCTGCGCCGTGCCTGCCGCCCGCCGATCTCCTCGGTGAGTGCGGCGATCAGCGCATCCCGTGCGCGCTGATCGCCGCCGTTGACGCCGATGTGATCAGCGCCCACTCGCGGCGTTCGACGGGGTATGCCGCCGGTCAACCGGCCATCGCGCTGTCGCCGCCGTCGACCATGAGGTTGGCGCCGTTGACGAACGCCGCCTCGTCGGAGCAGAGGAAGGCCGCGACCCGCGCGATGTCCTCCGGCTGTCCCACCCGGCCCACCGGGATACGCGCCTCCAGCTGCGCCTTCGGCCCGTTCGGATCATCGAGGAAGGGCGCGGTCGCGGAGGTGTGGATCATGCCGGGGGCGACGGTGTTGACCCGGATGTGGTGTGGGGCGCCGGCCGCGCACAGGTGCTTGCTCATCGCCAGCACCCCGCCCTTGGCAGCGCCGTGCGGCACCATCGGCATGAACGGCGCACCCCGCACGGCGGCGACCGACGCCACGTTGAGGACCGCGCCGCCGCCCCGCGCGATCAGGTACGGCCAGGCCGCCTGCGTACAGAAGTAGGGGATGTCCAGCTCGTTCTTGATGGTGAAGTACCAGTCCTCGGCGGGCATCGTCTCGAACGGCCCGTTCCGTAGCGCCGAGGCATTGTTGTAAAGGATGTCGACACCGCCGAAGGCTGCGATCCCTGCCTCGATCCACTCCTCGGCACCGCCCTCGGTCGACAGGTCGACGGGGGCGAGGGACTTCATGACTCCCCCGGCCTTCTCCACCAGTTCCAGCGTTTCCTCCGCGGCATCGGCATTGATGTCACAGCCGAATACGGAGGCCCCTTCCGCGGCAAACACCTGGGCAGCGGCCCGCCCAATTCCAGCCCCTGTTCCGCTGATGAAGGCGATTTTCCCGGACAGTCGACCCATGATTGCCAGATCCCTTGTTCCATGCCGCCGGAGTGCGGTGCTCGAAGCGTAGGTACGCCGGATTGGCAAGAACAAGGATCCGTGGCGCCCAGGGACATCGCCCCTTCAGATGGCTGGTATGACCGCGACAGACGTCCCGCCATCCGGGCCACAAGCTCTCGCCCTCAACGAACAGGCCCACAATTCGAGACGGATGAGCAGCACATTCGTGATGTCGACCAACGGCCTTACGGGACCGGCGACTCCGGCGTTGTTGACGAGCAACGACACCTCCTCGTCGGCGAGTTCAGCGGTCAGGGCACTTACGTCCGCGGGGTCGGAGACATCGCAGGAGGCTGTACGGGCTTGTCCGCCGTCCTTCTCGACCTGTGCCGCCGCGTCCGCGAGCGCCGTCTCGTTGCGCCCGACCAGGATCACCCGGGCCCCGGCGTCCGCGAGAGCCAGCGCGAAAGCGCGCCCCAGCGGTCCCCCCGGCACCCGTGATCAGTGCCGTACGGCCGTCCAGGGACATGGGGCGTTCCGAGGTCACGGGGTGTTCCATGGCAGTTCGTCGCCCGCGGCCTTCGCGACCCCTACGTCACCAGCGCGAGCGTGCCCCTCGAACAGTTCCACGCGGGCCGCCCGCCCGCACAGCCGGCCGAGCAGCGCCTGGGAGCCGATGTCGGTGACCTCCTGGTAGGTCACCGTCAAGACATTCCGTCGACGCACATGACCGCAAACACCTCACCTCACCGCGACACCACACCCCGGCACACCGCAGCCGACGCCGGCCCGCCCAGCCGCCGATTTTCGAGGAACCCCCTGTCCGCGGCCTGAATGTGACGGAAGATCCCCGCATGACTCAACATCAGAGCGACCCGGCACCGGCGACCGGCGCGGCCGACTCCTACCTGGCGGGGCTTCGTGAACGGCTGGCCGCCGACGGGTCGGTGGTGACCGGGACCACCTGGCGCGACCGCCCGGTGATGATAGGCAGCCGGTCGGACCGCAAGGCGCGGTGGTTCGGCACCAAGGCGGAACTGTTCGTCCTCGCCGCCTCGGTCCCCGAGGTCGACCAGGCCCTGCTGGCCGAGTACACCGGGTGGGCCCTGGACTACGCGAAGAACCTGCGGGGCGGGCTGGCCGGCGCCCGCAACGCCGCGCTGATCCTGCCCGCACTGGTCACCGGCAACGCCCGGCCCGACGCGCGGACATGGGCCGCCAAGGACGCCCGGGTCCTCGGAACGTCCCTCATAGGACGGCCCATCACCGTGGAGACGTCGGGGTCGGGAGTCATCCGGGTCACCATGTACCGGGGCAGGAGCATGTACGGCGGGATGTTCACGGGGCACGTCCTGGAGAAGGCCGCACTTTACTTCCCCTAGCAACTCCCCTGATAACTCTCCCTGATTGATCGGGTATCGGGTATCGGGCAGGGGCAGATACCGGGGACCGCAACCCGGCTGAATCGTTCACCCCACCGAACGGCGGGAGTTCGCCCCGTACGCTCACCTCGTCAGCCGATGGGCTCCGGCATCGGCCGGACGTCGTAGGAGAGGCCGATGACGTCCCCGCCCGCCGGGTCGGCCAGTTCCACACGCCAGCCGTCGGCGAACTGGTCGACACCCGCGGCCATGGGGATCGTCCCGGAGATCAGGACAGTCCCGGGAATCAGCTCGCCGCGGGAACGCAGAACGTCAACCCAGTAGGCCGGGGTGAGCAGTTCGGCCAGTGTGCCGGTCTGGATCTCGGTCTCCGAGCCGGCGTGACTGACCCACGCGCGCAGGGTGAGTTCGTCGATACGGGACTCCACATCGGCCAGCCGCCAGGCGCGGCGCGCGAGGACATCTGGGCCGGCATTCTTGCTCCACGCCACCCCGTGGACCTCCAAATCACGGTCGGTGTGATCGCACGCGGCGGTCAGCAGCAGCTCCCCGCCCTCCGCGACGACCAGCGCCCATTCCGCCTCGCCGGAAGTGCGCCCGTGCTGGACCGCGACCCGCTCCGTCTGCTGGGCGAGGTACGGGGAGACGGGATAGAGCGCCGGCGTCACGGACGGACCCGGCACGCCCAGCTCGGCGAGTTCGGCGACGTGCGCGGCGACATCGTCCTGGCTGCGCCCGGCGTACCCGGCGTTGAGGACCTGGACGACATCGACGTCGCGCGTCGATCCGTCGGGCAGTTCGAAGGTCAGCACGGACATGAGGGCACTCCCAAGGATCGGGGAAGAGGGAACGGAAGCCCGAGGAACCGGGCTCGGACCACGGCGAGCGGGCCCGCGGAACCTGATTTCTCCACGGTTAACTTCCGGCGCGGGGCTTGCGCATACGACCTGTATACAAGAAGTATGCCAGAAGGTCGATGTCCCCGAGCAAGGATGGGCCCCATGCACGACACCCCGAAGAGCGACGCCGGGGCCGCGGAGAAGCGCTCCGGCGTCCGCCGCGCCTTCGTCGCCAGCCTCACCGGCACCGCCCTGGAGTGGTACGACTTCGCCGTCTACTCCGCCGCCGCGGCCCTCGTCTTCGGCGACCTCTTCTTCCCCTCCGAGGACCCGCTCACCGGCACACTCCTCGCGTTCTCCACCTACGCGGTCGGCTACCTCTCCCGCCCCCTCGGCGGCTTCGTCTTCGGCCGGCTCGGCGATGTGATCGGCCGCAAGAAGGTGCTGATCGCCACCCTCGTCCTGATCGGGGTGGCCACGTTCATGATCGGCCTGCTGCCCGCCTACGGCACGATCGGCGTGGCCGCGCCCATCGCGCTTGTCGTGCTGCGCTTCGCCCAGGGCGTCGGCGTGGGCGGCGAGTGGGGCGGCGCCGTCCTGCTGTCCAGCGAGTTCGGCGACTCCCGCCGCCGGGGCTTCTACGCCTCCGCCGCACAGGTGGGCCCGCCCGCGGGCAACCTGCTCGCCAACGGCGTGCTCGCCGCCCTCGGCGCCCTGCTGACCGAGGCGCAGTTCGAGTCGTGGGGGTGGCGGGTCGCGTTCCTGCTCTCCGGTGTACTGGTCGGCTTCGGGCTCTGGATCCGCGCCAAGCTGGAGGAGACCCCGGTCTTCAAGGCGATGGAAGCCGAACAGTCCCGCCCCCAGACCCCCATCCGCGAGGTCTTCACCACCCAGCCCCGCGCCCTCACCGCCGCGATCCTCTGCCGGGTCGGCCCGGACGTCCTCTACGCGATGTTCACTGTCTTCGTGCTGACGTACGCCACCCAGGAACTCGACATGTCACGCGGCTCCGCCCTCGCCGCCGTGCTCATCGGCTCCTCGGTCCAGGTCTTCCTGATGCCCCTGGCCGGCGCCCTCTCCGACCGCGTCAACCGCCGCCTGCTGTACGGCATTTCAGCGGTGGCCGCCGCGGTGTGGCCGTTCGTGTTCTTCCCGATGGCCGCCGGCGGTTCCTGGCTGCCGCTCGCCGCCGGAGTCCTCGTCGCCCTGGTGATCCACTGCTGCCTCTACGGCCCGCAGGCCGCCTTCATCGCCGAACAGTTCTCGCCCCGCCTGCGCTACACCGGCTCCTCGCTGGCCTACACCCTGGCCGGAATCATCGGCGGCGCCATCGCCCCGCTCCTGTTCACCACCCTGCTGAGCGCCTACGACAGCTGGGTACCGCTGGCCCTCTACATCGCCCTCGCCTCCGCGATCTCCCTGGTGGGCGTCATGCTGGGCCGCAATCCCGAGGCCGCCGTGGACGAGGACGAACAGCTCGCCGCACCGAAGACCCCGGCCACGGCAGACCTCCACTGACAACACCCACACCACCCCTCCCCGGACAAGGAGGCACCGCGTCATGCGGATCGCCCTCAGCCAGCTCACCACCGGCCCCGACCCCGAGAAGAACCTGCGCCTCGTCGAGGAGTGGACGCGCCGCGCCGCCGACGCCGGAGCCCGCGTCGTCGTCTTCCCGGAGGCCTCGATGGCCTGCTTCGGCACACCGCTGACCCCGCTCGCCCAGCCCCTCGACGGACCGTGGGCCGACGGCGTCCGCGAGATCGCCCGGTCGACCGGCACGGTCGTCGTCGCCGGCATGTTCACCCCGGCCGACGAGGGCCGGGTGACCAACACCCTGCTGGCCACCGGACCCGGCGTCGAGGAGTCGTACGACAAGATCCATCTCTACGACGCCTTCGGCTTCCGCGAGTCCGAGACCGTGGCCCCGGGTTCGCGCCCCGCCGTGATCGACGTGGACGGCGTCCGGCTGGGTCTGGCGACCTGCTACGACGTCCGCTTCCCCGAACTGTTCCGGGCGCACGCCGACGCCGGGGCGGTGGGCACCCTGCTGGCTGCCTCCTGGGGCGCGGGCCCCGGCAAGCTCGACCAGTGGGAACTGCTGGTGCGGGCCCGCGCGTTGGACGCCACCGTGTGGATCGCCGCCGTCGGCCAGGCCGATCCCGGGACCGGTCCGGGCCCGGTGCCGACCGGCGTCGGGCACAGCCTGGTGGTCGGCCCCGACGGGACCGTACGGGCCTCCCTCGGCGCCGAGCCGGAGCTGCTCGTGACCGACCTGGACGTCGACGAGGTCGGCACGGTCCGCGAGAAGACGTCCGTGCTGGCGAACCGGCGACCGGAGATGTGGCGATGAGCGGACCCGAGCTGGAGTTCCACCTTCCCGACGGACCCTGGCGCCCACCGGCCGGCGCCGGACCCGGTGTCGAGGAGTGCGTGCTGGCCGAGGATCCGGAGAGCGGGCGGCGCACCGCGCTCGTCCGGTGGGCGCCGGGCACGGACTCCTCGGCCGCGGGCGTGGCCCTGCACGACGTATGGGAGGAGGTATATCTCGTCGAGGGGGCGATGCACGACCTGACGCTGGACCGCACCTTCACGGCGGGCATGTACGCCTGCCGTCCTCCGGGCATGCCGCACGGGCCGTGGACCTCGGCGGACGGTGTGACGATGCTCGTGATCACCTACCCCTGACCGCCGAGGAGCGGCTTCAGCCGTCGAGGAGCACCTTGAGGGTTGACTGCAGGTGGTGGTCGATGGCCGCGCAGGCGGCCTGCGCGTCACCGGCGGCGAGGGCGTCGACGATGGCCTCGTGCTCGTCGAGCACGGCCTTCTGCCGGCCCTGCTGGTTGAAGACGGCGACCACTCCGGCGCGGACCTGCCGGCTGCGCAGACCGTCGTAGTGCCGGTCCAGAAGAGTGTTCCCTACGGCCGACACCAGGGACGCGTGGAAGCGGTGGTCCACGGCGATGAACTCGTGGGCCTCCTCGGCGCCGGTGAGCGCGCGCTGCTGTTCCAGCAGGGAGCGGAGTTCCTCCAGGGGCGCCCGCCCGGCCGCGACGAGCCGCTCGGCCGCGTACCGCTCGGCCATGCCGCGCAGCTCCATCAGCTCCCGGACCTCGCGCCCCGTCAGGGGCGCCACCCGGGCACCGCGCTTGGGCACGAGTTCGACCAGGTCCTCCGCGGCGAGCATCAGCAGCGCCTCGCGGATGGGGGTGCGGGAGACACCGATACGATCGGCGAGCTCCTGCTCCGACAGGAAGGCCCCCTGCATCTCGGGGTCCGTCAGCACCGTGTCCTTGAGATACGCGTAGGCCTTCTCCCGACCGGACGCCACGGCAACCCCCAGACATCGCATACAGTTTGTATACGGACGCTACCACGCACGCTCCCGCCCACCGGAGCCGTACGGCGCCCCGCCTCCGGAAGCCGGCGCCGACGCACGAGCTCTGCTCTGTGGATAGAGTTCGACGGACTGGACTCCGATCAGAGCCCTTTGACGTAACGGCCTGGCGTTCGGCACACGGTCACGCCAGGCAGAGGGTGCAACACACCGAAAGTGACAGAATTGACCATGAGCAACGTCTACTTCGACATCACCATCGACGGCGCCCCGGCCGGCCGCATCGTCTTCAACCTCTTCGACGATGTCGTCCCGAAGACCGCCCGCAACTTCCGCGAGCTGGCCACCGGGCAGAACGGTTACGGCTACGCCGGTTCGGGCTTCCACCGCGTCATCCCGCAGTTCATGCTGCAGGGCGGTGACTTCACCAACCACAACGGCACCGGTGGCAAGAGCATCTACGGTGAGAAGTTCGCGGACGAGAACTTCGACCTGAAGCACGACCGCCCGTACCTGCTGTCGATGGCGAACGCCGGCCGCAACACCAACGGCTCGCAGTTCTTCGTCACCACCGTCGTCACCTCGTGGCTCGACGGCAAGCACGTCGTCTTCGGCGAGGCCGTCGAGGGCACGGAGATCATCGACAAGATCGAGTCCCTGGGCTCGCAGTCGGGCGCCACGAAGGCCAAGATCGAGATCGCCGCTTCCGGCGTCGTCGAGGGCTGACCCGGACGCAGGAACAGCGCACTTCCATACGCGGGCCCCGAGGACGACGCTTCGTCCTCGGGGCCCGCGTCATATCCAGGCAGGCAGGCTAATCCACCGCCTCGACCACTCCCCCTACGATTGCGGCGAGTACCGATTTCCGAACAAGCCGCGCAACCCGAGGCAACCGTTCCCTGATGGCGTCGGCAGCTTTCTCCGACGTGTGGAACAGGTAATCCGCAAGGGAGCCGGAAAAACCCACAGGGTAAAGCAATTCATCGCGAAGCGTAAATATCTTGAGACTTCCACCCCGCAACGCCGCGACCTGGCGGATCTCGTCGTAGCTCACCTCTTGGGAACCGATCGGGTTGAGAACGACGAGTATTTCCCGCCTCAATACCATCGCGCAGGTTCCCAGTTGCCGGATGATCGCAGCCGTAGCGCACATCACTGCCGCGACAAGCCACAGACCGCCCGGATCTCCACGACCCGCATTGACTCGAAATCCCCAGGCATACATGATCCCGAGCGCAATGACACAACCCCAGCTGAAGACGGGCCACGACCGCCGCCCAAGGACCGGCCCGTCCCTGCGCGACAGGACTTCTCTCTTCATCGCCAAAGCGTATGGAGCGTGAAATCGGGTTGTCACCGGTCTGAGCAATGACTCGGTTTCGGTTCCGCCAAGACATCCGCTTTGATGGCGACGGGACTCAGTCGTTGGTGGACGCCCCTGGTCCAGTCGCCGCGTACCGGGCGGCCGTGGTGCGGACGGCCTCGTCGACCACCTGAGCGACGCGTTCGGCGCTCACCTCCCAGCCCGGCACCAGGAGTGTCGGCCAGAAGACGTAGTTGGAGATCATGCCCAGGAACTGGGTGGCTGCGAGGTCCACGTCCTCGACCCGCACCGTTCCCGCCTCGTGCTCGGCCAGGAGGTAGCGGCGACGGACTCGAAGTAGGGCATCTTCCCGTGCGAGAACTGCGCATGGGCCAGCTCAGGGAACCGCGGCAGCTCGGCGATGACGATCCTGAACAGGTCGGTCATCCGGGCGCGGCCCAGCAGCTCGGCGTAACGGCGACCGATGACGCCGAGCCTGTCGACGACGTTGCCTGCCGGCGGAGGATCCTCCTCGTCGGCGGTCGACCAGGACCCGGTCACGATGGCGTCGAACAGGGCGGCTTTGCTCGGAAACTGCTTGAACAAGGTGGCCCGCGAGACGCCCGAGCACTCTGCGATCCGCGCCAGCGACGTCCGGTCGTAGCCCAACTGGAGAAAGAGTACGGTCGCGCCCGTCACGATCAGCGGCTCAGCACCCGGGTTCCGCGACCTCACCAACTGCATCGCCAGAAGCCTGATTGAGACCGGCGGGTTCCGACCACGACTACATCCTCGACCGTGAAGAGCCGTCAAAGCCTCCGCCGACGAGGCTCCGGAAGCCGTCAGCCGTGCAAGGTCCCGCGCGGGCGCGGGGTGGTGGGTTCGGGCATGGTGTCGCTTCCTCTGCGGTCGGGAAGGTCGACCATGTCGGCGATCGCCTGCTCACGGCCCCGGTACGCCTCCACCGCGATGGTCTCGCGCCACAACTCGGCACTGTTGGCGGCGCGGGAGCGCTCGACCTCACGCAGCAGCCGCTCGGCCTCGGCGCGCCAGCCGAAGTCGGCGTGCTTCTCGCGGAGTTGGACCAGGGTGGCAACAGCGGGGCCGAGGTGCGAGACACCGGCCAGTTCCTTGAAGCCGCGGGTGGAGAAGCGGAAGCCCTCGACGGTGGGCGGCCGGCCGTCACCGGGATAGAGGGCGAAGTCGGCGCTGGTGGCCACGATCAGCGGATCGGCGCTGCCGTGCTCGACGGCGGCCCGGGGCAGATGCGAGCCGATGCTGCCGGGCCCGGCGGTGTAGGTCGTGAACAGGTCGACGAGTTCGGGGCTTTGGTGGGACGGCATCGGCGGATCCCTTCTTCAAAGGGGTGGACCATGTCTTCAAATGGTGTGGATCTGGCTGACGGCTACTGGTCGAAGCGGTACGGAACAGTCCGGGCGGCGAAGCGGACGTCGGCGGTGAGGCTGTTGCTGACGGCGACAAGCAGGGCGCCGTCGTGGCCGCGGAGCACGGCGGCGTCGGTGGCGCCTGTGGTCGGGAAGGACTGCACGGCCGTGAGGCGTCCGTCCGCGAACCGGTAGAGCTCGGAGTCCAGCGCGGTGACGGGCTCGGCCTGGGTACCGAGGATGAAGTTGACGCGTACGACGTACAGCCCGTGCTCGGTGTCGAGGACGGCGAACTCGCGCGCACCGAGCCCGTCCAGCACCTGGTGTTCGACGAAGCGCTCCCCGTCCCAGCGCAGCAGCCGCGAGGGGCTCGCCAGGCAGGCGACCAGGAGATAGGTCTCGCCCTGCGGGTCGGTGAAGTGGGCGAAGGCGCGGCCGTGTTGGGGAGCGAGGTCCTGGACGTGCTCGAACTTCTCGCCGTTCCAGCGCAGCAGCACCGAGGGGCGCACATGGTCGGCGTAGGCGAGGAAGTGCTCGCCGCCGAGTTCGAAGGCGTGCCAGTTGTAGCCCCAGAGCGCGTCGACGTCCTGCAGCGCGGCGAAGCGGGTTCCGTCCCAGCTGTAGATGCGGGAGGGCTGGTTCTCCCGCTCGTGGCCCGGGACGGTAACGCCCTGCGCCAGGGCGAGGAAGTGCCGCTCGCCGATGGCGAAATGGCGCCACTGCTTGGCCGCGAAGCCCAAGATGCGCTGGAAGGGCGTGAATTGGGTTCCGTCCCACTCGAAGACCGTGGAGTCGGTGGTGTATTCGTACGGTCCCCTGCCCGAGCGGATGTCGGCGACGGCCAGGAAGGCGCGCTCGCCGATCCGGAAGAACTCCGCGTCCTCGCCGCCGGGTGCCGGCAGGGTCTGGAAGGGCTCGTACGTGTCGGTGCCCTCGGCCCGGCGCAGCAGGAGCAGGTCGGTGTCACTGTCCCCGCCGTTCATGCCGGCCGGGGTCCCCGGGATGTCGTAGGCGAGTTGCGGGATCGCCAGCAGCTGCATGCCGTCGAGCTCGAAGGGCTCCACTGCACGCGCGCCCGATGTGGGTAGTGCGGCCACCTCCGTCAGGCGGGGAGTGTGGGTGGCGGACATGTGGCTCCTCGATTCGGTGTACGGCAGCGGTTCGGTGTACGGCGGCGGGGGCGGGCGGCGACTCGGTCAGCGCGGCGGGTCGGGCTGGAGCAGGCCGTGTGCCGCGAGCCGGGTCAGTGCCTCGACCGCCGCGTCGCCCTCCGCCTCGCTCTCCGGAGGAGCCACGAGCTGGCAGAAGCGCTCGATCATGGCCACGACCGCGAGCGCGGTCAGTCGCGCGTCCACATCCGGAGCGGCGAGCCGACGTGCTTCCGCCACATGTGCGGTCCAGATAGTGACGTGCCGTGCCCGCATTCCCTCCCAGTGTGCGGAGAACTCCGCGCTGACCAGGGAGGCCTCGTATATGGCGGTCATCTCCGCGCGGTGGTCGCAGTAGATGTCCCAGTAGACGCGCACGTGCCCGCGGATGTCGTCGATCCCGTCGAGGGCACGCCCTTCCCCGGACTGCTCGACCACGCGCTCACGCAGGGCGGCGGCGAAGTCGTCCGCTGTCGAGCGGAGCAGGTCGTCCTTGTCGGTGAAGTACCGGTAGAAGATCCCGGCCGACTTGCCCGCCTCGGCGGTGATGTCGCCGATCTTCGTCGACAGGTAGCCCTGGCGCGCTATCACCCGCAGGGCGGCGGCCTTGAGCTCGGCCGCGGAGCGCTCGCCCTTGGACGTGGCGGTAGCGGGCGTGGGACCTCCGACGATCGCGTCATCAAAAAAGTAAATCTGAATTCAGTTTCAGTTACGCCCCTGTACTGGTCAACCGAAGCGGAATCCGGGCAGGACCTGGCGCTACGCAGGTATTACGCCGGTACCTCGCCGCCGGTGGCGTCCTCGCGCGGTGCCCCCGGACTGACGAGTCCCGTCTCGTACGCGACGACGACGGCCTGGGCCCGGTCGCGCAGGGAGAGCTTGGCGAGGATGTGGGAGACGTGGGTTTTGACCGTGGCCTCGGAGAGGTGGAGCCCGGTGGCCAGTTCGGCGTTGCTCAGGCCTTGGGCGAGCAGGCGCAGGACGTCCAGCTCGCGGGGCGTGAGCGCGGCCAGGTCGCGGTGGAGGGAGGCCGTTTCCGGGGCCCGGCGGGCGAACCGCTCGACCAGGCGGCGCGTGATGGCGGGGGCGAGCAGGGCATCGCCGGCGCGGACCGTGCGGACGGCGGCGACGAGGTGTTCCGGGGTGACGTCCTTGAGGAGGAAGCCGCTGGCTCCGGCGGCCAGCGCCGCGTAGACGTAGTGGTCGAGGTCGAACGTGGTCAGCATGACCACGCGCGGCGCGTCCGCGTCACCAACCTCCTTGAGAATGCGCCGTGTTGCCTCCAGGCCGTCCATGTCCGGCATGCGGATGTCCATCAGTACCACGTCGGGCCGGGTGCGCCGGACCGCGTCGACGGCTTCGGCGCCGTCGGTCGCCTCGGCGACCACCTCGATGCCGTGGGCGTCGAGGATCAGCCGGAAGCCGGTCCGTACGAGGGCCTGGTCGTCGGCGACCACGACGCGCGGGGCGCGGTTCACAGGTCCTCCAGAGGGATCAGGGCTCGCACGCGGTAGCCGCCGAGCGGGCGGGGGCCGGTGCGCAGGGTGCCGCCGTAGACGGCGAGGCGTTCGCGCAGGCCGATCAGGCCGCGGCCGTTGCCGGTGGCCGCGGCGGGGCCGGGCCTGCCGCCGGTGTCGGTGACCTCGACGTGCAATTCGCCGTCGCCGTACGACACTTGGACGCTCACGTCGGCGCCGGACGCGTGTTTGACGGTGTTGGTCAGGGCTTCCTGGACGACTCGGTAGGCGGCGAGTTCGATGCCGGCGGGGAGGGGACGGGGCGCTCCGGAGACGGTGAGTTCGACCGGCACGCCGGTGCCGCGCATGCGGCCGATCAGCGCCTCCAGCCGGTCGAGACCCGGTTGCGGATCCAGGTCCAGGCTCTCCAACTCGTCGGATTCCTGGCCCAGTTCCATGGTGAGCAGGCCCATCACGCCGCGCAGCTCCCCCATCGCCGCCCGGCCGCCCGCCTCGACGGCGAGGAGTGCCTCGCGGGCCCGCTCCGGGGACTTGCCCATGATCGTGCGGGCGGCGCCGGCCTGGATGACCATCACGCTGACGTTGTGCGTGACGACGTCGTGCAACTCCCGGGCGATCCGGGCCCGTTCGTGTTCTACGGCCCGACGCAGCTCCTCGGCCCGGGCGCTCTCCACCGCGGTGAGCCGGGTGCGGGTCTCGGCGGCCCGGATTTTCCAGGTGCGCAGTCCGATGGCGGCCACGACGATCGGCACCGAGATGAACAGGGGCACGTACTGGGTGGGCACGGTCGGGGCGACGTAGAAGTACGGGTCGGCCGGGCCGACTTGACCCGATCTGCTGATGACGGCGACCGCCGCGGCGAGGCTCGCCAGGGTAGGCAGGCGGTGGGGGCTGTAGGCCGCGGCGCTGTAGGCGGCGATGACGCAGGCGTAGAAGGTGAGCCGGGCGACGTCGTCCGGGGTCAGTGCCGTCGCGACCGTCACGAGCCAGAGGACGGCGAGGGGGTAACGGCGTCGCCACGCGAGCGACGCCGAGGCCAGGAACACCAGAATGACCAGGTCGGTCATGCGGTGCCGGTGGGCCTCGTCGTAGCCGTCGCCCCACGCGTACTGGACCGACACGAAGGTGAGAACGAGCGCGAGCGCGGCGTCGACCAGCCGCTGTTGCCCTGTGGGGCGCGGTAGTTGACCACCGGGGCGCAGCAGCGCGCCGGCCGCTCGGCGCAGCCGGACCGGGACCAGCCGATCCGGAGACGGCCGAACCGGAACTGGTCGAGCCGGGACTTCCTCTCCCACTGTCACCGGCCCATTCTCGCGGGTGCCGACGGCGCCCGGAATCCCTCCGACGGACGGGCCGCGTACATCCGTCGGCTACATCTCAAGGATGACCTCGTGGGCCATCACCCCAGTGCGGTACGGGAATTGGTCCGGGCGACCGGCGCGCCGATGACGGTCGGCTTCCTAACGTCGTGGCACCCGATCCGAGAAGGGCCACCACGCCGATGCCAACACCACTGCCACTACAGCCACCACTCATCGAACTCCTCGATGTGAGCCGCCGCTACGGCGGGGGGCCGCCCGCGTTGGAGGACGCGTCGCTGAGCGTGCGGGCCGGTGAGGCCGTCGCGGTCCTCGGGCCGTCGGGCAGCGGCAAGTCGACCCTGCTGAACCTCATCGCCGGTCTGGACCGGCCGGACTCCGGCTCGGTCACCGTGGACGGGGTCCGGGTGGACCGGCTGGGCGAGGCCGGGGCGGCGCGTTTCCGGCGGGCGAAGGTCGGGATGGTCTTCCAGTTCTTCCATCTGCTGGACGATCTGTCGGTCGCCGACAACGTGGCGCTGCCCGCACGGCTGGCGGGCCTCGGGCGACGTGAGTCGCAGAACAGGGCGGCCGAACTGCTGGAGTCACTCGGCATCGCCCGGCACGCCGGCGCCTGTCCGAACCGGCTGTCCGGCGGCGAACGCCAACGGATCGCCGTGGCAAGGGCGTTGATGAACCGTCCCCCGCTCCTCCTCGCCGACGAACCGACCGGCGCGCTGGACTCCGCGTCCGGCGAGGACGTCAGCCGCCTGCTGAGGGAGTTGAACGCCGACGGCCAGACGATCGTCGTCGTCACACACGACACGGAGCTGGCGCGATCGTGCACGCGACGCACGATCCGGCTCGTCGACGGCCGCATCACGTCCGACGCCGCCGCCCCCGTCGCGGAGTCGGAGCCCGTCCGATGAGCGCGCTGGGCCGGGTGATCCGCTCGGGCATGGCCCGTCGCCGGGTGCAGACACTGGTGATCGGGCTGGCCACGATGCTCGCCGTGACCGCGTCCGTCCTCGGCGGTGCGCTGCTCGTGTCGTCCGAGGCACCGTTCGAGAAGGCCTTCGACCGGCAGAACGGGGCGCAGTTGACGGCACAGTTCGACGCGCGGAGGGCTACGGCCGCTCAACTGGCGGATTCCTCATGGCCGTTCGGGGTCGCCGCGACGTCCGGCCCGTTCCCGACCACGACCGTCACGCCGGGGTTCGACGGGTACAGGGGAGCGCCGCTCTCGGTGGCGGGCCGCTCGACACCCGGCGGCGGGATCGACAAGTTGACGATGACCAGGGGCCGTTGGGTCAAAAGCTCCGGCGAGATCGTCCTGTCGGCGGACACCGGACCCGAGGGTCGGCTCGGCCAGAAACTGGAGTTCCCGGACCTGCCCGGCAGTCCGACGCTGACTGTGGTAGGAGTGGCGCGCTCGGTCAGCCGGACGGCCGACGCATGGGTACTGCCGTCGCAGGTAGCCGAGTTGACCCCGTCCGGCAAGGTCGCCGGCTACCAGATGCTCTATCGCTTCGTCCACGCCGACACCGCGGCCCAGATGACGAGAGACCGCGCGGCAGTCACCGCGGCGGTACCCGCGAAGTCGCTGACGGGGGCACAGTCCTGGCTCGGCGTGAAGAAGGTCGCCACACGGGAGACCGCGCTGTTCGTACCGTTCCTGGTCGCCTTCGGGGTGCTGGGCCTGGTCATGTCGGTACTGATCGTGGGCAACGTGGTCGCCGGCGCGGTCGCGACAAGCCAACGCCGCATCGGCATCCTCAAGGCCGTCGGCTGCACACCGGGCCAGGTCGTACGAGCGTGCGCGGGACAGGCCCTGATCCCGGCTGCGATCGGGGCGGCTCTCGGTACGGCCGCCGGTCACCTGCTCGCCACCCCTGTCCTCTCCGACACCGCGGACGCCTACGGCACGGCCGGGCTCGGAATCGAGCTGTGGGTCGATGTCGCCGTGATCGGCGGGGTGTTGGGCCTGGTCACACTCACCGCGTGCGCGAGCGCCTGGCGCGCGGGCCGGCTACGTACGGTGGACGCGCTGGCGGTTGGACGCACGCCGGGGGCGGGACGGGGTTGGTGGAAATCGAGGCACATCCTGGCGGCGAGCCGGAACCGGCGGCGGACAGGGCGCACTTCAGCGGCAAGCCGAGGCCGATGGACAGCCAGGCACACCCTCACTGCGAACCACGGCCACCGGATGGCAGGGCATACTCCGGCAGTTGGTCAAGGCCGGCGGGCGCCCGCGCGCACTGCGGAAGGGTGCCGCGACCGGCGAAGGGCCGGGGGTGCCCCGGCAGTTGACCAGGACCGGCGGACGGCCGGACGCACTCCGGCAGGAGGCCGAGGCCGGTGGGCAACCGGACGTATCTGGACAGCGGCCCAGGGCCGGCGGACCGGTGAGGGGACCCTGGCAACAAGCCAAGACCGGCAGACGCAAGAGCGCACCCCAGCGGCGAGCCTGTTCCGATCGGCGGCCGGACCCGTCGTGGCAGAGGACCAGAACCAGCGGACGGACAAACGCACTCCGGCACCGGGCCAGGGCCGGCGAACACCCGGACACACCCCAGCCACAGGTCAAGGCAGCCCCGCAGCCGGACGCACCTCGGCTACAGACCACGACCCGCAGACGCCGGGGCCCACCCCAGCAGCAAACCCGAGTCGAGGGGTACCGGAACACTTCCTGGCCGCAGGCCACGATCAGCGGGCGGACGCTCACACCCCGGCCGCAGGCCAAGACCAGCAGCCGATCGAGCGCACCCCGGTCACAAGCCCCGGGCGTCGGGCGGCCCAACTCGCCGCCCGGCTGCCGGTGTCGCGGGCCGTGGGGCTGGGGCTGGCGCGGCCGTTCGCGCGGCCTGCGCGTACCGTCGCGATGGTCGTCGCGGTGTTGTTCGGTGTCGCGGCCGTCACCTTCGCCACCGGCCTGTCCTCGTCGTTGGGCGAGGTGATCGCGTCCAAGAACCACAATGCCGCCGACGTCACCGTCAGTGCAGCGGTCGGGCCCGGCAAGCCGGTCCGACAGGGGCCGCCGGCCGCCGCCGATCCCGCCACCGTCGCCTCGATCACCGCCGCGATCGCCGCCCAACCCGGCACCCGCGCCCACTACGCCAGCGCCACCACAGAAGCGACCGTCTCGGGGATGAGCGGACCCGTCACCGTGACCGCGTTCGACGGTGACGCCTCCTGGGGTGGGTTCAGCATGGTCAGCGGGCGGTGGTTCACCCGCGCGGGCGAGGCCGTCGTGCCCAGCACCGTCCTCACCACCACCGGAGCGAAAGTCGGCGACACCGTCACACTCACCGTGCGGGGCAAGCCAGTTGGGGTCCGGATCGTCGGCGAAGTGTTCGACACCGGCCACGACGGCAGGACCGTCCTCACCGACGCCGCCACGCTCAGGCCCGCCGCACCCGACCTCAACTCCCCCACCCAGTACGTCGATCTGAAATCCGGCACGGACGCCCACGCGTATCTCACCGCGCTCAACGCCGAGTTGAAGCCCCTGGGGGTCACCGCGAGCACCACCAAGTCCTCGAACGGCAGCGACACCGTCACCGTCCTCGACTCGCTCACCGCGCTGCTCACGCTGATGCTGGTGTGCGTCGCCGGGCTCGGTGTGCTGGGCGGGGTCGTCCTCGACACCCATGAGCGCGTCCACGACCTGGGCATCCACAAGGCGCTCGGCATGACACCCCGGCAGACCGTCACGATGGTCGTCACCTCGGTCGTCCTGCCCGGGCTGGCCGGCGGCGCCCTCGGTGTCCCGCTGGGCCTGGCCGTGCACGGCGCGGTGATCCCCGCCATGGGCCACGCGGCGGGCCTACGGCTGCCCCACTCCGTCATCGATGTCTACGACACCCAGGACCTGGTCCTGCTCGGACTCGCCGGTGTCGCCGTCGCCGTACTCGGCTCTCTGCTACCGGCCGGCTGGGCCGCACGCATCCGCACGGCCACCGCACTCCGAGCCGAGTAGAGGCGAGTAGTGCCGAACAGCTACGCCCCACAGGCACGCAACCCTCTCGCAACCTTGGGTGTGATGCCCTGGGTCGACGATCCGCATCCGGCTCCTGGGACGGCTGACATGGACGACAACACCCCGCGCGTCGAACTCACCCCCGCCGCAGCCGACCTGCTGCGCCAACTCCACGCACAGCACGGCCCGTTGATGTTCCACCAGTCCGGCGGCTGCTGCGACGGCAGCGCGCCCATGTGCTACCCGGAGGGCGAGTTCCGCACCGGCGGCTCGGACGTGCTGCTCGCCGAGCTGGTTGTCGAGGGTGTACCGGAGCCCGTGACCTTCTGGATCTCGCGCAGTCAGAACGAGGTGTGGAGCCATACGCGGCTGATCGTGGACGTCGTAGCAGGGCGCGGCAGCGGTTTCTCGTTGGAAGCACCCGAGGGGGTGCGTTTTCTCACCCGTTCCCGTGTAGTCGGCGCCTAGCAGCCCCGCCGGTCATCCTCATCTGATGCACTTCCCCTGAGACTTGAGAGAGCTGACGAGACATCAGGGGATCCTGTGACGCACCGTCAAAAACGTTTAAGAGCAGGCAGATCCGTACTCACACATCTCACGGCATTCGGCGCGCTGGCCGGTGCGGCTCTGGTGGGGGCCGCACCGGCCGGCGCCGTGCCGAGCACCACACAGCTCGCGCCCGGCGTCACCTACCGGCAGTTCGACATCACGGCGGCCAAGGGTGTGACCCACGCCCATGTGGTCGTCGTGGACCTGCGCGACACCCATGTCCGGGTCAACCTGCTGTACCCGGGCAAGGTGGCGGCCCGGGAGCCCGTCTCCCAGCTGGCCGACTCGGCGGGCGCCGTCGCGGGCGTCAACGGTGACTTCTTCAACATCACCGAGACCCAGCACCCGGGTGTCGAGGCCACCGACTCCACCGACGGACCCGCCATCGCGAGCGGCATCGCTCTGAAGGCCGCGGTACCGGACGGCCAGCGCTTCGGGCCCGCGCTCCCGCCCGGCACGAACACCCGGAACGTGCTCGGCGTGGGGGTCGACCGGGTGGCCCGGCTGGACAGCCTCGCTCTCAGCGGGTCGGTCCGCACCCAGGACGGGCGACTGACGCTCGGCGGGTTCAATCAGTACGCGCTGCCGGAGAACTCCATCGGTGCGTTCACCACACAGTGGGGCAGTGTCTCCCGGGTGCGTGCCACATGTGGCACGAACACGAACCGGGCCGGCGCCTGTAGTGCCGACACCTACGAGGTGACCGTGCGTGGGGGCCGGGTCGTGTCGGCATCCAACACCCCCGGCAGCGGTGCCATCACCGCGGGCACCACCGTTCTCGTCGGCCGTGAGGCGGGCGCGCAGCAACTGCGGAAGCTGTACAACGGTGAGCGGGTCCAGGTGCAGCACCGTCTCGTGGCGTCGCGGTCCGGGGTTCCGTACCGCTTCGCCCTCGGCGGCTACCCCGTCCTGCGCGACGGTCAGCCGCTGGCCGGTCTCGACAACACGACCTCGGCCGTCCGCACCGCCGTGGGGATCGCGAACGGCGGCCACCGTCTGCTGCTGTTCGCGACGGACGGCGCGGTCGCCTACCGCAGCGGTCTGACGATCGCCGAAGTCGCCACGCAGATGCGGGAGTTGGGCTCGGTCGACGCCTTCAGTCTGGACGGCGGCGGCTCGACGACCCTGGTCGCCCGCGCACCCGGCGCGAGCGCCGTCACGGTACGGAACCATCCCAGCGGCGGCGCCGAGCGTCCCGTACCGAACGGCGTCGGGGTCTTCTCGACCAACTGATCGACCAGCTGATCAATCACCTGGTCACTCAACTGGCCGACCGGCTGACCTCACGGATGCAGACCGCTCACCAGATCCGCGGTGGCCGTCAGGCCACTGTGGATCGTGGGCGCCATGCTGGTGCTCGCCATGAAGAACCCGAGCAGTGCGCAGACCAGCGCATGGGATAGCTTCAGCCCGCCGCTGCGCATGAAGATCACCGCAAGGATCAGGAGCAGCAGCACCACAGAGATGGAAATGGCCATCGTCACCCTCCTCCGCCACGCCGCCATGTCTGGTTCACGGCGTTCGGCCGCAAGTGTGGCGTAGCGGAGGGTTCGTCCGGGCTACTGACGTGTCCCCCGAACGTGTGGTGACCGTCCGTGTGGTGTCACCACACGTGTCATCACGCCGTGCGGCGCGCGTCCAGGAACGCCTCCAGCCCGGCCAGGTCGTCGGTGTTGAGGAAGTCCACACCGGCGGCGAACAGTTCGTCCCACAGTGCGTCACGAGCGGGGCCCGCCACGTCCGGGGTGTTCCAGAACCGCACGGTCTGCCCGTGGGCGTGCGCCTGCGCGACGATCGAGCGCAGCTTCTCCCGTTCGGCGTCGGGGAAGGTCCCGGCGCCGAGCCAGGTGAAGTTGGTCTGCCAGTTGTCGCTGATGAGCGAGATGAAGGAGGCGGGCGCCGAGGTGCCGAGGTCGGTGAGCCGGCCGTCGTAGAAGGCGCGGCGCACGGTCTGCGCCTCCATCGGGATGCGGGCCGCGCGGTCGCCGGAGATGACGTTGGTGACCGCGCCCTGGTGGACGCGTCCGTGGGCGTAGGTGGTGAACAGGTGCTTGTAGCGCTGGAGATGGCGGTCGAGTTCGAGGTACGTCGAGGAGCCCTCGGTCTTGATGTCGATCAGGAGTTGCAGCGGATGGCGCCAACCCCGGTACACCGAGCCGTGATTGGCCTTCACGAGGGCGGAGAGGGGGTCCAGGTAGAGGGATTCGAGGGTGCGGCTCGGGTCGAGTTCGGAGGCGTCGTGCCCGATGAGGAGCTGGTCGCCGACGAGGAAGATGTCGGCCTCGACGCTGCCGAAACGGTGGTCGAGGGCGTCGAAGAGCGGCCGCGGATGCTCGTAGTCGTTGTGGGCGTGGGCGCGCCACAACGGCCGCTTGCGGTATCCTTGTTCGCCGGCGAACGCGCTGCCGGCGGGCGGCGCGAGGACTGCCGCGACGGTGGCGCCGAGCGCGGTGAGGGCTCTGCGACGGGTGATGAGGGCCATGGTGTTCCTCCCTGTGGGGCGGGTTCGAACCACAGGGAGTATGAGGCTGTGAGCACGCCAACGAACCTGTACATGCCAGGAGTTGGCCGGACTGCCCTCGCTTGTTCACTCCTTCGGCGGGGGCGCACGGAAAAGCCCGCCCCAGGTGGGACGGGCTTCACCGGATGGACGACCGGTGGTCAGGGGGCTGACAGATCGACCAGTTCCGCCAGCGCCTCGCGATGGGCGCCCGCCGTGCCGTAGGCGATCGAGTCGGCCTTGGCCCGCTTCAGGTAGAGGTGGGCCGGGTGCTCCCACGTCATGCCGATGCCGCCGTGCAACTGCACGGTCTCCTCGGCCGCGTGGACGGCCACGGACGCCGCGTAGGCCTGCGCGACGGCGACCGCCACATCCGTGTCGTCACCGGTCGTGAGGGCATCGGCCGCGTTGCGCGCGGCGGCCCGCAGACTGACGACCTCCAGCCACAGCTGCGCGAGCCGGTGCTTGAGCGCCTGGAACCCGCCGACGGGCCGGTTGAACTGCTTGCGCTCCTTCAGATACCGGACCGTCTCGGTCAACGTCCATTCTGCGAGCCCGAGTTGCTCGGACGCGAGCAGCCCGGCCCCGGCCCGCAGAGCACGTCGTACGGCGGGTCCGACGTCCCCGATCCGGCGCCCGGCGGCCCCGTCGAACACCACGCGCGCCAGTGGCCGGGTCAGGTCGAGGGACACCTGCGGTACGACGGTCACGGCGCCCGCGTCGACCGCGTACAGCCCGCCGTCCTCCCCCGGCACCAGCAGCACATCGGCGGCGCTTGCGTCGGCGATACCGGTCAACTCCCCGTACAGAGAGCCGTTTTCCTGCCGTACGGCCTTGTGTGCGTCGCCCGGTGCGACGCTCAGGGAGACGGCGAGGACGCCGATCTTCCGGCCCGAGGCCAGGTCCGCGAGCAGGTCGTCCGCATCGCACGCGAGGAGCGCCTCGGTGGCGACGACCGCGCTCGTGAGGTACGGAACCGGGGCGACCGCGCGGCCCAACTCCTCCAGGACGACGGCGACTTCGCGGTGCGTGGCACCCTGGCCGCCCTTCGCCTCGGGCACCAGGAGACCGGCGAGACCCATGCCGTCGGCGAGGGACTTCCAGAGGGACAGGTCGTGCGGGGCGTCCGACTCGGTGCGCACGATGACACTCGCCGCGTCGCAGTGGTCGGTGAGCAGGTCCCGGACGGCGGCGCGCAGCGCCTCTTCCTCCTCCGAGTAGAGCAAGTCGGGCTGTGCGCTCATCGGGCCAGGTCCTTCCACGCGACGTTCTTGTCGGTGCGCGGCTCGGCCGGGAGGCCCAGGACGCGCTCGGCGACGATGTTCAGCAGGACCTCGCTGGTCCCGCCCTCGATGCTGTTGCCCTTGGAGCGGAGGTAGCGGTAGCCGGCGTCACGGCCGGTGAAGTCGACCAGTTCCGGGCGCCGCATGGTCCAGTCGTCGTACAACAGGCCTTCCTCGCCCCTGAGTTCGACCTCCAGGCCGCTGATCTCCTGATTGAGGCGGGCGAAGGAGAGCTTCATGCCGGAGCCCTCGTGGCCGGGCTGGCCCGCGACGAGCTGCTGGCGCAGCCGCTCGCCGGAGAGCCGGGCGACCTCGGCCTCCACCCAGAGCTTGAGGAGGCGCTGGTGGAGGTCGTGGGTGCGCAACTCCGGGCGCTGGCGCCAGGTTTGGCTGATCGGGCCGATCATGCCGCCCTCGCGCGGGATGCGCATGCCGCCGATGGAGACGCGCTCGTTCATCAGCGTGGTCTGCGCGACCCGCCAGCCGTCACCGATCTCGCCGAGGCGATGGGCGTCGGGGATACGGACGTCGGTGAGGAAGACCTCGTTGAACTCGGCCTCGCCGGTGATCTGGCGCAGCGGCCTGACCTCGACGCCGGGGTCGGTCATGTCGCAGATGAAGTAGGTGATGCCCGCGTGCTTGGGCACGTCCGGGTCGGTGCGCGCGATGAGGATGGCCCAGCGGGCGAGATGGGCGCTGGACGTCCACACCTTCTGCCCGTTGACGACCCACTCGTCGCCCTCACGCACCGCGCGCGTGCCGAGCGCGGCCAGGTCTGACCCGGCACCCGGCTCGCTGAAGAGCTGGCACCAGACCTCCTCGCCCACCCAAAGGGGCCTGAGGAAGCGCTGCTTCTGCTCCTCGGTGCCGAAGCGGAGGACGGTCGGCGCGGCCATGCCGAGGCCGATCCCGATCCGGCGCGGGTCGTTGTCGGGAGCCCCGGCCGCCTCCAACTCGGCGTCCACGACGGCCTGGAGAGCGCGCGGGGCACCCAGCCCGCCGAGGCCCTCGGGGTAGTGCACCCACGCGAGCCCCGCGTCGAAACGGGCCTTGAGGAAGTCGAGCCGGTCGGTCTGCAGCGGCGGGTGCGCGGCCAGCAACTCCTGGGTGCGGCGGCGCAGTTCGGCCGCGCTCGTGGCCGCTCCCGTGGTCTCTTCGCTCATACGGCGGCTCCGTTCTCCAACGACGGGACGATGACGACCCGGCCGGTGGTGACACCGTCGCCGACCCGCTGCACGGCGGCGGCCGAGCCGGCCAGCGGGACGCGCTCGCTCACCAGCGGCTTGATGGCGCCGCGCGCCGCCAGGTCGGTCAGCTGCTCGTGGCAGTCGAGGATCAGCTTCGGGTTCTTGACGGCGTAGAGGCCCCAATGCAGGCCCAGGACCGAGTAGTTCTTCACCAGGGCGTGGTTGAGGCTGGGGCTGGGAATCGTGCCGCTCGCGAAGCCCACGACCACGATCCGGCCCTCGAAGGCGACGACCTTCGTGGACTGCGTGTAGGCGTCGCCGCCGACCGGGTCGAAGATCACGTCGACACCGCGTCCGCCGGTGGCCGCCTTGACGGCCGCGACGACTTCCTCGGTACGCCGGTCGATCACGACGTCGCAGCCCAACTCCCGTGCCACAACAGCCTTTTCGGCACCGCCGACGACACCGATGACGGTGGCACCGGCTGCCTTGCCGAGCTGTACGGCCGCGCTGCCCACCCCGCCGGCTGCGGCGTGCACGAGCAGGGTCTCGCCCGCCTCCAGGTGGGCACGCCGGTGGAGGGCGAACCAGCCCGTCTGGTAGCCGATGTGGAGTGCGGCGGCCTCGGCGTCGTCCAGCGAGTCGGGGGCGGGCAGCAGACCGGCGGCGTCCGCGACGGCGTACTCGGCGAAACCGCCGTACGGCAGCGCGGGGTTGGCGATCACTCGGCGGCCGTCCTCGGTCTCGCCGCAGATCTCGACGCCCGGGGTGAACGGGAGCGGGGGCCTGACCTGGTAGTGGCCTCGGCACATCAGGACGTCCGGGAAGTTGATGTTCGCTGCGCGTACCTTCAGCAGGACCTGGCCGTCGCCCGGCGTGGGTCGTTCCACCTCCGTCAGGCGCATCGCCTCACTCGGCTCGCCGTTCTCGTGCACTTGCCATGCCTGCATGCGGGGCCTCCACGGGACTGCTCTGTCTGACCGGGGTCGGTTGCATACTAAGCGGTCGCTTGCCGATGAGGGAACAGTCGGGTTCGTCACGGTGCGGTGGGTGCGTGTAGTTCTTTCAGCGCGGGCCGGTGGGGGCTGGTCGCGCAGTTCCCCGCGCCCCTGAAAAAGCGGGCGCTGCAGGGGGCGGCGTTTTTCACTGGCCGCGCTTCGGCCTTGCCCTTACGTGCATCCGCTCCCCCTGTGGGCCGAACAGGCTCAGGAATTCCACCGGGCCCTCGCCTGTCGAGCCGAACCAGTGCGGTACCCGGGTGTCGAATTCGGCGGCCTCCCCCGGCCCCAGCACCACGTCGTGCTCGCCCAGCAGGAGACGCAGGCGCCCGGACATCACGTACAGCCACTCGTAGCCCTCATGCGTCCGGAGATCCGGCTCGACCTTCCGCTGCGGTTCCAGGACCTTGTAAGCCTGGAGGCCGCCGGGCTGGCGTGTCAGGGGCCAGTGGGTGCGGCCGCCGCGCACGATCGGCTCGGCGCGTACGCGCGGGTCTCGGACCGTCGGCGCCCCCACCAGCTCATCCAGCGGCACCTGATGCGCCCGCGCGATCGGCAGCAGCAGCTCCAGGCTGGGCTTGCGGAGGCCGGACTCCAGGCGGGACAGGGTGCTCACCGAGATGCCGGTCGCCTCCGAGAGGCCGGCGAGCGTCGCGCCCTTCTCCTTGCGGATCCGTCGCAGCCTCGGGCCGACCTCCGCGAGTACGTCGTCCGTGTCGTCGTTCATGACCGATATTGCAGTTTCGGCAAACGTGTTTGTCAATACGGCAGTGATGGGTCGACCTTCGGGGGTGGAGGTGGTCACCGTGACCGAGACACATACGGGAACCTACGAAGTGGTCGTCATCGGGGGCGGAGCGGCAGGGCTCTCCGCCGCGCTGGTCCTGGGCCGGTCCCGGCGTCGCACGCTGGTCGTCGACGCCGGTGAGCCGCGCAACACGCCCGCCGCTCACATGCAGGGCTATCTGACCCGGGACGGCATGTCACCCGCCGAGTTCCTCGCCCTGGGCCGCGAGGAGATCGCGCGCTACGGCGTCGATCTGGTCCGGGACCGCGCGGTGGACGCCACGAAGATCGAGGGCGAGGACTTCGCCGTCGCGCTTGCCGGTGGGGAGACCGTGTACGCACGTCGGCTCGTCATCGCCACCGGGCTCAAGGACGAGCTGCCCGCCGTCCCCGGAGTCGCCGGGCGGTTCGGGCGGGACGTGATCCACTGCCCGTACTGCCACGGCTGGGAGGTCCGTGACCAGGCCTTCGGGGTGCTCACGACGACGGCGATGAGCGTGCACCAGGCGCTGATGGTCTCGCAGTGGTCCAAGGACGTGACCCTGTTCCTGCACACGGTCGCCGAGTCCGAGCTGACGGACGACGACCTGCGCAGGCTGGCAGCGGCCGGGGTCGCCGTAGTACCTGGTGAGGTCGCGGAACTGGTGGTCCAGGAAGACCGGCTCACCGGCGTCCGCCTCACGGACGGCACCACACACCCCCGCGAGGCCCTGTTCGTAGCGCCTCGGGCCGTCCCGCAGACGGGCCTCCTGGAGAAGCTGGGCGCCGAGCTGCAGGAGACCCCGTTCGGCGCGTACCCCGTGGTCGACCCGACGGGTCTGACGACCGTGCGCGGAGTGTGGGCCGTCGGCAACGCGATGGGCTTCGGGGAGCAAGTCGTGAACGCGGCCTCCGCAGGGTACCGGGCGGGCGCCACGATCAACGGCGAGCTGCTCATGAGCGATCTCGACGCGGCCGTCCGGGTGTAGACCGCCCGCCTCCGTTGCACGATGGCTGCATGCTGCTGACCCGGCTCGCGCATGTGTCCCAGGAGGTCGCCGCCACCTCGGCGCGGTCCCGGAAGATCGCTCTGCTCGCGGAGCTCTTCCGGGACGCGGAGGCCGACGACGTCCCGATCGTCATCCCGTATCTGGCGGGCCGCCTGCCGCAGGGGCGCCTCGGCATCGGCTGGAAGGTGCTGAGCCGGCCCGTCGAACCGGCATCGGAACCCACTCTCACCGTGCGCGAGGTGGACGCCCGGCTCACCGGCCTCGGCAAGGTGTCGGGCGCCGGTTCACAGGCCGAACGCGCCCGTCTGGTGGGCGAGTTGATGGGCGCGGCCACCGCCGACGAGCAGCGCTTCCTGTTCGGGCTGATCACCGGCGAGGTCCGGCAGGGCGCGCTGGACGCGGTCGCCGTGGAGGGGCTGGCCGAGGCAACGGGCGCGCCCGCGACGGATGTTCGGCGGGCCGTGATGCTGGCCGGTTCGCTCCAGACGGTGGCCGAGGCCCTGCTCGCGGACGGGCCCGACGCGCTCGACCGTTTCCACCTCACCGTGGGCCGCCCGGTCCTGCCGATGCTCGCGCACAGCGCCACGTCCGTCGCGGAGGCGGTCGAGAAGCTGGGTGCCTGCGCGGTCGAGGAGAAGCTCGACGGCATCCGCGTCCAGGTCCACCGCGACGGCGAGGTCGTACGGCTCTACACCCGCACCCTCGACGACATCACCGACCGTCTTCCCGAACTCACCGCCGCCGCAATGGAGTTGAGGGGCGAGCGGTTCATCCTGGACGGTGAGGTCATCTCCTTCGACGAGGACGGGCGGCCCCGTTCCTTCCAGGAGACGGCGGGCCGGGTCGGCTCCCGGGTGGACGTGGCCGCGGCCGCCGAGACGGTCCCCGTCTCCCCCGTGTTCTTCGACGTGCTGTCCGTGGACGGCCGCGACCTGCTCGACCTGCCGTTCGCCGAACGGCACGCGGAACTGGCCCAGTTGGTGCCTGAGCCGATGCGGGTACGCCGGACTCTCGTGTCCGGCCCCGAGGACATCCCGGCGGCCGAGGCCTTCCTCGCCGAGACCTTGAAGCGCGGCCACGAGGGCGTCGTGGTCAAAGGACTTGACGCCCCGTACAACGCGGGCCGCAGAGGCGCCTCTTGGCTGAAGGTGAAGCCCGTCCACACGCTCGACCTGGTCGTCCTGGCCGCCGAGTGGGGCCACGGCCGCCGCACCGGCAAACTCTCCAACCTCCATCTGGGCGCCCGGAGTTCGGACGGTTCCTTCGTGATGCTCGGCAAGACCTTCAAGGGCATGACCGACGCCGTGCTGACCTGGCAGACCGAGCGCCTCCAGGAGCTGGCCGTGGAGAGCGACGGCCACGTGGTGACCGTACGGCCCGAACTCGTCGTGGAAATCGCGTATGACGGTCTGCAGAAGTCGACCCGCTACCCGGCCGGTATCACGCTGCGCTTCGCGCGGGTCGTGCGGTATCGGGAGGACAAGCGGGCGGAGGAGGCGGACTCGGTGGAGACGTTGTTGGCGGCGCATCCGGAAGTGAAGCCGTGAGTGGGGACGCGAGGGGGAAGCGGAGCGCCGGGCTGTTGTTGTTCCGGCACACCGATCGTGGGCTGGAGGTGTTGCTCGGCCATATGGGTGGCCCGTTCTTCGCTCGGCGGGACGCTGGGGCGTGGAGTGTGCCCAAGGGTGAGTACGAGCCCGACGAGGCCGCCTGGGACGCGGCCCGGCGCGAGTTCCAGGAGGAGCTGGGGATCGCGCCGCCGGAGGGCGAGGCGATCGAGCTCGGCGAGGTGCGGCAGAGCAACGGGAAGGTCGTCACCGCGTGGGCGATCGAGGCGGATCTTGATCCGGCGGTCATGGTTCCCGGCACCTTCCGGATGGAGTGGCCGCCGAAGTCCGGGCAGGTCCAGGAGTTCCCGGAGCTGGACCGGGTGGAGTGGCTGAGCGTCGAACGCGCGCGGGAGGTCGTCGTCACAGCACAGGCCACGTTTCTCGACCGACTGACGGAGCACTCGGGCTGAGCACGGTCGCCCTCTCGACACCGACTGGAGCGCCCCGGAGGCGAACAAATCAAAACAGCCGTGTACGCGTTGCGGTCCCCCGTGCCACGCGGGAAGGTCGAAGCACAGCCCGCTCCAGGAGGTCAGCCATGCCCATCGCGACGGTCAACCCGGCGAACGGCGAGACGCTCAAGACGTACGAGGCCATGGGTGCCGAGGAGATCGAGCGCCGGCTCCAGCTCGCGGAGGCCACGTTCCGTACGTACCGGACGTCTTCCTTCGCCGAGCGCGCCCGGCTCATGCACCGGGCCGCCGATCTGCTCGACGAGGACCAGCAGGACATCGGCCGGACCATGACCACCGAGATGGGCAAGCCGGTCAAGCAGGCCCGCGCGGAGGCCGCCAAGTGCGCGAAGTCGATGCGCTGGTACGCCGACCGTGCCGAGGAACTCCTCGCCGACGAGCAGCCGGCCGCGGCGGACGTCAAGGACTCGGGCGGTTCACGGGCGTTGGTCCGCTACCGGCCGCTGGGTCCCGTCCTCGCCGTCATGCCATGGAACTTCCCGCTGTGGCAGGTGATCCGCTTCGCCGCGCCCGCGCTGATGGCGGGCAACGTCGGCCTGCTCAAGCACGCGTCGAACGTGCCGCAGACCGCCCTCTACCTGGAGGACCTGTTCCACCGCGCGGGCTTCCCCGAGGGCGCCTTCCAGACCCTGCTGGTCGGTTCCGGCGCGATCGAGGAGATCCTGCGCGACGAGCGGGTGAAGGCGGCCACGCTCACCGGCAGCGAGCCCGCGGGCCGAGCGGTCGCGTCCGTCGCCGGGGACATGGTCAAGAAGACGGTGCTGGAACTGGGCGGCAGCGACCCGTACGTCGTCATGCCGTCCGCCGACATCGAGCGGGCCGCGCAGGTCGCGGTGACCGCGCGCGTGCAGAACAACGGGCAGTCGTGCATCGCCGCGAAGCGGTTCATCGTGCACACGGATGTCTTCGACGCCTTCGCCGAACGGTTCGTGGCCGGCATGAGGGCGCTCACGGTCGGTGATCCGCTGGAGGAGGAGACCGAGGTCGGACCGGTCGCCAGCGAAGCGGGCCGCAGCGATCTGGAGGAACTCGTCGACGACGCGGTGGAGAGCGGGGCGACCGTGCTGTGCGGCGGTGAGCGGCCGGACGGGCCCGGCTGGTTCTACCCGCCGACCGTCCTCACCGACATCACCCGCGAGATGCGCATCCACCGCGAGGAGACGTTCGGACCCGTCGCCACGCTGTACCGGGTCGCGGACCTCGACGAGGCCGTCCTCGTCGCCAACGACACGCCGTTCGGGCTGAGTTCCAACGTGTGGACGCGGGACGAGGCGGAGGTCGAACGGTTCGTACGGGACCTGGAGGCCGGTGGGGTGTTCTTCAACGGGATGACCGCGTCGCATCCGGCGTTCCCGTTCGGCGGGGCGAAGCGGTCCGGGTACGGGCGGGAACTGTCGGCGCACGGAATCCGCGAGTTCTGCAACATCACCACGGTATGGCACGGAGCGTGAGCGTTCCGCGGCTACGATCCCCTCTGTGAACCGCGAAGTGACTCTGCCTCTGATCGTCGACGACCGCGGGACCCTGCAGGTGGCTGCCGCCGATGTCAGCAAGCTTTTGCGTACGGTGGGTGGGCGGTGGCTGCACCTTGTCGAGGCCGGGGAGGACGGGCTCGACGAGGACACGGTGGCCGCGCTGACGATCGAGCTGGCGAAGCTGGCGGATCGGATTGACGTCGCGTGTATTGCGCATAGCAGTGGGGGCGCTTCGTAGTTCGCTGAGTGCGGGTTCGTTGTGGCTGGGCGCGCCCACGCGGCGGAGCCGCAGGAGATACGGCCCCGCGCCCCTAGGGGGTGCCCTGAGCCTGCGTTGGAAGACTCGCCCAGAACACACCTCGTAGTGCTCGCGCAGCGCCGGACAGGACCGGCCGCCGACAAGGGTTCGTAGCTGGTCGACCGTGCCTCGCCCTTCGCCGGGAACTCATGGGGCGGGGTCGGTCGCGACGCGGGATACGAGGGGGTTCGTGGTCATCGCGTGCTCCGTCGGTGGGGGCCGGATACTGATCCGACCTTTACACAGGGGTCCCTGAATTGGAGTAGTCCACCGAGAGATCGTCGCTCTCAAGGGTGATCGTGGGTGCACCACCCTCTGAGGTGAACCACCTTCTGACCGGCGGGCGAAGGCCTTCCGGAAGGCGAAAGCAGGGACGGTTCATGGCGACTTTGTGCAAGCCCTCGGTGTCGGTTCCCGAGCACGTGATCACGATGGAGGAGACGCTGGAGCTGGCGCGCTCCCGTCACGCGGACCACCCCAACCTGCCGCTGGCCCTCCGGCTGATCGAGAACACCGGTGTACGTACCCGGCACATCGTGCAGCCCATCGAGGAGACCCTGAAGCACCCCGGGTTCGAGGACCGCAACAAGATCTACACGGCCGAGGCGAAGGCCCGGGTCCCGTCGGTCGTGCAGCGCGCGCTCGACGAGGCCGAGCTGCTCACCACGGACATCGACGTGATCATCTACGTCTCGTGCACGGGCTTCATGATGCCCTCGCTCACGGCCTGGCTGATCAACGAGATGGCCTTCCAGTCCACCACCCGCCAGATCCCCATCGCCCAGCTGGGCTGCGCGGCCGGCGGCGCCGCCATCAACCGGGCGCACGACTTCTGCACGGCCTATCCCGAGGCCAACGCACTCATCGTCGCCTGCGAGTTCTGCTCGCTGTGCTACCAGCCGACGGACCTCGGCATCGGCTCCCTGCTGTCCAACGGGCTGTTCGGCGACGGCATCGCCGCCGCGGTCGTGCGCGGACGGGGCGGCACGGGCATCCAGCTGGAGCGCAACGGGTCGTACCTGATCCCCAAGACCGAAGAGTGGATCATGTACGACGTCCGGGCCACCGGCTTCCACTTCCTGCTGGACAAGCGGGTGCCGGCCACCATGGAGCCCCTCGCACCGGCGCTCCAGGACCTCGCGGGACTGCACGGCTGGGACGCGGCCGACCTGGACTTCTACATAGTCCACGCGGGCGGGCCCCGAATACTCGACGACCTGAGCAAATTCCTGCAGGTCGACCCGCACGCGTTCCGCTTCAGCCGGGCCACCCTCACCGAGTACGGCAACATCGCCAGCGCCGTCGTCCTGGACGCGCTGCGCCGGCTCTTCGACGAGGGCGGCGCCGAACACCGGGCGCGCGGACTGCTCGCCGGGTTCGGCCCCGGTATCACCGCCGAGATGGCCCTGGGCCGCTGGCACAACGACGACCGAGAGACGGCTTGAGTACGGCATGACTGAAGAGACGCTCACCGAGACCCTGCCCCCGGTCCGGCCCTGGCCGGCCCTCGACCTGACCGGGGTGGACTTCGACCCCGTCCTCGCCAAGCTGATGCGGGAGGGTCCGGTCAACCGGATCAAACTGCCCAACGGCGAGGGCTGGGCCTGGCTGGTCACCCGGCACGACGACGTGCGGATGGTCACCAACGATCCCCGGTTCAGCCGCGAGGCGGTGATGGACCAGCCGGTGACCCGGCTCGCCCCGCACTTCATCCCGGCGCGCGGCGCGGTCGGCTTCCTCGACCCGCCGGACCACACGCGGCTACGGCGCTCGGTGGCCCCGGCGTTCACGGCGCGCGGGGTGGAGCGGGTCCGGGACCAATCCCGGCTGCTGCTCGACGAGTTGATCGACGAGCTGCTCCAGGACGGACCGCCGGCCGATCTCACCGAGACGGTGCTGAGTCCCTTCCCCATCGCGGTGATCTGCGAGCTGATGGGCGTCCCGGCCGCCGACCACCACGGCATGCACACCTGGACCCAGCTCATCCTGTCCTCCTCGCACGGCGCCAAGGTCAGCGAGAAGGCGAAGCAGGAGATGGGCGCCTACTTCGGCGATCTCATCGGTCTGCGGGAGGGCAGCGACGGCGAGGACGTCGCCTCGCTGCTCGGTGCCGCCGTGGGCCGGGAGGAGATCACGCTGGAGGAGGCGGTCGGGCTCGCGGTGCTGCTGCAGATCGGCGGCGAGGCGGTCACCAACAACAGCGGGCAGATGTTCTATCTGCTGCTGACCCGTCCCGATCTCGTCGAACGGCTGCGCGCCGAGCCGGAGTCGAGGCCCCAGGCCATCGACGAACTGCTGCGCTACATCCCGCACCGCAACGCGGTCGGGCTGTCCCGGATCGCCATGGAGGACGTGGAGATCAGAGGCGTACGGATGCGGGCGGGCGACCCGGTGTACGTGTCGTACCTGGCCGCCAACCGTGACCCGGACGTCTTCCCCGACCCCGAGAAGATCGACTTCTCGCGCAGTCCGAACCCGCATGTGTCCTTCGGTTTCGGCCCGCACTTCTGTCCCGGCAACATGCTGGCGCGGATGGAGTCCGAGCTGCTGGTGGACGCGCTCCTTGACCGGTTGCCGGGGCTGCGGCTCGCGGTTCCGGCCGATCAAGTGCCGTTCAAGAAGGGCGCGTTGATCCGCGGTCCCGAGGCACTGCCCGTGACGTGGTGAGGTGCCGATGACGGCGACGGAGGGGCTGCTCGTGCCGCCGGGGCACGGCCGGATCGTACAGACACCCGCGCAGCACGTGACGTTCAAGGTGACCGGCTCGCATTCGCGGACGGCGTCCACCTTCGAGGTGGTGGTGCCGCCGGGGTTCGACGTCGGGGCCCATGTGCACACGCGCAGCGAGGAGTTGTTCTACGTGCTCGAAGGCGAGCTGGACGTGCTCGCCTTCGAGCCGCGCATCCGGACACCGGACAACTGGCAGCGCTGGGAGTCGAGTTCGGGCACCCGGGTGGTACGGGCGACACCGGGCACGGTGATCGTCGTACCGCCGGGCTGCCCGCACGCGTTCGCGAACCCGACGGAGACGCCCGCGAAGATGTTCTTCCAGGCGTCTCCGCCGCCGGACCACGAACGGTATTTCGAGGAGCTGCTGGAGATCCTCGGCAGTGGGGGTCCGCCGGATCATGCGGCGATCGAGGAGTTGCGGGGGCGGTACGACATCGAGCAGCTGACGCCCCTCAAGCACCGTTGACCCTCCGACGCGGTCGGTGATCGAGTTGTTCGGCGCCGAGCGGGTCGACTGAGAACAGTCCATGCTGCGAGGAACCAAGATCGGGCTCCGGGCCCGGCACGAGTCGGATGTCCCGGTCCTGCACGCCGAGTTGTACGACGACGTGGCGACGAGATCGCGAGCGGACTCACGGCCCTGGCGTCCCGTCTCACCGGGCAGCGAGGCCTCGCCCTTCGCGGTCACCGAACCTGACGACGATGCCGCCCCCTTCGCTGTCGTTTCCCTCGACAACGACGAGTTGGCGGGGACCGCGGGGCTCTGGGGCATCGACACCCACAACAGAAGCGCCCACCTGGGCATGTCACTGCGGCCGGGGTTCCGCGGCCGCGGACTCGCCGTCGATGTCGTCGAGGTGCTGTGCACCTACGGCTTCACCGTCCGCGGCCTGCACCGGCTGCAGTTGGAGACCCTGGCCGACAACACGGCGATGATCCGGGCCGCCTCCCGTGTCGGGTTCGCACAGGAGGGGCAACTCCGCCGCGCCGCATGGGTCAACGGCGAATTCATCGACGAGGTGATCTTCGGGTTGCTCGCCGAGGACTGGCACGCCTGACACGGTGAACATCCGTGCCCCTGAAGGGGCGCGGGGCTGTATCGATCTGCGGCTCCACCGCGCGGGCGCGACCACCTCTCAACACCGGCGAGCGCAGGTCTTTTAGGGGCACGGGGCAGTATCGATCTGCGGCTCCGCCGCGCGAGCGCGACCACCTCTCAACACCGGCGAGCGCAGGTCTTTTAGGGGCGCGGGGCAGTATCGATCTGCGGCTCCGCCGCGCGAGCGCGACCACCTCTCAACACCGGCGAGCGCAGGTCTTTTAGGGGCGCGGGGAACTGCGCGACCAGCCCCCACTCGCCCGCACCCGAAACTCAACGAATCGGCATCCCCGACAGCGTCCTCGCGATCACCAGCCGCTGAATCTCACTCGTCCCCTCGAAAATCGTGTAGATCGCCGCATCCCGATGCATCCGCTCGACCGGATACTCACGGGTGTACCCGTTCCCGCCGAGGATCTGAATCGCCTGCCCGGTGACCTTCTTCGCCGTCTCGCTCGCGAACAGCTTCGACATCGACCCCTCGGCCGCCGTGAACTGCTTGCCGTTCACGGCCATCCAGGACGCCCGCCACACCAGCAACCGCGCCGCGTCGATGGACGTACGCATGTCGGCGAGCTGGAAGGCGACACCCTGGTTGTCGATGATCGGCCGGCCGAACTGCTCGCGGGTCATGGCGTAGTCGAGGGCGACCTCGTACGCGGCCCGGGCGGTGCCCACCGCCATCGCACCGACGGCCGGGCGGGACGCCTCGAACGTGGCCATCGCCGCGTTCTTCACCCGCTCGCCGCCACCCGCCTTCGCGCGCTCACGGGCGCGGGCGAGGCGCTCGTCCAGCTTCTCCTTGCCGCCGAGCAGGCAGGAACCGGGGATGCGCACATCCTCCAGGACGACCTCGGCGGTGTGCGAGGCGCGGATGCCGTGCTTCTTGAACTTCTGCCCCTGGGACAGGCCCGGCGTCCCCGACGGGACGATGAAGGAGGCGTGCCCCTTGGAGCCGAGGTCCGCGTCGACGACCGCGACGACGACGTGGACGTTGGCGATACCGCCGTTTGTGGCCCAGGTCTTGGTGCCGTTGAGCACCCACTCGTCCTTGGCCTCGTCGTACACGGCACGCGTGCGCATGGAGGCCACGTCGGAGCCGGCGTCGGGCTCGGAGGAGCAGAAGGCGGCGACCTTCACGTCGTTGGCGTCGCCGTACATCTGGGGAATCCAGGTGCCGATCTGCTCCTCGGTGCCGTTGGCGAGGACGCCGACCGCGGCGAGACCGGTGCCGACTATGGAGAGGGCTATGCCCGCGTCGCCCCAGAACAGTTCCTCCATGGCCATCGGGATGCCGAGGCCGGTGGGGTCGAAGTACTGCTGGGCGTAGAAGTCCAGGGAGTAGATGCCGACCTTCGCGGCCTCCTGGATGACCGGCCAGGGAGTCTCCTCACGCTCGTCCCATTCGGCGGCGGCGGGGCGGATGACGTCGGCGGCGAAGCCGTGCAGCCAGTCCCGCACCTCCTTCTGTTCGTCGTTGAGTTCCATGGTGAACTCGGCCATGACTCCTCCAGCAGCGCACTAGCATGTTACTTGCGGTAACGACAGAGTCTGTTACCGACGGGTAGGAAAAGTCAACTCCCGATGACCACTCGGCAGCCCGTTCGAGGTGTTGGGCACATTGAGTGTTACTTTGCGCAGGCGTCACCGATTCAGCACGGGTGGGGAGAGCTCATGGACACCACGCAGCGGACCGATCAGCAACGGTCCGCCGATCGCCGACGGCGCGAGTTGTTGGAGGCCGCGGACAGAGTGGTGCTGCGTGATGGTCCGCAGGCCTCGATGAACGCGATCGCCGCGGAAGCGGGTATTACGAAGCCGATTCTGTACCGGCACTTCGGGGACAAGGGTGGACTGTACGCCGCCCTTGCCAAGCGGCATACGGATGCCCTGTTGTCGTCGTTGCGGGCGGCGTTGGATGCGCCTGCTGAACGTCGGGAGCGGGTTGAGTCCACGCTCGACACGTACCTCGCCGCGATCGAGGCGCTGCCTCAGGTGTATCGGTTCCTGATGCATCCCGTGGAGGGTGGGCAGACCGCGGATCAGGGGTTCGACACGGGGAATCACTCTGTTCCGCTGCTCCGGCGTATGGGCGAGGAGTTGGCCCAGGTCATCGAGGAGCGGGTGGATCTTGGGCCCAACAGTCAGCAGCTGGCTCGGGTGTGGGGGCATGGGATTGTCGGGATGATGCACGCGGCCGGGGACTGGTGGCTGGGTGAACGGCCTTGTTCCCGGGCCGAGTTGGTGCGGAGTCTGGCTGATCTGTTGTGGGGGCGGTTGGCTGCCGCCGGGGACAAGGTTGGCGGGCCGGGGTTTTAGCCGGTTGTGTTAGGAGTGCGGGTGCGTGGGGGCTGGTCGCGCAGTTCCCCGCGCCCCTTAAAAACCTGCGCTCTCCGGTGCTGAAGAGCTGGTCGCGCCCACGCGGCGGAGCCGCACATCAACACAGCCCCGCGCCCCTTAAAAACCTGCGCTCACCGATGCTGAAGAGCTGGTCGCGCCCCCGCGGCGGAGCCGCACATCAACACAGCCCCGCGCCCCTTAAAAACCTGCGCTCACCGATGCTGAAGAGCTGGTCGCGCCCCCGCGGCGGAGCCGCACATCAACACAGCCCCGCGCCCCTTAAGTACCTGCGCTCACCGGTGCTGAAGAGCTGCTCGCGCCCACGCGGCGGAGCCTCACATCGACACATAGCCCCGCGCCCCTAAATGCGTCACCCTGGCCGGTGCCAAGAGGCTCGGTTCACTTGTCGCATCAAGCGGTTGTGGCGCCAGCCCGTCACGCGGTCCGCGTAGACCTTTCCCTCCACGTGGTCGTACTCGTGCTGCAGGCACCGTGCGAACCAGCCCGTGCCGTGCACGGTGATCGGGTCGCCGGTCGCCGTGAAGCCCTCGATCACGGCGTGGTCGTAGCGCTCCGTCCCCGCCTCCAGGCCCGGTAGGGACAGGCAGCCCTCCGGGCCTCTCAACACCACACCGTCCGCCTCGACCAGGCGTGGGTTCACCACATGGCCGAGGTGGCGGACGTCCTCGTCGTCGGGGCAGTCGTAGACGAACACCCGCGAGGATTCGCCCACTTGGTTCGCGGCGAGGCCGACGCCCTGGGCGGCGTACATCGTGGCGAACAAGTCCTCTACGAGACGGGCGAGTTCCGGGCCGAAGTTCGTCACCTCCTCGCACGGGGCATGCAGCAGGGGGTCGCCGAGCAGGGTGAGGGGACGGACTCGCCCGTGGGCGCCCGGGATGGAGCCGTATCGCATGGCCGCAAGGGTACGGTTCTCTACGGCGCACGCCCGCCGCGACGGGTTCGCGGTGCCGCGGTTCGGGCACCGATAAGGATCTCGATAGGCTGAGGTCCACACCACGTTGCCGGAGGCAGAGGCGCGGCGCGTACGCAAGGAGGATCGAGAACTGATGGCAGGCAACTCGGACCCGCTCACGCCGCGGGCCAAGCTGGCCGTGACGGCGGGCAAGGCGGTCGCGGCGGCATCGCGTGCCGCGGGGCGGGGCAGCGGATCGGTGATCGGCGGCCGAGTGGCACTCAAACTCGACCCCGACCTGCTCGCCCGGCTCGCGCAGAGCCTGGATGTGACGCTCGTCTCGGCCACCAACGGCAAGACCACGACCACCCGGTTGATCGCCGAGGCCCTCGGCGCCGCCGGCCCCGTCGTCTCGAACGCGCTCGGCGCCAACATGCCCGCCGGTATCACCTCGGCGCTGGCCGGTGGCTCGGACGCCAAGTTCGGTGTCATCGAGGTCGACGAGAAGTACCTCGCCGGCGTCGCCCGCGACACCGACCCCAAGTGCATCGCCCTGCTCAACCTCTCCCGCGACCAGTTGGACCGCGCGGCCGAGACCCGCATGCTCGCGGAGAACTGGCGTGAGGGGCTGTCGGGTTCCAAGGCCGTCGTCGTCGCCAACGCGGACGACCCGTTGGTCGTGTGGGCCGCCTCCTCCTCCCCCAACGTGATCTGGGTCGCCGCCGGGCAGATGTGGAAGGACGACGCGTGGTCGTGTCCTTCGTGCGGTGGCGTGATGCAGCGGCCGGGCGACGACTGGTTCTGCGGTGAGTGCGGATTCCGTCGGCCTACGCCGAGTTGGGCGCTGTCCGGGGATCATGTGCTTGATCCGCACGGTTCCGCCTGGCCCATTCACCTCCAGCTGCCTGGGCGCGCCAACAAGGCCAACGCCGCCTCCTCGGCCGCCGTCGCCGCCGTCTTCGGGGTGCCGCCGCAGGTCGCCCTGGAGCGCATGTACCGGGTGCAGGCCGTCGCCGGACGCTACGACGTCGTCCAGTTCATGCAGCGCGACCTGCGGCTGCTGCTGGCGAAGAACCCGGCGGGCTGGCTCGAAACGTTCAGCCTGATCGACCCGCCGCCGACCCCGGTGATCCTCTCGGTGAACGCGCGCGGCGCCGACGGCACCGACACCTCGTGGCTCTGGGACGTCGACTACACCCGACTGACCGGCCACCCCATCTTCGTCGTGGGCGACCGCAAGCTGGACCTCGCGGTCCGACTGGAAGTGGCCAACCAGCACTTCCAGGTCTGCGACAACCTCGACCAGGCCGTGCAGATGGCCCCGCCCGGCCGCATCGAGGTCATCGCGAACTACACCGCGTTCCAGGACCTGCGCCGCCGCGTCGGCAACTGAGACCCAGAACCCCCAGAGGACGAATGACCATGAGCGACAACCAGCTCCGTCTGGTGTGGATCTACCCCGACCTGCTGAGCACCTACGGCGACCAGGGCAACGCCCTTGTCGTGGAACGCCGGGCGCGGCAGCGCGGCCTCGACGTGGCCCGGCTGGACGTGCGCAGCGACCAGCCCATCCCGACCTCGGGCGACATCTATCTCATCGGTGGCGGTGAGGACCGTCCGCAGCGGCTCGCGGCCGAGCGGCTGCGCCGTGACGGCGGTCTGCACCGGGCCGTCGGCAACGGCGCGATCGTCTTCTCGGTGTGCGCCGGCTACCAGATCCTCGGCCACGAGTTCATCAACGACCTCGGCCAGCGCGAGCCCGGCCTCGGCCTGCTCGACGTGGTGTCGACGCGCGGCGAGGGCGAGCGGTGCGTCGGCGATGTCCTGGGTGACATCGACGCACGCCTGGGCCTGCCCCAGCTGACCGGCTTCGAGAACCACCAGGGCGTCACCCATCTCGGCCCCACCGCCCGCCCGTTCGCGCAGGTGCGGCTCGGCAAGGGCAACGGCACGGGCGACGGCACGGAGGGCGCGTACAACGACACGGTGTTCGGTACGTACATGCACGGCCCCGTGCTCGCCCGCAACCCGCTCATCGCGGACCTGCTCCTGAAGCTGGCCCTCGATGTGAACGCCCTGCCGCCGATCGACGACCGCTGGTACGAGGCGCTCCGCAACGAGCGCATCGGCGCAGCTCAGCAGCCTGCCTGAACCAGGTGTCCACCTCCTCTTCGGATACCGGCAACCAGCCCGTCTGACGGCCTGTCCGCGCAGGTGAGCGGGGTCGTCCAGCTGGCGGACGCACGCTACGGTCCCGCCCCCTCCTGCCGTTAGGGTGGCGGGGTTCGTACCGGACGATGTGGTCCGGTTTCGGCCCACGTTGAGAAGGTTCTTCGGGCTATGCGCATTGGTGTCCTCACGTCCGGCGGCGACTGCCCCGGCCTGAACGCCGTCATCCGGTCCGTCGTGCACCGCGCCGTCGTGGACCACGGCGACGAGGTCATCGGCTTCCGGGACGGCTGGAAGGGCCTCCTGGAGTGCGACTACCTCAAGCTCGACCTCGATGCGGTGAGCGGCATCCTCGCTCGCGGCGGCACCATTCTCGGCTCCTCCCGCGTCCAGCCCTCCCAGCTCAGGGACGGCGTCGAGCGGGCCAAGGGCCATGTCGAGGAGCTCGGCCTCGACGCGATCATCCCGATCGGCGGCGAGGGCACGCTCAAGGCGGCCAAGCTGATGTACGACGCCGGACTCCCGATCGTCGGCGTCCCCAAGACCATCGACAACGACATCGCGGTCACGGACGTCACCTTCGGCTTCGACACGGCCGTCGGTGTCGCGACCGAGGCGCTCGACCGGCTCAAGACGACCGCAGAGTCCCACCAGCGCGTTCTCGTCGTGGAGGTCATGGGCCGCCACACCGGCTGGATCGCGCTCCACTCCGGCATGGCGGCCGGCGCGCACGCCATCGTCGTACCTGAACGGCCCTTCGACATCGAGGAGTTGGCGGCGCGGGTCGGCGAACGCTTCGAAGCGGGTAAGCGGTTCGCGATCGTTGTTGCCGCCGAGGGTGCCAAGCCGCGTGCGGGGTCCATGGACTTCGACGAGGGCAAGAAGGATGTCTACGGGCACGAGCGCTTTGCGGGGATCGCGCGGCAGCTGTCCATCGAGCTGGAGGAGCGGCTCGGCAAGGAAGCGCGGCCGGTGATTCTTGGGCATGTGCAGCGGGGTGGTACGCCGACCGCGTACGACCGTGTGCTTGCCACTCGGTTTGGGTGGCATGCGGTGGAGGCCGCGCATCGGGGGGAGTTCGGGAAGATGACCGCGCTTCGGGGGACCGACATTGTGATGGTGTCGTTGGCCGACGCGGTTGAGACTCTGAAGACTGTGCCTGCTGATCGGTATGAAGAGGCTGAGTGCGTGCTCTGAGCGTCTTGTAGGTGATTCGTCGGGTGCGGGTGCGTTGGGGCTGGTCGCGCAGTTCCCCGCGCCCCTGGGTGGGTTGCGCTGGACCCGGTCACAAGCTCGGGTGGGGACAGTTCTAGTCTGGTGCGGACAGACTTGCACAACCCCCACGAATCAGGAGCCGTTCGATGGATCACGGCGGGCACGGTATGACCATGGATCTGCCGCCGTTCACCTTTGCGCGGGGGCTTGAGTGGTCGGCCGACCCGTTCTTTCTCATCGCCTGCCTGGTCGGGCTCGGGCTGTACGGCTGGGGGGTCGTGCGGTTGCGGCGGCGGGGGGACTCGTGGCCTGTGGGGCGGACGATCTCTTTCGTCATCGGTGTGCTGACCATCGGGCTGGTGATGTGCACCAAGCTCAATGACTACGGAATGGTCATGTTCAGCGTGCACATGGTGCAGCACATGGTCATCAGCATGCTGACGCCGATCCTGTTGTTGCTCGGTGCCCCGATCACGCTGGCGTTGCGTGCGCTGCCGCCGGCCGCAAGGGGGCGCAAAGGGCCCCGTGAGCTGCTGTTGATGTTTCTGCACAGCCGGTACATGAAGATCATCACGCATCCCGCGTTCACGATCCCGCTGTTCATCGCGAGCCTGTACGCGCTGTACTTCACGCCGATCTTCGATTTCCTGATGGGGTCGAAGACCGGGCACATCGCGATGATGGTGCACTTCCTCGCCGTGGGTGTGGTGTTCTTCTGGCCGATCATGGGTGTGGATCCGGGGCCGAATCGGCCCGGTTATCTGATGCGGATGCTGGAGCTGTTCGCCGGGATGCCGTTCCACGCGTTCTTCGGCATCGCGTTGATGATGGCGTCGGAGCCGATGGTCGAGACGTTCAAGAACCCGCCCGCCTCGCTCGGCATCGACGCGCTCTCCGATCAGAACGCGGCCGGCGGTATCGCCTGGGCGTTCAGCGAGGTGCCGTCCGTGCTGGTGCTGATCGCCCTGCTGTTCCAGTGGTACAGCTCGGAACAGCGGCAGGCCAAGCGGCAGGACCGGGCCGCCGACCGGGACGGCGACAAGGAACTTGAGGCGTACAACGCCTATTTGGCCTCATTGAACACACGAAGCAATTGAACACATGCGGCAACTGAACGGAAATTTCGTTCAGTAGCATAAGCGCGATGGGGGAACCGCCACCGGGGGGAGCGGTAATGACATTTCGCACTGTTGTACAAAGGACCGGAATTCCGGTGATCCGCAGGATCGCCGTCCTGCTCGTCTGCGTCCTGGTCGTGAGCGGACTGAACGGATGCGGCGGGGGCGCACATACGCTCGCCGTCAAGGCGGTCGCCGCCGGAGTTCCGTCGCTCGCGCCTTTCTTCGACGAGAAACAGGGACTGGGGCAGGACGCCGAGGTGCGTTCGATGCCCGTGCAGGGCAGTTTGCAGCAGGGGGACACGCCTGGGCTGTACGGGGGCACCAAGAAGCCGACCGTCTGTGACGTGGCGAAACTCAAGAGGTTTCTGACCGATCCCGCGAACCATCAGAAGGCGGTCGCCTGGTCGGGTGTGCTGGGTATCACCACGGATCGGATACCGGCCTATCTGGACCGGCTCACACCCGTGCTCCTGCGTCACGACACTCTCGTACAGAACCACGACTACAAAAAGGGAAAGGCCACGCCCTACAACTCCCTTCTCCAGGCGGGAATCGCGATTCTCGTCGACGAGCAGGGGGAACCCGCCGCGAAGTGCTCGTGCGGAAATCCACTGCGCCCCTTCAAGGGCGACGCGAGCCGCATTTCCGTCAAGTTCGCGGACGGCAACAAGAAGTGGAACGGATATGAGCCGTCCTCGGTGGTGGCCGTGCGTCCGGCGCCCCGGAATATGGAGCGGCTCGTCCTCGTCGACGTCGGCGATCCCGAGCGTGGCATCACGCGTCCGGTCGGTACGACGGGCAAGCGCGACACCACCTTCGACACCCGGCAGCAGCACGCTGTGCCCAACCTCGCGGGGATGACCTTCGGGGCGGCGCGGCAGCGACTGGTGAGCAGTGGTCTGGCCGTCGGGTACGGCGGGAGCGCGCTGCCGTCCGACGACGCGCACGTCACGGCGAGCGATCCGCCTGCCGGGACCGAGCTGCGGTTCGGGGAGTACGTGACGTTGAGCGTGGCCGGTGGGACGAGTGGGGGCGGCACGTCCACTCCCTCGGGTCCGCCGACGTCCTCCGGGCCGACGCTGAGGCCGCCGACGTCCACGGCACCGCCCTCGACGTCCACTCCGCCACCGCCCACGTCCTCGTCGCCACCACCGTCCTCGCCCACGAACGAGCCGCCACCGCAGAGCAGTTCGCCTACGACCGGTTCGCCCTCGGTGGTGTCCCACTCGCCCTCGACGAGCGCGCCGGTCACCAGTAGCGCCCCGGCGACGAGTGCGCCCGTGACGAGCAGCGCGCCCGTCACCGCCTCCGTGACGACCGGTACGCCCACCGCCGCCACCGTCACCGCCACCACGACCGAGACGTGACGCGGACCCGGAAGGAGGAGTCCGGATGGCACAGGGATCGCAGACCTCGGGAGTGGGCCGGGTCATCGCCGGTCGTTATCTCCTGCTGAACCGGCTGGGCAGTGGCGGGATGGGACATGTGTGGCTCGCACATGACCAGCGGCTGGCCTGTGAAGTCGCGCTCAAGGAGATCGTGTTCAGCAACCCGGCCTCCGCCGACGCCGAGCGGGAGGCCCGGGTCGCGCGTGCCCGGGCCGAGGCGCGGAACGCGGCGGGGCTGCGCGGGCACCCACATGTGGTGACCGTCCATGACGTGCTGGAGCACGAGGGGCTGCCGTGGATCGTCATGGAGTACGTGGCGGACGCCGTCGACCTGCGCGACATGGTCGGCCGGTACGGCTCCCTGGCCCCCGCGGAGTGCGCCCGCATCGGGCTCGCCGTTCTCGACGCGCTGACCGCCGGGCACCAGCGGGGCGTCATGCACCGGGACGTGAAACCGGCGAACATCCTGCTCGCGCCGGACCGCACCGGTTCGCCGTACGCCCGCGTCCTGCTCACCGACTACGGCATCTCGGTGCAGCCGGACGCCGGGGAGACGCGGTACACGCTGACGTCCGTGCTCGTTGGTACGGCGGGCTATCTGGCGCCGGAACGGGCCACGGGCGGGCCGCCGACCGCCGCGGCCGACCTGTTCTCGCTCGGCTGCACGCTGTACCACGCCGTCGAGGGCCACGGCCCCTTCGTGCGCGAGACCCCGCTCGCGGAGATCAGCGCGGTGGTCATGGAGGACCCGCTTCCCCCGGTCCGCGCGGGCGCGCTGGCCCCGGTGCTGCACGCGATGCTGGCGAAGGATCCGCTACGGCGGATTCCGGCGGCGGAGGCCGAGGCGGAGCTGGCGCGGATCGTGACGCCACAGACGGAGGCGGAGGCGTACGCACGGACCCAGACCGACCTGGGCTCGCCGTCCCCCTGGGAAGGGCAGGCGGTGCCTTGCACGCCGGGGCCGCCGGCTCCGTCCTCCTCCCCCACCGGCCGGCGCCGCCGCCCGCGTCCCCGGCTCCGCCAGGCGGTCCTCGCGGGCCTGCTCGGACTCGCCCTCGCCCTGGGCGGCGTCTGGTACGCCATGGCCCACCAGCCACCCGGCGACCACACGGACACGGGCAAGGACAGCCCGCCGTACGGCAATACCGTCGGGCTCTCCGCTCCGCTCAAGGACGGCGACTGTGTCACCGCCGACTGGCCGGGCGGGAAGCTCTTCCAGGGGACGCCTCGGCTCGCCGCCGACTCCACCTGCCGGAACTCGGTGCCCGACGGTCAGGTGATGGCCTCGGTCTCCACCGCGTCCGCGGGCGAGGCGCGCAAGGTCGGGGCGGAGCGGTGTGCGCAGCGGACGCAGGAGATGCGGGAGAAGCTCGCGGACGTGCGGGGCTTCGCCGTCGTACCGACCGACGCGGGTTTCGAGGCCGCCGGGCATCGCACCGCGTGTCTGGTGCTGGGTGCGCACGGGCCGGTCTACGGGCCGCTCGGCAGCCGGCGCGCCCTCGGGTCGGCGTTCGCGGACACCTCGACCATGCAGCGGCGGGACTGTCTGGACGTGCCCTCGGACCGGGCCGCGAGCCTGGTCTCCTGCACCGGCAAGCACGACCAGGAAGTGCTCGGATTCACCCGGTTGGGCGCGGGCGTCACGCTGGCCCGGGCCCGTACGGAATCGGACGCGGCGTGTGCCCGGGACGTCCCGCCGGCCGACTACGGCTTCGATCCGTCGGTCTACGAGGCGGCCTCCTGGACCAGCCAGGGGCCGTGGAAGTCGGGCACACATTTCGTCGTGTGCGCCGTTCGGAGGCAGAACGGGGGCACCATGGAGGGGGACGGACCATGAGGAGGGTGTTGCGATGCCCGGTTCCACGAAGACCATGGGGGTGATCACCGTCGGCGGTCTGGTGGTGGTGACGGCCTACACGGTGGCGCTCGGCAGTAACGGCTGGCTGTGGTTCGGCTGGGTCGTGCTCGGGCTGATCACCCTCGGGATGGTGGCCACGCGCAGCACCTGACGCCCGCTACGCCTCACTCCGGCGGCTCGCCGAGTGCACGCCCGGCTGGTACTTCGGCAGCCGGGCGGTGATCTTCATGCCCGCTCCTACGGCGGTCTCGATCACGAGGCCGTAGTCGTCGCCGTAGACCTGGCGGAGCCGGTCGTCGACGTTGGACAGGCCGATGCCGCCAGAGGGGCTGACCTCGCCCGCGAGGATGCGGCGCAGCAGGTCCGGGTCCATGCCGGCGCCGTCGTCCTCGATGACGACGAGTGCCTCGGCGCCCGCGTCCTGCGCGGTGATGCTGATGCGGCTCTTGTCGGCCTTGCCCTCCAGGCCGTGCTTGACCGCGTTCTCGACGAGCGGCTGCAGGCAGAGGAACGGGAGCGCGACCGGCAGTACCTCGGGGGCGATCTGCAGGGTGACCGAGAGGCGCTCGCCGAAGCGGGCGCGGACGAGTGCCAAGTAGTGGTCGATGGCGTGGAGTTCGTCGGCGAGAGTGGTGAAGTCGCCGTGCCTGCGGAACGAGTAGCGGGTGAAGTCGGCGAATTCCAGGAGCAATTCGCGGGCGCGCTCGGGGTCGGTACGGACGAACGAGGCGATCACGGCGAGCGAGTTGAAGATGAAGTGCGGGGAGATCTGGGCCCGAAGTGCCTTGATCTCGGCCTCGATCAGGCGGGTGCGGGACTGGTCCAGATCCGCCAACTCAAGCTGTACGGAGACCCAGCGGGCCACTTCTCCGGCGGCTCGGACGAGGACGGCGGACTCGCGCGGTGCGCAGGCGACGAGCGCGCCGTGGACGCGGTCGTCGACGGTGAGCGGGGCGACCACCGCCCAGCGCAACGGGCAGTCGGGGGCGTCGCAGGTGAGCCGGAACGCCTCGCCGCGGCCGGTCTCCAGAGGGCCCGCGAGCCGTTCCATGATCTCGGTCCGGTGATGGTCGCCGACGCCGTCCCAGGCGAGGACCTGCTTCTGGTCGGTGAGGCACAGCGCGTCGGTGCCCAGCAGCGTGCGCAGTCTGCGGGCCGAGCGGCGGGCCGTCTCCTCGGTGAGGCCGGCGCGCAGCGGGGGCGCGGCGAGGGACGCGGTGTGCAGGGTCTGGAAGGTGGCGTGCTCAACGGGGGTGCCGAGCCCGCCGAGGTTCTCGGGGCGTGCGGTGCGCCGCCCGAGCCAGAACCCGGCGGCGAGCAGCGGAAGTACGGCGACGCAGAGGCCGGCCAGGAATCCGCTCATGCGGCCACCTCCGTAAGGGAGTTGGGCGATCCGCTCACGGCGACGCCAGGACCGCCCGTGGGTGTCGTCACGCCTTCACCTCCGCCCGCAGCTCCTCCGGCAGATGGAACCGCGCCAGGATCGCCGCCGTTCCCGTCGGCACCCGGCCCGGCGTGGCCAGGGACACCAGCACCATGGTGAGGAACCCCAGCGGCACCGACCAGAGCGCGGGCCAGGCGAGCAGCGCGTGCAGGGGCCCGGTGCCGGGGAAGCCCGCCATGGTCGCGGCCACGGCGACGAACGCCGACCCGCCGCCGACCAGCATCCCGGCCGCCGCGCCGGGCGGGGTGAGCCGCGTCCACCAGATGCCGAGGACCAGCAACGGGCAGAAGGAGGACGCCGACACGGCGAACGCGAGCCCCACGGCGTCGGCGACGGGCAGCCCGCCGACGAGGACGCTCGCCACCAGCGGTACGGCCATGGCGAGGACCGTGCCGAGCCTGAAGTGCCGTACTCCGCGCGACGGGAGGACGTCCTGGGTGAGGACGCCCGCGACGGCCATGGTCAGTCCCGACGCGGTGGACAGGAACGCGGCGAAGGCGCCGCCCGCCACCAGTGCGCCGAGCAGGTCGCCGCCGACGCCGCCGATCATGCGGTCGGGCAGCAGGAGGACGGCCGCGTCCGCGTCGCCCGTGATGGTGAGTTCGGGGGTGTACAGGCGGCCGAGGGCGCCGTAGACGGGCGGGAGGAGGTAGAAGGCGCCGATCAGGCCGAGGACGGCGACCGTGGTGCGGCGGGCGGCGACTCCGTGCGGGCTGGTGTAGAAGCGGACGACGACGTGCGGCAGGCCCATGGTGCCGAGGAAGGTGGCGAGGATGAGGCCGTACGTCGCGTACAGCGGGCGTTCCTCGCGGCTCGCGGCGAGGGAGGTCGACATGCCGCCGTTAGTGCCCCGGTCGGCGACAGGGACGGGGTCGCCCTTGGCGAAAGTGAGTCGGGTGCCGCGCTCGATGTGGTGGGTGCCGGTGGGCAGTTGGAGCTTCGCCGCGTCGTGTGTGTGGCCGTCGACCTTGCCGGTGACCGTGACCGTCAGTGGGCGGTCGAGTCTGAGGTCGAGTGTCTCGTCGACCCGAACTGCCCGCTGTTCACGGAACGTTGCCGGTTCCTCGAAGGCGTGGCGGGGTGCCCCGTCGCTCTGCCAGGCGAGGATCAGGAAGAGGGCGGGGACGAGCAGCGCGGTGAGCTTCAGCCAGTACTGGAAGGCCTGCACGAAGGTGATGCTGCGCATGCCGCCGGCCGCGACGGTGGCGACGACCACGACTGCGACAATCAGGCCGCCCAGCGAGTCCGGAGCACCCGTGAGAACGGTCAACGTGAGGCCGGCTCCCTGGAGTTGGGGCAGCAGGTACAGCCAGCCCACCCCGACGACGAAGGCTCCCGCGAGGCGTCGTACGGCGTGCGAGGCGAGGCGGGCCTCGGCGAAGTCGGGGAGGGTGTAGGCGCCGGAGCGGCGCAGGGGGGCGGCGACGAACAGCAGCAGCACCAGGTATCCGGCCGTGTAGCCGACCGGGTACCAGAGCATGTCGGGGCCCTGGACGAGGACCAGACCGGCGATGCCCAGGAACGAGGCCGCGGAGAGGTATTCGCCGCTGATGGCGGCCGCGTTGAGGCGGGGGCCGACGGTGCGGGAGGCGACGTAGAAGTCGGACGTGGTGCGGGAGATGCGCAGGCCGAAGGCGCCGACGAGGACCGTGACCACGACGACGAGGGCGACGGCCGGTACGGCATAGCTGGAGTTCATCGGTCCTCGACGAGGCGCACGAAGTCGCGTTCGTTGCGTTCGGCGCGGCGCACGTACCAGAGGGCGAGGAGGACGAGCGGGGCGTAGAGACAGAAGCCGAGGATCAGCCATTCGAGCCGGCGGGAGTCCGGGGTCGCCGCGAAGACGAGGGGCAGGGGGCCGACCAGGAGCACGAGGACCGCGAACACCGTGAGGGCGGCACGGAGTTGGGTGCGCATGAGGGAGCGGACGTAGGTGTGGCCGAGGGTGGTCTGTTCGTCGATCTCGGTGCGGGGGCGGGAGTAGCCGGAGGCGCGGCGGGTGCGGCGGGGCGGGCCGGTGACAACTACCCTGCGCTCGCTGGGATCCTGAGGCATCGTCATGACCTCCGCATCAGCAGGTCCCGCAGTTCGCGGGTGTGGCGGCGGCTGACCTGGAGTTCCTCGCCGCCGACCAGGACACTCACCGTCCCCGCGTCCAGGCGGAGTTCGCCGATGTGGCGCAGGGCGACGAGGTGGCGGCGGTGGATGCGGACGAAGCCCCGGGCGCGCCAGCGGTCCTCCAGGGTGGACAACGGGATGCGGACGAGGTGGCTGCCCCTGTCGGTGTGCAGGCGGGCGTAGTCGCCCTGGGCCTCCACGTGGGTGATGTCGTCGACGGCCACGAAGCGGGTGACGCCGCCGAGTTCGACGGCGATGTGGTCGGGGTCGGGTTCGTGTACGGGTATCCGCGGTGCGGAGCCGCCGAGTTCGGCGGCCCGGCGTACCGCCTCGGCGAGCCGTTCCTTGCGGACGGGCTTCAGCACGTAGTCAACTGCCTTGAGATCGAAGGCCTGTACGGCGAAGTCCTCGTGCGCGGTGACGAACACGACGAGCGGCGGCTGCGCGAACCCGGTCAACAGCCGTGCCATGTCGAGCCCGTCGAGTCCGGGCATCTGGATGTCGAGGAACACGACGTCGATGGCTTCCGGGCCGTCCGGGCCTGATTCCAGGGCCCTGTTGATACGGCGCAGCGCCTCGGTCGCGTCGCCCGCGCCCTCCGCGCTGCCGATGCGTGGATCGGCGTTGAGCAGGTAGAGCAACTCCTCCAGCGAGGGGCGTTCGTCGTCGACGGCGAGGGCGCGCAGCATGAAGGTGGAGTGTAGGAGTAATTCGTACGGCTGGACATGTACCGGGCGTGGACGTTCACGCTGGATACAGTGCGGACATGAACAGCAGGACCACTCCGTTCGACGATCTCGACCGGAAGATCATCACCGCGTTGATGGCGAACGCCAGGACCAGTTTCGCCGAGATCGGCGCGGCGATCGGGCTGTCCGCGACGGCGGTGAAGCGGCGCGTGGACCGGCTGCGGGAGACGGGTGTGATCACCGGTTTCACGGCCACGGTGCAGCCGTCCGCGCTCGGCTGGCGCACGGAGGCGTACGTGGAGGTGTACTGCGAGGGCGCCGCGCCCCCCAGGCGGCTCGCCGAGGTGGTGCGCAACCATCCGGAGATCACCGCGGCGATGACGGTGACCGGTGGCGCGGACGCGCTGCTGCATGTGCGGGCGACGGATGTGGACCACTTCGAGGCGGTGCTGGAGCGCATCCGGCAGGAGCCGTTCATCCGGAAGACGATCAGTGTGATGGTGCTGTCCCACCTCCTCCCGGAAAGCCCGGAGGCGGGAGCGACCCATCCCGCTCCGGACGACGCATCAGACCTGCGCTGACGCCGTCAAAGACGCAGCATTCCTGCGCGGACACGCAGCCTTCATCGCTTGTCGCGCGTATTGGTCTCTTCCTACCGTGGTGTCAACCCCAGTCGTCATCACAGGAAGCGGAGGGACCCCTCTGTGCCCGACACCCGTGTGCGGCGCCGGCGGCGCTTTCTCGTCTGCGAACCCAGACACTTCGCCGTGCAGTACGCGATCAACCCCTGGATGCATCCCGACACCCAGGTGGACGTCGATCTCGCCCAGGAGCAGTGGCGGACGCTGATCGACACCTACCGCTCACACGGCCACACCGTCGACACGGTGGCGCCGGTGGCCGGTCTCCCGGACATGGTCTTCGCCGCGAACTCGGCCGTCGTCGTCGACGGCCGCGTCTTCGGCTCCCTCTTCCACGCGCCCGAGCGGCGCCCCGAGTCCGACCACTACGACATGTGGTTCAAGGCGGCGGGCTACGACGTCCACCGCCCCGAGTCGGTCAGCGAGGGCGAGGGCGACCTGATCCCGACCGGCCGTTACGTCCTGGCCGGCACCGGATTCCGTACGACCCGCGAGGCCCATCGCGAGGTGCAGGAGTTCTTCGGCGTCCCGGTGATCAGCCTGACGCTGGTCGACCCGTACTTCTACCACCTGGACACGGCGCTGTTCGTCCTGGACGACGACAACATCGCGTACTACCCGGAGGCGTTCTCGCCGGGCAGCCGCGAGGTGCTCGCGCGGCTGTACCCGGACGCGGTGCTCGCGACCCGCGAGGACGCGATGACGTTCGGCCTGAACTCGGTCTCCGACGGCCGTCATGTCTTCATCTCCCCCCGGTCCGAGGCGCTCGCCTCGCGCCTCGCCGACCACGGTTACGTCCCCGTCCCCGTCGACCTGTCGGAGTTCCACAAAGCCGGCGGCGGCATCAAGTGCTGCACCCAGGAGATCCGCTCATGACCGCACCCGTCCGTGCCCGTACGTCCGCCGACCTCATCCGCGCCGAGGAGCCGGTCCTCGCGCACAACTACCACCCGCTGCCCGTGGTCGTCGCCCGCGCCGAGGGCACCTGGGTGGAGGACGTCGAGGGCCGCCGCTACCTCGACATGCTCGCGGGCTACTCGGCCCTCAACTTCGGCCACCGGAACCCGGTGTTGATCGAGGCCGCCCACCGCCAGCTCGACCAGCTGACGCTCACCTCCCGCGCCTTCCACAACGACAAGCTCGCCGAATTCGCCGAGCGGCTCGCGGAGTTGACCGGGCTCGACATGGTGCTGCCGATGAACACCGGCGCGGAGGCGGTCGAGAGCGGCATCAAGGTGGCCCGCAAATGGGCCTACGACGTGAAGGGCGTCCCCGCCGACCGGGCGACCATCGTCGTCGCGGCGGAGAACTTCCACGGCCGTACGACGACGATCGTCAGCTTCTCCACGGACGAGACGGCGCGGGCGGGCTTCGGTCCCTTCACGCCGGGCTTCCGGATCGTGCCGTACAACGACCTCGCCGCGCTGGAGGCGGCGGTCGACGAGACGACGGCGGCGGTGCTGATCGAGCCCATCCAGGGCGAGGCCGGGGTGATCATCCCGGACGCCGGCTATCTGGCCGGTGTGCGTGAACTCACCACCCGCAAGGGCTGCTTGTTCATCGCGGACGAGATCCAGTCGGGGCTCGGCCGCACGGGCCGCACGCTCGCGGTCGAGCACGAGGGTGTCGTCCCGGACGTCCTGCTGCTCGGCAAGGCGCTGGGCGGCGGGATCGTGCCGGTGTCGGCGGTCGTCGCGCGCCGGGAGGTGCTGGGGGTACTGCACCCGGGTGAGCACGGGTCGACGTTCGGCGGCAACCCGCTCGCCGCGGCGGTCGGCACGGCGGTCGTCGAGCTGCTGGAGACCGGCGAATTCCAGCGCAGGGCCACGGAGTTGGGCGTGATCCTGCGCGACGGCCTGACCGAGCTGGTCGGCAAGGGGGTGGTCGGTTTCCGCGCCCGCGGCCTCTGGGCGGGCGTCGACGTCGACCCGGCGATCGGCACGGGGCGCGAGATCAGCGAACGCCTCATGCGCGAGGGCGTGCTGGCCAAGGACACCCACGGCTCGACGATCCGGCTGGCACCGCCGCTGACCATCACGGCGGACGAACTCCGGTCGGCTGTGGGCGCGTTGGAGAGGGTACTGACGCAGGGGGCGTGAGCCTGCGTGCGGTGTCGGGGTGGCTGGATCGGTGGACGGTGGCTGAGGCCGGTCCAGCCAGGCCCGCAGAGGGTGAGGTGTGGGGGCCGGGGTGGCCCGACGCACGGAGACCCGTCCGGCCCACCCGTAAGGAGGCACGTAACTCCCGTACAGCAGCTGCCACTTGCCCACTGGCAGGTACGCAAGTAACTCCCCGTACGGCAGCGGTTATTTACCCGCAGCGCCCTCCGCAGGAGTACCCGTGCCGGTGCCGCTGTCGGCCAGGGCGGCCTGGGCGAGGAGGCGGCGGGCCAGGTCGCGGGCCTCGGCAACGGTGAGGGAGGCCCAGAGCCCGGGTTCGCCGCGTACGACCGGGCCCACGTCCAGGGTGACCCGGCTGATCGGCCGTTCCGGGATCGCCAGCAACAGTCGCTTCACCGCGACCTGTCGGCCGCAGGTGGTCACCAACGGTGCTTCACCTGACGGCGGGAGCGGCTCCTGCCCTGACCGATTCATCTCCTTCACGACCCTTCTCTGAGTACCCGGCGAGGTATCAGGAGCAGCGCCGAACGGGCCCGGGTTGTTCCCGGGCGCCGACTCCGCCACGTTCCTGAATCCGGGCCGGCCGGTTGCCCCGCGCCCGGCGCAACCGGTTCGGCCGCGCCCGCATCGCACCCTCTTCCGCCTCCACCGGACATCCCCGCGCCGCCGGTGCGGACGCCGCTCACCCCACACTCCGACCGGTGTCGCCCCGCGCCCCCGCCGTAGCCCACCGTGCACCCCCACACACCGCACCGTGGTCGTCACGGGCCGCCCGGTGAACCCCGGGCGAATTCTCGCCCGCCCTCCGGTCAGAACAGGGTCAAGGGACGCGGTGGGGGCCGTAGCGCCCTCATAAGATCGCTGGTACCGCCACCTTTCGTACGACTGCCCCCTGGAGGCCCGGCGTGCCCGAAACCGCGCGCGGCGCCGATGCCGAAGCCGAGCCTGGTCCGGTACCCGCCTCGGAGCCGGCCTCGCCCACGCCCGAGCCCCGTACCGCCCGTCGCCGCACCGTGCTGCTCGCGGCCGGTGCCCTGGTCGCCGTGGCGGCAGTGGTCGCCGGAGTGCTCGCGGCCCGCGGCTCCGGCCCGGACGGAAAGGCCACCGCTGCCGCCGACGGGCTCCCGCACACCACCGTCGAGGTCGCGACCGCTGGGTGCGGCAGCGGCTGGACGCATCCGCAGGCCGGGCATCAGGTCTTCGATTTGCACAACACGTCCAGCACCGCCGCCGAGGTCTACCTCACCGATCCGACGACCGGTGCGGTGTACGGCGAGGTCGAAGGACTCGCGCCGGGGACCGTCCGGCCGCTCGGGGTGACCCTCGGGAACGGGTCGTACGCCTTCAAGTGTCTGCCCGACGACGCCGACGCCGTGACCGGGCCCACCGTGCGGATCACCGGCTCGAAGGTGAAGAGCGGACCGGCCGCCGTGCCGATCACGCAGCAGGAGCTCATCCCGCCAACGCTGGCCTACCAGAAGTGGATTCAGGGCCGGACCGTCGAACTCGCCCAGAAGACCGATGTGTTGCGTGCCGCCGTCGACCGCGGTGACCTCACCGCCGCCCGTAAAGCGTGGCTGCCCGCTCATCTCGTGTACGAGCGGATGGGCGCCGCCTACGGCACGTTCGGTGACTCCGACGGGGCGATCAACGGCACCACGGCGGGGCTCGCGGGCGGGGTGCGCGACGCCGGGTTCGCCGGGTTCCACCGGGTCGAGTACGGGCTGTGGCACGGCGAGTCGGCGAGCGGGCTGCGCGGGCCCGCCGATCAACTCGCCAAGGACGTCCACGCGTTGGAGAGCAGCTGGCCCTCCCAGCGGATGGATCCGGCCGACACCGGGCTGCGTGCGCACGAGATCCTGGAGAACACCGTGCAGTTCGAGCTGACCGGCCGCACCGACTACGGCAGCGGCACCAACCTGGCCACCGCCCGCGCCAACCTCGACGGCACCCGCGTGCTACTCGGTTATCTGCGCCCGCTGTTGAAGACGCGGGACACGGGGTTCTCCGAACTCGATACCTGGATGGACCGCACCCAGCACACCCTGGACGGCCTCGACCACTCCGGGAAGTGGACACCGCTGGCCCGACTCACCCGTCCGCAAAGGGAGAAGGTCAACGCCGACCTCGGTGGACTGGTCGAGCGGCTGGCCGACGTGGCCGCCCTCACGGACGTACGGAGGACCGCGTGAAGCGCGGATACGAGGTGGGCCGCCGGGGTTTCCTGGCGAGTGCGGCGGCCGTGGCCGGTGCCGGGCTGGTGGCCGCCGATCGTGGTGCCGCCGCGGCGGCCGTCCAGACGCCAGCCGCGGCCGTACCCTTCCATGGGGTCCATCAGGCCGGGATCGTCACCCCCGCGCAACGCGCCACGGCGTTCGTCTCCTTCGACACGACGGCCGCCGATCGCGCCGAACTCACCGATCTACTCCGGACGTTGACCGACCGGGCCCGCTTCCTCACCACCGGCGGCAGCCCCGAGGACCTCGGCATCACCGCCCCGCCCTCCGACTCGGGCACGCTCGGCCCGGACCTACCGGCGGACCGGCTGAGCGTCACCGTCGGCGTCGGAGCCTCGCTGTTCGACGACCGCTACGGGCTCGCGAAGCTCACGCCCCGCCGGCTGACCGCGATGCCGTCGTTCCCCGACGACGATCTCAACTCCGCCTGGTGCCACGGCGATCTGAGCGTGCAGTTCTGCGCGGACAGCGCGGACACCGTGCTGCACGCGCTGCGTGATGTCACCCGGCACACGCGCGGTGGCCTCCAAGTACGGTGGCGGACGGACGGGTTCATCAGTCCGCCGCGCCCCTCGGGCACCCCGCGCAACCACCTCGGCTTCAAGGACGGCATCTCCAACCCCGAGGTGACCGACGCCCGCGCGATGAACGACCTTGTGTGGGTGGGCAGTAGTGGCGGCGAGCCGGACTGGGCGACCGGCGGCAGCTATCAGGTCGTACGGCTGATACGGATGTTGGTGGAGTTCTGGGACCGGGTCTCCATCACCGAGCAGGAGCGGATGTTCGGCCGTGCCCGGGACACCGGCGCCCCGCTGGACGGGCACCACGAGAAGGACACGCCCAACTTCGCGCAGGACCCGCAGGGCGATGTGATCCCGCTCGACAGCCACATCCGGCTCGCCAACCCGCGCTCCACACAGAGTGCCGATCAGCGCATTCTGCGGCGGGGCTACAACTACGACCGGGGCATGGACGGCAACGGCAATCTCGACATGGGGCTGCTGTTCTGCTGCTACCAGCAGGACCTGGCCCGGCAGTTCGAGACCGTGCAGAAGCGGCTGGCCGGTGAACCGCTGGTCGACTACATCTCGCCGTACGGCGGCGGGTACTTCTTCGCGCTGCCCGGTGTGCGGGACGCGTCCGACTGGCTGGGGCGGACCCTGCTGGCCTGAGAGCAGGGTCAAGAACAGGCCAACAGACCATGAGAATTTCCTGACCGGGCGTTCGCTCTCACGTCATTGCCGCTCCCCCGCCCCGCCGTCACCATTGCCCAGGCTACGGCGGTAGGTGCCACGGCCATGGACGGTGTGGCAGCAGAACCACTGCTCCCGGAAGGCGAGACAGCATGATCGGCAAAGGAAGTAACCCCGGTGCACGGCGCCGGTTGACGCGCGTGGGCGCCCTGCTCGGCGCCGCGGCCCTGGCCACCGCGGGCGGGGTGGTCCCCGCGTCGGCGGCCTCGAACGGCCACCAGCCCTCGGGCAGCACGCACACCTCGACACCGATCAAGCACGTGGTCGTGATCTACGACGAGAACATCTCGTTCGACCACTATTTCGCCACCTACCCCGAGGCCGCGAACACCGACGGCACCAAGTTCAAGGCCGCGGCGCACACACCGAAGGCCGACAACCTGCTCAACGCCGGGCTGCTGAAGAAGAACCCGAACCTCTACACGCCCACGCGGCTGAGCAGTTCGCAGGCGATGACCTGCGACCAGAACCACTCCTACGGCCCCGAGCAGTACGCGGCCGACGGCGGCAAGGCCGACAAGTACGTCGAGAACACCGAGGTCAACAAGTGCACCGGCCTCTTCGGTGAGCCGGGTCTGGTGATGGACTACTACGACGGCAACACCGTCACGGGCATGTGGAACTACGCCCAGCAGTACGCCCTCAACGACCACTCCTTCAGCTCGGTCTACGGCCCCTCGACGCCCGGCGCGCTGAACCTGATATCGGGTCAGACGCACGGCGTGATCTCCGTCGACCCGGCCTCCGGCACCGAGAACCCGAAGCAGACGTCGACCCCGGACTCGTACGCCGTGGTCTCCCCGAACGCCAAGGGTGTCGGCACGGTCATCAACGACCCCGACCCGGCCTTCGACGACTGCTCGGACAAGGACCACACCGCGACCAGCGCGCTCGCGGTGATGCAGGGCAAGAACATCGGTGACCTGCTCAACTCCAAGAACGTGAGCTGGGGTTGGTTCCAGGGCGGCTTCCGGCCCAGCACCGCGTGGGACGGCAAGAGCGGTGACTACGCAAAGTGCGCCGGCACCACCCACACCAACATCGGCGGCGCGGCCTCCGAGGACTACAGCCCGCACCACTCGCCGTTCGAGTACTACAAGTCGACGTCCAACCCGCACCACCTGGCGCCCAAGTCGGTCGCCGAGATCGGGCACAACGGCCGGGCGAACCACAACTACGACCTGACCGACTTCGACGCCGCGCTGAAGGCCAACAACCTTCCCGCGGTGAGCTTCCTGAAGGCGGCCGAGTACCAGGACGGGCACGCCGGCTACTCGGACCCGACCGACGAGCAGAACTTCCTGATCAAGGAGATCAACGCTCTCCAGAAGTCGCCCGAGTGGAAGTCGACGGCGGTCGTGCTCGCCTACGACGACTCCGACGGCTGGTACGACCACGTCTCCTCGAAGGTCCTGAACGGCTCGAAGGACTCGACCGTCGGCTCCAACGGCAAGGCCACGGACAGCCCGGCCTGCCAGGCCGGTCCGGCCGCGAAGGGCGGCTACGCGGACCGCTGCGGTCCCGGTACCCGGCAGCCGCTGCTGGTCATCTCGCCGTACAGCAAGGTCAACAAGATCGACCACACCGCGACCGAGCAGGCGTCGATCACGCAGTTCATCGAGGACAACTGGCACACCGGCCGGATCGGTGACGCGTCCTTCGACCAGCGGGCGGGCACCCTGGGCGGCATGTTCGACTTCCGGCACCCCAACAACAAGCAGGTGCTGCTGAATTCGAACGGTTCGGTGAAGTCGGTCAAGCGGATCCCGCACTACACCCAGACGTCGTCGACGGCCACGAAGGCCCCGTACCCGGCGTACGTCCAGGACCTGAAGGCGCAGAACGTCGCCGCCAGCAGCGACTCCTCCACGGCTCTGCCGGTCGCGATCGGCGCCGGTCTGCTGACGGCGGTGGGAGCGACCACGGCGTTCGCCGTGTACCGCCGGAGGACGCGTACCGCCCTGTAAGTCCCCGTGAACCGGGGCCGGTTGGCCCGTACCGAGGGCGGCGAGGACGATCTCCTCGCCGCCCTTCGCCGTGCCCGGTGTCGGCCTGATCGCCCCGGTTCCACGGGAGGGCGCCTGCCCCTACACTGGCAGCTCACGAGGTACCGGGTGACCTGCGAGAACAGGTCGGTCGAGCCGACCCGCCGGAGTGAGGAGCGACCCCCCTTGTTCTACTACCTCCTGAAATACGTCATTTTGGGGCCTTTGCTCAGACTGGTCTTCCGCCCCCGGATCGAGGGCCTGGACCACATACCGGAGGAGGGCCCGGCGATCATCGCCGGCAACCACCTCTCGTTCGCCGACCACTTCCTGATGCCGGCGGTCCTCAAGCGCCGCATCACCTTCCTCGCCAAGGCCGAGTACTTCACCGGCCCCGGCATCCGCGGCCGCCTCACCGCGACCTTCTTCCGCAGCGCGGGCCAGATCCCGGTCGACCGCTCCGGCAAGGAGGCGGGCCAGGCCGCGATCCGCGAGGGCCTCGGCGTACTGAGCAAGGACGAGCTGCTCGGCATCTACCCCGAGGGCACCCGCTCCCACGACGGCCGTCTGTACAAGGGCAAGGTCGGCGTGGCGGTCATGGCGTTGCGGGCCCGAGTCCCGGTCATCCCCTGCGCGATGATCGGCACCTTCGAGGCCCAGCCGCCCGGCAAGGTCATCCCCAAGGTCCACCCCGTGACGATCCGCTTCGGCAAGCCCCTCGACTTCTCCCGCTACGAGGGCATGGAGAACGAGAAGGCGATCCTGCGCGCCATCACCGACGAGATCATGTACGCGATCCTCATGCTCTCCGAGCAGGAGTACGTCGACCAGTACGCGGCCGTCGCCAAGGCGGAGGAGGCGGCCGCGGCGAAGGAACGCAAGTTCCCGCGCCTGCCGCTGAGTTGAGATCCCGAGAACCCTGAATTGACGTGAGTGAGGGGGGGGGGGGGGCGGTGTCGGCGAGGTGGCGATCCGCGACGACAAAGCCAACACCAACCAGGTCGGCGCGTGCTCGGCCGAGAGTCGTCAGTGCGGGAGCGTG
>NZ_JBICXA010000004.1:400583-614813 GCF_043200035.1 Streptomyces sp. NPDC048504
CGCCCCCCGGGGGGGGGGGGCCGCCGGCGCCGACGCACCCCACGCCCCCGCCCCGCCGTGGTTGTGGCCCCCCCCCCCCCCCCCCCCACCGGGGGGGGGGGGGGGGCGGCCCCCCCCCCCCCCCCCCCTCACTCACGTACAACGGCTTACGGCACCGGCGTCGCGTGCGGGGTGCACGTGAAGTCGGCGGCGTCGAGCTTGCCGGTCAACAGGTAGGCGTCGACACGGGAGTTGATGCACGGGTTGACCAGACCAGTCACACCGTGCGAACCGGCGTCCTTCTCGGTGATGAGCCGGGAGCCCTTGAAGCTCTTGTGCAGGACGACCGCGCCCTCGTACGGCGTGGCGGCGTCGCGCTGCGACTGCACGATGAGGACGGGCGGCAGGCCCTTGCCGGTCTTGACCTTGACCGGGGCCTGCTGCTTGACCGGCCAGGTGGCGCACGGCAGGTTCATCCAGGCGTTGGACCAGGTCAAGAACGGGTACTGCTTGTTGAGCGCCGTGTTGTCCTTGTCCCACTTCGCCCAGCTGGTGGGCCACTTGGCGTCGGTGCACTCGACGGCCGTGTAGACGGCGTTGCCGTTCTCCGAGGAGATGTTGCCCACGGTGTCCGACATGTCGGGCGAGGCCGCGTCGATCAGCGGCTGCGGGTCACCGGCGAAGTACTTGCTGAACGCGGTGGCGACCGGCACCCACGAGGAGTCGTAGTACGGGGCCCCTTGGAAGAAGCCGAGCAGCTCGGCCGGACCGACGACCCCGCCGAGCGGGCTCTTCTTCGCGGTGGCGCGCAGTTCGAGCCACTTGGCCTGGACGGCGGCACGCGTGGTCCCCAGGTGGTAGGCCGCGTCGTTCTTCGCGACCCAGTCCTCCCAGTCCTTCCAGCGGCCCTCGAAGGCGACGTCCTGGCCCAGGTTGGCCTCGTACCAGATGTTGTCCTGCGCCGGGTTGACGACGCTGTCGACGATCATCCGGCGGAGGTGGGACGGGAACAGGGTGCCGTAGACCGCGCCGAGGTAGGTGCCGTAGGAGACGCCCAGGTAGTTGAGCTTCTTCTCGCCGAGGGCGGCGCGGATGACGTCGAGGTCGCGCGCGGTGTTCGGCGTGGTCATCTGCGCGAGCATGGTGCGGCCGGTGCGCTCGGCGCAGCCGTCCGCGTACTCACGGGCCAGCTTGCGCTGCGCGTTCTTGTCGGCGGTGCTGTCCGGTACCGGGTCCGCCTTGGGCGCCTTCACGAACTCCTGCGGGTCGATGCAGGAGATGGGCGCCGAGTGGCCGACACCGCGCGGGTCGAAGCCCACGAAGTCGTACGCCTTGGACGTGTTGACCCACAGCGGGTTCTTGGTGGTGACCCGGAGCGGGAAGCGCATCCCGGAGCCGCCCGGACCGCCGGGGTTGTAGACGAGCGCGCCCTGGCGCTCCGCCTTCGTGCCGGTGCTGACGGCGCGGTCGACAGCGAGCTTGATCTTCTTGCCGTTGGGCTTGGTGTAGTCGATCGGCACGGTGACCCACCCGCACTGGACCGGCTTCGCGAAGCCCCAGTCGGTGGGGCAGTCCTGCCAGTCGATCCCGGCCTTGGCGGCGCGGGCGGCGGTGAGCGCGGCGCCCTCGGCGGCCGCACGATCCTGACTGTGCCCCGCCGTCTGACCGGTCTGCGCGTTGGCCGCGGGTGCCACCACGGCGCCGGCTATCAGTGCCGCCGCCGCGAATCCGGCCGAACCGAACGCCATCACCCGGCTCTTCGGTCTGTTGTGCCTCAAGTGGGCCCCTCCCCGTACATCGTTGCGAAATGGTCTCGGAGGATCCTCTCGGCTGTGAACCGCCTGAGAACAGAGGCGGTTGACCTTCTTTACCAATCCGATAAGCGGAAACATCCGTCCCGCTCAGCGGATACTCACCCGAGGATCGACATCGCCTCGTCCAGCACCCTCCGCAGCCGCAGCGCGTCGGAGGCGATCGCGCTCACCAGCACGGCGGGCCCGGCGAGCGGCACGAGGCACGCACACTCCCCCAGCATGCGCGCCGCGACCGGCTCCTGGGTGAACTCCGGCCGTACGACGAGGAGTTGCCCCACAGCACGATGCCCACCGAGCACGGCGGCCCCGTCCCAGCCGCCCGGCGCTCCGGGCCCGCAGGCCAACTCCTGATCGAGCACGGTGCCCCCCGCGACGCGCACCGAGAGCCGACTGGTGAGCCGCCCGGACTCCTCCCCGACCCGCCCGAGCACCTGCTCCTCGCGGAACACGAGCCGGGCGGAGTCGGCGAGATCGACGCGCGTCGTGACACGCAGATCACTACCGCGCACGGAGATCAACTGCTCGGGCAACCAGTGCAGTTCACCACCTTCGGCGACGCTGAGCCGAACGTCGTACCGAGACTCCCCCTTCGCCTGCCCCGGCAGCGCGATGGTCGCGGCGGCGGACCCGACCCGCAACCGGGCCCCCCGTTCGACACCCGCCTCGACGGCGAAGTGATCCCCGCCGAGCGGCCCGCTCATGGCCCCGACGAGCATGACCTGAGCCTCGGCCCCACTCCCCCGGGTCCGCCGCAACGCAAGCGGCCCGTCCCCCTCCAGGACGGGCAGCGCGGTACCGCCCCGCCCGTCCTCCCGGGCCACGATCCGAGCGGTGGCCCGCACCCCGCTCACGATCACGCCGTCCACGCGGCAAGCCGCTCCCGCACCCAGCCGACGACGTCGGCGACCCCGGCCTCACTCCTCAACGACTGGAAGACGACGGGCAGTTCGGCCCGCTGAGCCTTGGCGTCGGCAGCCATCCGCCCCAGATCGGACCCGACGTAGGGCGCGAGGTCGGTCTTGTTGACGACCAGCAGATCGGCAGTGGTGACACCGGGCCCACCCTTGCGCGGAATGTCGTCCCCACCGGCCACGTCGATCACAAAGATCTGCGCGTCGACAAGCCCCTTGGAGAAGGTGGCGGTGAGATTGTCCCCACCCGACTCGACCAGGATCAGATCCAACGGCCCGACCTCGTCCTCCAGATCCTCGACAGCTTCGAGGTTGGCGGAGATGTCGTCCCGGATAGCGGTGTGCGGACAGGCCCCGGTCTCCACAGCGGTGATCCGCTCGGGCGGCAACACGGCTTCCCGCAGCAGGAATTCGGCGTCCTCCCGGGTGTAGATGTCATTGGTGACGACAGCGAGCGAGAGCTCGTCCCGCAGAATCCGGCAGAGCGCCGCGACGGTAGCGGTCTTACCCGACCCGACAGGCCCACCGAGCCCGATCCGCAGGGCACGGTGGGTCCCGTCGGGACGGTGAGCGTCGGCACTGACGGCGGCGGGGCCGTCGTGGTTGTGGTCGAGGTGCATGAGGCGGCTCCTTCTGGTTTCTTACGGGTCCTGTCGGCTTCGGGCTCTTTCGACTTCTGGGCCTCGCGGCGGGCACTTGCGACTTCAGGGGCCCTGCGGCTTCGGGCTCTTGCGGCTTCGGGGCCTTGCGGCTTCGGGCCTTGTTTGCTATGGCGTTGTAGGGCTCCGGACCCTTGTCAGCCCGGGCCGGCACCACTCAGCCCGTCCGGCGTTTGAGGACGAGGCCGTTCAGGCCGACCGGGGGTCCAGGGGGCGGAGCCCCCTGGCGGGGTCGAAGGGGCAGAGCCCCTGGGGATGGGACGGGTAGGGGCGGCGGGGGCGAGAAAACCCCTACGACGCGAACAACCGCACAGCCCAAGCCGCATGCGCCTCCGCCCCGATCTCCAGCAACGGCGCCGACGCACAAGGCAGTTCGTCAACCCCCTCGGCAAGAACCCGCCGCCCCGCCTCCACCGCCCGATCGGCGACCAGGTCCAACTCCGGTGCCAACCGAGCCAGTACAGCCGTAGCGTCGAACGGATCAAGACTCAGCAACCGCACCGTCGCGGAAGTCGGCCCACTCACACTCTCGTAGGCCGCGCAGTACGCCGCATCCTCCGCCCCCAGCCCAGCCGCCCGAGCCACCAGCCCCAACACCACCGGCTGGTGAGCCCCCTTGGGGAACTCCCGAGCCAGGGCGTCGAGTTCGGCGGACGGCCAGGTGGCCCGCGCGGCCCGCATCAACTGCCGCCCCAGCTTCCGCGAGGCCAGCCGCAACGCGGGCGACGGAGTCCGCGCATCCGCGGCGAGGTCCAACTCCCCCGGATCGGCGCCGAGTACAGTCGCAGCGGCCAACGCGGCGGACACGAGACCGGCCGTGTGCAACCGCCCCCGGCAGAACTCACCAAGGCCGGCCGCCCCGGTGACCCGCCCGGCCTTGACGGCGGCCTCCGCCCCGCCGGAGTGCGCGTGCCCTCCGGCGGGAAAGCGCCCGTCGGCCAGAACCAGCAATGCTCCCCTGGTCATCAGAAGAGGAAGTACCGCTGGGCCATGGGCAGTTCGGCCGCCGGAGTCGCCTCGACGAGCTCCCCGTCGATGTGCACGGCGAAGCTGTCGGGATCGACCTGGACGCGAGGCCGGGCATCGTTCTCACGCATGTCGGCCTTCGTGACCCCACGCGTGGACTCGATGGCGACGAACTTCTTCCCGAGGTCGAGCCGTTCGGGCAGCCCGTCCTCGATCGCCAACTGGGCGACGAAGTTGAAGGAGTTGGCGGCCGGCGCCCGTCCGATCGCCCCGAACATCGGCCGCGGCAGGATGGGTTGAGGCGTCGGGATGGACGCGTTGGCGTCGCCCATCTGCGCGTACGCGATCTGGCCGCCCTTGATGACGAGGTGCGGCTTGACGCCGAAGAACGCCGGTTCCCACAGCACCAGGTCGGCGAGCTTGCCGCTCTCGACGGAGCCGATCTCGCGGGCGAGGCCCTGCGCGAGGGCGGGGTTGATCGTGTACTTGGCGATGTAACGCCGTACCCGACGATTGTCCGCACGCCCGTCCCCGGGCAGCGCCCCCCGCCGCCGCTTCATCACATGCGCCGTCTGCCAGGTCCGCATGATGACCTCGCCGACCCGGCCCATCGCCTGCGCGTCGGAGGAGATGATCGAGATGGCGCCGAGGTCGTGGAGGATGTCCTCCGCGCCGATCGTCGACGGGCGGATGCGGGACTCGGCGAAGGCCAGGTCCTCGGGCACCGCCGGGTTGAGGTGGTGGCACACCATCAGCATGTCGAGGTGTTCCTCGGCGGTGTTGACGGTGTACGGCCGGGTGGGATTGGTGGAGCTGGGCAGCACGTGCGGCTCGGAGACCACGGTCATGATGTCCGGCGCGTGCCCGCCGCCCGCACCCTCGGTGTGGTACGCGTGGATGCCGCGTCCGGCGATCGCGGCGAGGGTGTCGCCGACGAACCCGGCCTCGTTCAACGTGTCGGTGTGGATGGCGACTTGGATGCCCGTACGGTCGGCGACCGTGAGCGAGGCGTCGATGACGGCGGGAGTCGAGCCCCAGTCCTCATGGAGCTTCAGTCCCAGCGCTCCCCCTCGGATCTGGGACATCATCGCGTCGTGCGAGACGGTGTTGCCCTTGCCGAGGAAGCCGATGTTGAGCGGGTACTGCTCCATCGCCGCCATCATCCGGGCCAGATGCCAGGGCCCGGGCGTGACGGTCGTGGCCTTGGAACCCTCGGCTGGTCCGGTGCCGCCGCCGACCAGGGTGGTGACACCGGCGGAGAGCGCCTCGTCGGCGATCTGCGGGCAGATGAAGTGGACGTGCGCGTCGACGGCACCGGCCGTGAGGATGCGTCCGTTGCCGGCGATGACCTCGGTCTCGGGGCCGATCACCAGGTCGGGGTGGATGCCGTCCATGGTGTCGGGGTTGCCGGCCTTGCCGATGCCGGTGACGCGGCCGTCGCGGATGCCGACGTCGGCCTTGACGATGCCCCAGTGGTCGACGATCACGGCACCGGTGATGACGGTGTCGGGGGTGCCCTCCGCGCGGGAGGCACGCGCCTGGCCCATCGACTCGCGGATGACCTTGCCGCCGCCGAACACGGCCTCGTCACCGGCGAGTCCGGGACCGCCGCTGCGGTCCTCCTCGATCTCGATCAGCAGATCGGTGTCGGCGAGCCGGATGCGGTCGCCGGTGGTCGGCCCGAACAGGTCCGCGTACGCGGCGCGGGAGATCTCAGGCATCGAGGGCACCTCCGGTCTCCCCGCGCAGTCCGGGCACGATCCGGGCGCCGGCGAGGGGGACGAGTTCGACGTCGACGGGGATGCCCGGCTCGAAGCGCACGGCCGTACCGGCGGCGACGTTGAGCCGCTGCCCGCGCGCGGCCGCGCGGTCGAACTCAAGGCCGGGGTTGGCCTCGGCGAAGTGGTAGTGGGAGCCGACCTGGACGGGCCGGTCGGCGGCGTTGAGGACGGTCATCCGCGTGACCTCGCGGCCCGCGTTGTAGACGATCGGGTCGTCCGCGAACAGGATCTCGCCGGGAATCATCGAGGCCTCCTACACGATCGGGTCGTGGACGGTGACGAGCTTGGTGCCGTCCGGGAAGGTCGCCTCGACCTGTACGTCGTGGATCATCTCGGGGATGCCCTCCATGACGTCGTCCCTGGTGAGCAGCTTGCGCCCGGAGGCCATCAGCTCGGCGACGGTCCGGCCGTCACGGGCGCCTTCGAGGATGTGCGACGTGATGAGGGCGACCGCCTCGGGGTGGTTCAGCCTCAGACCACGGGCCCGGCGCTTCTCGGCCACGTCGGCCGCCACATGGATCAGCAGCCTCTCTTGCTCGTGCGGGGTCAGTTGCACGTCCCACCTCACAGTCCTCGCTCCGGACCGTGCGGGGTCCGGCTGCCGCCTAAACGCTCCGCTCGGAGTGCGGGACGTCGTCCGAAGGCCCGTCGAGGCTGGTCGCGCGGTTCCCCGCGCCCCTTCGGGGCGCTGCCGAACCGCAGCGAATCTCGCCGGACCCGCTCAGCCCCCAGGGCAAAGTCCCTGGTGGCGTGGATCGGCAGGTTAGTTGGACCGAGTTTCAAGCAAGTTAACCGAGCTGTGATCAGGACAATCACATCTACGCCCGTAGAGCGGCCCCGCGCACGACCTCCCGCTATGAGGGATTCGGCCCCCGATGTTCGGCCGCGATACCGAACCGATGGTGTTCGCGAGGAGCGGACGCGACCTCGCGGACGCGCGAGACGGAACTGATCACCTGTTCCTCGGCGTTCGCGTCGAGCCTGTCCAGCTTGTCGAGTTCGTCGAGTCGCTCCAGGTCGGCAGCGGAGACCAGGGCGACCAGGGGCTTGCCGTGCCGCGTCACGACGACGCGCTCACCGCCGTACACCACCCGGTTGATCAGGTCGGCGAGCTCAGCCCTGGCTTGCGTCACCGGAATCTCGTAGGCCATACCCCCATCATAACGTCATGTACGTCCTGTACATTTCTTACAGATGCCGAAGGAGGGGTACCCATGACCCGACCGTCCGCCCGCCACGTCCTGCCCGAGTTCACCGAGCGCACCAGCGCGGGCCACCGGACCCTCGACCCGTACTCGAAGCTGCTGGAGGAGCGGATCGTCTTCCTCGGGACGCCGATCGACGACATCTCGGCGAACGATGTGATGGCCCAGTTCATGCACCTCGAATACCAGGCGCCGGACCGGGACATCTCGCTGTACATCAACTCGCCCGGCGGATCGTTCACCGCGATGTCGGCGATCTACGACACGTTGCAGTACGTCACGTGTGACGTGGAGACGATCTGCCTCGGCCAGGCCGGCACCTCCGCGGCGGTGCTGCTGGCGGCGGGCACGCCGGGCAAGCGGTCGGCGCTGCCGGGTGCGCGGGTACTGATCCACCAGCCCTCGTTCACCGAGCCGGTCCAGGGTCAGGCGAGTGATCTCGCCATCCAGGCCGAGGAGTTGGCGCGTACGCGGGTCCAACTGGAGGAACTGCTCGCTCTGCACACGGGCCGGACGGTGGAGCAGGTGAGCGCGGACATCGAGCGGGACCGGATCATGGATGCCCAACAGGCCCTGGAATACGGCTTGGTGGACCGGATCGTGACCACCCGCAAGACCTCGCTCACCGAGCCGGGCGGGGAGTGAGCCGACGATGCTGCCGCCGGAACTGCCTCCACTGCCCGCACTGACGCGCGCCGAGGGCGAGTTGATCGACCGTTACCTGGATGTGGCCGACCTTCTCGGCCGTATCAACCCGGCGCACAACGGTGACACGTACCGTGGTCTGAGGGCCGCTCAGGCACTGGTCGCCAAGGCCGCCGAGCTGCGGGACGCGCTGGCGCTGATGCACCAGCGGGGTGAGACCGAACTGCACGCTCCCACCCTCGCGCGGGCGCTGCGCGTGCTGGACGGGGAGCGCCGCACGGCGCGCGTCACCCTGCCCGCGCCCTCCGACAGTTGACGGAGACACAGCCGCCTCGGGCGGCGTCCAAACCGGCCGAACGACGTACCCCTGATCGGCGTAGTCACTTCTCCGTCCATGCGGCCGTCCGGGTTGCGCAACACGCGTAGCCCGAGGGCCGCCTGAAGTGTTCCGGTGCTGGTCCGGGGGCCTGACACCCCTCGACGCCCCTTCGAACACGGGGGTGTCCACCCGAACGGGTGAGTGGTGAGTAACCCCACAAATCCCCGGTTCCGTTGGGCTTTTCGGAGATTCATAGGTGAAGATCCCTGTCTGACGACAAGACCCCGCCGCAGCGGCGGGGCGATCCGGGCGGACGCCGAGTCCTGCCGCCGCCCGGATGACAGGTCGACAGGATTGCATCGGCAGGAGTGGAGGACCCAAGCACGACGGGTCGCCGGGACGGTCACGCCATGACCGGGTCGAGCAGCCCTTGGGGTGAAGCCGCGTCAGCGGCCGGGCAACTTCGCCAGCCCGAATCCGACAGGTCATCCTTCACAGGCGGCTGACGAAGGGTTGCGCATGACTGCGCTCAATCGTGTCCCGTCGCTGATGGTCAGGGCCGGTACGGCCTCGGCCTTCGCCATCGCCGCTGTTGGCGGCTCCGTCGTGATACCGGGCGTCGCATCCGACGCCGCGGCCGCGACACCCGCGACGAAGGCGCTCCAGGTCGCGGCGTCCAAGAAGGGCGCCCCGTACAGGTACGGGGCCACCGGACCGGGCCGCTTCGACTGCTCCGGGCTCACGCTGTACTCGTACAAGAAGGCGGGCAAGAAACTGCCCCGTACGGCGGCCCAGCAGTACAACAAGACCCACCACATCTCGGCCAAGAGCCGCAAGGCCGGGGACCTCGTCTTCTTCCACTCGGGCTCCAGCGTCTACCACGTCGGCATCTACGCCGGCAAGGGAAAGATCTGGCACGCCCCGAAGACGGGGGACGTGGTGAGGCTGCAGAAGATCTGGACCAAGAGCGTCTGGTACGGCCGGGTCAGCTAAGAGCCAAGACCTGTCCGAATCTCCCGAGGGGGTGGTGGCCACCTGACAGGCCGCCACCCCCTCGGGTGTCCAGGGACGTTCACAACGCTGTCCTACGGCTCCTGCTGGCCCGCGGCGGTCACCGGCCGGGCCGGTACCGTCCAGGGCACCTCGATGGAGACCGTCTTGCCGCCCTCCAGGGTGGGCCGGACCTTGAGTTTGCCGCCGCACTCCGCGGTCAGCCAGCGGATGATCACCATGCCCCGGCCGTTGTCCTGCTGGACGGCGGCCGGCAGGCGTTTCGGGAACCGAGGATGGCTGTCGGTGACCCCGATGTGCAGCCGTTCGTCACGCTCCAGCTCGATGTCCACCGTGAAGGTGGGTGACTGCCCGAAGGTGTGCTGTACGGCGTTGGTGGCGAGTTCGGAGACGATGAGGCGGATGGTGTCGGCGACCTCCGTGTCCGCCGGAAGTCCCCATTCCACCAGGGTCCCGACGACGTAGGTGCGGGCGGTGGAGACCGAGGCGGGATCGCTCGGCAGAGTGACGGATGCTTCCAGATGGTCTGCCATGGCGCGGTCGTCCCTTTCCCGCGGGACCGGTGTCCGACACGGAGCGGATGGTTCGAGTACGGTCCCGGACTGGTGCTTCTTCGCCAGACTGCCATTACCGCGTCGGTAACGGTGGCGATCCACCAAGATATGCATATATCTGTCGCTCGAAGCGGTGAACTCTGCGACCCCAGACCGTATTTGGGCGGCTCGGAAGGAGTAAGGAGAAACCCATGCAGTACGGTCCCGCGGTGCGCCGCCGGAAACTGGGCGCGGAACTGCGCGCATTGCGTGCGGAGGCGGGGCTCACCAGCGGTGAGGCGGCCCGGCTGGTCGGCTGGCACCAGTCGAAGGTGAGCCGCATCGAGACGGGCGCGAGTGGCGTGAAAGCACCCGACGTCCGGTTACTCCTGGACGCCTACCAGGTCGGCGACCCACAACTTCGGGACATGCTGCTCGTGTTGGCCGGCTCCGACGACGGGGGCGGCCGGCACCACTGGTGGCACGCCTATCGCGGTGTACTGCCGCCCGCCTACCGGGACTTCATCAGTCTGGAGTCACAGGCCAGCGCGATCCGCACCCTGGAGACCTCGGTGGTCCCCGGGCTGCTGCAGACACCTGAGTACGCCCGCGCGGTGACCCGGGCCGCCGTGGGAGGCCTCGACGACGACGGCCCCGAGCGGCTCGACGCGCTGGTGCAGGTGCGGCTGGCCCGGCAGGACGTGCTGCGCGCGGATCCGCCGCTGGCCCTGAGCGTGGTCCTCGACGAGGCGGTGCTGCGGCGCGAGGTCGGCGGGCCGGGGGTGATGGCACGTCAGCTGGACCGGCTCGTGGAGGCGGCCAAGCTGCCCCAAGTGAGGCTTCAGGTACTGCCGTTCGCCGCAGGAGCACACATCGGCATCACCGGACCTTTCGTTATCTTCTCCTTTCCGAGCACTTCTGATCTGGACGTGGTTGTTCTAGACCACTTGACGAGTAGCCTCTACCTCGAACGGAAAGAAGACCTAGAGGCCTACAGCGAGGCCTTCAACGCCCTTCAGTTCCACGCCCTTTCGCCCGAGGATTCGTCGGATTACATCGCCGGGATAGGTGACGGCGCGTAAGGAGGCACCATGTCTGCACTGCCTCGGAACGTACCTTCCAGTTCTGAACTGTCCGGTGTGCGGTGGCTGCGCAGCAGCTACAGCACGGGAGCGAACAACTGCGTCGAGGCGGCTCGTCCGCGCTCAGGCCCCCGCGCGGGGCTGCTCGCCGTACGCGACTCGAAGGACCCGCAAGGACCCGCCCTGCTCTTCTCCCCCGCGAGCTGGACGGGCTTCCTCGCCACGTTCCACTGACCGTTCCGCCTGTCAGCGACGCACGGCCGTGTCACGCCGACTCATGGTCGCGTTTCGCCGATCACACGTACAGCGCGTTCGATCTCGGCCCCGGAGAGGTCCGCTCGGGCGGTCAGCCTGAGCCGTGAGATGCCGTCGGGCACGGAAGGAGGACGGAAGCAGCCCACGGCCAGCCCTGCCGTACGGCAGTCGGCCGCCCACCGCACGGCCGCCTCCGGGGACGGCGCACGCACCGAGACCACGGCGGCGTCCGGACGTACCGCTTCCAGACCCGCGACGGTCAGGCGTGTGTGCAGGTCACCCGCCACGGCGCGGGCCCGGGCAGCCCGCTCGGGCTCGCGCCGCAGCAGGGTGAGCGCAGCCAGGGCCGCACCGGCCGCCGCGGGCGCCAGTCCCGTGTCGAAGATGAACGTCCGCGCCGCGTTGACCAGGTGGTCGATGACCCGCGCCGGCCCGAGCACGGCACCGCCCTGGCTGCCGAGCGACTTGGACAGCGTGACCGTCACGACCACGTCCTCCGCCCCCGCGAGCCCCGCCTCGTACGGCGCCCCGCGCCCACCCTCGCCCAGCACCCCGAGCCCGTGCGCGTCGTCGAGCAGCAGCCCCGCCCCGAACTCCCGGCATGCCTCGGCGAGCGCCCCCACCGGCGCCGCGTCCCCGTCGACGGAGAACACCGAGTCGGACACGACCACGGCCTGTCCGTCGTGCGTCCGCAGCGCCTTGCGCACCCCGTCCGGGTCGGCATGGCCTACGACCTGAGTCGCACCCCGGGCCAGCCGGCAGCCGTCGATGAGGGAGGCGTGGTTGCCCGCGTCGGAGACGATCAGCGAGCCGTGCGGCGCGAGCGTGGTGACCGCGGCGAGGTTGGCCGCGTAGCCGGAGGAGAAGACGAGGGCGGCCTCGAACCCGGTGAACTCGGCCAGTTCGCGCTCCAGTTGGGCATGGAGCTCGGTCGTACCGGTGACGAGCCGCGACCCGGTCGACCCCCCGCCCCAGGTCCGCGCCGCATCGGCGGCACCCTCGACGACCTCGGGGTGATGGGCCAGACCCAGGTAGTCGTTGCTCGCGAGATCGAGGAGCGGCGAGTCGGCGGGACGGGGCCGCAGCGTCCGTACGAGCCCGGCGCGACGGCGCTGCTCCGCCTGCTCGTCGATCCAGCCGAACGCCATGGTCCCTCCGGGCTTTTGTAGGCAGTGCACAGACACTAATCGGACGACGAGCCGCCCATGGTGTGGTGATACCCACATGCCCGGGGCCATGTCTTGTGCATTCTCTCCTTGGCCGCGGGCGGTCCCGTAGGACAGGATCGGATCTCATGGACCTGCTGAACACGCTCGTGGACAAGGGGCTTCGGCGCGAGCTGCCGACCCGCGCGGAAGCACTCGCCGTCCTCGCCACCTCGGACGACGACCTGCTGGATGTCGTGGCCGCGGCCGGAAAGGTGCGCCGGCACTGGTTCGGCCGACGGGTGAAGCTCAACTATCTCGTCAACCTGAAGTCCGGCCTGTGCCCCGAGGACTGCTCGTACTGCTCGCAGCGGCTCGGCTCCAAGGCCGAGATCCTGAAGTACACGTGGCTGAAACCCGACGCTGCCTCGAAGGCGGCGGCGGCCGGTGTGGCGGGAGGTGCCAAGCGCGTCTGCCTGGTCGCCTCCGGCCGGGGTCCGACCGACCGGGACGTGGACCGGGTCGCGGGCACCATCAAGGCGATCAAGGACCAGAACGAGGGCGTCGAGGTGTGCGCGTGCCTCGGCCTGCTCTCCGACGGCCAGGCCGACCGGCTGCGCGAGGCCGGCGCGGACGCCTACAACCACAACCTCAACACGTCCGAGTCGACGTACGGCGACATCACGACCACCCACACGTACGCCGACCGCGTCGACACCGTCCAGAAGGCGCACGCGGCCGGTCTGTCCGCCTGCTCCGGCCTGATCGCCGGCATGGGCGAGAGCGACGAGGACCTGGTCGACGTCGTCTTCTCCCTCCGCGACCTGGACCCCGACTCGGTGCCGGTGAACTTCCTGATCCCGATGGAGGGCACCCCGCTCGCCGCCGAGTGGCACCTCACCCCGCAGCGCTGTCTGCGCATCCTCGCGATGGTCCGCTTCGTCTGCCCGGACGTCGAGGTCCGTATCGCGGGCGGCCGTGAGGTCCACCTGCGCACGATGCAGCCCCTCGCCCTGAACCTCGCCAACTCGATCTTCCTCGGTGACTACCTCACCAGCGAGGGCCAGGCCGGCCACGCCGACCTGGAGATGATCGCGGACGCGGGCTTCGAGGTGGAGGGCGCGGGCGAGGTGACGCTGCCGCAGCACCGGGTGACGGCGGCCGGCTGCGGATCGCACGAGGACGCCGGATGCGGCGGGAGCTGCGGCGGGCACGAGGGTGCCGGTGTCTGCGGTTCCGCTCCCGCTGCCGCGTCTGCGCCCGCCCCCGCGCCGCAGGTCGACGAGGTCCGCCGCGACCTGGTCTCCGTACGCCGCCGAGGTGCCGGAACGGACATCGCGCCCAATGCCTGACCCGACCGGCCGCCTGCCCGTCCCGGAGCTGCTGGAGCTGGACCGGCGGCACGTCTGGCATCCGTACGGTCCGATGCCCGGCCGTGCCGACCCGCTCGTCGTGGAGTCGGCGAGCGGGGTGCGGCTCCGACTGGCGGACGGCGGGGGCGAGTTGGTCGACGGGATGTCGTCCTGGTGGTCGGCAATCCACGGCTACAACCACCCCGTGCTCAACGAGGCCGCGCGGGAGCAGCTCGGCCGGATGAGCCATGTGATGTTCGGCGGGCTCACCCACGAGCCCGCCGTACGCCTGGCGAAGCTCCTTGTCGACATGTCTCCGGACGGCCTGGAACACGTCTTCCTCGCCGACTCGGGTTCGGTGTCGGTCGAGGTCGCGGTGAAGATGTGCCTCCAGTACTGGCGCTCGCTCGGCCGCCCCGCGAAACAGCGCCTGCTGACCTGGCGCGGCGGCTACCACGGTGACACCTGGCAGCCGATGTCGGTGTGCGACCCCGAGGGCGGGATGCACGAGCTGTGGTCGGGCGTGCTGCCCCGGCAGGTGTTCGTGGACGCGCCTCCGGCCGAGTACGAGGAGTCGTACGCCGACCGACTGCGCTCGGCGATCGAGCGGCACGCGCACGAACTGGCCGCCGTGATCGTGGAGCCGGTGGTGCAGGGCGCGGGTGGAATGCGGTTCCACTCCCCCGAATATCTGCGGGTGCTGCGCGAGGCGTGCGACGCGCACGACGTGCTGCTGGTGTTCGACGAGATCGCGACGGGTTTCGGCCGCACGGGCGCGCTCTTCGCGGCGGAGCACGCGGCCGTCACCCCCGACGTGATGTGCGTGGGCAAGGCGCTGACCGGCGGATACATGACGATGGCGGCGACGCTGTGCACGTCACGCGTGGCCGAGGGCATCTCGCGGGGCGAGGTACCGGTCCTCGCCCACGGCCCGACCTTCATGGGCAACCCGCTGGCGGCTTCCGTGGCCTGCGCCTCGCTCGAACTCCTCCTGAACCAGGACTGGTTGACGGAGGTCAAGCGCATCGAGACGGGCCTGCGGGAGGGCCTGGCCCCGGCGTCGGAGATCCCCGGCGTCCGGGACGTCCGCGTCCTCGGCGCCATCGGCGTGGTCCAGCTCGACCACGCCGTCGACATGAAGGCCGCGACGGACGCGGCCGTACGCGAGGGCGTCTGGCTGCGGCCGTTCCGCGACCTCGTCTACACGATGCCGCCGTACGTCACGGGCGACACCGACCTGGCTCGGATCGCCCGCGCGGTCTGCGCGGCGGCGCGGGAGGGATGACATGCCGGTCCTGGTGATCACGGGCACGGGCACGGAGGTCGGCAAGACGATCACCACCGCCGCGGTCGCGGCAGCGGCGGTGGCAGCGGGCCGTACGGTGGCCGTCCTGAAGGCCGCCCAGACGGGTCTACGGCCGGAGGAGCGCGGGGACGCCGACGAGGTGGCGAGGCTCGCGGGTGCGGTCACGGCGACCGAACTCGCCCGGTATCCCGAGCCGTTGGCACCCGGCACGGCCGCACGCCGGTCCGGTCTGGCACCGGTACGCCCGCACGAAGTCGCCGAAGCCGCCCAGAAGTTGGCCACCGAGCACGACCTGGTGCTGGTCGAGGGCGCGGGCGGGCTGCTCGTACGGTTCGACGCGGAGGGCGGCACGCTGGCTGACGCGGCACGGCTGCTGGGGGCGCCGGTCCTGGTCGTGGCGTCGGCGGGCCTCGGCACCCTGAACACGACGGAACTGACGGCCCGTGAACTCCGTTCCCAGGGGCTCGACCTGCTGGGCGTGGTGATCGGCAGTTGGCCCAACTCACCTGACCTGGCGTCGCGTTGCAATGTGGCCGACCTGCCGGAGGTGGCGGGGGCACCGCTGCTCGGGGCGTTGCCGGAGGGTGCGGGGGCACTGGCCCCGGCGGACTTCCGCGCTGCGGCGCCGAGTTGGGTGGCGCCGCGGCTTGACGGGGTGTGGGACGCGGAGGGGTTCGGGGGGCGGGAGGCGCCGCCGTCCTGGAACTCCCGCTCGACCGGCGCGGTCTAGGAGGCTTCCCCTTCGGCCAGCAGCCGTACGAGTTCGATCCGCGACCGGATGCCCAACCGGCTGAAGACACCCCGTAGATGGTGGTCGATCGTGCGTGGGCTGAGGGCGAGGCGGACGGCGATCTCGCGGTTGGTGGCGCCGTCGGCGGCCATGCGGGCGACCATGAGTTGCTGGGCGGTCAGGCGGGTGGTCGGGTCGAGGGCACCCGGTGCGGGGAGGACGGTCGCGGCCACCGGGGTGCCGAGGGCGCGGAGTTCGGCGCGGGCCTGGGCGGCGCAGTGCGGGGCGCCGAAGGACTCGAAGGCCTCCAGCGAGGTGTGCAGGCGGTCACGGGCCTCGGTACGCCGGCGCAGTCGGCGCAGCGCACCGCCGAACAGCAGCTCGGTGCGGGCCCGTTCGAAGTCACGGGTGCCGTGCGCGTGGAGGTCGAGGGCGATGCGGTAGTGCTCGACGGCTTCGTCGCCGGGCGCGAGCAGGGCCCGGCAACGGGCGCTCAGGGCAAGGTCGTCGGGGCTGCGGACGGCACGTGCCCAGCGGTCGTAGTCGGCGTGTGCGGCACGGGCGATACGGGTGTCGCCGCTGCGGACGGCGGCCTCGGCGTAGTGCGGGGTGGCGAGGTGTCGTATCGCCCGGTGGCCGTGGCCCGGCCCGAACCCGGCGAGCGCGCGCAGCCGGGCCGCGGCGGCGGCGAACCGGCCACTGCTGAGGTCGAGGTAGGCGAGCGCCCACTGGGCGAGGGCGGCGGGCAGCCCCAGCCCGCGGCCGAGGGCGTACGAGCGGGCGGCGGCGGCCCGTTCCCGGCAGACCTCGCCGTCCCCGGTGAGCGCCGCGAACATGGCGAGCGCGGCCTGCAGATGGCAGGCCCCGTTGTCCTGCCCGGTGGCGTGGGCCTGCCACAGGGCGTCCGCCACGGCCGTCTCGGCGGCCCGCGGATGCCCGGTCCAGAACTCGGCGTACGCCCGGAACTCCATCGCCTGCGCCACGACCACGGTCGCACCCCGCGCCCGCGCCGAGGCCGCCGCCCGCACGGTGGCGGTGGTGGCACGGGTGTGATCACCGAGCATCAACGCGGCGATCCCGGCATGGATGAGGAGAGTGGGGTCCCCTCCGGGCCCACACCGCCCGGCGGCGGCCTTGAGCAGATCCCGCGCGTCCTCGTACCGCCCCTCGAACGCGGCGGCCAGTCCCCCCAGCGTCCCGTGCGGCACGATCCCGACCCGAGAGGCGACAGCGGCCGCCTCCCGGCACCGTCTCAGGTCCCCGGTGTAGACGGCGGCCTCGGTGGCCCGGGCCAGGAGGTGAACGGCGTGGTGGGGAGCGGGAGTTCGGGGTACGGCGGCGATGGCGATGCGGGGTGTCCCGGCCGTTCGAGGTGCCGCGGCCGACGGTGGCGTGGCCGTCTGCGGGGTTCCGGTCGATCGGGGTGCCTCAGTCACTCGGGTCGCCTCGGACGACCGGGGTCTCTCGCTCAAGGAGGCCGCCGGCTCCCCCACCTCCCATCTCGCCACCGCGATCAGCAACGCGTCGAACGCCTCGGCCGCGTTGCCCGCCCGCAACGCGAACACCCCGTTCAAGGCGTCGCTGTCCGTCGCGGCCGCGAGCCTTCGCGCTCGGTCGCCCTCCCCGGACTGCCAGGCGTCACCGGCGGCCCGGTCGAGGAGGCGGGACTGTTCACGCGGGTCGCTGGAGAGGGCGGCGGCGCGTTCCACGAGGGCGCAGGCGAGGGGGTGTTCACCGGCGTCGCGTGCCAGTTGCGCGGCCGTACGGAGTTCAGCGGTGAGCCGCGCGCTGGGGCCGAGCGCTCCCGCGCCCCGGTGCCAGGAACGTCGCGGAGTCTCACCCTCGGCGCGCAACACCCGTGCCAGCAACCGGTGGACGTCCCGCCGGTCCGCCGGTGACCCGGTCTCGTACGCGGCGATCCTCGTCCACGCGTCGCGGAAGACGACCCCGCCGGCCGTCGCGTGCGCGACCCCGGCCGTCTCGGCGGCTTCGAGGGGCCTGGTGTCGAGCCGCCCGGCCGCGACGGCCCGCAGGAAGGCATGCGTGGCGACCGGGTACTGATCCGCCGCCGCGAGCAGCAACAGCAGGCGCGTGTCGTCGGGCAGGGCACGGATCTCCCGGCGGTGCCGGGTCAGCAACTCCGGTGCCAGGGACGCCGGTTCGGTGGGGAGGGGGTCGAGGCCCGCGGCCTGGCGTGGGGTCAGGCGCGGGAGGAGTTCGGCAGCCGCGCGCGGATCGCCGTGGACCGCGCGCAGCATGCGGATGCGGACCCCTTCGGGGAGCGCGGGATCGAGGGTTCGCCCGGTGTCGGTGCGCGACGGGGGCGAAGTGCGGTCTAGGGAAGTGGGGTTCACCGGAGTCAGCACACAACTGACGTTACTGGCGAGTTAATTCACCCGTAAAGACCGGCGATTTCGCCGATGCGGCGCGCGTAGACCCGCGCTGACACTCCTGACAACCCCACCCGTATCAGGAGGCATCATGCAGCGCCACAAGCGTCGCATCGCCGCGGCCCTGTCGGCCGTGACCACCTCGCTCCTTCTGTCACTCTCCCTGGCCTCGACGCCCGCTCACGCGGCGAGCCACGACCCGATCGTGTTCGTGCACGGTCTGAGCAGCGACTCCACAAGCTGGGACGACTGGATCGCGGACTTCGAGGCGGACGGCTACTCGTCCTCCGAGCTGTACGCGATCTCGTACGACTGGACGAAGTCGAACGTCACGACCGCTTCGACACTGTCGACCTACATCAAGTCCGTCCTCGCCAGCACCGGCGCCTCGAAGGTCGACCTGGTGGTCCACTCCATGGGCGCGCTCAACAGCCGCTACTACCTCAAGAACCTCGGCGGGACCTCGTACGTCGATGACTTCGTGTCGGTCGCCGGGGTGAACCACGGGACGAGCATCGCCTCGCTGTGCGGCTGGCTGTACACGTCCTGCAAGGAGATGCAGACGGGAAGTTCGTTCCTCACGGCGCTCAACTCCGGTGACGAGACGCCCGGCAGCGTGTCGTACGCCGCCTATTGGTCGGACTGCGACGAGGCGATCAACCCGGACACCTCGGCCGAGCTGAGCGGCGCGACCAATGTCGACGTCGGGTGCATCTCGCACACCGACATGAACAACGACCACGGCGTCTACGAGCAGGTCCGGGACTTCATCTCCTGACCCTGGCCCTGTTCCTTCCCCGGCGGCAGCGGGGGTGGTCAAGGGCGGCAGGGGGGACAATCCCGGTAGGGACCGGCTTCGGCCCGGTCCGGTCCGGGAGGTCGCCATGCCGCTACGGTCCGCAGGCTCCGGCACAGTGCCGCGGGACGCCGTCCACCACCCGCTGTTCGCCCGTTACTACGCCCGTTTCAGCGTGAGCGCCGAGTCGCGGTTCGGCCTCGCCGGGATGCGGGACCGGCTGCTCGCGGGGCTCTCCGGGCGGGTGATCGAGATCGGGGCCGGGAACGGCCTGAACTTCGCGCACTATCCGAGCGCCGTCTCGGAGGTCGTCGCGATCGAACCCGAGCGGACTCTGCGGCAGCTCGCCGTGGAGTCCGCGCTCCGCGCCGAGGTACCCGTCGACGTGGTGCCGGGCGCGGCGGAGAAGCTGCCCGTCAAGAGCGAGGCCTTCGACGCGGTCGTGCTGTCCCTGGTGCTGTGCAGTGTGCGCGACGTACCGCGGGCGCTCGCGGAGGCACGGCGGGTGCTGCGTCCCGGTGGAGTCGTACGGTTCTTCGAGCACGGCCGGGGCGGCGGACCGGCGATGGCGTTCACCCAGCGCGCCCTGGACCGCACGCTGTGGCCGCCGCTGAACGGCGGCTGCCATCTGGCCCGCGACCCGGTCGCCGCGCTGCGCGACGCGGGGTTCGAACTCGGGCCGTACCGGCGGGTGTTGATCCCAGAGAAGGGGCCGACGCTGCCCAGCTCGTACTGCGTCCTGGGCACCGCGTGGCGCCCTGCCGCGGACGAGTGATCACAGGCTCCACTGGCGCAGCTCGTGCGCGATCTCGTCGACCGACGCCTCGCCGCCCTTGACCAACCGGGCCAGATCGCGGACCTGTTCGGGCGAGGTGACGACCTTCAGGCCGCTGGCGACGAGGTAGGCGTAGGCGACAGCCGAGGCGAAGAGGGCGTTGGAGCGCTCCAACGCGGGGACGTGGATGAGGAGTTGGAGTAAGGCGGCGGCGCGTGCGTGCGGGCTGTCGTAGACGGGGACGTCGAATATGTCGGCCTGGTGGCGCGCGACGGCGGCGACGAGCGCGCCCCAGTCGGTGACCTGGGGGTCTCCGGGTGTGTTGTGTTCGGCGAGCATGAGCAGCCAGGCGAGGTCGATCCTGAGGTTGTTCAAGGGATCAGCGGCTACCTTCGCGGGTGCTCTTCCCGTCGGCGCCGAACTCGTCGGCGAAGACGGACTCGTACTGCTTCATGAAGTCGGCAGCGGCCTCGACGAAGGTGTGGCCGACCTCGCCGGTGTCCTGTCTGACCAGCTCTTCTATGTAGCGGTTGACGCTCATGCCACGCGCGAGGGCACGTTCACGGGCCGCGCGGGCGGTGCCCTCGTCCACGCGTACGTTCAGCTGGGTCTTCGCCATACCTAGACGCTAGCGCCGGATTGCTAGCACCGGCAAGTGCTCGTCCGCTGGGTGGAGAGTGCCCCTTACACCGGTATCGGGGGCCCGACCTGGGGTGGAGACCGCCTCGGCCGCACGGGGGATATCGGGTGTGTGGCGCGTCACACTAGGCTCGGCCCGCGACGAAGGCGCCGGAACAACGGCGTCGGAACAACAGCGAGCGAAGACGACGAGCGAGGGAATCACAGGGGGCTGTCTTGTCCACATCTGCTGCGGAGCACGCTCCAGGCCAGGCCTCGGCCGGCGGGATCGCGGCCCGCGCCCGCGGTCTGACCAAGGCGTACGGCTCGGGCGAGACGGCCGTGCTCGCCCTGGACTCGGTGGACGTGGACATCTCGCGCGGCCGTTTCACCGCGGTGATGGGCCCGTCGGGCTCCGGGAAGTCGACGCTGATGCACTGCCTGGCGGGGCTCGACACCGTCTCGGCCGGGGAGGTGTGGCTCGGCGACACCGAGATCACGGGGCTGAAGGACCGGGAGCTGACGCGGCTGCGCCGGGACCGGATCGGGTTCATGTTCCAGTCGTTCAACCTCATCCCGACCCTCAACGCGGCCGAGAACATCACGCTGCCCATGGACATCGCCGGCCAGAAGCCGGACCAGAAATGGCTGGACCAGGTCATCGACACGCTCGGACTGCGGGACCGGCTCAAACACCGGCCGTCCCAGCTGTCCGGGGGCCAGCAACAGCGCGTGGCGTGTGCTCGGGCGCTCGCCTCCCGCCCCGAACTGATCTTCGCGGACGAGCCGACCGGCAACCTCGACTCACGGGCGGGTCTGGAGGTCCTCGGCTTCCTGCGCGACGCCGTGGACGATCTCGGCCAGACCGTGGTCATGGTCACCCACGACCCGGGCGCCGCCGCCCACTCCGACCTGGTGCTCTTCCTCGGGGACGGGCGGATCGTCGATGAGATGGAACGCCCCACGGCGGAGGCGGTGCTGGAACGCATGAAGCGGTTCGACCACGCCCGTGGCCAATTCGACGGCCCCTCCGCGAGCCCGTCCGACGTAACCCTCGACAAGGACTGACCCCGTGCTGAAGGCAACCCTCCGGAGCTTCCTCGCGCACAAGGGACGGCTGCTGCTCTCGGCGCTCGCCGTCGTGCTGTCGGTGGCGTTCGTGGCCGGCAGTCTGATCTTCTCCGACACGGTGACCCGTACCTTCGACCGGCTCTTCGCCTCCACGTCCGCCGACGTGACCGTCGAGCCGAAGCAGGACCTCAAGTCCTCGGTGCCGACCGGCGCGACGGAGACCGTGCCCGCCTCGCTCGCCGGGCGGGTGGCGAAGGTGGCCGGGGTCGCCTCGGCCCACGCCGACGTGTCCGTCGAGAACATCGTGGTCGTCGACAGCGACAACAAGTCCGTCGGCCCGACCACCGGCGCCCCCACCATCGCCACCGACTGGTACCTCACCGACCGCAGCCCGGTGAAACTGACCTCGGGCCACGCCCCGCGGGGCGCCGACGAGGCCCTCCTGGACGCGGACACCGCCGACAACAAACACGTGAAGATCGGTGACACCCTGGCGGTCCAGGCGCAGCCGGGCACCTTCCACGTCAAGATCGTCGGCATCGCCACCTTCACCACCACCAACCCCGGCGCCGCACTGGTCTTCCTGGACCCCGCCACCGCGAAGTCCCAACTGCTGGGCTCGTCCGACCGCGCCACGAGCATCTCGGTGGACGCGGCGAAGGGTGTCGACGACGCAGTACTGAAGCAGCGGGTGACCGCCGCGATCGGCTCTTCCGGTACGTACGACGTCAAGACCGCAGGCGAGCAGGCGAAGTCGGCCGCCGCCGATCTGGGCGGCTTCCTCGACGTGATCAAGTACGTGATGCTCGGCTTCGCCGGGATCGCCGTCCTGGTCGGTGTCTTCCTGATCGTCAACACGTTCTCGATGCTGATCGCCCAACGCACCCGCGAACTGGGCCTGTTGCGCGCCCTGGGCGCGGACCGGAAGCAGGTGCGGCGGTCGGTCCTCACCGAGGCGCTGCTGCTCGGGCTGGTGGGATCGACTCTCGGTCTGGCGGCCGGGATCGGGCTCGCGGCCGGGCTGATCAAGCTGATGACCGCGTTCGGGATGAACCTCAAGACTACGGAGATGGTGGTCGGTTGGCCGACTCCGGTGGCTGCGTACGTCGTCGGGGTCGGTGTCACGTTCGTCGCCGCGTATCTCCCGGCCCGGCGCGCGGCGGCCGTCTCCCCGATGGCGGCTCTCGCGGATGCCGAAGTCGCGGGCGTGGGGCGGCCGTTGAAGGTGCGTGCGGTCGTGGGGTCGATCGTCGGGGCGATCGGTGTGGCCGCACTCGCGGGGTGCGCCGCCGCGACGAGCACGGCCTCTTCCTCCTCCCTCCTGGGCCTCGGCATCGTCCTCACGCTGATCGCGACCGTGATCGCGGGACCGCTCCTGGTCCGCCCGATGATCCGGGTGCTGGGCGGCGCCTTCCCGGCCCTGTTCGGTTCGGTCGGCCGGATGAGCCAGCGCAACGCCCTGCGCAACCCGCGCCGTACGGGTGCCACCGCGGCGGCCCTGATGGTGGGGCTCGCGCTGGTCGGCGGGATGTCGGTGGCGAGCGCGTCCATGTCCAAGTCCTTCGACCAGCAGATCGACAAGACTCTGGGCGCCGATTTCGTGATCCAGAACGGCAACTTCCTGCCGTTCTCCAAGGAGGTCACGGACCAGGTGCGCGCCACCGAGGGCGTCGGTCTCGTCGTACGGGCCCGCTTCGCGCCCCTCGCGGTCCGGCTGCCGGACGGCAAGCGGGTGGAGACGACGGCGGCCGGCTACGACACCCCGCTCGACGACGTCGCCCACATCAAGTACGCGCAGGGCAGCACGAGTTCGGCGCTCGCCGCCGGACACCTCGCCATGGAGGCCGACTTCGCGAAGAAGCACGGCGTACGGCTCGGCAGCGTCCTCCCCGTCGAGTTCCCGGGCGGCCGCATCACGAAGCTGACGGTGGGCGCCCTCAGCGACCAGGGTTCCTCGGGCGGGTTCGGGACGCAGGGCGGGCTGTTCTTCGGGATCGCCACGGTCGAGAAGTACGTCCCGAACGGCCAGGACTCCTCGCTGTACGTGAACGCCTCGTCCGGCACCGGCGCCGACCAGCTCCGCAAGTCCCTTGAGACGACGCTGAAGCCCTATCCGCAAGTGCAGGTCCGCGACCAGGCCGACTACAAGAAACTCGTCCACGACCAGATCGCCGTACTGCTCTATCTGGTGTACGCGCTGCTCGGGCTGGCCATCGTCATCGCGGTGCTCGGGGTGGTCAACACCCTTGCCCTGTCGGTCGTGGAGCGCACCCGCGAGATCGGCCTGCTCCGGGCGATCGGCCTCGGCCGGCGCCAACTGCGGCGGATGATCCGCCTGGAGTCGGTGGTGATCGCCGTGTTCGGCGCGGTACTCGGGCTCGGGCTGGGCCTGGTGTGGGGCGTGTGCGCGCAGCAGGTCCTGGCCCTCCAGGGCATGAAGGCGCTCGCGATTCCCTGGACCACGATCGTCGCGGTGGTGATCGGCTCGGCGGTCGTCGGCATCGTGGCGGCACTGCTGCCGGCGCTGCGTGCGTCGCGCATGAACGTGCTGGCGGCGATCGCGCACGAGTGATGGAATCGCGGTGGACACTCAAGTCGCCTTCCGTGGAGGAGAGTTCATGCCGCGCCCGTTCCGCTTCGGGGTCAGTCTGCTCACGTCCGCGCCCGCCGACGAGTGGCGCGCCAAGTGCAGACGGGCCGAGGAACTCGGCTACGACGTGATCCTGGTCCCCGATCATCTGGGCATGGTCGCGCCGTTCCCGGCGCTGGTCGCGGCGGCGGAGGCGACCGAGCGGCCACGGGTGGGCACGTTCGTGCTCAACGCGGGCTTCTGGAACCCGGCCCTGCTGGCCCGCGAGGTGACCACGACCAACGACCTGACGGGTGGACGCCTCGAACTCGGGCTGGGTACCGGCTACGTGCAGGCGGAGCACGACATGGCGGGGCTGCCCTTCGGATCGCCGCGCGAACGGGTGGACCATCTGCGGTACACGGTCCAGGAGTTGGAGCGGCTGCTGGACGCCGCGGAGTGCCGGGTACCGCTGCTGCTCGGCGGCAACGGCGATCGCATGCTGCGCCTGACCGCCGGGCACGCGGACATCGCGGCGTTCACGGGTGCGAGCCTGGAGCCGGGCAGCACGACGGGCAGGCTGACACCGGTCGACGCCGCCGAGTTCGGCCAACGGGTCGCCCGCTACCGGGAGTTCGCGGCCGGTCGCACGGAACCCGCCGAACTGAACCTGCTGATCCAGCAGGTGGCGGTGACCGACGACCCCGCGAGCGCGCTCAAGCCCCTGCTGGACCGCCGGCCGGACCTGTCCCTGGAACAGGTCATCGATCTCCCCGTCATGCTGATCGGCACCCTGGAACAGATCACCGCGAAGCTGCGGGCGCTGCGCGACCGGCACGGGTTCTCGTATCTCACCGTGCTGGAACCGCACCTGGAGGCATTCGCTCCGGTCGTGGCGGAACTCCGGCGAAACCCGGTCGCCCCGAACGCCCGCCCTCTGCTTGGCTCACCCCATGAGTGATCTTCATATCCGTGGCGCGGCCCTCTCCGACATCGACGCCGTCCTGGCCTTCTGGCGCGAGGCCGCCGAGGGCACGAGCATCAGCGACGACCGTGACGGCGTGGCCCGGCTCCTCACCAGGGACCCGGACGCGCTGATCCTCGCGGAACGCGACGGGCGGCTCGTCGGGTCCGTGATCGCCGGGTTCGACGGCTGGCGCTGCCACCTGTACCGGTTGGCCGTACACCCGGAGCACCGCCGACAGGGCATCGGCTCGGCGCTCCTCACCGCGGCCGAGGAGCGGTTCGTGGCGCTGGGCGGGCGTCGCGGGGACGCGATGGTGCTGGAGCGCAACGAGACCGGCCGGCATGCGTGGCGCGCGGCGGGGTACGCACCCGAGGAGCAGTGGCGGCGCTGGGTGAAGCACCTCACCACCTGAACGCTTTGCTCATCCTTTACCATTGGCGGACCACTCCGAACTTCTGAATCTCTTCGAAAGGTGTGAGCGTCCGCCCATGGGCGAGCCCCCCAGTCCCGGCGCGCGACATCGCGCGAACCTCCCTGCCCTGTCCGATCATGGGACGGAGGTGACCCGATGACCGAAGTGCTTCTGCTGCTGGTGGCGATCCTGCTGTCGCTCCTCTGCGGTGCCTTCGTCGCGGCCGAGTTCTCGCTGACCACCGTCGAGCGCGGCGAGCTGGAGCGCGCGGTCGAGCGCGGCGAGCGGGGCGCCGCGGGTGCCCTGAAGGCCGTACGGAATCTGACGTTCCAGCTTTCCGGGGCGCAGCTCGGCATCACCGTCACCAATCTGGTCGTCGGCATGCTCTCCGAGCCGTCGATCGCGGCGCTGATCGCGGGCCCGCTGGAATCGCTGGGCATCTCGCACTCGGCGTCGAAGTCCGTGGCGCTGGTGCTGGGTACGGCGCTGTCGACGGTGTTCCTGATGGTCGTCGGCGAGCTGGTGCCGAAGAACTGGGCGATCTCGTCGCCGCTCAGCGTGGCGAAGCGGGTGGGGAACGCGCAGCGGTGGTTCAGTGCCGCGTTCCGCCCGTTCATCAGCCATCTGAACAACACGGCCAACCATGTCGTGCGGGCCTTCGGTCTGGAGCCTGCCGAGGAACTGGCCTCCGCGCGCGGGCCGCAGGAGCTGGCCGCGCTGGCCCGGCACTCCGCCAGGGAGGGCGCCCTGGAGCCGGACACGGCCGAGCTGTTCGTACGGACCCTCAACCTCGCCGATCTCACCGCGGAGAACGTGATGACGCCCCGCGTCCAGGTCGTCGCCCTCGACGCCCAGGCGACCTGCGAGGACGTGGCGAACGCGACCCGGGCGACCGGGCTGTCCCGGTTCCCGGTCTTCCGGGGCAACCTCGACGAGGTCGTCGGCACCGTGCACATCAAGGACGTCCTGGCGGTGCCGGCCGACCGGCGGGCCCGCTTCCCCCTCTCCGAGGTGATGCGCGAACCCCTCCTCGTCCCGGAGTCCCTGACCGTGGACCGCCTCCTGGACCGGCTGTCGGGCAAGCGCACGATGGCGGTCGTCATCGACGAGTACGGCGGTACGGCGGGGGTCGCGACCCTGGAGGACATCGTCGAGGAGGTCGTGGGCGAGGTGCGGGACGAGCACGATCCGCACGAGACACCCGACCTGGCTCCGGCCGGGACGGACGACGACGGCCGCACGCTGTACTCGGCGGACGGCGCCGCCCGTATGGACCAGCTCGCGCGCGTGGGACTGCGGGCGCCGGAGGGGCCGTACGAGACGCTGGCCGGTCTGGTGGCCAGTGAGCTGGGGCGGATTCCGGAGGTCGGGGACGTCGTCGAGGTCGCCGGTTGGCGGATCGACGTGGTGGACGCGTCGGGGCGCAGGGCCGCGCGGCTGCTGCTGCACGCGCCGCTCGACGACGCCGGTTCCGACACCGGTTCCGACTCCGCGAAGGGGGAGCTGTGACCGCCGTACAACTGCTGATCGGGTTGGCGACGCTGGTCGTCAACGCCTTCTTCGTGGCCGCCGAGTTCGCGCTGATCTCGGTGCGCCGCAGCCAGATCGAGCCGCACGCCGAGGAGGGCGACCGGCGCGCCAAGAGCGTGCTGTGGGGGCTGCAGCACGTGTCGGCGCTGATGGCCGCGGCCCAGCTCGGCATCACGCTCTGCACCCTGGTGCTCGGCATCGTCGCGGAACCGGCGATCGCCCATCTGCTGGAACCGGTGTTCCACGCGGTCGGCGTGCCGGAGGGCGCGGGGCACGCGGTGTCCTTCGTGATCGCGCTGGCAGCGGCGACGTACCTGCACATGCTGCTGGGCGAGATGGTGCCGAAGAACATCGCCCTGGCCGAGCCGGTCCGCAGCGCGCTGCTCCTCGGACCGCCGCTGGTGACGTTGTCCCGGGCGCTGCGTCCGGTGATCTTCACGATCAACGCGTTCGCCAACACCCTGCTCAAGCTGCTGCGGGTCGAGGTCAAGGACGAGGTCACGGCATCCTTCTCGGACGCCGAACTCGCCCGGATCGTCCGGGACTCCGGCGAGGCGGGGCTCATCGACGAACGGGCCCTGGAGCGGCTGAACGACGCGCTGGAGCTGGGCAGGCGGCCCGTGCGGGACGTCGTGCTCCCCCTGGAGCGCGTCGACTACGTGGTCGCGGGCATCACCCCCGCGGAGCTGGAGGTGCTGTCGGCCGAGTCCGGCTTCTCCCGCTTCCCCGTGGTGGACGGCGAGCGCCGCATCATCGGCTACCTGCACGTCAAGGACGCGCTCGACGCCTCGCCGCGCAACGAGCCGTTCAAGGTGGAGGACATGCGCTCCATCGCCAACGTGAAGGAGAGCACCCCGCTCGACGACGTCCTCACCGCGATGCGCAGCAGCCGTACGCATCTCGCGGCGGTCCTCGACGAGGAGGAGCGCCTGACCGGACTGGTGACCATGGAGGACGTACTGCGGGAGCTGTTCGGGCAGCGGGCGTAGCCGGGGCGGGCGCCGGTGAAAACTGGGGCGGGTGCCGGTGGATACCGGGGCGGGTGCCGGTGGATACGGGGCAGATGCCAGTGGAAGCCAGGGCGGGCGGAGCTGGAGGCTGAACAGGTACCGGCGGAGGCCGGGCGGGCACCCGCGGAGACCGGGCGGGCCCGGTGAAGGCCGGTCGGACACGGCTGAAGGCTGAGCGGGCTCGGCGGAGACCGGGCGGACGCCCACGGAGACCGGGCGAGCGCGGCTGAAGGCCGGTCGGACACAGCTGCAGGCTGAGCGGATACCGGCGGAGACCGGGCAGGCGCGGCTGACGGCTGAGCGGGCTCGGTGAAGGGCGGGTGGGTGCCGCTGGAGGCTGGTGGAGGCCGACCTACCGGCGGGTATGGACGCGGGATATCATCTTCGTCGCCATGCAGACGAATCCCACGCACACCAGCCTGGTCGCGATCGGCGACTCCTTCACCGAGGGCATGTCGGACCGGCTCCCGGACGGCACCTACCGGGGCTGGGCGGACCTCCTCGCCGGCCGGATGGCCGCCCGGACGCCCGGCTTCCGGTACGCCAACCTCGCCGTGCGCGGCAAGCTGATCGCGCAGATCGTCGACGAGCAGGTCGGCCCGGCGGCCGCCATGCAGCCCGATGTGATCACCCTCGTCGGCGGCCTGAACGACACCCTGCGCCCCAAGTGCGACATGGGCCGCGTCCGCGCCCTGCTGGAGGAGGCCGTCGAACGCCTCACCCCGGCCTGCAAACACCTGGTCCTGATGCGCAGCCCCGGCCGCCAGGGCCCGGTCCTGGAGCGCTTCCGCCCTCGCATGGAGGAACTCTTCGCCTGCGTCGACGACCTCGCCGCCCGCCACGGCGCCCTCGTCGTCGACCTGTACGGCGCCCCCTCGCTCGCCGACCCGCGCGCGTGGGACGTCGACCGCCTCCACCTCACGGATGAGGGCCACCGCCGCGTCGCCGAGGCGGTCTGGCAGACCCTCGGCTACGAGGCGGAGGACCCGGAGTGGCGCACCCCTATGCCGCCGACCCCGCCCCCGAACTGGACCGCCCGCCGCGTCGAAGACGCCCGCTTCACCCGCCAGTACCTCCTCCCCTGGATCGGCCGCCGCCTCACGGGCCGCTCCTCGGGGGACGGCCTCTCACCCAAGCGCCCGGACCTGCTCCCCTACGAGGGGCCGGCGGCGTAACTCCCCATGACCACGCGGGTGATCAACATCAGGGGCCACATCCACGAGTACGGCCCCCGCCTGGAACTCGCCCCGGACGACATCACCTACGTAGGCCGCCGCTGGACCCTCGGCGGCTGGGACCTCCCCCGCCACCCGCTCTACAACCCCTTCGCCTACGACACCCCCACGCGCCGCCGGGACGGCACACGCGCGGAGGTGATGGCGAAGTACCGGGGGTACCTGCTGGAGCGGCCTTATCTGCTGGAGCTGATTCCGCCGCTGCGCGGACGGGTGCTGGCTTGCTGGTGTGCGCCGTTGGCCTGTCATGCGGGGGTGTTGGCAGAGCTTGCCGATGGCGGCGACTGCGGGCCGTGATGTGGGTCCCGTGCCCGGAGATCCCGACCGTGACGTGGGTCTGATGCCGGCCCCGCCGGGGATCGCCCGGGAGCGGGGCCGTGCCCGCTCGGCCTGCGGGGCCTCATGCCCCCTGAACCGAGACGTCCGTGATCTCCGCTGACACCTCTGTGCCCGCCGAAGCAGTACTGATCATGGACGGCGTGTAGTTCAGGCTCGTCTCGTCCGACAACTCGGCCGTCTCGATGACCGGGCCGGACTCATCGCCGTGGATCTCGTAGGTGATCTCGTACACGGCGTCGGGATCGATCTCCTCGCTGTCTCCCAGATAGGTCAGGTCCGGCTCGACCGTCACGTTGCAGCCCGCCGACCCGAAGCAATGCCGGGCGGTGGTCCTGAGCCCGATCGCGAAACTGTCGGCGTCGACTTCGCTGTAGTTCGGCTCCGGAGTCGGCTGCTCTGCGGGGACGGCGTCCTCGTCGTGTGCGGTCGACGTGGCCGTGGCGGCCGGTTTGCTGTCGTCGTTCGTGGACTGCACGACCACGACACCGGTGGCCACGATGGCAGCGATGACGGCGATGGCCGAGCCGATGATGACCAGGTCGGTGCGCGGCTTCTTCGCCGGTGGCGACGGTTCGTTCGGCGGCATGGACGGCATCGGCGGCACGCTGGTGTCGGTCATGGTCCCCCCAGGGACAGTCGTTCCGTTCGTGTTCCGGCGCGAACGCCCCCACGCCCGCAGAACCGGCTATGACCAGCCCCCGGTGAAGTTGCTGCTCAGCTGTGCGTTGCAGATGTTGTAGCCGCCGGACGCGTGGCCCTCCTTCGTCTTCCCGTCCGCGGTGACCGAGCAGTTGATGTCCCCGGAGCCCTGGAGCTGCGCGTGCACGTCGTAGTACAGGGCGTCCTTGTCGAGGGTCAGCGTCGCCTCGAACTTGCCGTCCTTGAACGTGCCCTTACGCGTGTCCGAGTCGGAGCCGTACCCGATGTCGAGACCGCCGAGGGCACCTGCGGGGGCGGTGCCCCACACCTTGAAGACGACCTTGCCGTCGGTGGCGTCCTTCTTGGTGCCGTTCTTCTTCGTATCGTTGGCGGCCTTGTCGGAGCTCTTGCCGGCGGGCGCCGCGCTCTTCGAGCTGCCGCTGGAGTCGTTGTTGCCGCTACCACCGCCTCCGATGGCGGCGACGATGATGACGATGACGACGAACAGACCGACGATACCGAGGCACCCGAGGCCGACGACCTTCCCGACGGAGCGCTTCTTCGGGGGCTGCGGCTGGAACGGCGGCTGCCCGTAAGGCTGTTGACCACCATTGCCCCACCCCGGCTGCTGTGGCGGGTAGGGCGGTTGGTTGCTCATGTGTCCCCCTGAGGTCTTCGCTGGTAAATGCGAGATGTGTGACTTGTAAACACAGCATGTGGTTGCTGCCTACTGGGGGGATTCACCCATTCGTGTCGGGGCAGATGTCCGGCCTCCCGGACGGCTCCGTCGCCGTCCGCTGTCCGGAGAGTCCTTGACCTGGGATCCCTGGGGTGAACGGACGGTCCGGACCCCGCAAAGACGCCGGGTAAACTCCGTACACGTGACTTCCGCTCCCGCCAAGCCCCGCATCCCGAACGTCCTCGCCGGACGTTACGCATCCGCCGAGCTCGCCACGCTCTGGTCTCCCGAGCAGAAGGTGAAGCTGGAGCGGCAGCTCTGGCTCGCCGTGCTGCGGGCCCAGAAGGACCTCGGGATCGAGGTGCCGGACGCGGCGATCGCGGACTACGAGCGTGTGCTCGACCAGGTCGACCTGGCCTCGATCGCCGAGCGCGAGAAGGTCACGCGGCACGACGTGAAGGCGCGGATCGAGGAGTTCAACGACCTCGCCGGGCACGAGCAGGTCCACAAGGGCATGACGTCCCGGGACCTGACGGAGAACGTCGAGCAGCTGCAGATCCGGCTCTCGCTGGAGCTGATGCGCGACCGTACGGTGGCCGTTCTGGCGCGTCTCGGCAAGCTGGCCGGTGAGTACGGCGAGCTGGTCATGGCCGGCCGCTCGCACAACGTGGCCGCGCAGGCCACCACCCTCGGCAAGCGTTTCGCGACCGCCGCCGACGAGCTGCTCGTGGCCTACGGCCGGGTGGAGGAGCTGCTCGGCCGCTACCCGCTGCGCGGCATCAAGGGCCCGGTGGGCACGGCGCAGGACATGCTGGACCTGCTCGGCGGCGACGCGGCGAAGCTCGCCGAACTGGAGCAGCGGATCGCCTCCCACCTGGGCTTCTCGCAGGCTTTCACCTCGGTCGGCCAGGTGTACCCGCGCTCGCTGGACTACGAGGTCGTGACCGCGCTGGTGCAGGTCGCGGCGGCGCCCTCGTCGCTCGCGAAGACGATCCGGCTGATGGCCGGGCACGAGCTGGTCACCGAGGGCTTCAAGCCGGGCCAGGTCGGTTCCTCCGCGATGCCGCACAAGATGAACACCCGCTCCTGCGAGCGCGTCAACGGCCTCATGGTCATCCTGCGCGGCTACGCCTCGATGACCGGCGAGCTGGCGGGCGACCAGTGGAACGAGGGCGATGTGTCCTGCTCGGTGGTGCGCCGGGTGGCCCTCCCCGACGCGTTCTTCGCGCTCGACGGTCTGCTGGAGACCTTCCTGACCGTCCTCGACGAGTTCGGCGCCTTCCCGGCGGTCGTGGCGCGTGAGCTGGACCGCTATCTGCCGTTCCTCGCGACGACCAAGGTGCTGATGGCCGCGGTCCGCGCGGGTGTCGGCCGCGAGGTCGCGCACGAGGCCATCAAGGAGAACGCCGTGGCCTCCGCGCTGGCGATGCGCGAGCAGGGCGCCGAGCGCAACGAGCTGCTGGACAAGCTCGCCGCCGACGAGCGCATCCCGCTGGACCGCGCCCAGTTGGACGCGCTGATGGCCGACAAGCTGTCCTTCACGGGCGCCGCGGCCGACCAGGTCGCCATCGTCGTCGCCCGTGTCGAGGAGCTCGCGAAGCAGCACCCGGAGGCCGCGGGTTACACCCCGGGGGCAATCCTCTGACCCGCTTCACCCAGGCCGAGCTGGAGGCCGCCCACGACCGTCTCGTACCGGACGTCGTCGCGGACGGCCTCGCCGTGCTGTTCTGCGGTATCAATCCCGGTCTGATGACGGCGGCCACGGGCCACCACTTCGCCCGTCCCGGCAACCGCTTCTGGCCCGTGCTGCACCTGTCCGGCTTCACCCCGAGGCTCATGAAGCCCGCGGAGCAGGGGGAGTTGCTGTCCTACGGGCTCGGCATCACGAACGTGGTGGCACGGGCGTCGGCCCGGGCCGACGAGCTGAGCGCGGAGGAGTACCGCGAGGGCGGACAACTCCTCGCGTCGAAGCTGACGGGGTGGAAGCCGCGCTGGCTGGCCGTCCTCGGAGTGACCGCGTACCGGGCCGCGTTCGACGACAAGAAGGCCCAAGTAGGCCCGCAGGAGCGGATGTTCGGGGACACGCGGGTGTGGGTGCTGCCGAATCCGAGCGGATTGAACGCGCATTGGACAGCGGCGACGATGGCCGAGGAGTTCGGGCGGCTGCGGGCGGCGGCGCAGGACTAGACCCTCAGGGCGGGTCCATCTCCGTTACGACGGCCAGGAGCTGGAACGGGAACTCCTTGTCCCACTGGGACACGCCGAGGGCGATCCACCGGCCGGTCTCCGGCGACTTCCACAGGTGTACGTCCGGCACGTGCGCGCTGAGCGAGGCCCAGGGCTCCGGTATGTCCTCGCCGCCCTGGGACCGCCCGAACGCGCTCTCCAGGCTGATGACATGGGGCGCACTCCAGCGTTCGACCAGCCGCTCGCCGAGTCCGTCCCGGTCGAACTCGTACTGCGCCTCTGCCTTCTCCCGCTCCGTCCCGTCGTCCTCCCAGAGGTCGCCGCTCGTCTGCAGTTCGGCGATGTGATACCCGGGTCCTCCCGTACCCACGTCCGTCCTGCCGTGCTCCGCGGGGAAGGCCCGGGTGCACAGCAGGTCGATCGTCGCCAGCCAGTGCGTGATGTTCATGCCTCCAGTAGACCGGCCACCACTGACAATTGACGGGGCGTCAGTGCCCGCTTGGGGTTAAACGTTCCGGCACGTCCAACGTCAGATGTCAGGCGTCCCGGCGCCGCACGCTCCATGCCCCCGCCGCCAGCGCCGCCGTAGCCCACAGGGCCGTCACCCCGAGTCCGGTCCACGGCCCCGTCGCCCCGGCCCAGGTCTGGTGGAGCGCGACCTGGCCGGCCCGGTCGGGCAGGAGGTCCGCGATGCCGCTCGACGCGTCGCCGACCACGAAGGACACGATGAGCAGGAACGGTATGACGATGCTCAGCGTCGCCACCCCGCTGCGCAGCACCGCGGTGAGACCGGCCGCGAGCAGGGCCATCAGCGTGAGATAGACGGCGCAGCCGACCACACCGCGCACCTGCTCCGCCCAGCCGAGCCCGTCGGCCTCGGCGCCCAGCACCGCCTTGCCGGTCACCAGCGTCACCACGCCGGTGACCAGGCCGACGGCGAAGACGGGCACGGCGATGGCCGTCGCCTTGGCCGCGAACCAGCGCCCCCGGTGCGGCACCGCGGACAGTGACAGCCGTAGCGCTCCGCCCTGGAACTCGGAGGACACGGCGGTCGTGCCGAAGGCGATCGCCGCGATCTGGCCGAAGGTCACGCCGAAGAAGACCGCGAACAGCGGGTCGAAGTCGTCGCCTCCGGTGTCGGACGAGGCGAGCACGGAGAAGAGCACCGTCACCGCGAGGATCATGGCGAGGGCCGCGAGCTGTGAGCGCAGGGTGCGGATCTTGATCCACTCGGAGTGGAACACGGGCGTGAATGTCATGGTCAGGCCTCCTGGTGCGGTGCGGTGAACTCGGTCTCCGTGGCGGTCAGATCGAGATAGGCCTGCTCCAACGTGCCCTCGACGGCGGTCAGTTCGAGGATCGGTACGCCGGCCGCGGACAACAGGGTGCCGATCTCGTCCACGCGTGCGTGCGCCACGGTCCAGTGCCCTTCCTCGTGTTCCGCGCCGTCGAGCCCGTGTCCGGCGAGCGCGTTCTTGAGGGCGCCGGCGTCCGTCGTACGGATGCGTACGTGGGGTTGCACGCGCGCGTCGATGAAGTCCCGCATCGGGGTGTCGGCCAGGAGGCGGCCGCGGCCGAGTACCACGAGGTGGTCGGCGAAGGACGCGGTCTCGTTCATCAGGTGGCTGGAGACCAGGACCGTGCGGCCCTCCGCCGCCAGCCGACGCAGCAACTCCCGGATCCAGACGATGCCTTCGGGGTCGAGGCCGTTCGACGGCTCGTCCAGCAGGACCACTTCGGGGTCACCCAGGAGAGCACCGGCGATGCCCAGCCGCTGACGCATGCCCAGGGAGTACGTCTTCACCCGGTGCCGCGCGACCGACGCGAGTCCCGTCTCCTCCAGCACCGCGTCGACCCGGGCGGCCGGAATGCGGTTGCTCGCCGCCAGGGCGCGCAGATGGTCGCGAGCGGTACGGGAACCGTGCGCGGCCTGGGCGTCGAGCAGGGCGCCCACGTGGCGCAGCGGCTCGGCGAGCGCGGCGTAGGGGCTGCCGCCGATGGTGGCGGTTCCGGAGGTGGGGCGGTCGAGGCCGAGGACGAGGCGCATGGTGGTGGACTTTCCGGCGCCGTTGGGGCCGAGGAAGCCGGTGACCTTGCCGGGGCGGACGTCGAAGGTGACGTGGTCCACGGCCCGCCGGGTGCCGTACTCCTTGGTGAGGTCTCGTACGTCGATGCTGGTCATGACCAACAGCCTGGCCGTGCACGGGGGTTGGGGCCTCCCCCGCCGGTGGAGATCGTCTCCCCCGCCCGGGGGAGGCCGATTGTCAGTGCCGGATGTCACGATGTCGGAATGGCCCGCTTCCTGCGCCCGCTGCTCCGGGGGACGACGTACACGCGTCTGCTGCACCTCTGGGTGCCGATGCTCATCGTGAGTGTCTGGCTGTTCATCGACATGTCGACGCCCTACGTGCCCGCGCTCATCCTCCTCCCGGTCGGCCTGATCCCGGCCGTGCGTACGGGTGAGGGGGTGCAGGCACGGCTGCTGCTGACGCCGGGCAAGCAGGACGCGGGCATCTCCGTGGCGCCGGCGGCGACCTGGCGGGACCGGGGCCGGACCGTGTTGTGGTTGGAGACACGGATGGCGCTGAGCGTGCTGGCTTCGTTCAGCACCATTTGGGGGCCGCTCCTGTCCGTCACGCTCGTCGGGTTGGCGATCGGCAAAGTACCGGACGGCGTCCCCGTGCTGAGCAACGCTCAACCGCACTGGGGATACGCTGTCCTGGCACTGCTCCCCCTGATCGCGACGTACGCCGCCGTCGTCGGCCTCGGCGAATTGGCCACGCTGCTGGCCCGGAAGTTGCTCGGCCCCTCGCGCGCGGAGCAACTCGCCGCCCTGGAGGAGCGCACCGAGCAGCTGCTGGAACGCACGCGTATCGCGCGGGAGTTGCACGACTCCATCGGCCACGCGCTGACGGTCGCGGTGGTGCAGGCAGGTGCGGCCCGGGCGGCGGGTGATCCGGAGTTCACCGAGCGGGCGCTGGGTGCCATCGAGGAGACCGGGCGGGCCGCGCTTGAGGACCTGGAGCGGGTGCTGGGCGTGTTGCGGGAGGCGGAGCGGCCGGTGAGCGGCCGGCCGACGCTGGTGGACGCCGACCGGCTGTTGGAGTCGGCGCGGGCCTCCGGGGCGAAGGTCGACGCGGAGGTGACCGGGCCGTTGGAGACGGTGTCGGGGCCGGTCTCCAGGGAGGGTTACCGGATTCTGCAGGAGGCGCTGACGAATGTGCTGCGGCACGCGGGATCCGTCCCCGTGCGGGTCCGTATCGGCGTCGCCGACGGCACCCTCGATCTGGAGGTCCGCAATCCGCTGACGGCGGCGATACCGGGCCCGGGCCGGGGCAGTGGCCTGCGGGGCATACGCGAGCGTGCCGCCCTGCTCGGAGGCTGGGCGCACACCGGGCCCGACGAGGGTGACTGGCAGGTGCACGCGGTGCTGCCGCTGGGCTGATCTAGGCTGGCCGGATGCCGGTCACCGTTCTCCTGGTCGATGACGAACCCCTCGTACGCGCGGGTCTGCGGGCCGTGCTGGAGGCGCAGCCGGACATCGAGGTGGTCGGGGAGGCCGCCGACGGGGCGGCGGTGATCCCGCTGGTGCGGCGGCTACGGCCGGACGTGGTCGCCATGGACGTACGGATGCCGCTCCTGGACGGCATCGAGGCCACGCGCGCGGTGCTGCGCACGGTCGACGATCCGCCGAAGATCCTGGTCATCACGACCTTCGAGAACGACGAGTACGTGTACGAGGCGCTGCGGGCCGGTGCCGACGGGTTCCTGCTGAAGCGGGCGCGGCCGGCCGAGATCGTGCACGCGGTACGGCTGGTGGCCGAGGGCGACTCGCTGCTGTTCCCGGCCTCCGTACGGCAGTTGGCCGCCGAGTACGGCGACGACGGCGGGAACCGGGCGGCCCGCGCGGTCATGGAGCGCGCCCAACTGACCGAGCGTGAGGCCGAGGTGCTGCGGCTGATGGCACGGGGCCTGTCGAACGCGGAGATCGCCGCCCGGCTGGTCGTCGGGACCGAGACGGTGAAGTCGCACGTGAGCGCCGTGCTGGCGAAGCTGGGGGCGCGGGACCGTACGCAGGCGGTGATCGCGGCGTACGAGTCGGGGTTCGTGGCGCCGGGGTGAATCAGTGGGGCGAGTGGGTCGGGGGCGCCCGGCTCTCGCCGCGGTCCGCCGCGCCGAGTACGATCCGCCCAACACGCGCACGAGCTGGGAGGACAGACCTTGGCGGGGCTGACCGGCGGGGACCCCTCGCTGCTGCGGAGGATCAACTCCGCGGTGGTGTTGCACGCGTTGCGTGCCACGGACTGCGCCACGCTGACGGAGATCACCCGGGTGACCGGTCTGTCCCGGCCGACCGTCGAGGGCGTCGTCGAGGGACTGATCGAGGCCGGGCTGGTCGTCGAGAAGGCGGCCGACGAGAGCGTTGTACGGCGGCAGGGGCGGCCCGCGCGGCGGTTCCGGTTCCGGGCCGAGGCCGGGCATCTGCTGGGCCTGGAGATCGGCGCACATCGCGTCGCCGTGCTCCTCGCCGACCTGGACGGCCGGGTGCTCGGCGCGATAGCCAAGGACGTCGACGAGACGGCTTCTGCGGACGAGCGCCTGGAGCGGCTGCGCACCGCGGTCGCCGAGCTGCTGCGCCGGGCCGGGGTCGCACGCGGCTCGCTGCGCGCGGTGGGCGTCGCCACGCCGGGCATCGTCGAGGCGGACGGCACCGTACGACTGGGCACGGCGTTGCCCCAGTGGACGGGGCTGCACCTCGGCGAGCGGCTGAGCCGGTCCTTCAAGTGCCCGGTGCTGGTCGAGAACGATGCCAACGCGGCGGCGGTCGCCGAGCACTGGAAGGGTGCGGCGACCGAGTCCGACGACATGGTGATGGTGCTGGCCGGGTTGAGTCCGGGCGCCGGTTCGCTGATCGGGGGGCGGCTGCACCGGGGGTATCGCGGAGCCGCCGGTGAGATCGGCGCGCTGCATCTGCTGGGGCGGGACGTGACTCCGGAGACGCTGCTGTCCACCACGGACGAGCCGCTGCATCCGTTGGACGAGCAGGCTGTGGCGCAGGTCTTCGCGCTGGCGCGGGACGGTGACCAGCGGGCGATGGCAGCCGTCGACCGGTTCATCCAGCGCCTTGTGCACGATGTCGCCGCGCTGGTGCTGGCGCTCGATCCCGAGTTGGTCGTCGTGGGTGGTTGGGCTGCCGGGCTGGACGGTGTACTGGAGCCGTTGCGGCGGGAGTTGGCGCGGTATTGCCTGCGGCCGCCGAAGGTTGCCCTGTCGTTGCTCGGGGAGGCGGCTGCGGCGACTGGGGCGCTGCGGTTGGCTCTTGACCATGTCGAGGAGCAACTGTTCGCGGTCGAGGGCACGGTGACGCGGCGCTAGCTTGGCGGCGTCGGTCGTGTGCCGGGTGCGGGTCCGTCGTGGCTGGGCGCGGTGGTCGTTTGTCCAGTGCGGGTCCGTCGTGGCTGGGCGCGGTGGTCGTTTGTCGGGTGCGGGTCCGTCGTGGCTGGGCGCGCAGTTCCCCGCGCCCCTGAACCGCGACCGGTGCTGGGAAGGAACGCGGCGCGCCCCGGTGGAGTTCCGGGGCGCTACGCGTGAGCCGTGATCTCGGTCAGGAGGCCTGGCGTTCTGGGCCGTGGTGGATTTCCACGCCTCCGGAGTCGGCGAAGGTCAGGCGGCAGGTGTCCGCGCGGTAGGTCGCGACGGAGACCGCGGCGGTGCGGCCCTCGGCGAAGAAGCGGGTGGTGACGACAAGGACCGGGGCTCCGGGGAGGCGGTCCAGTTCCTTGGCGTCGTCCGCGCGGGCCGAGCCGAGTTCCACGGCGCGGTCCTGGCCCTCCAGTTCGAGGCGCTGCAACTCGCGCAGTACGGCACGCGCGCGTGCCGTCGCTGAGGGAGTGTCTATGGCGGAGAGGTCGGGCACCGACGACTCCGGGATGTAGAGCAGTTCGGCGGCGACCGGCTGGCCGTGGCTCACCCGGGAGCGCCGCACGGTGTGGACCAGTTCCTCGGAACCGGTCTCCAGGACGTCCGCCACGGCCGCCGGCGGAGCCGCCAGCACACAGTCGACGGACTGCCAGGCGTCCTCCCCGGCGCCCGGCCAGGCGTGCTGCTCGGTGCCGACGGCGACACCCACGCGCGGCGGCGCGACGGTCGTACCGACTCCGCGACGGCGCTGCAGCCGGCCTTCCAGTTCGAGTTGTTCCAGAGCCTGCCGGAGCGTGGCCCGGGCGACGCCGAAGCGGGCCGCCAAGTCGCGCTCGTTGGGCAGGATCTCGCCCACGGAGAACTCGGAGTCCAGTGCCTCACTCAGCACTGTCTTGAGATGCCAGTACTTCGGCTCCGGCACCGATTCCAACTGCGTGGTCCCCACCCTGTCCTCCGCAATCGCCGTGTTCCGGCGGCGTTTTAGCGCCCTTGTTTATTAAAGGTTGTTTCACTTATCTGCGACCATAGGACGGCCCCCACCCTTGGTCAAGACCAATCCTCCATGTCATACGCAATGCACAGAGCGTCTGCCGCAGAGCGTTCACAGGGCGTTCGTACTGGGTGTTCTTCGTGACGTAACAGCAAAGCCCCCGTCGCGAAACGGGGGCTCTGTCCGGGCCGCGGCTAAGCGGAAGCCAGTGATCGAAGCTTGTCGGGGTTGCGGACGATGTAGACAGACCGGATGCGTCCGGCGGATACGTCCACCTGGAAGACGCTGTCGGGCGTGTCACCCGAAAGGATCAGTACCGCGGGTCCGCCGTTGAGCTCCAGGAAGCGGAACGACATCTCCGGGATGCCCTTCCCGGCGACGGCGACCAGGAAGCGGCCCACATTGTCGGCACTCTCCAGGATCCGCAGCGGCGCCTTGGACTTGCCGCCGCTGTCGCCGATCAGACGGACGTCCGGTGCGAGCATCTTCATGAGGCCCGCCAGGTCTCCCTCGGCCGCCGCGGCGAGGAACCGCTCGGTGAGATCGCGGCGTTCGGCAGGGTCGACCTCGTAGCGCGGGCGCCGTTCGTCGACATGCTTGCGGGCCCGTCCGGCGAGTTGGCGCACCGCAGGCTCGCCGCGGTCCAGCATGGCCGCGATGTCGGCGTACGGGTAGCCGAACGCCTCCCTGAGGACGAACACGGCGCGTTCCAGCGGGGACAGCGACTCCAGGACGACGAGTACGGCAAGGGAGACGGAGTCGGCGAGCACGGCACGCTCTGCCGTGTCGGGGACGGTGTCCCCGAAGTCGGTGACGTACGGCTCCGGCAGCCACGGGCCCACATAGGCCTCGCCGCGCGCCTTGACCTGGCGGAGTCGGTCGATGGCGAGGCGCGTGGTGACGCGCACCAGATAGGCGCGCGGTTCGCGGACCTCGGCGCGGTCGGCGGCGGACCAGCGCAGCCAGGCGTCCTGGACCACGTCCTCGGCGTCGGCCACCCGCCCGAGCATGCGGTAGGCGACTCCCATGAGGACGGGGCGGTGCTCTTCGAAGGCATCGGTCGAGGTGTCGGTGGTCACCCCTCCATCCCATGCGTTGAGCGTGGCCCTGTCCAGCAGAAATCCGCGCGTCTCAAGGTCCCCGGCCCCTGGGGCTACCGGTCGGTAGCAGTTGCTGACAAGCTGTCTACACGGCCTGTACGGCGTCTGTCAGCGCGTCCCAGACGAGGAGCACCCCCATGTCCGCCACCGTCTCCTTCCCGGTCCCCACCCCGCGGGGCCCGAAGACCGTGACCGTGTCCTACGCGCGCGTGGGCAGCGGCGAACCGCTGCTCCTGCTGCACGGCATAGGTCATCACCGGCAGGCCTGGGACCCGGTGGTGGACATCCTCGCGACCGAGCGCGATGTGATCGCCGTGGACCTGCCCGGGTTCGGCGCCTCGCCCGCGCTCCCGGAGGGGCTGGCGTACGACCTGCCCACGACGGCCGCCGTGTTCAGGTCCTTCTGCGAGGCGCTGGGGCTCGAACGCCCGCATGTGGCGGGCAATTCGCTCGGCGGCCTGATGGCCCTGGAGCTGGGCCGCGAGAAGGTCGTACGGTCCGTCACCGCCCTCTCCCCCGCCGGGTTCTGGTCCCAGGCAGAGCGGCGCTACGCCTTCGGTGTGCTGCTCACCATGCGGCGGATCGCCCGCAGCATGCCCCTCCCGCTGGTCGAGAAGCTGGCCCGCACGACGGCCGGCCGCACCGCGCTTACCAGCACCATCTACGCCCGTCCGGGCCGCCGTTCACCCGAGGCCGTGGTCGCCGAGACGCTCGCGCTGGTCAACGCCCCCGGGTTCGACGACACGCTCCGGACCGGTACGAGCGTCCGGTTCACCGACGACATCCCAGGTATCCCGGTGACCGTCGCCTGGGGCACGCAGGACCGGCTGCTGCTGCGCCGACAGGGCGTCCGCGCCAAGCAGATGATCCCCCGTTCCCGGCTGGTGCGGCTGCCCGGCTGCGGGCACTGCCCGATGAACGACGACCCGGCCCTGGTCGCGCGCGTCATCCTCGACGGCAGCCGCTGACCGGCGCGGCAGCAGCCCCAACGCGCCCGATCCCAGGGCGACTCCGGCGCCGACGAGGGCGCTGCCGACGGCCTGCGCGGCCCCGTAGGAGCCCGTTCCGACGAGCGGCGCGGTAGCGGCGGCGGCGACCGGGATGAGGCCGGAGAAGAGCGTGGCGCGCTCCGCGCCGATCCGCTGCATGCCCATGTACCAGCACACGAAGCCGACGACCGTGACGACCGCCGCCTGCCACAGCAGCGCGGCGGCCTCGGTGCCGTCGGGCCGCCGCAGCCAGGCGGTCCCGTCGAGGACGAGCCCGGCCGTCGCGGCCTCGACCGCGGCGATACCGCACACGGTGGCCGACAGCAACCGCGGTCCCAGGGGCCGCAGTACGGGAACCGCGAGCACCGCGAAGCCCACCTCTCCCGCGAGTGCGCACCCGGAGAAGGCGATTCCGGCACCGTCCGTGCGGCCCCACCCCTGCACCGTGAACGCCCCCACGGCGACGAGCGACGCCCCGTAGAGCACGATCCGGCGCGGACGGTGTCCCTCCAGGAGGGGGACGAGGACCGCGACGGCTACCGGAGCGCAGCCCACGAAGACGCCTGGGACGGCCGGTTCGGCGCTGCGTTCGGCGGCGATGACGGCCAGGTTGAAGCCGACCATGCCGACGGCCGCGAGCAGTGCGAGACGGGCCCATTGGCGTGGGGTGAGCCCCCGCAGCCGGGCCCTCAGGTCCTTGCCGGTGAACGGGACGAGGAGCACGCAGGCGAGGCCGTAGCGCAGGAACTGGCCGCCCGCGTACGGGTAGTGGCCCAGGACGCTGTTCGCGGTGAAGGACGCGCCTACGAGGACGCAGGCGAAGGCGGCGAGCGGGGTGCCGCGGGCAGTGGTGGCGTTCATGGCAGCGACGCTAAGGAGAGCCGCGGTCCGGTTTAAGGTCCACTTCCATGACGCCATCGCGGACCAATCCGGAGGGGCCGACCGGTCCGGAGAGTCTGACGGGCTCCGCCGCCTGGGAGTTGCTGCTGCCCGCCGTGTCGGCACCGGCACGCGCGCGTGGCCGCTCCCTCCAGGCGGCGCTGCGTGAGGCGGTGCGTTCGGGGCGGCTGGCGCCGGACACCCGGCTGCCGTCGAGCCGGGACCTGGCGGCCGACCTCGGGGTGTCGCGAGGCCTGGTCACGGAGGCGTACGAGCAGCTGACGGCGGAGGGCTATCTGCGCAGCGGCCGGGGTGCGGGCACCTGGGTGGGCGGTGCCGTACGGGCTGCGCGGCCACGCGCGCGTGACCTCGCGCCGCGCTCCCCCGGCGCCCGCGCCGACTTCGTGCCCGGCACCCCGGACCTGTCGCTGTTCCCGCGTGCCGCCTGGGCCGCGGCACAGCGCGGCGTGCTGGTGGAGTCGCCGCACGAGATGCTCGGCTATCCCGATCCGCGCGGGCTGCCCCGGTTGCGTACGGCGCTGGCGGAACTCCTGGCGCGCCGCCGGGGTGTGGTCGCCGACCCGGAGCGGCTCATCGTGGTCTCCGGAGTGGCGCAGGCGACGGCGCTGCTCGGATTCGTGCTCCACGCGCGCGGGACACGCACCGTCGGCGTCGAGGACCCGGGCAGCCCCCAGCACGACGCCCTGTACGCCGCGGCGGGCGTCGGCACCGTACCGCTGCCCCTGGACGAGGAGGGTCTCGCGGTCGGGCCGCTACGGGCGTCGGGCGTACGGGCCGTAGTGACCACACCCGCCCATCAGTTCCCCACCGGCATCGCCTACTCCGCGCGGCGGCGCGCCCAACTCCTCGACTGGGCGCGGTCGGTGGACGGCCTGGTCTTCGAGGACGACTACGACGGCGACTTCCGCTACGACCGGGCCCCCGTAGGCGCACTCCAAGGACTCGACCCGGAGCATGTCGCCTACGCGGGCTCGGTCAGCAAGTCCCTCGCCCCGGGGCTGCGGCTCGGCTGGCTGCTGGTGCCCGAGTCACTGGCCGACGAGGTCGTCGAACGCAAGCGCACCATGGACCTCGGCCACCCGACGCTCGACCAGGCACTGTTCGCCCGCTTCCTGGAACGCGGCGACTACGACCGCCAGTTGCGCCGCTGCCAGCGCGCCTACCGGCAGCGCCGCGACACCCTCGTCGCCGCCCTGGAGGAGCACTTCCCCGGAGCGCGGGTGACCGGCATCGCGGCGGGACTGCACGTCATCGCCGAACTGCCGGAGAAATACGGCCCTCAGGAGGACTTCCTCCAACGCGTGGCCTCCGCCGGTGTCGCGGTGCGCCCGCTCAGCGCCTACGCACACGCGCGCGTGGACGACGCGGCCGTACGGCTGGTCCTGGGGTACGCGCATCTGTCGCCCGGGCGGATTCGTGCGGGTGTGGGTCTGATGGCCGGCGCCGTGAACCCGTAGAGAGCCTCTGGTGTCGCACGCGGGCTCCCATGTCACCGCGTTCCGTTGTTCACCCCTGGTTTGCGTGTGCGCTGTGGCGCACCAGTAGTTGTGGCAGTGCACCCTGACCGCATCCCGTCCGTGGAGGCGCAACCCCATGTCACATCGTCCGTTCCCCGCCCGCCGTAGCGTTCTGCGCGGCTCCCTGGCCGCGTCGGCGGCCCTGACCGTGCCCGCCGCCCTCGGCGCCGCCCCGGCCTTCGCCCTGTCCGGGCGTCCCAAGGCGGGCTGGGGCGTGCAGGCGGGAGACGTGACCTCCGACTCCGGTCTGGTGTGGGTGCGTTCGGACCGCCCGGCCCGGATGATCGTGGAGACCTCGGCCACCGAGTCGTTCCGCAATCCGCACCGGTGGCACGGTCCGCTGCTCGGCGCCGACACGGACTTCACCGGCACCACCCGGCTGCGCGGGCTGCCTTCGGGGCAGCAGATCCACTACCGGGTCCTGCTCGCCGACCCCGACGACCCGCGCCGTACGGGCGAGCCGGTCGACGGCACGTTCCGCACGGTGCCGACCGGGCGGCGCGGCGTGCGTTTCCTGTGGTCCGGTGACCTGGCGGGGCAGGGCTGGGGCATCAACCCCGACCTCGGCGGCTACCGGATCTACGACGCGATGGCCAAGCTGGACCCGGACTTCTTCGTGTGCAGCGGCGACAACATCTATGCCGACGGTCCGATCACGGCGACCCAGGCGCTGCCCGACGGCAGCCTCTACCGGAACGTCACCACGGAGGAGAAGTCCAAGGTCGCCGAGACCCTGGCCGAGTTCCGCGGGAACTTCCGCTACAACCTGCTCGACGAGAACCTCAAGCGGTTCAACGCCCAGGTCCCGTCGATCATCCAGTGGGACGACCACGAGGTGCGCAACAACTGGTACCCGGGCGAGGTGATCGCCGCCTCCGACACCCGCTACACGGAGAAGAGCGTCGACGCCCTGGCGGTGCGGGCCCGGCGGGCGTTCAGCGAGTACTTCCCGGTCTCGACGCTGCGGCCGGGCGCGAAGGCGGGCCGGGTCCAGCGCGTGATGCGGCACGGTCCGCTGCTCGACGTGTTCGTCCTGGACATGCGGACCTACCGCAACGCCAACTCGCCCGACAACCAGACCGTGGACCCGCAGGGCATCCTCGGCCGGGAGCAACTGGAGTGGCTCAAGCGGGAGTTGTCGCGCTCGCGTGCGGTGTGGAAGGTGATCGCCGCCGACATGCCGCTCGGCCTGGTCGTGCCCGACGCCACCGAGGGCAAGGCGAACATCGAGGCGGTGGCGCAGGGCGACCCGGGCGCGCCGCTGGGGCGTGAGCTGCAGATCGCCGAACTGCTGCGGTACATCAAGCACCGGCGGATCACCGGCACGGTGTGGCTGACGGCCGACGTGCACCACACCTCCGCCCAGCACTACCAGCCCTCGCGGGCGGCGTTCACCGACTTCGAGCCGTTCTGGGAGTTCGTCTCCGGTCCGCTGAACGCGGGCGCCTTCCCGGCCAGCGCCCTCGACAACACCTTCGGTCCCGAGCGGGTGTTCGTGAAGGCGCCGACCGCGCAGAACGTGTCGCCGGCCGAGGGCTACCAGTTCTTCGGCGAGGTCGACATCGACGGCCACAGCGGGGAGTTGACGGTGCGTCTGCGTGAGCAGGACGGCACCGTGCTGTTCACCAAGACCCTTCAGCCGGGACGGGTCGGCCAGTAACTCCACTACCCTCGTACCTGAGCCGCGCACCGGCGTCATCCCCCGGTGCGCGGCGCGAGACGACGCCTGCCAGCTCCCCGCCAGAATGGACGTATTCGCAGGTCAGAGTGACTGTCAGTGGTCGCCTCTACGGTTTTCCCATGACGCGATCTTTGCAGGCCGTGACCTATCCCCGACCCTCCGTGCTGGAGTCGTCGGCGGACGGACGGCGCCTCGGGCTGGAGACCTCACGAGGTGCGACTCCTTCGGGTGTCACCGACCATCCGCGCTTCTTCGCGGGCTTCCTGACCTCGCCTCAGGTGGCCTCGGCAGCGCTGCTGGCGGTGGCGGACGTGGCGGCCACGCGCTACTACCAGCGCCAACTGGCCGCCTCCCTCGACCCGGTGGTGACGGCGGGCGGCGACCGGCTGCGCTTCGAGTCCTTCTCCGGCTGCGGCGGGGTGTACGCGCGGCTGGACGTCCTCGCCCCCGGACTCGACAGCGACGAGGTGGGACACGGCACGACGAACGTCGACGTCAACAACCCGCTGCGCGAGGCCCTGTCCCGGATCGGCACGGACGACCCGCTCCATCTCCGGGTCGGCCCCGAGGAGTTGGCCGTGACCACGCTCGACGGCCCGGTCGTGGAGAAGAAGGTGCCGCTCCCGGACCGGTGGCTCCGCGGCTTCGCGGAGGCCCAGGTCATAGCGGCCGGCTTCGACCTGCGCGCCGAGCTGCCCGCGGCGGAGGCGGTCCGCTTCCTGCGCTCACTCCCGAAGAGCGGCGCGCGCGGCACCACGAGCGGCCCGCGCTGGGTCGTGCCGTCGGGACGCGGCCTCCGCCCCACCACCCGCCCCGTACCGGGCGCGGTCTGCCTCCCGGGCCCGGAGCGCCTGATCGCACTCCAGCGCGTCCTGCGCCATGCGACGGCCCTGCGGATCTACGGCCCCTCCGTCATCGGCGCCTCGGCGACGGCCGGTGCCTGGGAGGCCGTCCTGCCGGGGATGCGGCTCACCCTCACCCTGTCGCCGGACGCGTCACGCGGGTTCTCCGGCGAAGGCGGGGTCCTGGACGCGCTCGCCGCCGACGAGGCGGGCGAGGACGCGGAGTTGATCTCCGTACTGCTGGCCTGGGAGCCCCGCATCGACGTCGCCGACATGGCCGCCTCCTCGGGACTCACCCCCGAGCGGGTCCGCGCCGCGCTGACCCGGCTGGGCACCTCGGGGCGCGTCGGCTACGACACGGCGGAGGCGGCCTACTTCCACCGTGAACTGCCGTACGACGCGCAGCGCGTGGAGCGTCACAATCCCCGGCTGCGTTCGGCCCGCGCGCTGGTGGACGCGGGGGCGGTGACCTTGGAGGGCGCGCTCGGGACGGTGACCGCCGAGGACGGTCATGTGCACCGGGTGCGGGACGAGGCGGGGGTGCTGAGTTGCAGCTGCGTGTGGTGGGCGAAGTACCGGGGCGGGCGTGGGCCGTGCAAGCACGCGCTGGCGGTGCGGATGGTGCGGCGGGGCACCGCGCCGGAGCGGGACACGGTCCGGAACGCGGATCAGAACATGGTGCGGGTCGACGGGGGTGTGCGATGAGTTCGCTGATGGAAGCGGTGCGGGCGGGCCGGACGGCCGAGGCGATGGGACTGCTCGACGGGTTGACGGACGCCGAACGGCGGGCGTTTCTCCCGGAGTTGAAGGAACTCCGCAAGGAGCTGCGCAAGGCGCCCTGGGAGGAGCCGGCCCGCCGCGCCTATCCGGCTCTGCACGCCGCCGGAGCCGCCTGCGAGACCGGTGCGGCGGCCGCGGCGACCTGGATCGCCGCCACCGACATGCGCTGGTCGCAGTCGTCACCGGCGCTGCTGATCCACATCCTGGGCGACCGCGACACCGCCTGGCTCGCCGACGTGACGCACCGTCTCGCCGGACGCCCGGCCTCCGCCGACGTGCCGTACGAGCTGATGGCCGGTCTGGTACGGCTCTCCGGCTGCCCGGTGCCGACGACGGACGCCTACGTGCGGGGCTGGGTGGAGCACATCGGCAACCTGCGGCAGCTCGGGAACACCCTGCTCGACCGGCTGCGCAAGGATCCGCATCTCGCGGAGCTGGTGGACGCGGTCTTCGAGACGGAGGACATCGGCAGCCCCCTGGAATGGACCTCGGCCGAGGGACCGAACAGCTGGGTCGACGCGCTCGCCCAGCTCACCACCGAAGGTGTCCTGGACCGGAAGCGCACGGTGGACGCGTGTGCGTCCCGGCTGCTGCGGGGCGGTACGACCCTCGACAACCGGGTGTTCCTGCGTGTGTTGAAGGCCCTCGCCCTGACCCGCGACGAGGAGCGGGAGCGGATCGCCGACTGGCTGGCGCTGACCTCGGACGCGGTACCCACGGTGGCCTCGCACGCCCAGTCGGTGCTCGGTTCCCTGGCCCTGGACGGGGAGTTGACGCCGCGCCGGCTGGCGGAGATGTCGGACGCCGTGCTGTTCCGGCCCGAGAAGAAACTCGTCCGGGCCCAACTCGTGCTGCTGGGCAAGGTGTTGGGGCGCGACGCGTCGGCCGCCGACGACGTGCTGCCCACCCTCGCGCAGGCCTTCGGGCACGAGGACGCGGACGTACAGGAGCGGGCACTGAAGCTGGTCGAGCGGCATCTCAAGAAGGTGGGCTCCCCCGAGGTACGGTCCGAACTCGCCGCATCCGCCGCCCAGTTGACCCCCGTCCTGCGCGCACGCGCGGTCGAGACGCTGGGCGCCGCGCCGGTCACGGCGGCGTCGCTGGTGTACGAGGAGGTTCTCCCGCCCGCACCGGAGCCGGCGCGCCTCGCACCGGCACCCGAGTCCGCGGTCGAACTCGCCGAGGAACTCGGGGCGTTGCTGGCCACCGAGGGCGATGTGGCGGCGTTCGAGCGCGCGCTGGACGGGCTCGTCCGCCATGCGTATCAGGACCGGGACGCCCTCTTGGAGGCGTTGGGGCCGGTGGTCGCGCGCCGCTGGTGGGCCGGTGACGGCCCCGGGCACGTCCAGCGTCCGGACGACCACTTCAGCAGGTCGCACCACAGCTTCGGCAGCGGGTCGTACGGGTTCGACCTCCTGCTGGCCACCCTCCTGGACAAGGTGCGCACCGTCACCCTCCACGAGGGGATGCGGCGCGGTCATCGGGGCCGGGAGTGCGGGCACAGCGCACTGACGCGGGCCTTCGACGCCCGGGTGTGGGAGGTGGCGTACCGGCTCCGCGCGGAGCCGGTGCCGTTCCTGTTGTCGACGCCGAGTTGGAGCACGGGGCTGCTGGAGCCGGAGGAGCTGGTGGACCGGCTGGAGACATACCGTCGTCTCGGCGCGCCGGTCTCGGAGGCCGACTTCGCGCAGGCTCTGCTGCGGGTGCGCCGCGAGGACCGGGTGGCGGCAGCCGCAGCCGCCGAGCGGGCGGAGGCTCTCGGCACGGCGGAGGGCACCCGGCTCGCGCGCCGGCTGACGTCCGAGAGCCCCACCCTGCCGCTGAGCAGACGCCGGACGTCCGGGGCGCGCGTCGTGGTGGAGTTGGGTGAACTCCTCGATCTTCAGGAGGACTTCCCGGCGGAGTTCCGCGCGCTGGGCAAGCCGGTGACCGCCTACGGCGACCGTTGGTACTGCTACCACTGGAACCAGGACATGCAGCGGCACTGGCTCGCGATACTCCCCGAGCGTCGTGAACTGGTGGCGGCTCGGCTGGTGCGGGACGTATCCACCGCCGCGCTGGACGACACCCGCGGCGCAGCAGCCGTACTCCCGCTGCTGGCCGAGTCCGAGGGGATGGCGGGTCAGGCCACGCACCTGTGTCTGGCGTACGGGCTCGGCGCGCGGCACCCCGAGGACCGGCTCGCCGCCGTAGACGCGTTGCTGGTGCTCGCGGCGCGGGGGCAGTTGGACGGGGCCCGGCTGGGGGCGGATCTCGGGGAGCTGGTGCGGAGCGGGGCCGTGAAGCCGTCGCGGCTCGCCGAGTCGGTGCGGACAGGGGCGGCGACCGGGGCGAACGCGACCATCTGGGGGATCCTCCGGCACACCCTGGCCGCGCTGCTCGCCGACCTCGACGCTGATGCCAAGCCCGCCCACACGCGGGGGCTCGGGGACCTCCTGGCCGTGGCCGCCGAGTGCGCAGAGCGGTCGGGGGCGCGGGGTGAACTGCCGCATCTGGCGCAGACGGCGGCCCGGGGCGGCTCGTCCCGGCTGGTCACGCAGGCACGTCGGCTGCGCAGTGCGCTGGTGGAGGAGGTGGCCGCATGACGTAGGGCGACAGGGCTGACCTCCGGTACTCCGCACTCACCAAAAGAACGGCAAAAGGTACAGAACCACGCTTTTACCGGTAGGTCACAGAGCGTTCGTGATCACGCAACACCCTTCCTTCACAGTGGGTGCATGAGTCGAGACATGTTTGACGTGACGCGCACGAAGCACGGGCGTCCGGTGCACCACTGGCGGCGGGACCTGGTGGAGCTGGCCGCGCTGTTCACGGCGGTCGCGGTGGCGGACGTCGTGGCGGATCTGGTGGGGCACGGGCCCGACGGTCCGGTGCTGCTGGCGATCTCCGCGCTGGCGCTGATCGCCACGGCGGGGTTCCACACGTGGTGGTCACGCCGCCACGGTCATGCGCCGCCGACCGGCGATACCGGCGCCCGGCCCACCGCGGACCTGCGGCAGGCCGGGCCGACCGAGCGGACCGGACTGACCGGGGCGGAGCCCGAGTCCGCGTCCACCTCTGCCTCCGAGTCCGCGCAGTCCTCCGCGTCGGCCGACCCCGTCGCCGAGGCGGCCGCGCTGTGGCGGATGCGGACGACGGTGAAGGACGCGCCGGGGTCGCTGGCGGTGCTGTGCACGGCGCTGGCCGGCCGGCGGGTCGACATCCTGAGCCTGCAGACGCATCCGCTGGCCGAGGGCACGGTGGACGAGTTCCTGCTGCGGGCGCCGACCGAGGTCGCCGCGTCCGAGATCACCCGGGCGGTGTCGTCGGCCGGCGGTTCGGGCACCTGGATCGAGCGCGCCGACGCCCACGACCTGGTGGACGCGCCGACCCGTGTCCTGGGCCTGGCCACGCGCACGGCCCTGGACGCGGCCGAACTGCCGCTCGCGCTGCGGCAGTTGCTGGGCCGGTGCACCATCCGTTCGCTCCCCGCCAACGTTGTCGCCGGCAAGGGACGCGAGCCGGAGTCGGTGCCGGTGGAAGGGGCGTTGGAGGACACGGTCATGCGGCTGCGGGCGCCGGAAGGCGGAGTGATCACAGTGGAGCGGCCGTATCTGCCGTTCACGCCCACCGAGTTCGCCCGGGCGCGGGCGCTGGTCGAGCTGGACGCCCGGCTCGGTCCGCGCATCCCGCGCAGCCAGGACGTACTGACGCTGCCCGAGGGCAACGCGATCACCGTGCGGCGCGCGGACACCGGTGATCTGGACGCGGCGCGGGAGATGCACGAGCGGTGCTCGGCGCGGACGCTCGGTATGCGGTACCACGGGCCGGTCGGTGACGCCGACCGCTATCTCAACCACCTGCTCTCTCCGCGCTTCGGGCGGACGCTCGCCGTACAGACGGCGTCGGGGCGGATCGTCGGGCTCGGGCACCTGTTGTGGGACGGGGACGAGACGGAGGTCGCGCTGCTGGTCGAGGACGACTGGCAGCGGCGGGGTATCGGGAGCGAGTTGCTGGGGCGGCTGGTGGGGATGGCTGTCGAGGCGGGGTGCGAGAGCGTGTACGCGGTGACGCAGGCGTCCAACACGGGGATGGTCGCGGCGATGCGGGGGCTTGAGCTGCCGCTCGACTATCAGATCGAGGAGGGGACGTTGGTGGTCACGGCTCGGCTGAGTGCGGCCGTGGAGGTTGCGGAGGTTACGGAGTTCGGGAGGGCCGAAGCGCCGTAGCGGTTGCGGTTTGGCCTGCCACTGCGGGTGCGTCGTGGCTTGTCGCGCAGTTCCCCGCGCCCCTTGAGAGGGGCGCAAGCGCCCCATCCAAATCCGCCCACAGGTCATCGACGTCCTCCAGTCCCACCGACAGCCTCAGCAAGCGGTCGTTCACGCCCGAACGCCTCCTGTCCTCCTCGGTCACCACCCGGTGGCTGATCGACGCCGGGTGCTGGATGAGGGTGTCGACGCTGCCGAGGCTGACGGCCGGGGTGATGAGGCGGACGGCGGCGGTGACCTCGTGGGGGTCGCCGTGGACCTCGAAGGCGATCATCGCGCCGCCGATGCGCGGGTAGTGGACGCGGGCGACGCGCGGGTCGGCGGTGAGGCGGCGGGCGAGTTCAGCGGCGGTGGCGGACGCGGCCCGCACCCGTACCGGAAGGGTCGCGAGGCCGCGCAGCAGCAGATAGCCGGCCAGCGGGTGCAGCACGCCGCCCGTCGCGAACCGCACCTGGCGCAGCCGCCCGGCGAACTCCTCGTCGCAGGCCACCACGCCCGCCATCACATCGCCGTGTCCGCCGAGGTATTTGGTGGCACTGTGCAGGACGATGCGCGCGCCGTGTTCGGCGGGGCGTTGCAGGACCGGGGTGGCGAAGGTGTTGTCCACGAGGAGCGGGACCGAGCCGCAGGAGTGGGCGACGGCGCGCAGGTCGAGTTCGGCCAGGGTCGGGTTGGCCGGGGACTCGACGACGACCAGGCCGGTGTCCGGGCGCAGCGCGTCGGCGATCCCGGCCGGGTCGGTCCAGGTCACCTCGGAACCGAGCAGCCCGGCGGTGAGCAGGTGGTCACTGCAACCGTAGAGGGGCCGTACGGCCACCACATGCCGCAGCCCCGCCGCGGCCCGCGCCAGGAGGACGGCGGTCAGGGCCGCCATGCCGCTGGCGAACGCCACCGCGCTCTCGGTGCCTTCGAGGCGGGCGAGGGCGGTCTCGAAGCGGGCGACGGTCGGGTTGCCGACGCGGCCGTAGACGGGCGGGCCGTCCGGTTCGGCGCCGGTGGCGGCGAAGGCGTCGACGCGGGCGGCCTCGCCACGGCTGTCGTACGACGGGTAGGTGGTCGACAGGTCGATGGGCGCGGCGTGCAGGCCCTGCCGGGCGAGGTCGTCGCGGCCGGCGTGCACGGCTTCGGTGGCCAGGGCGCGTGGGGCCGGGGCGGGGTGCGGGCTCGTGGTGTCCATGGAGGGAAGGGTGAACATCGACCGGACCTCAAGCGGACAACACCGTGTTACGTTCGGCCCATGACCGAATCTGCCGTACTGGATCCGGTGGATCTCCATCTGCTGCGGTTGCTGCAGAACGACGCCCGGGCGACGTATCGCGAGCTCGCGGCGCAGGTGGGGGTCGCGCCGTCGACGTGTCTGGACCGGGTGGCGCGGCTGCGCCGGGCCGGGGTGATCCTCGGGCATCAACTGCGGCTCGATCCGGCCAAGTTGGGGCGTGGTCTTGAGGCGTTGCTGTCGGTGCAGGTGCGGCCGCATCGGCGGGAGCTGGTGGGGCCGTTCGTGGAGCGGATCCGGGCCTTGCCGGAGTCGCGGACCGTGTTCCATCTGACCGGTCCCGACGACTATGTCGTCCATGTGGCCGTGGCGGACATGGCGGACCTGCAGCGGCTGGTGCTGGACGAGTTCACGTCACAGCGCGAGGTGGCCCGGGTGGAGACCCGGTTGATCTTCCAGCAGTGGGACTGCGGGCCTTTGCTGCCGCTTGCCACGCCCACAGCTGAATCGGGGTGACGGGTCCCAGCCCCGCGTATGAGGATGGTCCCCATGTCGCAGACCAACACTCCGCTGCCCCGGCAGGTCGCCGACGCCTACGTCGACGACCTCATCACCCTCGACCCGGTCACCGGCACGTATCTCGGCGTGAAGGAGAGTTCGAGCCGGCTGCCCGATCTCTCCCCCGCAGGTCAGGAACGACTCGCCGAGCTTCAGCGGGCGACCCTCGCGAAGCTCGACGAGGCAGAGCGCCGACCCGGCGCGGACAGTGACAGCGAGCGCCGTTGCGCGCGCCTGCTGCGCGAGCGGCTCAACGCCGAACTCGGCGTGCACGAGGCCGAGGAGAGCCTGCGCGCGGTCGGCAACATGGCCACGCCCGCACATTCGGTGCGCGAGGTGTTCACGGTGACGCCGGCCCGGACCGACGAGGACTGGGTGGCGATCACCGAGCGGCTGCGCGCCGTGCCGACCGCGCTGGCGGGTTACCGCGAGTCCCTCCAACTGGGCCTGGACCGCAAGCTGTTCGCGGGTCCGCGCCCGACCGACACCTTCATCGGCCAGCTCACCGAGTGGTCGGACACGGACGGCCAGGGGCTCGGCTGGTTCGAGGACTTCGCCTCGGCGGGCCCCGATTCCCTGCGCGCCGAGCTGGACGAGGCCGCGCGTGCGGCGACCGCGGCCGTGGTGGAACTGCGGGACTGGATGCGCGACGTGTACGCGCCGGCCATCGAGGGCGCGCCGAACACGGTGGGCCGGGAGCGGTACGGACGTCTGGCGCGCTACTTCAACGGTACGGACCTCGATCTCGACGAGGCGTACGCGTACGGCTGGTCCGAGTACCACCGGCTGCTCGCCGAGATGAAGCAGGAGGCCGAGAAGATCCTGCCCGGCGCGGAGACTCCGTGGGTGGCGCTCGCGCACCTCGACGAGCACGGCCGGCACATCGAGGGCGTCGACGAGGTCCGCGTCTGGCTGCAGGGCCTGATGGACAAGGCGATCGAGGAACTAGACGGCACGCACTTCGAACTCGCCGAGCGGGTACGGAAGGTGGAGTCCTGCATCGCGCCTCCGGGCAGCGCGGCGGCGCCGTACTACACACCGCCGTCGGAGGACTTCTCGCGTCCGGGCCGGACCTGGTTGCCGACGATGGGCCAGACCCGCTTCCCGGTCTACGACCTCGTCTCCACCTGGTACCACGAGGGCGTCCCCGGTCATCACCTCCAGCTCGCGCAGTGGGCGCACGTCGCCGGGAACCTCTCCCGCTACCAGGCCACCATCGGCGGGGTCAGCGCCAACGCCGAGGGCTGGGCGCTGTACGCGGAGCAACTGATGGACGAGCTGGGCTACTTGGAGGACGCGGAGCAGCGGCTCGGCTACCTCGACGCGCAGATGATGCGGGCCACCCGGGTCATCGTCGACATCGGCATGCATCTGGAGATGGAGATCCCGGCGGACTCGCCGTTCCACCCCGGTGAGCGGTGGACGCCCGAGCTGGCCCAGGAGTTCTTCGGGGCGCACAGCAGCCGCCCCGCGGACTTCGTCGAGAGCGAACTGACCCGCTACCTCACGATCCCGGGCCAGGCCATCGGCTACAAACTCGGCCAGCGGGCCTGGTTGTCGGGCCGCGAGAACGCCCGCGCGCGGCACGGCGACGCCTTCGACCTGAAGGCCTGGCACATGGCCGCGCTGTCCCAGGGTTCGCTGGGCCTGGACGACCTGGTGGACGAGCTGTCACAGCTCTGACGCGGGGTGCGGTGACGCACGGTGCGACATGTCGGCGGCCGGGTCCCGGAGTTCGGGACCCGGCCGCCGTGTGCGTCGGACGCCGGTGGCTGACGTCCCGTTCACCGACCGGCAGTTCCGGGCCGTGACCGCCGTCCGTGTACGTCACCGGAGCCGAAGTCCCCTCAGCCGCACGCGAGTTCGGACCGAGGTCGCACCGCCCGTGTCTGAAGCCGGGCAACGGAGTCCCCTTCAGCCAACCGCTGATTCCGGGATGCGATCGCCGCCCGTATCCGACGCCAGGGCCGAGACGTCCCCTTAGCCACCCGCCAGTTCAGGCCCCGGTCGCCCCCGTGTCCGACACCGGCACCAAAGCCCCGCCCTACACCCGTCAGCCAGAAAGCCGTCGCAGCTGAACAAGCCCCAGCCACGTCTCCGGACCCGGTTGCGCCTGCCCCGCCCGCACGGCATAACGCCCTGGCTCCAGGTCGACCTTCAGGTGTTCCGTGCCCTCCGACTCCCGTCCGGGCCACGCCGAGTCGAACAGGACGACAGGGCCAGGTACGTCCCAGTGCACCTCGTTCTCCCAGGTCGCGCCGGCGAGCGCGGCGGGGATGACGGACAGGACCTCGTCCTCGGAGTTCGCGGCGCACCACCGTACGAACGTGCCGTGTTCCGGGAGGAAGGAGGTCGACGCGGGGTCGTCCCCGAGGACCAGCGCCGCACTGTCCCCCACGGGCAGCAGGCCGGCGTATCCACCGACCTCGCAGGCCCGGTCGTAGTCCGAGGCCAGTTCGTCGCCGTCGGCTCCCGTCCAGAACGGCAACACCGTCGTCGGCACCGCTATGAGCGGTCCGCCGCCCGACTCCACCCACTGCACCGCCGTTCCCGGCTCCGCGTATCGCGCCATGGGCAGAACCTACACGCACAGCGATCCCACATGTTGAGGGTTCAAGAGACCCGGCGCGTCGACGGTCGGCGTACGAACTCGCCCTCCGTGGCGCCGAGTTGAAGGAACACCGACCAGGAGTCAACAGCCGCAGTCGTCCGCCCCCACCGGCGCCGTCAACGAATCGACCGCACGCCTTTCACTCCCCTCCCACGTCTCGAACGCGAAGCCCTCACGCACCCAGTACTCGAAGCCACCGAGCATCTCCTTGACCTGGTACCCGAGTTCGGCGAGCGCGAGGGCGGCCCGGGTGGCGCCGTTGCAGCCCGGACCCCAGCAATACGTCACGACCGGCACGGACTTGTCGAGGAGATCTTCTGCCTGCACCGGGATGAGCGCCGTGGGGAGGTGGACCGCTCCAGGGACGTGGCCCTGGTCCCATGACTCGGTGGAGCGTGAGTCGAGGACGACGAAACCGGGGAAACCGGGGTCGCCGCCGGCCGCGAGCGCGGCGGCCACGTCGGACACGTCGGCGTGGAAGGCGAGGCTCGCGCGGAAGTGGGCGGCCGCCGCGGAGGGAGCGGCGGGGGCTACCCGCAGAACAGGGTTGGCGACGGTACTGCTGCTCATGATCCGGCCTTTCACCGAGGTGCCTACACGTCTCTGGATCCCTACATCTCCAGATCTCTACGTCGAGAAATCTACGGTCGCCGACCGGTCCACTGAAGGGACGATCCCCGCCGTACCCCTTGATCGGCCGGGGATTCCCCTGCTATTCCTCGGGTATGACCGCTCATTCCACGTACACCCCGGACGCCACGGACTGGCGCATCCTCGACGTCCTCCAGCGGGAGGGGCGCGCCAGTTTCGCCGAGCTGGCCCGGGCCGTCTCCATGTCCGCGAGCGCGGTGACCGAGCGGGTGCGGCGGCTGGAGGAGGCGGGGGTGATCCAGGGATACGCGGCGGTCGTGGACCCTGAGCGGCTGGGCCTGCCGATCCTGGCGTTCGTGCGGCTGCGCTATCCGAACGGCAACTACAAGCCCTTCCACGACCTGGTCGCGGTAACGCCGGAGATCCTGGAGGCGCATCACATCACGGGCGACGACTGCTTCATGATCAAGGTCGCGGCCCGTTCGATGCGCCACCTGGAGGAGGTGTCGGGGAAGATCGGCGCCCTGGGCTCGGTCACCACCAGCGTCGTCTACTCCTCACCGCTGCCCCGCCGCCCCCTGGGCCACTGACCCCACGGCCCACTGACCTCGCGAGCCCGACCGACCTCACTGCCCCCGCTGCCGTACGGCCGACCCGTCCCGCTCCTTCACGATCTCCAGCTGCGCGTGGATCCGCCGTCGCAGATCGGCGACATGGCTGACGATGCCGACGCTGCGGTCCCGTTCGCGCAGGGAGTCGAGGACGTCGAGGACCTCGTCGAGGGTCTGCTCGTCGAGGCTGCCGAAGCCCTCATCGATGAAGAGGGTGTCGAGCCGGACCCCGCCGGCCTCGTCGGTGACCACGTCCGCGAGCCCGAGCGCGAGGGCGAGCGACGCGAAGAACGTCTCGCCGCCGGACAGCGTCGCGGTGTCCCGCTCCCGCCCGGTCCACGCGTCGACGACATGCAACCCGAGTCCGCTACGGCCGCGCCCGGCCCGGTCGTCGGAGTGCACGAGGGTGTAACGCCCGGACGACATGCGCTGCAACCGTACGGTCGCGGCGGCGGCCACCTGTTCCAGGCGGGCGGCGAGAACGTACGACTCCAGGCGCATCCGGCGTTCGTTGTCGGCCGAGGTGCCGGCGGTGAGGGCGGCGAGGCGGGCCACCCGGTCGTACTCCTCGCGCAGCGGGGCGAGTTGACGTGCTCCGGCGGCCGATCGGGCGGAGAGCCGGTCGAGTTCGGCGCAGCGCCGGGCAGCCGCGTCGCGCGCGGAGGCCGCGTGCCGTGTCCGCTGGACGGCCGCGGCCGCGGCGCGCTCCGCCGCGTCGAGGTCGGCGGGCGCCAGCTGCGCGGCTGCCGCCGTGTCGGCCTCCGTCAGGACGGCCCGTACGGCGGCCTCCTCCGACTGCCAGGCGTCCAGGCGCCGTTGGAGTTCGCGATGGGCGGTGTCGTCGAGAAGGGCGGCGGCCGCGGCCTGCGGGGTGTCGAACCCGGCGCGGAAGGCGGCGTCGGCGAGCCGGGCGTCGGCGTCCTTGAGGCGCTGTGCGGTGTCCTCGGCGGTACGGACGGCGTCGGCCGCGTCGGTGAGCAGCGCGGCCTGCCGCTCCAGTTGGGCGGCACGCGCGGCCACGCTGTCGGCGGCGCCCCTGGACTGCGCCAACTCCCCTTCCAGGGAGGCCCGTTCGCGGTCCAGGGTGTCGCGCAGGGTCGTACGGGAGGCGGCTCGGAGCGCGGCCTGCTGCTGGATCGCGGTCCGCCGCTCGTGCTCCTGCTCGGCCCGGCGCAGCTCCTCGGTCGCGGGGTGCAGCCAGGACGCGTCCCGGCGCGCCTGCTCGTAGAGCCGCTCCAACTCGGCAACCTCGTCGGCGAGTTGACCGGTCGGCGTGTCACCCGCCTCGGCGGTGGCGGCGGCGAGGGCTTCCCGTACGACGCCCAGGCGGCGCTCGGCCTCGGTGCGCTGTTCCTCGGCGCGCTGGTGGGCGGTGAGGGCCTGTTCCTCTGCCGCGCGGTCGACGTGCCCGGCGGATTTACGTGCGGGGGCGGGGTGTTCGGTGGCTCCGCAGACGGCACAGGGGGCGCCGTCGGTGAGGTGGGCGGCGAGTTCGGCGGCGATGCCGTTCAGCCGCTGTTCCTTGAGGTCGAGCCAGTGGGCGCGGGCCTCGACGGCGCGTTCGGCGGAGGCGAGCACCTGCCGCTGGGCGTCCTCGGTGTCACCGGCGAACTGGTCCCGCTGCCGGGCCGCCCCGAGACGCCGCTCGGCGGGCTCGCGCCGGATGCCGAGCTGTTCGGCCCGCGCGGTGGCCTCCTGAGCCGACTCGATCCGCGCCTGAAGTCCCGCACGGGTGGCGTCCCACCCGGCGAGCCAGGCCTCGGCCTCCTGGCGTACGTCCTCGTCGGCGCGCTCCTGGCGGTCCAACTCGGCGCGCTCCACGCCGAGTTCGGTGAGCCTTTGTTCGGCGCGGCGGGCGGATTCCAGTCCGCCCAGTTCCTCGGCGGCCCGGCGTGCGGCGGCGGCGAGCCCGGTCGCGCCGGCGCCCGCGAAGGTGTCCGGCAGCAGGTCACGCGCACGTGTCTCGGCCCGGGCGGCATCCTGGTGCTCGGCGTCGGCGGCCTCGCGCAGGTCCAGCGCCGGCGCCACCGCCTCCGCCTTCCGGGCCCGCTCCATCCGCGCCTGCGCCTGCCGGTAGCCGTCGGCCCGCTCCTCCATGAGGGTGGCCCGCTCCCGCGCCTGCGCGAACCGCTGTTGCAGGCGGGCCAGTTCACGGGCGTCGGCCAGTTCACGATCGGCGGCGACCTGGGCGGACTCGGCGGCGGTCAGCCCACTCCGCGCGACGGTCAGCTGCTCGCGTGCGGTGCTGCGGGCGACGGCCGCCGCGCCCAACACCGCGTCGGCGAGGCCGGGTTCGCCCGGGGCGAGCTCCGGCAGCTCCATGGCGTCACCGGCGGCCTGCTGCATGCGGTGCGCGTCGGCGAGCAACTCGGCGTCGCCCTCGCGGACTTGGGCCTCGGTGGCGCGGCGCCGCTCCGCGAGCCGCTTCTCGACCTCGGCGAAGCGGTGCGTGTCGAAGAGCCGCCCGAGCAGCTTGCCGCGCGCCTCGGCGTCGGACCGCAGGAAACGCGCGAACTCGCCCTGGGGCAACAGCACGACCTGGCAGAACTGTTCCCGGCTCATGCCGAGCAGCTGGGTGATCTCCTCGCCGATCTCCTGGTGCGAGCGGCTGAGGTCCTTCCAGGTGCCGGCCGACGCGTCGTACTCGCGCAGCCAGCTCTGCGCCTTGTCCAGCGTGCTGCCGGTGCCGCGCTTCTTGGGTCGCGCCCAGGGCGGCTGCCGGGTGAGCTCCAACCGCCGCCCGGCGACGGTCAGTTCGAGCCGCACCTCGGTGCGCGTGCCGGCCGCCGCGTGGTCGCTGCGCAGGGTGAGCCCCTGACCGGACTGACGTACGCCGGGCACCGAGCCGTAGAGCGCGTAGCACACGGCGTCGAGGACGGAGGTCTTGCCGGCGCCGGTCGGGCCGTGGAGCAGAAACAGCCCGGCGGAGGACAGCTCGTCGAAGTCGACGGTCTGGGAACCGCCGAAGGGCCCGAAGGCGGTGATGTCGAGCCGATGCAGCCTCATCGGGCGCCCCCTGTTCCCGCGTGCCGCACGCTCACGGCGCCACCTCCCGTACCACCGAGTCCGCGCGCACCGAGTCGAACGCCTCCTGGAGAACTACCTGTTCGTGCTCGTCGGGACCGGCGCCGCGTACGTGGGCCACGAAGTCGTCGGCGATCTCGCGGTCGTCGCGGCCCGCGAGGCGGCGGGCGTACGACACGTCGGGGTCGTCGGGGCCGCGCTCGGGGTCGAAGACGAGAGTGAGCGTGTGCGGGAAGCGCTCGGTGAGGCGGGCCATGGGGTCGTCCGGGCGCACGGGGTCGGTGAGTGTCGCCTCGACCCACGCCTCCTCTTGCCGCGCGAGGCCGGGGTCGTGCAGGAGGTCCTCCAACGGGCCCCGGATCCGGGCCAGTTCGCGCGGTACCGGGCAGTCGAGGCGCTCGGCGGTGACGTTCCCGTCGGCGTCCAGGTCGACGAGCCACATGCTCTTGCGGTGGTCGGCCTCGGAGAAGGAGTACGGCAGCGGGGAGCCCGAGTAGCGGACTCGGCCGGTGATGGTCTGGGAGCCGTGCAGATGCCCGAGTGCCACGTAGTCGACGCCGTCGAAGACCCCGGCCGGTACGGCGGCGACCCCGCCCACGGTGATGTCCCGCTCGCTGTCGCTGGCCTCGCCGCCGGTGACGAAGGCATGCGCGAGGACCACGGAACGGGTGCCGGGCGCGCGGTCGGCGAGGTCGGCCCGGACGCGGTCCATGGCGGCGGCGAGGACCGCCTCGTGGCCGGCCTTCTCCACCCCGAACTCGGCCTTCACCAGGGCGGGTTCGAGGTACGGCAGTCCGTAGAAGGCCACGTCGCCGAACGCGTCCAAAATGACCACGGGCGTCCCGCAGGCCGAGGGTTCGGTGCGGAGGTAGATGCCGGCGCGGTCGATCAGACCGGCGCCGACTCCGAGGCGGCGGGCCGAGTCATGGTTCCCGGAGATCATCACCGTGGGCACGCCCAGGTCGGCGAGCCGGTGCAGGGTGGCGTCGAACAGCTCGACCGCGGCCAGCGGCGGCACCGCCCGGTCGTACACGTCTCCCGACACGACCACCGCGTCCACATCGCGCTCACGCACGGTGGCGACGAGGTGACTCACGAAGTCGGCCTGGGCCCCGAGCATGTTCACGCGGTGGAACGCCCGGCCCAGGTGCCAGTCGGAAGTGTGCAGCAGTCTCATCGGTCCACCACGCTAGCGCCTGTCGGCCCCTGAACCACCATTGACCTCGGAGTTCCCACGCATTCGGGACCTTATGGCAGGAAATATGCCCCATACGCGGATCAGTGACCGACGTCACGACGCTGAAGGCGACCGTGCGGCCGACGCGGCTTGGCGCCCGCTGTGGAAAATCCCAACTCCCTTGTCGCACACATGTGCTGCGCTAATCTCACGTCACACGCACCACGCGAGAGACACAGGGTTCCCATGCCAGTCGAGTTCCGCGGTCGGTCCGAAACGATGGCCTATGCGGCGGCGGGGATGGAGCCGCCTCCCGTGGTGCCCCTGCGGAAGAGCGACCCGCGCCAGGCGGGTCCGTACCGGTTGACGTCGGTGCTCGGCAGCGGCGGGATGGGCCGGGTCTATCTGGGCCGCGACGCCACCGGCGCCACGGGCCCGGCCGCCGTGAAGGTGATCCGGCCCGAGTACGCGGAGGACCCGCTGTTCCGCAAGCGCTTCGAGCGCGAGGTCGGCGCGCTGGGCCGGATCCAAGGGGCGCACATCGTACGGCTGTTGGGCAGCGGCTGCGACGAGGACCTGGTGTGGGTCGCCACCGAGTACATACCCGGGCCCACCCTCGCGGAGCTGGTCGACGCGCGCGGGCCGGTCGACGTGGCGGCCGCCTGGCGGCTGCTGGCCGACGTGGGGCGGGCGATCGAGGCGATCTGGCGCGCGGGGATCGTGCACCGCGACCTCAAGCCGTCCAACGTCATCCTGGGTGCCGACGGCGCCCGCGTCATCGACTTCGGTGTCGTCCAGGCCGGCGACGGCACCTCGATCACCGTCACCGGCCAGAACGTCGGCACCCCCGCCTACATGTCCCCGGAGCAGGTGCGCGGCCAGGAGGTCACCGCCGCCTCCGACGTCTTCTCGCTGGCCTCCACGCTCACCTACGCCGTCGCCGGGGAGGCCCCGTTCGGCGACGGCACGGGCGTCGACGTGCTGCACCGGGTGGCGTTCGACCCGCCCCGGAAGGACGTCCTCGACAAGGTCGCGGGCGTCGACGCGGAGCTGGCCGCGTTCATCCGCACCTGCCTGGACAAGGACCCCGAGCTGCGGCCGTTACCCGAGGCGGTGTTCAGAACGGCCATCGGGCATCAGCTGTCCGCACCGGCCGGCGGTCCTCCACGGGTCACCCCCCAGCGCAGGTCCTCCCCCGTCGAGCCACCCGCGGCCCACCCTTCGGCGGCACCCCCGGACCCGCCCACCACGTCCCGGAAACACGCGAACACTCCTGGAAAACGCGGGAAGTTGATCGCGGCCGCCGTCGCCGGGGCCGCCCTTCTCGTCGCCGGCAGCATCACCGCGACGCTGCTCCTGCTGCACCACGACGGCAGCGGGACGTCGGCCGGTCCCGGACCGGGGACGCCCCCGGCACTCGCCGTACCGGAGAACTCTCCCTCGGGGCCGGGCAGTTCGCCGAGTACGGCCGCCTCCGCGTCGGCGACGAAGGGCGGGGCGTCGCAGAGCCCGACGAGCGCGCCGGTCACCCGCGATCCCGCGAACCTCGACATCCGGCTCTCCTCCTGCGTCACCGAACTCACCTCGGGCTCCCACGGCGACTGCGTCAAGGCGCTCCAACTCCTGCTCGCCGGTTACGGGTTGCACGTCACGGTCGACGGCGAGTTCGGGAAGTCGACGGTCGACGCGCTGAAGGTCTTCCAGACCGAGGCCGGGACCACCGCCAGCGGCACGGTCGACGCGCAGACCGCGAAGCTGCTGTACGGCACGGAACGCGGGCCGGTCCGCGCCGGCACGGTGACAGTGACCGAGAGCGTCCACACGGCCGATGCCGCCCGGTGCCTCGACGCGCACGTCACCGCGGTACAGGTGTGGGCGTGCAACGGCACGGCACCGCAGAAGTGGGCGCTGTTCCGGGTGCCCGGGCACACCTCCCAGTACCTGGTGGTCAATCAGGGCAACCACGCCTGCCTGGACGCCGACGCGAGCACGGTGGGCCAGAACTTCTCGAAGATCCGGGTCAGGAGCTGCGACGGGCTGAGCGCGCAGCGGTGGCGACTGGGCGGCGCCGGGACCCTGGTCAGCGCCCCGGACGGTTTCTGTCTGGACGCGGAGGCCTCCGAGTCGGGCAGGGACGGTCAGACCGTCCAGACCTTCGGCTGCGCGGGCAACTCCAACCAGGTCTGGGCTTGGGCCTCCTGACGCGCCATCAGCTGCGGATCTCCCTGACGTACCGTCAAGGCCCCAAGCCCCTCATGCGTCCCCGTACGCCTCGCCGCCCAGCTCCAGCCCCGCCGTCCCCGCCGTCGCATCCGCCAACCACCCCCGGAACGCGTCCACTTCGGCGTCCGGCAGACCGATCTCGATGGTGACCTCCTCGCCGTAGCGGACGTCCCGGACCTCGCGGCCGGTGGCGCGCAGGTCGTTCTGGATCTTGCCCGCGCGCTGGTGGTCGACGGTCACCGTGGCGAGGCGGAAGCGGCGGCGGGTGATCGTGCCGAGGGAGTCGAGGGCCTCGCCGACCGAGCCGCCGTAGGCCCGGATGAGGCCGCCCGCGCCGAGCTTGACGCCGCCGTAGTAGCGGGTGACGACGGCGACGACGTACCGCATGTCGCGGCGCAGCAGCATCTGGAGCATGGGGACGCCTGCCGTGCCGCCGGGTTCGCCGTCGTCGCCCGCCTTCTGGATCGCGGCGTCGGCGCCGATGACGTAGGCGAAGCAGTTGTGGGAGGCGTCCGTGTGGTCCTTGCGGATGCGGGCGATGACGTCCTGGGCCTCCTGTTCGGTGGCCGCCGGGGCGAGGGCGCACAGGAAGCGGGAGCGGTTGACCTCGGTCTCGTGCACGCCCGGGCGGGCCACTGTGCGGTACTCGTCCTGCATCCGGCCAGCCTATGCGCAGGATCGGAGGTCGCCCCCGGTCCGGGTACGGGCAAGGATGTGGTGGATACTCGCTCCTCGTTGCCCGGGCACCGGGCAGGTTCGTCCGATCACAGGGAGTCCCCAGCATGACCGGCGCGCAGGTGGACCCTACGGAGACCACGGCGTCCGGCGGTTCCGGGTCCGCCGCGGAGCGCTGCCGGGCCTGGCTCCTGGACGGTCTGAGCGAGCAGAGCGCCCGGCATCCGGGCCCGCACGCCACCCCGAACCCGGAGCACGAGGGTCACCGCTGGTGGCGGGTCATGTGTCTGACCGGCGTCGACTACTTCTCCACCCTCGGCTACCAGCCGGGCATCGCCGCCCTCGCGGCCGGACTGCTGTCCCCGCTGGCGACCGTCGTACTGATCGGGCTGACCCTCCTCGGGGCGCTGCCGGTCTACCGGCGGGTGGCGCACGAGAGCCCGCACGGCGAGGGGTCGATCGCCATGCTGGAACGGCTGCTGCCGTGGTGGTCGGGGAAGATCTTCGTCCTGGTGCTGCTGGGCTTCGCGGCGACTGACTTCATGATCACGGTCACCCTGTCGGCGGCGGACGCGGCGGCGCACGTCGTGGAGAACCCGTTCGCGCCGGGCTGGATGCACGGCGGGAACACGTGGATCACGCTGGTGCTCGTCGGGGCGCTGGGCGCGGTCTTCCTCAAGGGGTTCCGGGAGGCCATCGGGATCGCCGTGGTGCTGGTGGGCGTGTATCTCACGCTCAACGTGGTGGTGCTCGCGGTGTCCGCCTGGGAGGTGCTGAGCCATCCGGTGAAGATCGGCGACTGGACGGACGCGATGACGGCCGCGCACTCCTCACCGCTGGCGATGGTCGGGGTCGCGCTGCTCGTGTTCCCGAAACTCGCGCTCGGCATGTCCGGCTTCGAGACCGGTGTGGCGGTGATGCCGCAGGTCAAGGGCGATGACACGGACACCTGGGCGAAGCCCACGGGCCGGATCCGCGAGACCCGGAAGCTGCTCACCACGGCCGCCCTGATCATGTCCGGCTTCCTGCTGCTGTCCAGCCTGGCGACGACGATCCTGATCCCGCAGAGCGCGTTCAAGGCGGGCGGCCCGGCGAACGGCCGTGCGCTCGCCTATCTCGCGCACGAGCATCTGGGCCAGGTCTTCGGCACGTTCTACGACGTCTCGACGATCGCGATCCTGTGGTTCGCGGGCGCCTCCGCACTCGCCGGCCTGCTGAACCTCGTACCGCGCTATCTGCCGCGCTACGGCATGGCGCCGGAGTGGACGGGGGCGGTGCGCCCCCTGGTCCTGGTCTTCATGGTGTCGGCCGTCCTGATCACCCTGTGGTTCCACGCGAGCGTCGACGCGCAGAGCGGCGCGTACGCGACGGGTGTGCTGGTGCTGATGCTCTCCGCGGCCTTCGCCTCGACGGTCACCGTGCACAAGCGGGGCCATCGGAAGGCCACGCTCGGGTTCGGCGTGATCACCGCCGTGTTCGCGTACACACTCGTCACGAACGTCATCGAACGGCCCGACGGCATCAAGATCGCGGGCATCTTCATCGTGCTGATCCTGGTGACGTCGTTCGGTTCACGCGTGCACCGCGCCTTCGAACTCCGCGCCGCCGAGATCACGTTCGACGACAAGGCGTCCCGTTTCATCGACGAGGCGGCACGCCGCGGTCCGCTCCGGCTGATCGCGAACGAGCCTCAGGAACACAGCACCCGTGAGTACCGCGCCAAGGAGTACAGCCAGCGCGAGGAGACCCATATCCCGGACGGCGGGCCGGTGTTGTTCCTGGAGGTGTTCCTCCGCGACTCCTCGGACTTCTCCGCGGACATCTCCGTGCACGGCGACGAGAAGTACGGAGTACGCCGACTCCGCGTCGAGGGCCCCACGGTCCCCAACGCGATCGCCGCCGTCCTCCTCTCGCTGCGCGACCGCACCGACGAGGTCCCGCACGCCTACTTCACCTGGACCGAGGGCAACCCGGTCAGCCACCTGATCCGCTTCCTCGTCTTCGGCGACGGCGAGGTGGCACCGGTGACCCGCGAGGTCCTGCGCCGCGCGGAACCGGACCCAGAACGGCGGCCGCGCGTCCACGTCGGCTGAACGGCCGCTCACGGCAAGGACGTCGACTGTCAGCGGCAGTGAGCCAGCGGCGGCGCAGGCGTTTGTCGGTGATCGGCGGGGTGGGGTCGATGTAGAAGTCGCCAGGATTCACGTCGATGCGGTCGAGGACGTCGTCGCCGAGTTCCACGCCGGCCGCGGCGAGGAGGTCGGTCAGCTGGTCGGGGCGGCGCGGGCCGATGAGTACCGCGGAGACCGCCGGATGGGTCCGCACGAAGGCGGTCGCCAGATGGGCAGCGGCAGTCCGGCCTCGGCGGCCGGCGCGGCCAGTTCGCGCGCGGCGTCGGCCTTGGCCCGCACGCCCGGCCGGCTGAGGTCGAACATCTTCGCCCCCGCGCCGGCGCTGCGGTGCCCGGCGGTGGGATCCGAACGCCCCGACAGCCCGCCGGAGTTGAGCGGCCCGAAGGTCAGCACGCCCATGCCGTAGCGCTGGGCGGTGGGCGGCACCCGGCTCTCCACCCCGCGGGTGAGGATCGAGCACGGCGACTGCCCGGTGCGGCCCTGAAGTCTCACCTCTTCCTGCCCCTCGGCACGGTCATGCCCGTCAACAGGGCTGTGCCCGGGGCGAGTTCCTGCCACGTGCTGCCGTGCCAGGCCAGCACCGCGATCGCCGAGGTCGGGAACTTCACGCGGACCTCGTCGAGCGCGTCGTCGAGGCTGTCGCCGGCGAGGTCGAGGACTAGTTCCTCCAGGCCGGGGTTGTGCCCGATCAGGAGCAACGTCTCGACCTCGGGCGGCACTTGGTGGACGGCGTCGAGAAGTTCCGGTACGTCGGCCGCGTACAGCCCCGGCTCGTACCGCACCGGCGGCGGGGTGCCCCACTCGGCGGACGCCAACTCCCAGGTCTGGCGCGCCCGTACGGCCGTGGAGCACAGGGCGAGGTCCGGCAGGGAGTCGGTCTCGGCGAGGGCGATACCGGCGGCCGGGGCGTCGCGGCGCCCGCGCGGGGCGAGGGGGCGCTGGTGGTCGGGAACGCCCTCCGGCCAGGCGGACTTGGCGTGCCGCAGCACGACGAGGCGGCGCAACGGACGGGCCCCGGCGCGGGCGTTCACGCCAACGACCCGATGTCACGGGTGAGTTCGAGCCCGAGGAGCCGGTCCGCGTAGGCGTACGTCTCGAAGCGGGCGCCGTCCGCCAGATCGGGCCAGGCCTCCACCCGGCGCAGCACGTCCAGGACTTCGGGCACGTTCAGGTCGTCCTCCCAGGCGGTCCGCAGCTCCGCACGCACCTCGTCGGGCACCGGCCGCGAGGGCCGCCGCGCCCAGTCGGCGACGGAACCGCGCCAGTGCGCCAGCGTCCGCCGCGCCTCCTCCAGGACGTCCGCGTCGAGCCGTACCGGCAGGTCACGGGGGTGCGAGAGCAGGGCGAGGCGGAGCGCGCCCGGGTCGGAGAGGCCGGGCGCGGCGGCCGTGGGGGAATCGACGGGTGCCACGGCCACCAGGACTCCCCCGGGTGTCTCGACGCCCTCCGTCGCCACGTGGAGGACCTGGGCCTCGCCCAGTCCGGAGCCGAGGTCTCCGCCGTCCTCGAAGGGCCGTATGCCCAAGGCCCGTGCCGCGGCGCGGAGTTCGGCCTGCTGGTGGTCGCCGGTGAGGAGCGACCACACGGGGGTGCCGCCGAGTTCCAGGGCGCGTACGAGGAGGTCCGAAATGAGGAGCACTCGTAGTGTCGTGGGTGCCAGGCCCGACGCGTGCGCCTCGACCCTGGTCAGGCCACGGCGGGCGGGGGCGGCTTCGACGGGCTCGCCGGTTCGGGCGTCGGTGATGCGCAGCACGGCCTGAGCGTAGGCGGGCGGAGGGCCGTACGCATGCATGTTCGCTCTGTTCCGGCTGAGCTGGCGGGATTCACCCCGGTCTGTCCGGTACACCGAGGTGCGTGACCCCGTCGGCGTTCGCCCGTTCGCCCATCCCGCCTTTCGCCGAGGCCGGTGGGGCGTGTGGGGTGGGAGCACCGACCAGCAGCCCGCCGAGACGATCCCGGAGAGTTCCGATGACCGACCGCCGTACGTTCCCCCACGGATCCCTGTCGCCGATGCCCGTCCGACGTCGGCTGCTGCTTCTCCTGCTGACCGTCGCGCTCCTCCCGACCGGTGTCGCCGCCGCCACGGCCGCGCCGCTCCGCGCCGACTCCGGGGAGTTCTCCGCACGGGGTCTGGGTGGCGGGGTGACCATCGTGCCGGGGCGGTCCGGGCTGGTGGAGATCAGCGGGTACGACGGTGCCGACCTGCCGGCCGGGTCCTCGCTGCGGCTGACCGCGCCCGCCGGGGCCCGGGTCACCGGTACGCCCCTCGCCGACACGGCACGGTTCCAGGGCGAGGTGACCGCCGACGGTACGAGCGGCACGTACACCTACGTCCGTGACTCGGGGCCCGGTTCGTGGAAGGACGGCGGGTATCCGTTCGCGCTCGCCGTGGACGCGCGGGCGGTGCCGGGGACGCGGCTGCCCGGGTGCGCCGTCGTGCTGACCGACGCGGGCGGAGCCCGTCGCGCGTCCGGCAGGTGCACCGTGACCGTGGGCATGCCCGTGCCGACGCTGACCGAACCGGCGGGCGGCACGTTCGTGTCCGGCGCGGCGCGGCTCGCCGGGACCTCCTATCCGGGGGCGCGGGTGAGTGTCCTTGACGCCGCAGAGCGCACGGTGTGCGCGGAGGTCGCGCGCATCGACGGCACCTGGTCGTGCACGCCGGACACCCCCCTCCCGGCGGGCGCCAACCGACTGCACGCCGGCGCCGCCTTCCACGGGGTCTCGGCTGTCGGCGAGGACGTCGACTTCACCGTGACCGCGAGGACCCCCTGAGGCGCACCGGTTCAGCGGGCGGCGACAAGCTCCCGCAGTGTCTTCGCCACGCCGGCCGGGTCCTCCTCCGCCATGAAATGGCCGCAGGTCACGGTCTCGTGCCGCAGGTCCGGTGCCCAGGCGCTCCACAGGGCCGCCGCGTCGAAGCCGAGAGCCGCGCCCCAGTCCTGCTGGAGGACGGCGACCGGCATCCGCAGCCGGTTGCCGGCGTCCCGGTCGGCCCGGTCGTGGGTGACGTCGATGCCGGCGGAGGCGCGGTAGTCGGCCACGATCGAGGGGACCGCGGCGCGGCAGGCGTCGAGGTAGGCGGTGCGGATGCCGGCGGGGACCGCCGACGGGTCGTTGGTCCAGAGGTCGAGGAAGTGACCGAAGAACGCGTCGGGCGCGGCGGCGATCAACTGCTCGGGCAGGCCCGGGGGTTGGGCCATCAGGTAGAGGTGGAAGCCGACGGCTGCGGTGACGCCGTGCATGACGTCCCACATGTCCAGCGTGGGGAGTACGTCGAGGCAGGCGAGGTGGCTGATCGTGCCGGGGTGGTCGAGTCCGGCGCGGAAGGCGACCAGGGCGCCGCGGTCGTGCCCGGCGAGCGCGAAACGGTCGTGGCCCAGGGCGCGGGCCAGCGCGACGACGTCCGCCGCCATGGTGCGCTTGGCGTAACCGGAGCCGTCGGTCTCGGCGGGCTTGTCGCTCGCGCCGTAGCCGCGCAGGTCGGGGCAGATCACGGTGTGGTCGGCCGCGAGGTCGGCGGCGACATGGCGCCACATCAGGTGGGTCTGCGGGAAGCCGTGCAGCAGCACGATCGGGCTGCCCGAGCCGGAGACGGCGGCGTTGAGGGTGACGCCGTCCGCGACGGGGACGCGGTGGTAGGTGAAGCCGGGGATGGTCGTTGACATGCCGCCGAGCCTGCCGCGCGCCGATGAGCAACGAATGAGCGCGCTACGGTGACCTGGGGCGATGCCCCGGAAAGGGTGGTCGGCGATGGAGGTCGCGTTCGGGGTGCTGGGGCCGGTCGCGGCCTGGGACGGCGCCGGGGACACGATCGCCCTGAAGGGCCCGCGGCACCCGGCTGTGCTGGCCCGGCTGCTGGTCGCCCGGCGTCGGGTCGTACCGGTGACACGCCTTGTCGCCGACCTGTGGGCAGGCCAGGACGAGCCGCCCGCCGACGCGGTGGGCGCGGTCCGCACCTTCGTCGCCGCGCTGCGCCGGGCCCTGGAACCGGAGCGCCCGCCGCGGACTCCGGCCCGGCTGCTCGTCACAGAGGGCCCGGGGTACGCGCTGCGCGCCGGGCCCGAGGCCGTGGACGCCTGGCGCTTCGAACGGGCGGTGACCGCCGCCGCGACCCTGCCGGCCCCGCACGCGCTCAACCTGCTTGAGGAGGCGCTGAGTTGGTGGCGGGGCCCGGCCTACGCCGACTTCGGCGACGAGACCTGGGCCCGCGCGGAACGCTCCCGCCTCACCGAGCTCCGCCTGCACGCCGTCGAACGCCGGGCCGAGACCCAACTCACCCTGGGCCGGGCCGCGGAGGCTGTTCCCGACCTGGACGCACACGTCGCCGAGCACCCCTGGCGCGAGGACGCCTGGCGCCTGCTGACGCTGGCCCTCTACCGCACCGGCCGCCAGGGCGACGCGCTCGCGGTACTGCGCCGGGCACGCACCCTCCTCGTAGAACAACTCGGCGCGGACCCGGGTCCGACGCTGCGCCGCCTGGAGGCGGACATCCTGGACCATGCGGCGCACCTGGACCCCGGTCCGCCCATCGATCAGGCGCCGCACCTGGACCTCGGCCCCCATCATGACCACGCGCCCTCGCCCACCCATGCCTCGCGCCCCGGCCCCGTGTCAGATCCGAGCGGTCCAGCCGACCGCGTATGGGCCGACGCAACCGCCGCCTATGACCGAACCGTCGCATCCGGCGCCCCGGCCCGCCTGGAATCGACAGTGGGACTCCTCCGCAACCTCGCGGTGACCGGAGGCGGCGGCCTGAAGGCGGCCCGCCAACACCGCCTCGCGGCGATCACGGCGGCGCGGGAACTGGGCGACCCGGAACTCACCGCCCGCGTCATCGGCGCCTACGACGTCCCCGCGATCTGGACCCGCGTCGACGACCCGCAGCAGGCGGCGGACACGGTGGCCGCGGCCGAGCACACCCTGGCCGCGCTCCCACCGGAGGCCCATCTCGCCACGCGGGCCCGCCTGTTGGCCACGATCGCCTTGGAGTCACGCGGCACCCGCTCCGCCCGCGGACCCCAGGCCGCGCGCCAGGCCGAAGACATCGCCCGCCGGTTGAACGACCCCGCACTGCTCGCCTTCGCCCTCAACGGCACGTTCATGCAGACCTTCCACCGCGCTGGCCTGGCCCCTCAACGGGATGCGATCGGCGCCGAGTTGATCGCCCTGTCGGCCCGGCACGGCATGGTCACGTACGAGGTGCTCGGGCATCTCATCCGGCTCCAGTCCCGCAGCGCCCTCGCGGACTTCACCGGAGCCGACGAACACGCGGCGGCTGCGGACCGGCTGGCGGAGCGTCATGAACTGCCGCTGGTGGGCGTGTTCACCGAGTGGTACCGGGTTCTACGGCTCTCCGCGACCGGCAGCCCACACGGGACCGAGGTGGCAACTGCCTACCAGCGCGCGGCACTTCGGCTGGACGGAGCCGGTATGCCCGGGCTGGAGCACGGGCTGCTGCCACTGGCCCTGCTGTGCCTGCGGCTGCGGAACGGGCAGCCCGCACAGACCGACGCCAACGTCGACTGGGGACCCTACGAGCCATGGGCTCGCCCGCTGGTGCTGCTCGCCCACGACCGACCCAACGAAGCCCTGACGGCCCTGAGTTCACTCCCGGACCCACCCCGCGACCTCCTCTTCGAGGCCCTCTGGTGCCTGGCCGCCCGCGCCGCAATCACCGTCGACCACCGGGCGACGATGGAGCGCGCACTCACCGGACTGACGCCCGCCGCAGCCGAGTCGGCCGGAGCGGGCAGCGGCCTGCTCACCCTGGGCCCGGTCGCGCGGTACCTCGACGATCTCGCCGTCGCGCTACGGAGCCCTCGGTGACCCGGTGCCCGCGTCAGTCGGTCACCTGCACCACCGCCGTCGCCCCCGCCCGTACCGTCGGCGTCGCGTACGTGTAGGTCACGCCGTTGACCACCTTGGTGCGCACGTGCTGCGGAACGCCGTTGACCTTGATCTTCTTGTGGACGCCCGGGAATCGGGCCTCCCAACTGTAGGAACCCTTGCGGGAGTTGTTCGTCAGGGTGGTCCTGGTCGCGCCGTCGTGGCGGACGGTGACCGTGCCCGTGCCCGTGCCGATGGGGACGTCCGCCGCCTGGAGCCACTTCATGCCGGTCGGCAGCTGCGACTGGGTGGTCACCTTGTGGTTCGGCGCGTCCGGAGTGATTCCCATCAGGCCCTGCACGGTCTGGCTGACCAGGGTGAACGACACCTCGGGGTAGTCCCCGTCGGGGCCCTGGCTGGAGTTGACGTGCTGGGTCTCCCGCTCGCCGTAGATCTTCTTCATCCACTGCCAGGCGGTGTCGGGGCGGTTGTTCTTGAAGAACATGTCCGGCAGATAGGTCGTCGACTCGATGTTGGGCGAACCGTCCGGTCCCAGCTCCTGCGCCTGGATGTAGTCGAGGTAGGCGTCGTTGCGCGGGCCGGGGTCGATGATCTGCTTCATCGGCATGAAGACGCTGTTCTCCTTGCCCCAGCCGGTGACCGGGGTGCCGGAGGTGGTGTACGCGCGGACCATGTCGGCCCCGCTGCCGGTGCCGCTCCAGTCGTCGTTGAAGTACGTCTTCAGGTCGGCGGCACGCTTGTCGTAGGTCCTGGCCAGCGCGGTGTCGCCCCTGCCGCGGGCGAGCACGGCCATCGCCAGGTAGGCCTGGTACTCGGAGGCGATGCCGTCCCCGGCCTCGGCGAGACCGTCGCCGTCCTGCTCGTTGTAGCTGGCGGCGCCCTGGAAGATGCCCTGGCCCGTGCCCTCGGCGACCTTCACCCTGCCGTTGTCCTTGGCGGAGTTGTGCAGGTCGATGAACTGCTCGGTGGCGTGCCGGTAGAAGTCCCACAGCACCGGGTCGTCGACGTATCTGCGGTCGCCGGTCCACAGGTACGCCTGGGCCGCCTTCTCGACGAGCTCGAACGTGGCCGGCACCTCGCGGACGAAATTGTCCGGGCTCTTGTAGTCGATGCTCAGGTAGGTCTTGGCGTCGAAGTTGAGGGACCACACCGGGAAGTACTTGTGCTCGGCGGTGGCCGACCGCGCGTACGAGCGGAGCATCGTCTCGTTCTCGGCGTCGAGCCCGATGAGGTGGGCGCCGGCGAGCTGGTGGGTCATGTCGCGGGAGTAGTAGGCGCTGCGGTTGGCGTATCCGGCCCAGTAGGTGGGCTCGTACGCCGCGGTGCCGGTGCCGCCGGTCTGGTACTCGTCGACGTTGATCGGGCCTACGGTGCCCGGGAGCTGGACCCAGCTGTTGGCCTTCTTCTGCGCCCAGTCGAACATCGCGACGACCTCGGGGTCGGACGAGGTGACCTTCGGGTCGGCGGGCGCGGCGGGCGAGATCATCAGGTCGTCGGCGTTGACCCAGGCACTGCCGGAGCCGAATTCGATCTGGAGCCGGTCGCCGGTCTTCAACGCGACGTCGCTGATGGTGTACCGGGCGTACCCGGGGTGCTGCGGCAGGGTGATCGTCTGGACGGTCTCATCGTTGCGCCGGATCGTGTACGTGCCGCCGGTGCCTGCGCTCCCGATCCACGCGGAGAAGTCGTAACTCCCGTTCCTGGGCGCGACGATGGTCAGCTGGGCGCTCTTGCCGGCTCCGGCGTCGAGGTAGAGGAAGCGTTCGCCGCCGTGCTTGTTGCCGGTGCCGACGCCGGCACCCGAGGTGAAGGTCCAGCCCGTGCCGCCGTTCTCGAACCCCGGGTCGGGGATGGTGAGTTGAGGGCGGGGTGCGGCGGACGCGGTGGCCGACAGAGCGGGAGCCATCGGGGCGAGCAGGGCAACAGCGGTGAGCAGCATGAGCCTTGAGGGCTTCATCGGGTCTCCCGGTCTTCGGTCACTGCGGGGTGGGGGCCGCGTGGTGGCCGGAAAGCTAGCAGGGGCGGAAGTGGCGATTCAATGGTCATGCGCGAGAAACATGGAAGACACGCAGTTCTGCTGCTACTTTGCACGGCAGGATGTGCTGGAAGTTTTCATCCTCTTCTTGCAAGTCAGGGTCGGAGGGAACCGCATGAAGGTCGGCATCACCGAGGTCGCGGAGCGCGCGGAGGTGAGCGAGGCCACGGTCAGCCGGGTCATCAACCGCCGTCAGGGCGTGTCCCGCAAGACCCGCGAGGCGGTCGAGCAGGCGATGGCCGACCTGGGGTACGAGCGGCAGACCCGGGGGCAACTCGTCGCGGTCGTCACGGAGTTGGTCTCCAATCCGTTCTTCGCGGATGTCGCCGAGCGCATCGAGTCCGTGCTCGCCCCGCACGGTCTGAAGACGGTCCTGTGCCCGTGTTTCCCGGGCGGGGTACAGGAGTTGGACTTCGTGACCTCGCTCGCCGACCGCGGCGTCGCGGCCGTCGTGTTCCTCTCGGCCAGCAACACCCTTGAGGGCGCGGACCCTTCGGCGTACGAACTGCTGCGGTCGCGCAGGATCCCGTTCGTCGGGATCAACGGCCGGTTCGAGGGTGTGAGCGAGGCGCCGGTCTTCTCCACGGACGATCTGCTCGCCGCCGAACTGGCCGTCGACCATCTGCACCGGCTCGGGCACCGCCGTATCGGCATGGCGTCGGGCCCGGTCGGCAACCGTCCGGCCGACCGGCGCGTCAGCGGCTTCGTCGCCTCGCTCTCCAGGCGTGGTGTCGAGGACGCGGAGCAGTGGGTGGTCCGGCAGTCGTACACCGTGGAGGGCGGCCAGTCCGCCGCGATCTCGCTGCTCGGGCGCGGTGCCACGGCGATCGTCGCGGCCAGCGACTACATGGCGCTGGGCGCGATCCGCGGCGCGCGCCGGCAGGGGTACGACGTGCCGGGTGATGTGTCGGTCGTCGGCTACGACGGCTCCATGATCATGGACTTCGTCGATCCGCCGCTCACCACGGTCCGCCAGCCGGCCGACCGGCTGGCCTCGGAGGCGGGCCGCAGCGTCCTCGCCCTGGTCGGCAATCGCGATGTCCCCGTCGGCGAGCTCCTCTTCGATCCCGAGCTGGTGATCCGCGCGAGCACCGGGGCGCCGAAGGCCTGAGTTCCCCTCGCGCGTCCGGATACTCGTCCGGCTACTCGTCCAGACCATTGACCTAGAGGTCGGATCTAAGCACACTCCAGTCGGAGTTACGGCCGGGCGATAGGCGGCAACTCCGTATATTCATCGGGTGTTTTGCGGCTCATGGTCGTGCATCACGAATGCTTCGGAGGGGCTATGTCTCGGTCTCGGTTCGTGTTTGTCGGGGTGGCGCTCGCGCTGCTCGTGGGCGGCGGCGGTCGTGTCGCCGCGGCGCAGAGAACGACGCCGGTGGCGGTGGTCGACGTGGACGCGTTCGGGGCCGACCCCTCCGGCCGGACGGACTCCACGCCCGCGGTCGTCGCGGCGCTGCGGCACGCCAAGAGCGTCGATCACGGGCGGGCGGTGCGCATCGAGTTCTCGAAGGGCACCTACCAGCTCTACCCCGAGCGGGCCGAGACGCGTGAGCTGTACGTCTCCAACACCGTTGGCGCGGACCAGCGTTACCGGGACAAGAAGATCGGGCTGCTCGTCGAGGACATGCACGACGTCACCGTCGACGGCGGTGGGGCGAAGCTCGTCTACCACGGTCTGCAGACCGCGTTCGCGTCGATCCGCTCGACCAACGTGACGTTCCAGAACTTCTCCTTCGACTACGCGGCGCCCGAGGTCATCGACGCGACCGTCGCCACCGCCGGGGTCACCGTAGGCACTGACGCCCACGCCTACCGCGTCCTGATGATCCCGGCCGGCAGCCCGTACGAGGTGAACGGCACGCACATCACCTGGCTCGGCGAGAAGAGCCCGGCCACCGGACAGCCGTACTGGTCGGGCACGGACGGACTCCAGTACACCCAGATCCACGATCCCGAGGCGCAACGGACCTGGCGCGGCGACAACCCGCTCTTCGACGACGTCTCCTCGGTCACCGACCTCGGCGACCGGCGGATCCGGATCGACTACACCACCGCGACGCAGCCGACGGACGCCGGGCTCGTCTACCAGATGCGCCTGATCGAGCGGACGGAACCGGGCGCCTTCATCTGGCAGTCCAAGAACGTCACGATGCGCTCGATGAACGCCTACTACCTCCAATCCTTCGGCGTGGTGGGCCAGTTCAGCGAGAACATCTCCATCGACAAGGTGAACTTCGCGCCCGATCCGAGGTCCGGCCGGTCGACGGCCTCGTTCGCCGACTTCGTGCAGATGTCCGGCGTCAAGGGCAAGGTCTCGATCACCCGGAGCCTCTTCGACGGCCCGCACGACGACCCGATCAACATCCACGGCACCTACCTGGAGGTCGTCGGGCAGCCCGGGCCGAACACGCTCACCCTCGCCTACGAGCACCCGCAGACCGCGGGCTTCCCGCAGTTCGCGCCCGGCGACGAGGTCGAGTTCACGACGCAGCGCACGATGACCCCGGTCGCGGACCCGCACGCGAAGGTCACGGCGGTCGACGGGCCCAGCGGCATGGACCACACCAAGTCCCTCACCACGATGAACGTCACCTTCGACCGGCCGGTCCCCGCCGGGGTCGAGATCGGCGGCACGGTCGTCGAGAACATCACGGCCACCCCGTCGGTCGTCATCTCGGGCAACACGTTCCGCGACGTACCGACGCGCGGCATCCTGGTCACCACCCGCAAGCCGGTCCTGATCAGCGGCAACCGCTTCGACGCGATGTCCATGGCCAGCATCTACGTCTCCGCCGACGCCTACCAGTGGTACGAGTCCGGCCCGGTCGCCGACCTCACGATCCGCGACAACACCTTCACCCGCCCCACCGGCCCGGTCATCTTCGTCGAGCCGACCAACCAGGTCGTCGACCCGGCGCACCCGGTCCACCACGACATCAAGGTCGAGCACAACTCCTTCGACATCAGCGACGTGACGGTCGTCGACGCGAAGAGCGTCGGCGGCTTCACGTTCACCGGCAACACGGTCCGCCGCCTGGCCCCGGCGGACCAACCGCCGTACACCTCCCCGCTGTTCGTCTTCCACGGCAGCTCGGGCATCCGTGTCGCGCACAACCACTACGACAAGGGCCTCAACACGTCCGTCGTCACGGACTGAGGAATCACGGTGCTCCGCCCGCTGTTGTCCCAGGGAGCAGCGGGCGCGCACGATTCCCAAGGAGGCCGAGCATGTACGGCGACTCAGCAACGATCCGCAAGATCCTCACCGAGTCCGGCGACACCTGGGCCGTCGTGGGGCTGTCGTCGAACGAACGGCGTGCGGCACACGGCGTGGCCGACGTCCTCCAGCGCTACGGCAAGCGCATCGTGCCCGTCCACCCGAAGGCGGAGACGGTGCACGGCGAGCAGGGTTACGCCTCCCTGGCCGACATCCCCTTCGAGGTCGACGTCGTGGACGTGTTCGTCAACAGCGACCTCGCGGGCGCGGTCGCCGACGAGGCGGTGGCCGTCGGTGCGAAGGCCGTCTGGTTCCAGCTCGGGGTGATCGACGAGGGCGCGTACGACCGGACCCGCGCCGCCGGTCTCGACATGGTCATGGACCGCTGCCCGGCGATCGAGATTCCGCGACTCGGCTGACCTGCGCAGACCTGTGCGATCACTGTGTAAAAGAAGCTCTCCAGCCCAAGTCAAATTTCAGGCAACGGACTTCTGTAATTATTTCATTCATTCCTAGCCTGGGGCCTCTTGCCCGTTAAGCATGCGTGCTGACTTCGAGAGGCCCCTTGACATGGTGAGTGTTGACCAGTCCATCCCAGAGGCCACCAGAGATCCGAGCGGCCTGCGGCGGGACGTCGGACTGATCGGACTGATGTGGGCCTCGGTCGGCTCGATCATCGGCTCCGGGTGGCTGTACGGCGCCGAGAAGGCCGTGGTGGTGGCCGGTCCGGCGGCGATCATCTCCTGGCTGATCGGCACGGTCGCGATCGTGCTGCTGGCCCTGGTCCACGCGGAACTCGGCGGCATGTTCCCGGTCGCGGGCGGTACGGCACGCTACCCGCACTACGCCTTCGGCGGCCTGGCCGGTATGTCCTTCGGCTGGTTCTCCTGGCTGCAGGCCGCGACCGTGGCACCGGTCGAGGTCGAGGCGATGATCGGTTACGCCGGTCACTGGTCCTGGGCGACGGGTTTCCAGCACACCGACGGGACCCTGACGGGCAGCGGGATCCTCGTCGCCGTCCTCCTCATGGCCGTGTTCGTCGTCGTCAACTTCCTGGGCGTCCGGGTCCTGGCACACACCAACAGCGCCGCGACCTGGTGGAAGATCGCTGTGCCGCTCGCCACGATATTCATCATCGCGGTCGGCAACTTCCACCCGGGCAACTTCACCTCGCACGGCTTCGCGCCGTTCGGTGCCAAGGGTGTGCTGAGCGCGATCAGTTCCAGCGGCATCATCTTCGCCCTGCTGGGCTTCGAGCAGGCCATCCAGCTCGCCGGCGAGAGCCGCGACCCCAAGCGGGACCTGCCGCGCGCGACCCTCGGCTCCGTGGCCATCGGCGCGACCATCTACGTCCTGCTCCAGGTCGTGTTCATCGGCGCGCTCCCGGGCAGTTCCTTCGCACACGGCTGGGCCAAGCTGGCGTACGCCGGCATCAGCGGCCCCTGGGCGGGCCTCGCGACCCTGGTGGGCCTCGGCTGGCTGAGCGTCGTGCTGTACCTCGACGCCATCATCTCCCCCGGTGGCACCGGCCTGATCTACACCACCGCCACCTCACGCGTCTCCTACGGCCTGTCCAAGAACGGCTACGCGCCCAAGGTCTTCGCCGACACAGACAAGCGGGGCGTGCCGTGGTTCGGCCTGATCATCTCCTTCGTGACCGGCGTGGTCTGCTTCCTGCCGTTCCCGAGCTGGCAGGAGCTGGTCGGGTTCATCACCTCGGCGAGCGTCCTGATGTACGCCGGCGCCCCGCTGGCGTACGGCGTGTTCGCCGACCGGCTGCCGCAACTGGAGCGCCCCTACCGGCTCCCCTTCGGCAAGGTGCTCTCGCCGCTGTCGTTCGTGGTGGCCAACCTCATCATCTACTGGGCCGGCTGGGACACCCTGTGGCGGCTCGGCGTCGCCATTGTCCTCGGCTACATGCTGCTCGGCACCTACGCCTGGTACGCCACGGCCAGCGAGCGGCCCGACGCGCCCCGGCTGGACTGGAAGGCCGCGCAGTGGCTGCCGGTCTATCTGCTGGGCCTCGGAGTCATCTCGTGGCAGGGCAGCTTCGGCGGTCAGGGTCACATCGCACTGTGGTGGGACATCGCGGTGGTCGCGGTCTTCTCCCTCGTCATCTACTACTGGGCCAAGGCCACCGCGTCGCGGGCCGAGGAGATCGAGCGCAGCATCGACGAGGTCGTCATCACGGACGCACCCGCGCACTGATCCGCACCCTCCCCCGCGAAATCCGAACCGGCCACCGTCGTCCAGGTGGCCGGTTTTCGGCTGTCTGGACACCGTCATAATGGTCCGGTGACCTTCGCCTCCCCCCACCCCGACTCCGCCTCCCCACACCACTTTCCGGTCGTCGTCGTGGGTGCCGGACCCGCCGGACTCACCATCGGCAACATCCTGCGCGCCGCCGGGATCGACTGCCTGGTGCTGGAGAGCGAGACCCGGGAGTTCATAGAACAGCGGCCGCGGGCCGGCGTCATCGAGGAGTGGGCCGTCCGTGGGCTGCGACAACGGGGCCTTGCCGAGCGGTTGTTGGAGCGGGCGCAGCTGCACACCGAGTGCGAGTTCCGGTTCGGCGGGCAGCGACACCGGTTGTCCTACACGGAGTTGACGGGGCATCACCACTTCGTCTATCCGCAGCCGTTGCTGGTGACGGACCTGGTGCGGGAGTACGCGGACGTGCGGGGCGGCGCGATCCGTTTCGGCGTCCAGGACGTCCAGCTGCACGATCTCGACTCCGATCGCCCGGCGGTGTCGTACACCGACCCGGAGACCGGTCAACGGCAGCTCGTGCGGGGCGACTTCGTGGCGGGCTGCGACGGTGCGCGCGGGGTGACCCGGGCCGCGCTGCCGCCGGAGCGGGCGCGGATCGCGCGGCACGACTACGGCATCGGCTGGCTGGCGCTGCTCGCGGAGGCGCCGCCGTCGTCGGACTGTGTGGTGTTCGGTGTCCATCCGCGCGGGTTCGCCGGGCACATGGCGCGCAGTCCCGAGGTCACCCGCTACTACCTGGAGTGCCCGCCCGGCGACGACCCCGGCAACTGGCCCCACGAACGCGTCTGGTCAGAGCTCCAGCACCGCCTCGCAGCGACCGGCGCCCCGCCGCTGACCGAGGGCCGGCTGATCGAGAAGCGCGTGCTCGACATGCACAACTACGTTGTCGAACCCATGGTGTTCGGCCGGCTCTACCTCGCCGGCGACGCGGCCCACCTCACCGCGCCCATCGCCGCGAAGGGCATGAACCTCGCCCTGCACGACGCGTTCCTGCTCGGCGACGCGCTCGTCGCGTATGTCACGAAGGGCGACTCCGCGGGCCTGGGCGGCTATTCGGAGGCCTGCCTGAGCCGCGTATGGGACTACCAGGAGTTCTCCCAGTGGCTCTCCGAGGTGTACCACGGCACCTCGTCCGGCGACCCGTACCGCGCGGGCACCACCCTCGCCCGCCTCCGCCGCGTCTTCGAATCCCCGGCCGCGGGCCTCGCGTTCGCGGAGAACTACCTGGGCGAGGACCCCAACTCCTGAGCTACGGCCGTCAGTTGTACAGCCGTCAGCTGTACGGCGGTCAGTCGTGCGGCGGGCGGTCGGTGAGGCGGTGGTCCGCCACGTTCAACGCCTCGTCGACGAGCCGTCGCAGATGGCCGTCGCTCAAGGCGTAGATCACCCGGCGGCCCTCCTTGCGCGTGGTGACCAGACCGGCCAGACGCAACCGCGCCAGGTGCTGGCTGACCGCCGGGCGGGCCGCGTCGCAGGCCTCCGTGAGGGTGCTGACGTCGGACTCGCCCGCCGTCAGCGCGTGCAGGAGGGTCAGGCGGGTGCGGTCGCCGAGGAGGGCCAGGAGTTCGGCGGCCAGCGCGAACTGTTCCTCGCCGGGGGTGCGCGGGTGCGCATCATGCGCAGTTGATAGGTGCATGCGTGCGCTCATACGCACATAATGGTCCTGTGGGCGCCGTACGTCCACCCGCGCACCGGAAGGGGACCCACGTGAGCGACCGGCATCACCACGAACACGAACACGCCCACCCGCACGACGACCACGGCCACGACCACCCGCATCCCCATGACCACTCCCCCACAGGCATCCGTCACCGCCTCGGCCACCTCCTCACCCCGCACTCCCACGAGACGGCCGACAAACTCGACTCCGCCCTGGAGTCCTCGGCCCGCGGCATGCGCGCGCTCTGGGTCTCGCTCGCGGTGCTCGGGGTGACCGCGCTCGTGCAGGCGGTCGTGGTGGTCGTGTCCGGGTCGGTCGCGCTGCTCGGCGACACCGTGCACAACGCGGCGGACGCGCTGACCGCCGTACCGCTCGGCATCGCGTTCGTGCTCGGCCGCCGGGCCGCGACCCGCCGGTTCACGTACGGCTACGGGCGCGCCGAGGACCTCGCCGGGATCGCGATCGTGCTGACGATCGCCGCGTCCGCCGTCTTCGCGGCCTGGGCGGCGGTGGACAGGCTGCTCGATCCGCGTCCCATGACCCATGTCCCGGTGGTCGCCGTCGCGGCGCTCGTCGGGTTCGTGGGCAACGAGTGGGTGGCCCGGTACCGGATGCGGGTCGGCCGGGAGATCGGGTCGGCCGCACTCGTCGCCGACGGACTCCACGCCCGTACCGACGGGTTCACCTCACTGGCCGTGCTGCTCGGGGCCGGCGGTTCGGCGCTGGGGTGGCAACTCGCGGACCCGATCGTGGGGTTGGCGATCACGGCCGCCATCGCGCTGGTCCTGCGGGACGCGGCGCGCGAGGTGTTCCGGCGCGTGATGGACGCCGTCGATCCGGACCTGGTGGACCGGGCCGAGCACGCCGTGCGGGAGGTCGAAGGGGTGCGCGGGGTGGGCGAGTTGAGGCTGCGCTGGATCGGGCACCGGCTGCGCGCCGAGGTAGCGGTGGTCGTGGACGGGGAGGCGACGGTACGGCAGGCCCACGCCGTCGCCGTAGCGGCGGAGCACGCGCTGCTGCACGCGGTGCCGCGGCTCACCGCTGCCCTCGTGCACGCCGACCCGGCGCCGGTGCCCGGCGAGGCCGACCCGCATGGAGAGTTGGCCCACCACCACGCCATGGCGTGAGTCTGGATCTCTACGGCTCGGGGCTCAGGCGACGCCCAGCTCCTCCAGCACCACCGCGCCCGGGAGTTCCGCGAACGCCTTGCCCGGGACGAGGAGTTTGCCGCGGCGGCGTCCGCTGCCGACCAGGACGTACGGCAGGTCGACGACGGCCGAGTCGACCAACACCGGCCAGTCGGCGGGGAGTCCGACGGGGGTGATGCCGCCGTACTCCATGCCGCTCGCACCGGTAGCGGTGTCCATCGACGCGAACGAGGCCTTGCGGGCGCCGAGTTGGCGGCGGACGACGCCGTTCACGTCGACGCGGGTGGTGGACAGGACCACGCACGCGGCCAGCATGGTCGCGCCGCCGCGCTTCCCGGCCACGACCACGCAGTTCGCGGACCGCTCCAGCAACTCGCGGCCGTAGTGCTCGACGAAGGTGGCGGTGTCGGCCCACGCGGGATCGGTGTCGACGTAGACGAACTGGTCGGCGGGGACACTGCCTTGCCAGGCGCGCACGGCGTCGGCGACCGGGCGGGTCAGCTCGTCGAGGCAGTCGGGGGCCGGGGTGGCGTGGTCGAAGTGTCCGATGGGTGCGCGCATGACGGCACGCTAACAGGCGTACGGCGGCGGCTCACGGGGTGTCCCGGTGCACGGGCGGGACCGACACCGCCATCACCATCTCCATCGGTACGTCGCCCTGATTGCCGTACGTGTGCGGGGTGTTGGCCTCGAAGGTGGCGCTCGCGCCGGCCGGGACGCGGTGGTCCTCCCCGTCCACGGTGAGGGTCAGCTCGCCGGTGGTGACATGGACCAGTTCGACGGTGCCGGTGGGGTGGGGTTCGGAGGCGCTGGAGTCCCCCGGCATCAGCCGCCAGTCCCACATCTCCAGCGGTCCGGGGGCCTCGGTGCCGGCGAGGAGGCGGTTGTAGCTGCCGGCGTCGGTGTGCCAGAGCCGCACGGCGCGGTCGGCGGGGACGATGCGGACCTTCGGGCCCTGTTCGTAGTCGAGCAGGGTGGTGATGCTGACGCCGAGCGCGTCGCCGATCTTGACGACCGTGCCGATGCTGGGGTTGGTCCGGGCCTGCTCGATCTGGATGAGCATGCCCCGGCTGACAGCGGCCCGGGCGGCGAGCACGTCCAGGGTGAAGCCGCGCACCGAGCGCCAGTGCTTGACGTTGCGAGCCAGGGACTGGTTCAGCAGGTCGAGGTCCGACACGTTCCGCCCATACCTTCGGTTCAATATTATGGATGACAGAGTGCAATGGATCGAACTACGGTGTGGTGCACCCGATCGTTCACCGAACTGTACTGCGAGGCACCCCGCGACAGCATTCTTCGCCCTGGCCACCAGCCTCCTGTGGGGAGTAGCCGACTTCGGCGGCGGGCTGCTGACCCGACGGACCCCGGCGCTGACGGTGGTCGTGGTCTCGCAGGGGATCGCGGCGGCCGTGCTCGGCGTGGTCGTGGTGGCCACCGGGGGCTGGAGCGAGGCCGGGCCGCGGCTGTGGTTCGCGTTGGCGGCGGGGGTGGTCGGGCCGGTCGCGCTGTTCAGTTTCTACAAGGCACTCGCGCTGGGCCCGATGGGCGTCGTCTCGCCGCTCGCGACGCTGAGCGTGGCCGTACCGGTCGGGGTGGGCCTCTTTCTCGGCGAACGGCCCGGTCTGATGCAGGCGGCGGGGATCGCGGTCGCCGTCACCGGGGTCGTCCTCGCGGGCGGTCCGCAGTGGCGGGGCGCGCCCGTGCAGCGCCAGACGATCCTGCTGACGCTGATCGCCGCGCTCGGCTTCGGCACGGTGTTCGCACTGATCGCGGAGGCGTCCAGCAGCGTGACCGGCCTCTTCCTCGCGCTGTTCGTGCAGCGCGTGACGAACGTGGCCACGGGTGGGGCCGCGCTCTACGTCTCCGTACGGCGGGGCGGGGTCGCGCTCCCGGCGGGCGGATTCCCCTGGGGTTCGCTGCCGGCGCTGGCCTTCGTGGGACTGGCCGATGTGGCGGCCAACGGAACGTACTCGATCGCCGCGCAGCATGGGCCGGTGACGGTGGCGGCGGTCCTGGCATCGCTGTATCCGGTGGTGACCGCACTGGCCGCGCGCGGGTTCCTGAGTGAGCGGTTGCGGGGGATCCAGGCGGCGGGAGCGGGGCTGGCGTTGGTGGGGACGTTGCTGCTGGCTACGGGGTAAGGAGAGTGGAGGCGGGGGGGTGTGCTGGGGGCGCCGGATGCTGGGGGGTGGCGGGAGGGCACCGGGTGAGGTGCCGGGGGCGTCGGGTGGCGGGCTCGTCTCGGCATGAATGCCAGGTCGGGCCTCGGCATGAGCGCCGGATCACGCCTCGGCGCACAGCCGACAGGCGCCGGCTGCCAGCTGGGGTGCCGAAGACGTCGAGTGCCGGGCTCGTCTCGGCGTGAATGCCAGGTCAGGCCTCGGCATGAGCACCGGATCACGCCTCGGCGCACAGCCGACAGGCGCCGGCTGCCAGCTGCGGTGCCGAAGACGTCGAGCGCTGGGCTCGTCTCGGCGTGAATGCCAGGTCAGGCCTCGGCATGAGCACCGGATCACGCCTCGGCGCACAGCCGACAGGCGCCGGCTGCCAGCTGGGGTGCCGAAGACGTCGAGCGCTGGGCTCGTCTCGGGATGAGTGCCAGGTCGGGCCTCGGCATGAATGCCGGGTCGAGCTTCGGCACCCGTGTCGGATCAGGCCTCAACTCGCATGCCGGATCACACCTCGACACGCGTGCCGCTCAGGCCTCCGCGTCCAGCTCCGCGAGGTGGGCGATCACGTTCTCGTCCAGTTCGGCCAGCCGGGCCGCGCTCGCCTCGTCCAGGCCCGCGAGTGCCCGGAGCTGATCCGGGGTCACATCCGCGGGGATCGGCACCGGCGCCGGGGTCCGGAGCGGCGGCTGCCAGCCCTCCGTCGGCGTCCAGCGGCGTACGACCCGTGCGGGCGCCCCCGCCACCACCGCGTGGTCGGGCACCGTGCCGCGGACCACCGCACCGGCCGCCACCACCACGTTCCGGCCGATCCGCGCACCCGGCAGGATCACCGCGCCGGTGCCGACCCAGCAGCCGGGGCCGATCTCGACGGCCTCCATGCGCGGCCACTGTTTGCCGATGGGCTCGTGCGGGTCGTCGTAGGAATGGTTCGTGGACGTGACGTAGACGTACGGCCCGAAGTAGCAGTCGCTGCCGATGGTGACCGTCGTGTCGGCGATCACGTGGCTGCCGCGGCCGAGGACCACGCCGTCGCCGAGGCGCAGGATCGGGTCGGGGCCGAGGTCGAGGTCCGGCATCAGGCCCGCCGTGAGCGTGACCTGTTCGCCGACGATGCAGTGGGAGCCGAGGTGGATCCAGGGTTCGCCGAAGACCGTGCCCAGGGGGAAGGCGAGCCGGGTGGCTTCGCCGATCGAGCCGAACCGGAAGCGGCCGGGGTTCTCGGCCGTCACCGACCCCGTGCGCTGCACCCAGGCCCAGCCCGCGTGGACGGCGCGCTGCACGAGGTGGCTCCGCCATTTTGAGAACGTGTTCTTGCGGTTGGGCACCCGGCCACCGTACTCAGCGTGAGCCGCACCCATGAGGTCCGGCCGCTGTGATCTTCGCCCCACCGATGTCGTACCGTGCGGGTGTCTTCGACGGCTGGGAGGTTCTTATGACGCACAGGGCGTTGATCGTGGGTATTGGTGGGCGGGAGCCGAAGGTCGATGGGGAGGCCTTTGTGGCTCCTACGGCGTCCGTGATCGGGGATGTGACGCTGTCCGCGGGGGCGAGTGTCTGGTACGGGGCGGTGTTGCGCGGTGACGTCGAGCGGATCTCGGTGGGCGCGAGCAGCAACATCCAGGACAACTGCACGCTCCATGCCGATCCGGGGTTTCCGGTCAGTGTCGGGGAGCGGGTCTCCGTTGGGCACAACGCCGTTGTGCATGGGGCGACCGTTGAGGACGACTGCCTGATCGGGATGGGGGCTACGGTGCTCAACGGGGCGGTGATCGGGGCGGGTTCGCTTGTTGCGGCTCAGGCGTTGGTGCCGCAGGGGATGGTTGTGCCGCCGGGTTCACTGGTCGCCGGGGTGCCTGCGAAGGTGCGGCGCGGGCTGAGCGGTGAGGAGCGGGAGGGGTTGAGCCTCAACGGGACCATGTACGCGGAGTTGGCCAAGGCGCATCGTGGGGTGCACGAGTAGGTCGTCGGGCGGCTTTCCGTCGTCCGTGGCTGGTCGCGACCACGCGGCGGAGCCGCATATTGAGCACAGCCTCGCGCCCCTTCGTTACTCGCCGGCGGTTACTGGCTCGGGCTCGTTCTTCTCGGCCGTCATCTTTTGCGCCTTGCGGCGCACCATCAGCATGGAGGCCAGGCCGACCAGTACCGCTGCCGCCAGGCCGAAGTAGGAGAAGCGCTTGAGCCAGTCCTCGGCGACGATTCCTACGTAGTAGACGACCGCTGTGGTGCCGCCGGCCCAGATGACTCCGCCGAGGAGGTTGGCGATCAGGAACTTCCAGTAGGGCATGCGGAGTACGCCTGCGAGGGGGCCGGCGAAGATGCGGAGGAGGGCGATGAAGCGGCCGAAGAAGACGGCCCACATGCCCCACTTCTCGAAGGACCGTTCCGCGGTGGCCACATGGCCTTCGCTGAAGTGTCTCGGGAACTTGTTCGCGAGCCAGGCGAGCAGGGGGCGTCCGCCCTTGCGGCCGATCGCGTAGCCGATGGAGTCGCCGATCACCGCGCCCAGGCTCGCGCAGGCGCCCAGGACGATCGGGTTGATGCCCGAGTGCTGGGAGGAGAGCAGGGCCGCGGAGACCAGGACGATCTCACCCGGCAGCGGGATGCCCAAGCTCTCCACCCCGATGACGAGTGCCACCAGGGCGTAGACGGCCACCGCCGGAACCGAGTCGAGCCATTCCTGGACGTGCAACGCCGGTCCTCCTGAATGCGCGGACTGTCTGTCTTGCCGGCGTGCGCCGAACAAGCCGAACAAAGGGCGCACTCAGGGAAGCCTACCGCCCGGCGTCACACGCCGACGCCCCTCGGACGACCGCATCGAAACCGCTCCGTTACGTCCCAGGCGGACCGAAAGGGCATCACCTACCCGAGATTCACTTAAGGTAGCCTTGCCTAAGTTGGCCGGTTTCCGGAGGGTGGCTGGTGGGAGCAGGGGAACTGTCGGGGCGGGACGTCCTGACGCGCTCGGTCAAGGGACAGACACGGCGCGTCGCACTCGGCTCGGCGCTCGGAAGCGTGCACCAACTGGGGGAAGCCCTGGTGCCGGTGCTCATCGGTGTCGTCATCGACCAGGCTGTCGCCGGTCAGGACGCCGGACGTCTGGCGCTCTGGCTCGGCGTACTCGCCGTCATGTACGTGACGCTGTCGTGGAGTTTCCGGCTGGGTGCGAAAGCCGGTGAGCGCGGTGCCGAAGAGGCCGCGCACACGCTGCGGTTGGCGATCGTGGGGCGGGTGCTCGACGCCCGTGGCGGTGCCGAGGAGGGACGGCTGCCCGGGGAACTGGCCAACGTCGCCACCGAGGACGCCAAGCGGGTCGGCGCGGTCAACATGGCGCTGATGGCCGGGACTTGGGCCGTCTCGGGTGTCGCTGTGAGCGCGGTCGCGCTGCTGCTGACGTCCGTGACGCTCGGGCTGATCGTGCTGCTGGGTACGCCCGTTCTGCTGTGGCTGGGGCATCTGCTGAGCAAGCCGTTGGAGCGGCGCAGCGAGGCCGAGCAGGACAAGGCCGCGCATGCGTCGGGCGTGGCCGCCGACCTGGTGGCCGGGCTGCGGGTGCTGAAGGGGCTCGGTGCGCAGGACGCCGCCGTCGAGCGGTATCGCCGGACGAGTCGCATCTCCCTTGCCGCCACGCTGCGTTCGGCGCGTGCCGAGTCCTGGCAGACCGGGCTCGTGCTCGCGCTCACCGGTGGGTTCATCGCGCTCATCGCTCTCGTGGGCGGCGGGCTGGCGCTCAACGGGTCGCTGACTCTGGGGCAGTTGGTGTCGGCGGTGGGGCTCGCGCTGTTCCTGCTGGGGCCGTTGGAGACGTTCGCCTGGGTCAACGCCGAGCTGGCGCAGGGCCGTGCCTCGGCCGCCCGCGTCGCCGAGGTGCTCGCCACCGGGCACGCCGTGGTCGACGGCGTCGACCCGGTCGCCGAGCCCGTTCGCGGGGAACTGCGCCTGCGTGGCGTACGGCTCGGTGGGCTCGACGGTGTCGATCTCGACCTGCCCGCCGGGCAGTTGACCGGCATCGCGGTGACGGACCCGGCCGGCGCGGAGGCGCTGTTGCGGTGCCTGGGGCGGGAGACCGATCCGGAGGCGGGGTCCGTCGAGCTGGACGGCGTGCCGCTGACTCGGCTTGATCCGGCGGGACTTCGGGCCGCTGTGCTGGTCGCCGCGCATGACGCGGCGCTGTTCGAGGGCTCGTTGGCGGCGAACGTGACACCGGAAGACGGCTCTCACAGCGGAGAGGCCGATCTCCTCACCGAGCGTGCCATGGCCGCCGCCCGCGCCGACGAAGTCGCCGGCTCCCTGCCGCGCGGCGCCGCGACCGGTGTCGGTGAGGGCGGGCGCTCTCTGTCCGGCGGTCAGCGCCAACGCGTGTTGCTGGCAAGGGCGTTGCGTGCCGAGCCGCCCGTTCTGGTCGTGCACGATCCGACCACCGCTGTCGACACGGTGACCGAGGCCCGTATCGCCGGCGGCCTGCGGGAGTTCCGGCAGGGCCGCACCACGATCGTGGTGACCAACAGCCCCGCCCTGCTCGCCGTCACCGACCACGTGATCCTCCTCGACGCCGGCCGCGTCGGCGCCCAGGGCACCCACGCGGACCTCGTACGAACCGACGCGACCTACCGGACGGCGGTGCTGGCATGACGACGGGAGCTGAGAGCGCGGGGGCCGGACGGGTGGACGCGCGAGGGACAGACGCGGAGCGGGTGGACGCCGAGCAGGTGGGTGCCGGGCTGACGCACGCCGAACCGGTCGACGCCGGACAGCCGCGTGCCGAGCGGACGCCGGCCGACCCATCGAACCCCGACCAGTCCGACCCCGCCCGCACCCTCCTCCCGACCGCCACCCCAGCCCGCACTCGCGCCGCAGTACGTGAACTCCTACGCCCCCAGCGGGGTTTGGCCGCCGCAGGATTCGGGCTGATGGTGCTCGCCACGGCCGTCGGACTGCTCACCCAGCCGCTGCTGGGCCATATCGTCGACGTCGTCACCGAGCACCGCTCCCCCGACGCGCTCACCTTCCCGGTGGTCGCGCTGGCCGGGGTCGCCCTGGTCCAGGGCGTGACCACCGCGCTCGGTATGTCCCTCGTGTCGCGGCTCGGCGAGACCGCGCTCGCGCGGCTGCGCGAACTGTTCGTCGAGCGTGCCCTGTCGCTCCCCCTCGACCGGGTGGAGAAGGCCGGGTCCGGTGACCTCAACGCCCGTGTCACGCGCGACGTTTCGCGGGTCGCGGACGCCGTGCGCGGGGCGCTGCCCGAGCTGGCGCGGTCCGCGCTGTCGATCGTGCTGACGCTGGGCGCGCTCGCCCTGCTGGACTGGCGGTTCCTCATCGCGGCGCTGATCGCCGTGCCGGTGCAGGCGCACACCGCCCGCTGGTATGTGCGCAACGCCGTTCCCCTGTACGCCAAGGAGCGCATCGCCACCGGGACGCAGCAGCAGCAGTTGCTGGACACCATCGGCGGGGCGCGGACCGTACGGGCGTACCGGCTGCAGAAGGGCCACACCCGGCGGGTCACCGAACGCTCGCGCTCGGCGGTCGAACTGACCATGAGCGGCGTGCAGTTGATGCTCCGGTTCTACAGCCGGCTGCACATCGCCGAGTACCTGGGGCTGTCCGCCGTCCTGGTCACCGGGTTCCTGCTGGTGCGCGACGGGTCGGCGTCGGTCGGTACGGCCACCGCGGCCGCGCTGTACTTCCACAGTCTCTTCAGCCCGGTGAACACCGCGCTGGTGCTGCTGGGCGACGCCCAGTCCGCAACGGCCGGACTGGCACGGCTCGTTGGTGTGGTGGACGAGCCCGCGCCCGTGGTCGCCGACCGCGCGGACGACCGTACGACCGCTGCCGGTCCCCCGTCCGTGACGCTGACCGGTGTCTCCCACGCGTATGTGCCGGGCCGCCCGGTGCTGCACGACGTGGACCTGGAGATACGGCCGAAGGAGCGGGTCGCGCTGGTCGGTACGACCGGTGCGGGCAAGACGACGCTGGCCAAGCTGGTCGCGGGGCTGCACCGCCCGGAGTCGGGCCGGATCGACGTCGGCGGTGCCGAGCCGGACGAGGCCGGTCAGCTGGTCGGGCTCGTCACACAGGAGGTGCATGTCTTCGCCGGGCCGCTCGCCGAGGATCTGCGGCTGGCCCGGCCGGACGCGCACGTCGAGGAACTCCGGGAGGCGCTCGAAACCGTGGGCGCGCTCGGCTGGGTCGAGGCGTTGCCGGAGGGGCTGGACACCGTCGTCGGTGACGGTGGTCATCGGCTGACCGCCGACCGTGCGCAGCAACTCGCCCTCGCCCGGCTCCTGTTGGCCGATCCACCGGTCGTGGTACTCGACGAAGCCACGGCGGAGGCGGGCAGTTCGGGTGCGCGGCAGCTCGACGAGGCCGCCGAGCAGGCGCTGCGCGGCCGTACCGCGCTGGTCGTGGCGCACCGGCTCAGCCAGGCCGCCTCCGCGGACCGGGTGATCGTCCTGAGCGACGGCCGGGTCGTGGAGAACGGCACGCATGACGAACTCCTCACCGCCCAGGGCCAGTACGCCGCCCTGTGGCACGCCTGGTCCGACAGCCGCTCCGCCGAGGCAGCCTCCGACGCCCATTAGCCCGCTGAGACCTGTCACCCCCCGCCGACCCCACCGCGACGAACAGAAGGATCATCCGATGCCCCGCGCCACCAGAGCTTCACGGCTGTCCGGCCTGCTCGCCTCCGTACTCCTGCTGGCCGTCACGGCGGTCGGCTGCGGTTCCTCCGACTCCGGCTCCACGTCGTCCAGTTCGAACACGTCGGGCTCGGGGGCGAAGGCCTCCGCGGACGCGTTCCCCGTGACGATCGCCCACAAGTTCGGCAGTACGACGATCAAGTCCGAGCCCAAGCGCATCGTCACCGTCGGTCTCACCGACCAGGACGCGGTCCTAGCCCTGGGCACGGTGCCGGTCGGCACGACCGAGTGGCTCGGCGGCTACAAGGGCGCGATCGGCCCTTGGGCGAAGGACAAGTTGGGCAGCGCGGCGGCGCCGACCGTCCTCAAGGACACCGGTACCGGTCCTCAGGTGGAGAAGATCGCCGCCCTGAAGCCGGATCTGATCCTCGCGGTCTACTCGGGTCTGACGAAGGCGCAGTACCAGAGCCTGTCGCAGTTCGCACCGGTCGTCGCCCAGCCCAAGCAGTACAACGACTACGGCGTGCCGTGGCAGCAGCAGACCGAGGAGATCGGCAAGGCGATGGGCAAGGCCGCCGAGGCCAAGACCCTGGTGTCGGGCGTCGAGGCCAGGTTCGCGGCGGCCAAGAAGGCCAACCCCGGCTTCGCCGGGGCGTCGGCCGTCATGGCGACCCCGTACGAGGGCGTGTTCGTCTACGGCAGCCAGGACCCGCGCTCCCGCCTCCTCTCGGACCTGGGCTTCTCGCTCCCGAAGGACCTCGACAAGGTCATCGGTGACACGTTCGGCGCGAACATCAGCAAGGAGCGCTACGACCTCCTCGACCAGAAAGTCGCCGTTTGGATCGTGCCGGACACCACCACGGCCGTCACCAAGCTGCACAGCGACAAGATCTACGGCGACCTGAACGTGGTCAAGCAGGGCCGCGAGGTCTTCATCAAGGAGACCAGCGACTACGGCAACGCGGTATCCCTGTCCACCGTGTTGAGCATCCCCTACGTCCTGGACCGCATGGTGCCGCAGCTCGCGGCGGCGGTGGACGGCAAGACGTCGACGAAGGTGGAGCAGCCGGCGTCCTGAACCACGGGAACGTGAAAGGGGGGGCGGGTCCGAGGTACTTCGGACCCGCCCCCCTTTCGTGTGCTCAGCCCCCGTCGGCCTCGACCAGGCTCTTCGGCCTCATGTCCGTCCAGTTGGCCTCGATGTGGTCGAGGCACTCCTGCCGCGCGGCCGGTCCGTACGCGACCGTCCAGCCCGCCGGTACGTCCACGAAATCGGGCCAAAGGCTGTGCTGGCCCTCGTCGTTGACGAGGACGGAGTAGACGCCTTCGGGGTTCTCGAACGGGTTGCTCATGTCGGGGGTTCCTTGCCTCTCTGAATGCGGTCGGGTGGGTGAGTGCGGTTCGGTCAGGTCTTGTTCGGGGGCCTGTCTCAGGGCTTGTCGAGTACGGCCGCTCGTCGTACGACCGCCTCCAGCGCCCGGAACCAGGTGCGGGCCAGGTCCCGCACCTGTTCCTCGGTGAGGAGTTCGGCGGCGTACGCCCAGTGGGCGCTCAACTCCGGTCCCTCGGGGCGGTCTTCGGTGATGGCGTTGAGGGTCAGGGCGTGGGACATCGGCTGACCGGGGTCGGCGTCGAGGTCGGCGTCGTCGTCCTCGGGGGCGTAGGACCAGTCGGCCGCCGCCGGACGGTCGAAGCGGCCCATGTAGTTGAACTCGATCTGTGGCTCGCCGAGTCGGGCGAGCCGTGCGCCCGTCTCCGGGTTGAGGTGGCGCAGCAGACCGTGTCCGATACCGGCGGTGGGCAGCGCGGTGAGGTGCTCGCGGACGCGGGCCAGGGCCGTGTCCAGCGCGGGTCCGCCCGTGAAGGCGTCCGCCAAGTCGGCCTTACCCGGGTCGAGCCGTACGGGTACGACGCTGGTGAACCAGCCGACCGTACGGGACAGGTCGGCGTCGCCCGCGAGTCGCTCCTCGCGGCCGTGCCCCTCCACGTCCACCAACACTGGCCCTCCGCCCGGCTGTTCGGCACCCAGGATGCGGGTCCGCCAGTCACCGACTGCCAGTGCGAACGCGGTGAGCAGCACGTCGTTGACCGTCGCTCCGAACGCGGCCGGGGCCCGGCTCAGCAGGGGTCCGGTGACATCGGTGGGCAAGGACAGGGAGACATACCGGGTCGCGGCGACCGTGTCCCGGGCCGGGTCGAGCGGGCGGGCCAGCGGGAGTTCGGCGCCCTCGGCGAGAGCGGAGGTCCACCACGGCAGTTCGTCCTCGGTGGCCGGGTCGGTCGCGCGGGTTCCGAGGAGCCGGGACCAGCGGCCGAACGACAGCTCCACGGGGGCGAGTTCGGGCGTACGGCCACCCCTGACCGCCGCCCAGGCGGTGGCGAGGTCGGGGAGCAGGACGCGCCAGGAGACGCCGTCGATCACCAAGTGGTGGACGAGGACGAGGAGTCGGCCGGGCTGTCCGGGGCCTGCGTCGAACCAGACCGCCCGCACCATCGCGCCCCCGTCCGGGTCGAGCCCGGCCCGGGCCGTTTCGGCGTGGCGGGAGATGGCGGCGCGCAGTGCGTCGTCGTCCGCCCCGCGCACGTCGGCGCGGGTGAGCCAGGTGCTGACGTCGGTGTCCCGTGCGGCCGGCACCCGCAGCAACCACTCGGGCTCGCGGACGAGTTGGGCCCGCAGCATGTCGTGCCGGTCTGCGAGCGCCTTGAGCACGGTCAGCAGGCCGGGTTCGGTCAGGTCGGCCGGGGTCTGGACCAGAGCCGCCTGGTGGTAGGCGGCGATGGGGCCGCCGCGCTCCAGCAGGCCGCGCATGATCGGGGTGAGCGGGACGGTGCCGGTACCGTCGTCGTGGACGGTGTTCCGTTCGTGGGTGCCGAGCGGGACGGCAACGGCCGCGAGGGCGGCGACAGTTCGGTGCTGGAAGACCTGCCGGGGCGTGACCCGCAGGCCACCGGCGCGGGCCCGGGCGACCAGTTGCATGGCGACGATGCTGTCACCGCCGAAGGTGAAGAAGTCGTCGTCCGTGCCGACGGCCTCGGCAGGCAGTCCGAGGGCGTCCGCGAACAGGTCGCGGAGGGTGCGCTCGGTGTCGCTCGAAGGGGCCCGGCCGGCGCCGCCCTGAGCGGTGAAATCCGGTGCGGGCAGGGCGGATCGGTCGAGCTTGCCGTTGGACAGCAGTGGCAGCCGGTCGAGGACGACCACGGCGGCCGGGACCATGTAGTCGGGCAGCGTGGCGGCGGCGTGGGCGCGCAGTTCGGCCCCGTCCGCCTCGCGGGCGACCGCGTAGGCGATCAACTGCCGTACGCCGGGGCGGTGTTCACGCGCGACGACGACGGTCTGCGCGACGGCCGGGTGGGTGTCCAACGCGGCCTCGATCTCGGCGAGTTCGATGCGGTAGCCGCGGATCTTGACCTGGTCGTCGGTGCGGCCTGCGAACTCCAGCCGGCCGTCCTCGGTCCAGCGGGCCATGTCGCCGGTGCGGTACATGCGCTCGCCGGGCTTGGTGGCGTACGGGTCGGCGACGAAGCGTTCGGCGGTGAGTTCGGGCCGGCCGAGGTAACCGCGGGCCAGGCCAGGGCCTGAGAGGTACAACTCCCCTGTGACGCCGGGCGGTACGGGGCGCAGGGCGGTGTCGAGGACGTAGGCGCGGGACTCGTGGACCGGGCGTCCGACGACCGGGGTGGCGCTGTCGCGGACCCGGCCGACGAGCGCGTCGACGGTGGCCTCGGTGGGGCCGTACAGGTTGAACGCCTCTGTGTCCGACAGGGCGGCCAGCCGTGTCCACAGCGACTCGGGTACGGCCTCGCCGCCGAAGCCGACCACCGAGAGCGGGCAGTCGCCCTCGTCCCCGATCAGCTCGCTGTCCGCCATCTGCGCGAGCAGCGAGGGAGTGACCTCGATGAAGTCGATGCCCCGGTCGCGGATGAACGCGGCGAGGAGTTCGGGGTCGCGCCGGGTCTCGTCGTCGGCGATGTGCAGCGCGTGCCCGTCCAGCAGCCACAACTGCGGTTGCCAGGACGCGTCGAAGGCGAACGACCAGGCGTGCCCGACGCGCAGGCGCCGCAGGCCGGTGCGCCGCTTGGCGACCTCGTGCAGGTCGTGGCGGTGGCTGTGGAAGAGGTTGGCGATGCCTCGCTGGGTGACGACGACGCCCTTGGGGCGGCCGGTGGAGCCGGAGGTGTAGATGACGTAGGCGGGGTGGTCGGGTCCGGGGGCGACGGGTTCGGCCTCCGGCAGTCCGTCGGTCGGGGCGTCAAGTCGCAGTACGGGCACGGTGGTTGGGGGCAGCGTGGCGGCCGTCTCCACAGTGGCCAGGATGAGCACGGGGCGGGCGTCGTCGAGCATGCCGGTGAGGCGTGACTCGGGGAGGTCCGGGTCGAGGGGCAGATAGGCGGCGCCCGCCTTCATCACGGCGAGGATCGCGGCGATGTGGTCGGCGGTGCGGGGCAGCGCGAGGGCCACGATCCGCTCGGGTCCGACGCCGTGCCCTGCGAGGACGCGGGCCAACTGGTCCGTGCGGGCGTCGAGTTCGGCGAACGTCCACGTCGTACGGCCGTCGGTGACGGCGACCGCGCCGGGGTCGGCGGCGGCCTGCGCGACGAACAACGCCGGTACGGTGCCGAGCCGTTCGGTCTCCGGCGCGGGCAACGCGGTGTTGTTCCAGGACTCCAGGACCGTGTGCCGCTCGGCGGAATCGAGCAGGTCGAGCCGGCCGACGGGAAGGTCGGGGTCGGCAGCCATGCCGTCGAGCAGGGCGGTCAGGGCGTCCGTGATCCGTCGCACGACGGCCGGTTGGAAGAGGTCGGGCCTGAACTCGGCGGTGAGCCGCAGCCGTTCGGCGGGCTCGACCGCCCACGCGAACGGGTAGTGGGTGGAGTCCTCGTGGTCGCGCACGGTGACGCGCGGTCCGTCGCCGCCCTCTTCGTCGTCGGCGACCGGGTACGACTCGAACACCACGAGGGTGTCGAAGAGTTCGCCGAGTCCGGCGGCCCGCTGGATGTCGGCGAGGCCGAGGTGCTGGTGGGCGATGAGCCGGGACTGCTCGTCCTGGAGGCGGGCCAGCAGCGCGGCCGTGCTCTCCTCCGGGCGGACCCGGACCCGTACAGGGACGGTGTTGATGAACAGGCCGACCATCGACTCCGCGCCGGTGAGTTCGGGCGAACGACCGGCGACGGTGGCACCGAACACCACGTCGTCCCGGCCGGTGAGCCGCCCGAGCAGCACGCCCCAGGCGGCCTGGACAAGGGTGTTGACGGTGACGCCCTGCCGGCGCGCGAACGCCTCCAGCTCCGTCGTGCGGTCCGGGTCCAACTCCACGGTGTGGGTGCTCGGTACGACGGCGGCACGGTCGGAGTCGACGGGCGCGAGGCGCGTCGGCTCCGCCAGTCCGCCGAGGGCCTCGGCCCACGCGGCGGTGGACACGGCCGGGTCCTGGGCGGCCAGCAGCCGCAGGTGCTCGCGGTACGGAGCGGGAGCGGGGGGCCTACGGCCCTCGTAGCGCGCCCACAGTTCGGCGGTGAGCAGCGGCAACGACCAGCCGTCCAGCAGGAGATGCTGGTGCGAGAGCACGAGCCGGTGCCGGTCCGGACCGAGCCGGGCCAGCAACAGCCGGAGCAGCGGCGGCCGTTCGGGGTCGAACCGGCGCCGTTCCTGTACGAGCAGCCGCTCCCACTCCTCCGGGTCGTCCGTCAGGTCGAGCTGCCGCCAGGGCAGGACGGCCGTGCGCGGTACGACGGCCACGGGCCGCCCGGAGGACAGGTGCCGGAAGCCGCTGCGCAGGTTCTCGTGCGCGTCGAGCACGGACTGGGCCGCGGTGTGCAACCGGTCGGCGTCCAGGGGGCCTTCGAGGTCGTAGGAGACCTGGACGGTGTACACGTCCGGTCCGTCGTCGCCCGAGTCGAGGGCGGCGTGGAAGAGCAGGCCGGCCTGGAGCGGGGAGACGGGCAGGACCTCGGTTCCGGCGGGCAGGGCGGCCAGTTCGGCGCGCTCGTCGTCGGTGAGGTCGAGCAGGATGACGTCGTCGCGCTCGGCGGTGGTGACCGTGGAGGCGGTCACTGTGGCCAGCCCTGCCGCCGACTTGTGGCGGAACACGTCACGCGGGCTGAAGGCGAGTCCGGCGGCGCGAGCCCGGGCGACCAGTTGCATGGCGACGATGCTGTCGCCGCCGAGCGAGAAGAAGTCGTCCTCGACACCGACGCGTTCGAGACCGAGCACGTCCGCGACGAGGGCGCAGAGGGTCTCCTCCAGCGGTGTGCGCGGCCGGGTGTCGGTGACTTCGGCGGCGAAGTCGGGGGCGGGCAGGGCACGGCGGTCGAGCTTGCCGTTGGGGGTGAGCGGGAGGGCGTCGAGCGTGACGACGGCGGCCGGGACCATGTGGTCGGGCAGCGACTGGGCCGTGTGGGCACGGAGTTGAACCGGGTCCGCAGCGCCCTCCGCCACGACGTACGCGACGAGGCGTTCGTCCCGGAGGACGACGGTGGCGTGCGCGACGCTCTCGTGGGCGGCCAACACGCTCTCGATTTCGCCGAGTTCGATACGGAAGCCGCGCAGCTTGACCTGGTCGTCGGCGCGGCCGAGGTACTCCAGTTCACCGTCCCGGGACCAGCGGGCCAGGTCGCCGGTGCGGTACATACGGGCGCCGGGCTCGGTGGCGTACGGGTCGGCGACGAAGCGTTCGGCGGTGAGGGCGGACCGGCCCAGGTAGCCGCGCGCCAACTGGAGGCCCGCCAGATACAGTTCGCCGGCCACGCCGGGCGGTACCGGGCGCAGTCCGGCGTCGAGGACGTAGGTGCGGGTGTTCCACACCGGGCGGCCGATCGGCACGGTGGCCGGGGCGGCGGGGACCTCGTGGGCGGTGACGTCGACGGATGCCTCGGTCGGGCCGTACAGGTTGTGCAGGCGGCTGCCCGGGAGGACCTGGTGGAAGCGGGCGGTCAGCTGGGCGGGCAACGCCTCGCCGCTGCACATGACTTGGAGCAGGCCGGTGCAGCGGGCGGCGGCGGGTTCGTCGAGGAAGGCGCGCAGCATCGACGGCACGAAGTGGGCTGTGGTGATGTGCTGACGCTGGATCAGTTCGGCGAGGTAGACCGGGTCCTGGTGGCCTTCCGGGCGGGCGACGACGAGCGTGGCGCCGGTGATCAGCGGCCAGAAGAACTCCCACACGGATACGTCGAACCCGGCCGGGGTCTTCTGCAGCACCCGGTCGTCGGCGTCGAGGCGGTATGCGTCCTGCATCCACAACAGGCGGTTGGTGATGCCCTGGTGGGGGACGGTGACGCCCTTGGGGCGGCCGGTGGAGCCGGAGGTGTAGATGACGTAGGCGGGGTGGCGGGGGTCATGGGCGGTGGGCAGCGGCGCGTACGCCGGTTGGTCGGGGGCGCCGTCCGCGTCCACCGTGACGGTGGGTACGTCGCTGGCGGGGAGGGTGACGCTCCGGTCGGTGATCAGGCAGACCGGACGGGCGTCGGTGAGTGTGTGGGCGAGCCGTTCGGCGGGGTAGCCGGTGTCGAGGGGCAGGTAGGCGGCGCCCGCGCGGTGGACCGCGAGGAGGGACACCACGAGGGCGAGCGAGCGGGGCAGCGCCACGGCTACGACCGCCTCGGCACGCGCTCCCCGCGCGGCGAGCGCGTGCGCCAACCGTTCGACGCGCAGGTCGAGTTCGGCGTAGGTGAGGACGGTGTCCTCGCACACGACCGCCGTGGCCTCGGGGGTACGGGCGGCCTGGGCGCGGAAGAGTTCCGGGAGGGTGAGGTCGGGGACAGTGCGTGCGGTGTTGTTCCAGTCGGTGAGGACGAGGGAGCGTTCGTCGTCGCGCAGGACGTCGAGTGCGCCGACGCGTCGGTGCGGGTCCGTGGCGACCTGAGCGAGCAGTGACTCAAGCCGCTGGGCGAGGAGTTCGGCGGTCGGCTCGTCGAAGAGGTCGGCGCTGTACTCGATCCAGCACCGCATGCCGTCCTCGCCCCGCTCGACGTAGTCGAAGCTGAGGTCGAACTTGGCGCCCTGCTGACCGAGTTCCTCACGGCGTGCGGTGAGTCCGGGCAGGGCGGGAGTGGCGCCCTCGTCGTCGAGGTGGACGACCATCACCTGGAACAGCGGGTGCCGGGACAGCGAACGGGCCGGGTTCACCGCCTCCACCAGCCGCTCGAAGGGCAGGTCCTGGTGCTCGTAGGCGGCGAGGTCGATGTCCCGGACGCGGGCGAGCAGGTCGGCGAACGTGGGATCACCGGACAGATCGGCGCGCAGGACAAGGGTGTTGACGAAGAAGCCGACGAGGTCTTCGAGGTGTTCGTCGCCCCGACCGGAGATGGGTGCGCCGAGCGGGATGTCGTCCCCCGCGCCGAGCCGGTGCAGCAGCGCGGCCACGGCGGCCTGGGTGACCATGAACATACTCACGCCGTGGCGGCGGGCCAACGCCCGCAACTGTCGGGTCCGTTCGGGGTCGAGGGTCAGTCCGACGGCGCCACCCTGGTGGCTGCTCTCCAGTGGGCGGGGGCGGTCGGTGGGCAGCGCAAGTTCGTCCGGCAGGCCCGCCAAGGTGTCCTGCCAGTAGGCGAGTTGGCGGGACTGGCGGCTGTCCGGGGCGTCGGCGTCACCGAGTGCCTCGCGGTGCCAGAGGGCGTAGTCGGCGTACTGCACGGGCAGCGGGGCCCACTCGGGTGCGTGCCCCTCGCGGCGCGCCTCGTACGCGGTGGCCAGGTCCCGCCACAGCGGGCCGTCGGACCACTGGTCGCCGGCGATGTGGTGCAGCACCAGCAGTAGGACGTGTTCGTCCTCGCTCACCTCGAACACGTGGGCACGCAAGGGGAGTTCACCGTCGACCGCGAAGCCTCGCGCGGCGGCCTCGGCGAGCCCGGCAGCCAGTTCGGTCTCGGTGACGCGCCTGTGGTGGAGGGGCACGGAGGCCTCGTCCAGCACGACCTGGTGGGGACGGCCGTCCCGTTCGGGGAAGACCGTGCGCAGGCTTTCGTGTCGTATGGCGAGGTCGTTCAGGGCGGCGGACAGGGCGTCCCGGTCGAGTGAGCCGGTGAGTCGCCAGGCAGCCGGGATGTTGTACGTGGCTCCAGGGCCCTCGATCCGGTGCAGCAGCCACAGTCGCTGTTGGGCGTAGGAGAGCGGGAGTTCGTCGGGGCGCTCGGCGGGGACGAGCGCGGGCAGTCCGCCGGCTCGGTCGTCGAGGCGGGCCGCGAGGAGGGCCGGCGTGGACGCCTCGAAGACGGTACGGACGGTGAGGTCGGCGCCAAGTACCGTGCGGACGCGGCTGACCAGGCGCATGGCCAGCAGGGAGTGGCCGCCGAGGGTGAAGAAGTCGTCGTCGGCGCCGACGTGTTCGAGGCCGAGGATGTCGCCGAAGAGTCCGGCGAGGATCTCCTCGCGCGGGCTGCGGAGCGGACCCCCCACGCCCGCGTCCGTGCCGGTGACGGTCGTGAAGTCGGGGGCGGGCAGGGCGGCGCGGTCGAGCTTGCCGTTGGGGGTGAGGGGCAGCGCGTCGAGGGTGACGAAGGCGGCGGGGACCATGTGGGCGGGGAGGGCGGCGGAGGTGTGGGCGCGGAGCGCCGTCACGTCGAGCGACCCGGCTGCGGCCGTGCGGGTGCAGGGCGCGGTCACGTCCGCCGGCCCGCCCGCCGCACCGGCGCGAATCGCCGTCGCGTCCTGCGGACCGGCGGCCGCGCGAGCGCGGGTCGCCTCCGCGCTCACCAGTCCGCCGTCCCCGGCCGGGACCACGTACGCCACCAGACTCTGCTCCCGGACCACGACCACGGCGCGCGCGACGGTCGGGTGCGCGGCCAACACGCTCTCGATCTCACCGGGTTCGACACGGAAGCCGCGTACCTTCACCTGGTCGTCTGTGCGGCCCAGGTACTCGATCGTGCCGTCGGCGTTCCAGCGGGCCAGGTCGCCGGTGCGGTACATACGGGTGCCCGGGGCGCCGTACGGGTCGGCGACGAACCGCTCGGCGGTCAGGCCGGGCCGGTCGAGGTAGCCGCGCGCGAGCTGGATGCCCGCGAGGTACAACTCGCCCGGGACGCCGGGCGGTACGGGGCGCAGGCCGGCGTCGAGGACGTAGATGCGGGTGTTCCACACCGGGCGGCCGATCGGAACGCTCGTCGCGTCGGGTCCGATCTCTACGGCAGTCACGTCGACCGAGGCCTCGGTCGGGCCGTAGAGGTTGTGGAGTTCGGCGGTGGTCAGGACGTCGTGGAAGCGGTGGGTGAGGGCGACGGGCAGGGCCTCGCCGCTGCACATCACTCGGCGCAGGCCGGTGCAGTCGGCCGCGGCCGGTTCCTCCAGGAAGAGTTGGAGCATGGAGGGCACGAAGTGGACGGTGGTGACGCCCTGTTCGCGGATCAGCCCAGCCAAGTAGGCCGGGTCACGGTGGCCTTCGGGCCGGGCGACGACCAGCGTGGCGCCGGTGATCAGCGGCCAGAAGAACTCCCACACCGACACGTCGAAGCTGGACGGCGTCTTCTGGAGCACCCGGTCGGCTGCCGTCAGGCCGTACGCGTCCTGCATCCAGAGCAACCGGTTGCCGATGCCCTCGTGCGGGACGACGACGCCCTTGGGACGGCCGGTGGAACCCGACGTGTAGATGACGTACGCGGGGCTCGACGGGTCGTAGGACGTGGGGAGTTGGCCCTCGGGACCGGTCGGCAGCGTGTCGCGGATGACGTATACGGGGCGGGCGTCCTCGACCATCAGGGCGAGGCGGTCCTCCGGGTAGTCCGGGTCGAGGGGGAGGTAGGCGGCTCCGGCTCGGTGTACGGCGAGGAGGGCGACGACGAGTTCGAGTGAGCGCGGGAGGGCTACGGCCACCGTCCGTTCGGGGCCCGCACCGAGTGCTGCCAACACCCTTGCCGTGCGCTCGACTTGGGCGTCCAGCTCCGCGTATGTCAGCTCCTGCCCCTCAAAGACGAGTGCCGTGGCGTCGGGGGTGCGGGCCGCCTGGGCGCGGAAGAGTTCCGGGAGGGTGGTGGCCGGGACGACGTGCTCGGTGTCGTTCCACTCCCCCAGGACCAGCGCGCGTTCGGCGCCCGCCAGAAGGTCGAAGTCCCTTACGGCGCGGTCGGGTTCGGCCGCCGCGTGGTCCAGCAGGCGTGCCATGCGACCGGCGATTCGCTCGGCGGTGCCGTGATCGAAGAGGTCGGTCGCGTACTCCAGGAGCAGGACCACCCGGTCGCTGCCCGTCTCGTCGACGAAGGTGAAGTGCAGGTCGAACTTCGCCATACCGGTGTCCATGTCGAACCACTCGGTCGCGAGGCCGAGCACGTCCGGGTCACCGTCGGGGCGGTGGTGGTAGCCGATCATCACCTGGAAGAGCGGGTTGCGGCCGGCCACGCGGGGCGGGTTGAGGGCCTCGACGACCCGGTCGAAGGGCAGGTCCTGGTACTCGAAGGCGGCGAGGGACGACTCCCTTACCCGGCCCAGGAGTTCGCGGAAGGTCAGCTCGTCGCCGGACACATCCGTGCGCAGCACCAGGGTGTTGACGAAGAAGCCCACCAGGTCGGCGAGCGCCTCGTCGGTGCGACCGGCGATGGGGGCGCCGAGCGGGATGTCGTCGCCGGCGCCGAGCCGGTTCAGGAGCGCGGCGGTGGCCGCCTGGAACAGCATGAACATGCTGGTGCCGGTCGCGCCGGAGAGGTCGCGCAGGGCGTGGCCGGTGGCCGTGGGCAGTTCCAGGCGGACCTTGCCGCCGTGGCCGGTCGGTTCGGCGGGGCGCGGTCGGTCGGTGGGCAGGGCGAGTTCGTCCGGAAGGCCACGCAACGCGTGGGCCCAGTGGGCGAGTTGGGCCTCGCCGGTGCGTGCCAGCAGGTCGTCCTGCCAGAGGGTGTAGTCGGCGTACTGCACCGGCAGCGGGGCCCACTCGGGTACACGACCCTCGCGGCGGGCCGCGTAGGCGGTGTCGAGGTCGGCGAGGAAGGGACGGTCGGACCACTCGTCGGTGGTGATGTGGTGCAGAACGACGGCCATCACGTGCTCGTCCGGGCCGAGCCTGAACACCTCGCAGCGCAATGGGAGTTCGGTGGTCAGGTCGAAGGGGCGGCGCTGGGCGGACTCGATCAGCGCGGGCAGTTCGTGCTCGGTGCAGTCGACGGCCGTGAAGACGGGATGGGCGTCGGCGGCCGGGACGATCCGCTGGTACGGCTCGCCCTCGTGCGTCGGGAAGACGGTCCGCAGCGCCTCGTGGCGTCCGGCGACATCCCGCAGGGCGGCAGACAGCGCTTCCGTGTCGAGGGCGCCGCGCAGTCGGAAGACCAGCGGGAAGTTGTAGGCGACTCCGCTGCCGGTGATCTCCTCGACGAGCAACAGCCGTCGCTGGGCGGCCGCAAGCGGGATGCGGGCGGGCCGGTCGGTGACGGGAGTGACCGCCGGGCGGGCCGGGCTCGCCGTGTCCGCACGGCCCGCGAGGAGGGCGGGTGTGGGTGCCTCGAAGAGGTCGCGGATGGCGAGTTCGGCGCCCAGTTCGGTGCGGGCGCGGCTGACCAGGCGGGTGGCGAGGAGTGAATGGCCGCCCAGGTCGAAGAAGTTGTCCTCGGCGCCGACCTCGGGGAGTCCCAGCACCTCGGCGAACAGGCGGCAGAGCACCTCTTCCCGCGGGGTGCGCGGGCCGCGTCCGCCGCCGAGGGCGACGGCGGGTTCGGCGTCGGGCAGGGCGCGGACGTCGAGCTTGCCGTTGGCGTTCATGGGCAGGCCGTCGACGGTGACGAAGGCCGACGGGACCATGTAGTCGGGCAGTTCACGGCCCAGGTCCTCGCGCAGCCGCCGCACCAACGCGCTCGCCTCACGGGCGGCGGTGGGGTCATTGGCGTAGGGGCGCGTACCGCCGCCGGGCCTGAACAGCCCGCCGGTCAGACGCGGTTCGGCGGACTTCAGGAAGACGGCGTCGTACGTGCCCTCCTGCTCCGACCAGGTCGTCAGCACCCGGTATCCGGCCGCCGTACCGAGTTCGTGCAGGTGCTCGGGGTCGACACCGGCCTCCGTCGTGCGGCCGTCGGGGATGCCGGTGAAACGGAGCGCCTCGGGGCGTTCGCCGCGCGGGCGTTCGGTGATGGCGCCGGTCGCGGTCCAGCCACCGCGCAGGAGTTCACCGATCGCCTCGGCCGACGACCAGTCGCCGCGCAGGAGTTCGCCGATGGTGTTGCCGGTGGCCCAGTCGACGGACGGAGTGTTGTCCAGGCGTACGTCCGGTTCGTCGGCGTAGAGGACGACGTCGTAGCGGTGGCGGGACAGTTCGTTGTGGTGGTGGGCGCGCTTGGTGCGCAGGTCGACGCCGTAGCCGAGGGTGGTGAAGTAGTCGGGGTCCACGAGGAGTTCCTTCTCCAGGCGCAGGCCGCGTTCCACCGCCCGCTCCAGGTCCGCCTCTGCGGTGCCCCGGGTGCGCTGGATCTCGGTGTGGAAGGTGCCGGCGAGGCGCAGGTTGCGGACGTCGCCGACGAACAGGGCGCCGCCGGGCGCGAGTAGCTCCATCGCGCCGTGCAGTACGGCGGTCAGGTGGTCGATGCTCGGGAAGTACTGGATGACGGAGTTGATGACGATCGTGTCGAAGTAGGCGAACGGCAGACCGCTCAGGTCCTCGGCGGGGCGGCAGCGCAGTTCGACCTTGGAGGCGAGGGCCGGGTCGCGCCGTACTTCCTCGCCGATCTTGCGAATGACGGGCGCGGCGAAGTCGGTTGCCCAGTACGCCTCCGCGTCGGGGGCGAGCCGGGACAGCAACAAGCCTGATCCGACGCCGATTTCGAGGATGCGGCGGGGCTTGAGGGCGCCGATGCGGGCGAGGGTGGCCTCGCGCCACTCGTGCATCTCCTCGAAGGGGATGGGCTGTCCGTCGTAGGAGCTGTCCCAGCCGTCGTACTGCTCGGTGAAGACGGCGGTGCCGATCTCCTCGTACTCGTCGGAGTAGATCTCCTGCCACTCCCCCACCTGCGCGGCCTCGGCGGCGGTGCGTTCGGCCGAGTCGGCGCCGGAGGGGACGACGTAGCCGACGAGGCGTTCGTCGCGGACGACGACGGCGGCCTGGGCGACCAACGGGTGGCGGCTGAGGGCGGTTTCGATCTCGCCGGGTTCGATGCGATAGCCGCGGATCTTGACCTGGTCGTCGGTGCGGCCGAGGAAGTCGAGGTTGCCGTCGGGGTTGCGGCGCACCAAATCGCCGGTGCGGTACATGCGTTCGCCGGGCTCGCCGAACGGGTCGGCGACGAAGCGTTCGGCGGTCAGCGCGGGACGGCCCAAGTAGCCGCGGGCCAGGCCGATTCCGGCGATGTACAGCTCGCCGGAGACACCGTCGGGCACCGGACGCAGCCAGGCGTCGAGGATGTGGGCGCGGGTGCCGCGGATGGGCTTGCCGACGGTCGGGGTGTCGCTGTCGAGGGTGCCGCCGCCGAGGGTGTTGATGGTGTACTCGGTCGGCCCGTAGAGGTTGTAGCCGTACGTGCCCTCGGTGTCGCGCAGTGCCGTCCACACAATCTCCGGGACGGCCTCACCGCCGAGGAGTACGAGTGGTGGGACGTGGCCTTCCAGCAGGCCCTGCTCGATCAACAGCCGCGCATACGTGGGCGTGACGTTGACGACGTCGACGCGGTGCTGCTCGCAGTAGGCGACCAGCGCCTCGGCGTCACGCCTCAACTCCTCGTCGCAGACGTGCACTTCGTGGCCTTCGACCAGCCAGAGCAGTTCCTCCCACGACATGTCGAAGGCGAAGGACACGGTGTGCGCGATGCGCAGGCGCCGCCCGCCGGCGGAGGCGATGGCGGGCTCGAAGATCTCCTTCTGGTGGTTCAACTGCATGTTCGTCAGGCCCCGGTAGGGGGTGACGACACCCTTGGGGCGGCCGGTGGAGCCGGAGGTGTAGATGACGTAGGCGGGGTGTTCGAGGCTGAAGCGCCGCCGGACCGGAGCATCCGACTGACCCGCCAACTCCCCCTTGGTTTCGGGGTCGTCGAGCAGGACGCGGGTCATCTCGCCGTCCAGCGTGGCCGATACGGCCGTGGTGCTGAGCAGCAGGAGAGGGCGGGCGTCGGCCAGCATCAGGGAGAGGCGGTCGGCCGGGTGGTCCAACTCCAGGGGGAGGTAGGCCGCTCCGGTGCGCAGGACCGCGAAGAGGGCGACCACCATGTCGAGGGAGCGCGGCAGGGCGAGGGCGACGACCTTCTCGGGGCCGGCGCCCCGGTCGATCAGCAGGCGGGCCATCCGGTTGACGGCGGCGTCGAGTTCGGCGTACGTCATGCCGCGCTCGCCGAAGACGAGGGCCCGTTCGTCCGGGGTGCGTTCGGCCTGCGCGGCCAGCAGGTCGGCGATGGTGTCCTCGGGATCCGGGACACGGCTGGCGGCCGACTCCCGCCGCAGCGCCTCGTGTTCGGCGGGCAGGAGCGGGTCGAGGGAGCCGACCGGTGCCGTGAGGTCGGCGGTGAGGCGGTCGACGAGGAGCGCGAAGCGGTCGAGGAGGGCCTGGGCGCGGTCGGTCGGGACGAGGTCGGGGCGGTGGGTGAGGGTGACGGCGATCTCGCGGCCGGGGGTGATGACGAGGTTGGCCGGGTAGTGCGTGGCGTCGACGTTGGCGACGGCCGTGGCGCCGTGCCGGGTCTTCAGGTCCGCCAGCCGCTCCTCGGTGTCGCTGTTCCGCAGCACGAACAGCGTGTCGAAGAGCTTGCGGTGGCCGGTCTCGGCCTGGAGCACGCCGAGGCTCAAGTGCTCGTACGGCATGAGGTCAAGGCGTTCGCCCTGGATGCGGCGGAGCAGGTCGAGGACCGGCTCGGCGGGGTCGAGGGCGATACGGGTCGGGACCGTGTTGAGGAACAGGCCGATGATGTTGCCGACGTCCGGGACCTCGCTCGGCCGGCCGGCGACGGTCGTACCGAACACGACGTCGGCGCGGCCGGTCGCGGAGGCGAGGGTGAGTCCCCAGGCCGCGTTGAGGATCGTGTTGAGGGTCAGGCCGTGGGCAGGGGCCAACTCGCGCAGCCGGTCGCCGAGTTCAGCGGGGAGGATGGTGTCGAGCTGGGCGGGGATGACCGGTTCGAGACCGTCGGTGGCGGTGGGCGCGAGCAGCGTCGGCTCGTCGAGACCGGCGAGCGCGGTGCGCCAGGCGGCCGTGGCGACCGAGTCGTCCTGCTCATCGAGCCAGGTCAGGTAGTCGCGGTAACTGCCGGGTACGGGCAGGGAATTGGCGTCGCCGCCCGTCTCGTAGAGCGCGAACAGTTCGTCGAGGAACAGCCATGCCGACCAGCCGTCCCAGAGGATCAGATGGCGGCCGATGACGAGGCGGTCGCCGCGTTCCGTGCCGAGGCGGAGCAGGAGCAGGCGGAAGAGCGGGGGTGCGGAGAGGTCGAAGCGGCGGTTGCGTTCGGCGTCCGTCAACTCCCGTAGGAGTACGTCCTGTTCGGCGACGGGGAGGAGGGAGAGGTCGACCTCTTCGAGGGGGATGTCCGGGTCCTCGACGATGAACTGCACCGGCTGGTCGAGGCCGTCGCTGGTGAAGCCCGCGCGCAGGCCGGGGTTGCGGTCGAGGAGGGTGCGGACGGCCGCGCGCAGCCGGGTGGTGTCGAGGCGGGTCGCGAAGTCGAAGGTCTCGTGGACGGTGTAGACGTCCAACGCGCCCTCGTCGTACGCCGAGTGGAAGAACAGGCCTTCTTGGAGAGGGGCCAGCGGCCATACGTCGGCGACCTCCGCCGGGGCGGCGACGGCGCGGATGCGGGTGTGCTCGGTCTCAGTGAGGGTGAATGCCTCAACTCGGGGGTTCGGCATGGCCGTTGCGATGCCGGCTGCCGCCGCGAGGGCGGCCGGGGTGCGGTGGGTGAACACGTCGCGCGGGTTCAGGTCCAGGCCGGCCGCGCGGGCCCGGCTGGCGACGCCGATGGAGCTGATGCTGTCGCCGCCGAGGCGGAAGAAGTCGTCGTCCGGTCCCGCGTCCTCGATGCCGAGGACGGCCGCGAAGATCTCGGTGAGCCGTCGCTCCAACGGCCCTGCGGGCGAACGGCGTTCGGCACGCTCTGCCTCGGGGGCGGGCAGTGCGGCCTGGTCCAGCTTGCCGCTCGGGGTGAGCGGGAGGTCGTCGAGGACGACGTACGCCTCCGGGACCAGGGGCGCGGGGAGCGTGTCCGCGAGGGCCGCGCGCAGGTCGGCGGGGTCGAGCGAGGCTCCGAATACCGGCACCGCGTAGGCGACGAGCCGCTGGTCGCGGATGACCACCGCGCCCCGCGCCACACCCCGCACTCGCGTCAACTTGGCCTCGATCTCGCCGAGTTCGACCCGGTTGCCGCGGAGTTTGACCTGGCGGTCGGTGCGGCCGAGGTAGTCGATCGCGCCGTCGGGGCGTCGGCGTACCAGGTCGCCGGTGCGGTACATGCGGGCGCCGGGTTCGGTGGCGTACGGGTCGGCGACGAAGCGGTCGGCGGTGAGTGCGGGGCGTCGGTGGTAGCCGCGGGCCAGCTGGACACCGGTGAGGTACAGCTCGCCGGGGACGCCGTCCGGCACCGGGCGCAGGCACGAATCGAGCACGCGCAGGCCGGTGTTCCACACGGGTCGGCCGATCGGCACGGTGGTGTCGGGCGAGCCGTCGTAGGCGTGGTGACTCACGTCCACGGCAGCCTCGGTGGGGCCGTAGAGGTTGTGCAACGGGACGCCGGTCAGTTCGTGCCAGCGGCGGGCGGCGGACCCGGACAGGGCCTCGCCGCTGCTGAACACGCGGCGCAGGCTGCCCGCCCAGGCGGGGTCGGCGGTGACCTCGTCGGAGGCGAGGAATGCCTCCAGCATCGACGGCACGAAGTGCGTCGTCGTGACGCCCTCGGACCGGATCAGGCGGGACAGATAGGCGGGGTCGCGGTGTCCGTCGGGGGAGGCGAGGACGACTGCGGCGCCCTCGCACAGCGCCCAGAAGAACTCCCACACGCTCACGTCGAAGCTGGACGGCGTCTTCTGCAACACCCGGTCGTCGGCGGTGAGTTCGTACTCGCCCTGCATCCAGGCGAGTCGGTTGCCGATGGCGCGGTGGGTGACGACGACACCCTTGGGGCGGCCGGTGAAGCCGGAGGTGTAGATGAGGTAGGCGGGGTCGTCGGGGCGGGCGGGGTCGGGAACTCCGCCGAACAGGGCCTCTTCGCCCTCCGCGTCCACGCGCAGCACATCCAGGCCTTCGGCCGACGGCAGCCGGTGCGCGTCCCGTTCCGTCGTGACGACCGTCGTCGCCCCCGAGTCGGCCAGCATGTACGCGAGCCGCTCCGCCGGATAGTCCAGGTCGAGGGGCAGATAGGCGGCCCCCGACTTCAGGACACCCAGCAGCGCCACCATCAGCTCCGCCGAGCGGGGTACGGCGACGGCGACGAACCGCTCCCGGCCCGCGCCCTTGGCCCGCAGCCTCGCTGCCAACTCCTCGGCTCGCGCGTCCAGTTCGGCATAGGTGAGCGTGGTCGTGCCGTCGTGGACGACAGCCGTCGCGTCCGGAGTGCGCGCGACCTGCGCGCCGAACGCGGCGGCGAGCGTGGTGGCCGGAACCGGCCGGGTCTCCCCCGCCGGATGCGCGTCCGCCAACTCCTCCGGGGTCAGCAGGTCAAGGTCCGCGACGCGGGCGCCGGGGTCGTCCGCGATCGCGTGCAGGATGAGGGTGAGCCGGTCGGCGAGGGACTGCACGGCGTCGGCGTCGAGGCGCCGGGCGTGGTGCTTGAGGCGCAGGTCGAGGCGGCGGCCGGGCTTGACGATGAGGGCCAGCGGGTAGTGCACGGCATCGTGGAAGGCATGTCCGGCGACGGCGATCGTGCCGGTGGGGTCGGTGATGCCCGTGGCGCCCTCGCCACCGGGGTAGTTCTCGAACACCACGAGGGTGTCGAAGAGTTCACCGTCGCCCGCGTGCCCGGTGGCGCGCTGGATGTCGGCGAGGCCGAGGTGCTGGTGGTCGAGAAGCGCGCTCTGCTCGTCCTGGAGCCGGTCGAGAAGGCCGCCCAGGGTGTCCCTCGGAGCCCAACGCAGGCGGGTGGGCAGGGTGTTGATGAACAGGCCGATCATCGACTCGATGCCGTCGACCGCGGCGTCACGTCCGGCGACCGTGGTGCCGAACAGCACGTCCTCGCGGCCCGTCACACGACCGACGAGCAGACCCCAGGCGCCCTGGACGAGCGTGCCGAGGGTGACTCCGCGCTCCCGGGCACGGGCGGCGAGCCGGGAGGTGACCCGCTCGGTCAACTCGGCGCGGATCTGGGCGGGTTCGACCGGTCCGGCGGGCGCCGGGGTCTCCACCAGTCGGGTGGGCTCGTCGACCCCGGCAAGCGCGGCGCTCCAAGCGGCACGGGCCGCCTCGCGGTCGGCGCCGGCGATGCGGCGGAGATAGCCGCGGTACGGGGCGACTTCAGGAAGGGGCGTCGGGTTCTCGCCGTAGAGGGCGAGGAGTTCGCGGTGCAGGACCGGCAAGGACCAGCCGTCCGCGACGATGTGATGGAACGTCAGGACGAGGCGGCTGCGGTCCTCACCGAAGCGGATGAGGGCGCACCGGATCAGCGGCGGGCGGGCGAGGTCGAAGCGGTGGGCGCGTTCGTCGGCGGCGACTGCCTCGGCGAGGGCGCGGCGGACCGTGGTGTCGTCCTGCGCGGACAAGTCGACCTCGTGCCAGGGCAGTTCGAGGCCGGACGCGATGAGCTGGACCGGGCGGCCGTCGGGCGTCTGACGGAAGCAGGCACGCAGCGGGGCGTGCCGGTCGACGAGCCGTTGGGCGGCCTCGCGCAGCAGGGTGCCGTCGACCGGTCCGGACAGCTCGATGACCTGCTGGACGACATACGCGTCGAGTTCGGCGCCGTCCACCAGCGCGTGGAAGAAGAAGCCCTCCTGGAGCGGGCCGAGAGGCAGTACCTCCTCGACGGTGACGGGGAACTCGCCCTGCGCAGCCGCGAGTTCGTCATCGCTCAGCGGCGCCTGCCACGGGGTGTTCTCCGTGAGGTCGGCCGTACCGGTGCGGGCGACCGTGGCGAGTTCGGCGACCGTACGGTGGCGGAAGACGTCGCGCGGGGTGAGTTCCAGGCCTGCGCGGCGGGCCAGGATGAGGAGTTGGACGGCGACGATGCTGTCGCCGCCGAGTGCGAAGAAGTCGTCGTCGACGCCGACCGAGGGCGCCTTGAGCGCCCGTGCGTACAGGTCGCACAGCAGTTGCTCGCGGGCCGTCTCGGGCGCCCGGCCCGCGCTCAGCAGGCGGGTGAGGTCCGGGACGGGCAGCGCGGCGGCGTCGAGCTTGCCGCTGGGGGTGACGGGCAGCCGGTCCAGCGGCACGAACGCGGCCGGGACCATGTAGTCGGGCAGGTATTCGGTGGCGTGTGTCCGCAGGGTCGACATCAGGGCGTTGACGTTGCGGAAGGGGGCGGGGCGGTTGGTGAGCGGGTGACCGCCGCCGGGGCGGTAGTGGACTGGCGCCCGCCCGTCCCCCTCGGGCGCGAACACGGCGTCCAAACTGCCATCCTCCGCACCCCCGTTCCAGGTCAGTGCCACCTCGTAGCCGTGCCGCGCGGCGACCTCGTACAGGGCCTCCGGATCGACACCGTACGACCCGGCGGCCGGCCTGCTGCTGTCGTCGAGGGCGCCGAGCGCGGCGAGGTCGTCGGCGAGGCGGGAGTTGGGGATACCGGTGATCCGCAACCGGTCCGGACGGCCGGCGAGCAGCTCGTCCAGCGCCTGGACCGAACCGAGCGCGGGCCAGGGCGACTCGGGGATCTCCTCGGAGGCATCCAGCTGGGGTCGAAGAACAACGTCGTAGCGATAGCGGGTGAGTTCGTTGTGGTGCGTGCCACGCTTGACGCGGATGTCGGCGCTGAGGCCGTCGAGGCTCGTGAAGTAGTCCGGGTCGACGAGGAGTTCGCCCTCCCAGGCGACCGCCCGGTCCACGGCGGCGCGCAATGCCTCCTTGTCCGCGCCCGTCTCGTCTCCCTCGTCCCGTACCCGTCCGCTCTCGACGGCCGCGCTCAGGGTGCGGAGCAGTCGCAGGTTGCGTACGTCGCCGACGAACACCGCGCCGCCGGGGGCGAGAAGGGCGGCCGCGTCACGCAGTACGCCCGTGAGGTAGTCCCCACCGGGGAAGTACTGGATGACGGAGTTCACGACGATCGTGTCGAAGTGGCCCTCGGGCAGTCCGGTGAGGTCGTGTGCGGGGCGGGCCAACAGGGTGACGCGGTCGGCGAGTTCGGGGACGCCGGACACCTGGGCGTCCAGGGCGCGTACGGCTTCCTCGGAGAGGTCGGTGCCCCAGTACTCGTCGCAGTCGGAGGCGAGCCGTGACAGCAACAGGCCTGAACCGACACCGATTTCCAGCACCCGCCGGGGTCGTAGCGCGCGGATGCGGTCGAGGGTGGCCTCGCGCCACTCGCGCATGTCGGCGAGCGGGATGGGCAGCCCGTCGTACATGCTGTTCCAGCCGGCGAAGTTCTCCTCGAATCCGTCCGATCCGGCGGCGGAGTAGAGGAGTTCGTGCAGGTCCTTCCATTCGGCCACCCCCTCGTCGGGACTCGGCTCGGCGTCCAGCGAGGGCACGACGTAGGCGGCGAGGCGGCGTTCGCCGGGGCGGTTCTCGCGGACGACGACGGCGGCCTGGTCGACGGACGGGTGGGAGCGCAGGACGGACTCGATCTCGCCGGGCTCGATGCGGAAGCCGCGGATCTTGACCTGGGTGTCGACGCGGCCGTGGAACTCCAGGCGGCCGTCCGCCTTCCAGCGGACCAAGTCGCCGGTGCGGTAAAGGCGTTCGCCGGGTGCGGCGGTCATGTCGGCGGGGGCGGCGACGAAGCGTTCGGCGGTGAGGGCGGGGCGGCCGAGGTAGCCGCGGGCCAGGCCGGCGCCGCCGAGGTAGAGCTCTCCCGTGACACCGGCGGGGACAGGGCGCAGTCGGTCGTCGAGGACGTATGCGCGGGTGCCGGGGTCGGGGATGCCGATGGGCACGATGGTGCCGGCCGGGGTGTCCGGGTCGCACAGACCGAGGGTGGAGTTGGTGGTGGCCTCGGTCGGGCCGTAGGCGTTGAACATCATCCGGCCGCGCGCGTACCGGCCGACCAGCTCGGGCGAGACGCGTTCCGTGCCCGCCAACAGGGTTGCCTTGGGCGGGAGTTGGACGTCCTCGGGCATGGCGGCGAGCAGGGCCGGCGGCAGGATCATGAAGGTGATGCCGTGCTCGTCGGCGTAGTCCGCGAGGGGGGCGCCGGGGACGCGGCGGTCGGCGGGGACGACGACCAGGCGGCCGCCGGAGAGCAGGCCGAGGCAGAGGTCCCAGAACGCGACGTCGAAGCTGGGCGAGGCGAACTGCAGGACCCGGCTGTGCGGGCCGATGCCGAAGCGTTCCTTCTGGGTGGCGACCAGTTTCGCGACGCCCGCGTGGGAAAGGACCGTGCCCTTGGGGCGGCCCGTGGAGCCGGACGTGTAGATGACGTAGGCCGCGTGCGCGGTCGTCAACTCGTCAGCGGTGGACGGGCCTTGGGACGGGTACGCGGTCAGCTCGGCGACCGTCTCCGGGGCGTCGAGGACGAGTGGGTCGAGGTCCGGCGGGAGGTCGGGGGCGATCTCGGCGGTGGTGACGAGGCAGACCGGGCGGGCGTCGGCGAGCATGTACGCGATGCGGTCGGCCGGGTAGTCGGTGTCGACCGGCAGATAGGCGGCGCCCGACTTCAGGACGGCGACCTCGGCGACGATCATGTCGGCCGAGCGCGGTACGGCGAGCGCCACGACCTGCTCGGGACCGGCACCCCGGGCCACCAGGGCGTGCGCCAACTTCGAGGAGCGGGCGTCGAGTTCGGCGTAGGTGAGACGGACGTCCTCGTGGATGAGGGCGATCTCGTGCGGGCGGGCGGCGACCTGGTCGGCGAACATGCGGGGCCAGGTGAGCGCGGAGACGTCGTGCTCGGTGTCGTTCCAGCCGCGCAGGATGCGGTGCCGTTCGTCCGCGCCGAGGAGTTCGAGGTCGGCGACCGGGGTGTCCGGGCGGGCGACGGCGTCGGCGAGGAGGGTTCCGTAGTGGCCGAGGATCAGGTCGACCGTGGCGGGCGAGAAGAGGTCGGTGCGGTAGTCGGCCGACACCTCGCCGTCGGTCACCGTGAGGGCCAGGTCCAGTGGGCCGGTCTCGTCCCAGGGGGCGGGGCCGAAGCCCGTGGCGCACAACAGGCCGCCGCCGCGGAAGGGTTCGGGGGCGAGCAGCCGTAGCAGATCGGTGGTCGGGAGGTGGTGGGCGGCGGCCTCCGCGCGAACGGCCGTGATCTGGTCGCGGAGTTGGGCGAACGGGGTGTCGCCGTCGATCGTGACGCGGAGCGGGAGGCCTTCGTGGGCCACCGCCGTCTCGGTGGCCGTGGTGCCGCCGTAGCGGTGCAACAGGGCGACGAAGGCGGTCAGTTGGGTGGCCTCGTCGGCTGTCACGGCGAGGACGGTCGCGCGTCGTGCGCGGGGCGCCGTGCCGTCCTGGCGCGGCGGACGGGGGAAGTCCAGCGGCAGGGACGTCTCCGGTACCGGTGACGCGAACCGCCGTCGCCAGAAGTCGTTCGTCTCCGTTGCCCGTGCGGAAGAAAGCGTGTTGCCCGCCACAGCTGCCCGTGCCTCCCCATGCGTATGGAACGGCTCAGCGGAGCCGCGACCGCTCGCATAGTAAGGTAAGCATTGCCTTACTTGATAGACCTCCCCCGGAACCACAGGCCCATGTCACAGCCACTGAGGTTATGCTCACCTAAGCTGCTGGCCGGGCTGTCCGGTGGTCCGCCAACAGGGCTCCAGAGCACGGAAGATGACCCGGAAGACGACATGGAGACCGGCACGTGGCTTCAGGCAGAAGGCTTCGCACCACGGTGCTGGTGACGGTGATCGTCGCCCTCCTCGTCCTGCTGTCCCTGCTGTCGGTCGCTCTCGGCGCGCTCAGCGTCCCGCTCGACCAGGTCGTGCGCTCGGTGCTCGGGCATCCGCCCAGCCGTCTCGTCGACAACGTCATCTGGTCGGTGCGCGTGCCCCGCACGCTGCTCGGTCTGACGACGGGCGCCGCGCTCGGTCTGTCCGGTGCGCTGATGCAGGCCCTGACCCGAAATCCCCTCGCGGACCCGGGAATTCTCGGGGTGAGCGCGGGAGCGTCGTTCGCGATCGTCGTGGCGGTCGGGGTGTTCGGGGTGGCCTCGCTGTACGGCTACGTGTGGTTCGCGTTCGGCGGGGCGCTCGTCGCGAGCGTCGTGGTCTTCTTCCTGGGGCGGATGGGCCGGTCCGGGGCCACACCGGTCAAGTTGGCGCTCGCCGGGGTCGCCATCACCTCGCTGCTCCAGTCGTTCACCAGCGCCATCGTCCTCACCGATCAGGACGCGCTCGACCGTTACCGCTTCTGGTCGGCCGGCACCCTCGCCGACCAGGACTCCGGCGAACTGGTGCGCATCCTGCCGTTCCTCGTCGTGGGCGCGATCCTGGCGCTGGCCTGCGCGCCCGCCCTCAACAGCATGGCCCTCGGCGACGACGTGGCCGCCTCCCTGGGACGGCGGCTGGGTCTGGTGCGGCTCCAAGGGGTCACCGCCGTGGTGCTGTTGACCGGCGCGTCGGTCGCCGTCATCGGTCCCGTGGTCTTCCTCGGCCTGGTCGTCCCGCACATCGCGCGCGTGCTCGCGCAGTACGCCGGGATCGGCCCCGACTACCGCTGGCTGCTGCCGCTCTCGGCCGCGCTGGCGCCCCTCCTGCTGCTGTCCGCCGACATCCTGGGCCGGATGGTGGACCGCCCGACCGAGATCCAGGCCGGTGTCCTCGTCGCCTTCCTCGGCGGCCCGTTCTTCATCGTCCTGGTCCGCCGCCGGAAGCTCGCGGAGGTATGACCGTGCCCACACCCGTTGCCGCTCCCCCGCGTGCCGCCCTCGCCGACCGGCCGTTCCGGCTGACCGTGCCCCCGGTGTCCGGCGTACTGCGTCCGCGCCTGCTGCTCACGGGAGTTGGTGTAGCGCTCGGCGCGTTCCTGCTGTTCTGCTGGGGCCTGACCATCGGCGACTATCCCGTCGCCTTCACCGACGTCATCCGGGCCCTGTGGGGCTCCGGCGACCCGGGCACGGTCATCGTCGTCCAGGATCTACGGCTGCCTCGCGCCCTCGTCGGGCTGCTGGTCGGAGTCGCGTTCGGGGTCTCCGGGGCCGTGTTCCAGACGATGACCCGCAACCCACTGGCCAGCCCCGACATGATCGGACTCACCGAAGGCGCCGGAACTGCCGTGGTGGCGGCGGTGGTTCTCGGCTGGACCGGCGGACTCGGGCTGTCCACGCTGGGGTTGCTCGGCGCACTGGCCACCGCGCTGCTCGTGTACGTGCTGGCGTGGAAGGGCGGGGCCACCGGATACCGCATCATCCTCGTCGGCATCGGGGTGTCCTGGATCTGCTCCAGCGCGACCAACTTCCTTGTGGCGCGCGGCAGTCGGTTCGAGGCGGAGGCGGCGCTCGGCTGGCTGGTCGGCAACCTCAACGGCCGGACCTGGAACCAGGTGGACTCCCTGGCCATCGCCCTGGCCGTACTGCTGCCGATCACGCTGGGCATGGGCCGCTGGATGCGCACGCTGATGCTCGGCGACGACGTGGCCGCCGGACTCGGCACCCCCGTCCAACCCGTCCGGCTGGCCCTGCTGTTGGCCGGGGTGGGCCTCGTCGCTTTCGGTACGGCGGCGGCCGGTCCGGTGGCGTTCGTCGCGCTGGCCTGCCCGCAGATCGCCCAGCGGCTGGCGGGTACCTCGTCGCCGCCCCCGCTCGTCTCCGGTCTCACCGGCGCGCTCGTCGTCCTCGGCTCCGACCTCCTCGCCCGCGAGGCGATCCCGGGGACGGAACTTCCGGTCGGGATCGTCACCGGCGCCCTCGGCGCGCCGGTCCTGCTGTGGCTGCTCATCCGCGCCAACCGCGCGGGCTCTGGAGGCTGATCGCATGTCGACCACTGACCCGCGCACCCCGCGGACATCCGAAGCACCGGCCCCGGGGCCCGAGTTGCGGGCACGTGATCTTCATCTCGCCTACGACGGACGGCCCGTGGTCGAGAACCTGAACCTGACCGTGCCGACCGGCCGGATCACGGCCATCGTCGGCGCCAACGCCTGTGGGAAATCGACCCTGTTGCGGGCGCTCGCCCGGCTACTGGCCCCGCGTCAGGGGGTCGTGGAGCTGGACGGCGTCGCGCTGCGCTCCGTCCCCACCCGTGAACTCGCCCGCAAACTGGGCATCTTGCCGCAGACGCCGGTGGCGCCGGAGGGCCTGACCGTGCTCGACCTGGTCGGCCGGGGCCGTTCCCCGCACCAGACCTGGTGGCGGCAGTGGTCGGCGGCCGACGAGGAGGCCGTACACGCGGCCCTTGAGGCGACCAGCCTCACCGACCTCGCCGAGCGCCCGGTCGACGAACTCTCCGGCGGCCAGCGGCAACGCGCGTGGATCGCCATGGCCGTCGCCCAGGGCACCCCGGTCCTGCTCCTCGACGAGCCGACCACCTATCTCGACCTCGCCCACCAGATCGACGTACTCGACCTGATCACGGACCTCAACCGGCGCGAGGGCCGCACGATCGTCATGGTCCTGCACGACCTCAACCAGGCCTGCCGGTACGCCGATCACGTCATCGCCATGAAGGCCGGCCGCATCGTCGCCGAGGGCGCACCCGCCGACGTGGTCACCGAGGCAACCGTCGAGAACGTCTTCGACCTGCGCTGCCGGATCACGCCCGACCCGGTCAGCGGCACGCCGTTGGTGATCCCGCTGGGGCGGCACCACCACGACGGCAACTCCCGTACCGAGGACGCCGTTTCGACCCGCTGAGTCCCCCGCCGGTGCGGGCGGGGGCCCGGTCGTTCAGAAGCGGGACATCAGGGCCGGGACGCCAAGTACCCGCCCATGGTGCGGAAGTAGTCACCGGCCGCGTACTCGGTGCCGTCGTCCGTGCGCACCCGGCGCACCAACAGCCCCCGACCGCGCCCGGTATGGGCTTCGGCGCCCGCCACTATGACCACGCCGTCGCCCTCGCGGATGAAGATCCGGCCCGGGGTGCCTCCGTAGCGTCCCTCGGAGACGGCCGCCGAGACGATCCTCAGCCGCTCACCGCGATGGAAGGCGTAGGCGTTCGGATACGGGTCCGACTGGGCCCGGACGAGGCGCTCCAGGCGTTCCGCGGGCCAACTCCAGTCGATACGGCTGTCCTCGGCCGAGCGCTTGTGGAAGAAGCTGGCGCGGCTGCGGTCCTGCGGGACCCACTGGCCGGCGTCGCGGCCGGAGGCGATCAGGTCGAGCGACTCGCGCACGATGGGCGCGATGAGGTCGACGGTCCGGTGGAACAAGTCGGTCGCCGTGTCGGTGGGCCCGACCGGTACCGAGCGCTGGATCAGGACGTCCCCGGCGTCGAGTTCGCCGTTCATGCGGTGCGCGGTGACGCCGACGCGCGGCTCGTCGTTCAGGAGCGCCCAGATGATCGGCGAGAAGCCCGCGTACGACGGCAGCAGCGAGTCGTGGATGTTGAGGGTGCCGTGCGGCGGGAGGTCGAACAGCTCCGGGGGCAGCCAGGTCCGCCAGTTGTTGGCGACGATGATGTCCGGCCGTGCTTCCCGTACGGCGTCGAGGAGTTCGGCGTCGTCGGGGCGGTTGCGCAGCAGGACGGGGACGTCGTTCTTCTCGGCGAGTTCGGCGACGCTGTCGTCCCAGATCTTCTCGTAGGCATGCTCACTTTTCGGGTGGGTGACGACGGACACGACCTCGTGGTCGGAGTCCAGCAACGCCTGCAGCGTGCGGTGACCCCAGGTCTGATAGCCGAGCATGACGACCCGCATGACGGTCCTTCCCTTCAACGACTCATTGCAAGGTAAGCCTTACCTTATCTAGCATTGGGCTGCCTGAGGGAGGCGATGCCATGGTGAAGTCACCGCTACTGGATTCCGAAGTGGTCCACGACATACTCGGAATCGGATTCGGTCCGTCAAATCTCGCTCTGTCCATAGCGGTTGAGGAGCACAACAAGAGCCTTCCGGCAGACAGCCGTCTGGGCGCCCTGTTCCTGGAACGCCAGCCGCGCTTCGGCTGGCACCGGGGCATGCTGATCGACGACGCCACGATGCAGGTGTCGTTCCTCAAGGACCTGGTCACGCTGCGGAATCCGACCAGCGACTACAGCTTCCTCTGCTTCCTGCGCGAGCAGGGCAGACTGATCGACTTCCTGAACCAGAAGACGCTGTTCCCGCTGCGCGTCGAGTTCCACGAGTACTTCGAGTGGGCGGCCGAACGGGTCTCCCACCTGGTCTCCTACGGCAGCGAGGTCATCGCCGTCGACCCGGTGCGCGGCGACGACGGCGAGATCGCCTCCTTCGACGTCACCAGCCACAATCCTTCAGGTTCCGGTACGGCCATCACCCGCCGGGCGCGCAACATCAGCGTCGCGATGGGACTTGAGCCGCACGTGCCGCCGGGTCTCGAACTGGCCGAACGCATCTGGCACAACAGCGAGTTGATCCCCCGCGCGACCCGACTCGCCGACGAGGGCAGGCCCGTGCGGCGGGCCGTGGTGCTCGGCGCCGGACAGAGCGCCGCCGAGGCGGTGGACTATCTGCACCGCACCTTCCCGGACGCCGAGGTGTGCTCGGTGTTCGCCAAATACGGCTACACCCCGGCCGACGACAGCCCGTTCGCGAACCGCATCTTCGACCCGGAGGCGGTGGACGTCTACTTCTCGGCCCCGTCCGAGGTCAAGCAGTCACTCATCGACTACCACCGCTCGACCAACTACTCCGTGGTCGACATGGAGTTGATCGAGGCCCTGTACGCCACCGCGTACCGGGAGAAGGTGGCCGGTCGGGAGCGGCTGCGCTTCCTCAACGTCTCCCGGATCCGCGCCGTCGACCCCGCGACGGACGGCGGTCTCGACGTCGCCGTGGAGTTCCTGCCCACCGGCGAGAAGCAGGTGCTGCCCGCGGATGTGCTGGTGCTCGCCACCGGTTACCGTCCCCGTGACCTGAGTTCACTGCTCGGCGAGGCGGCGAAGCTCTGCCTGAGGGACGACGGCGACGAGATCCGCGTGGGCCGCGACCACCGGGTCGAGACGGTCCCCGAAGTCACCGCGGGCCTCTACCTCCAGGGCGGCACCGAGCACACGCACGGCCTGACCAGCACGCTGCTGTCGACGGTCGCGGTGCGGGCGGAGGAGATCCACCGGTCGGTACAGACGGCGAAGTTGCCCGTCTGACGCCACCCCGACTCCCCGGGCCCGGAGGGTACGGTCCCTTCCGGGCCCGGGGCTTTTCCGTGCCAGGGCGGGGTTTTGCACGTCCGGGGCAGGGTTCTATGCGCGGAGGGCGCAGCCCAGGCCGGTCGCCGGGGAGGGGGCCCTACTGCTCGCCGCGGATCAAACCCCGGTCACATCAGCGGTGTTGGAGGCCCGCTCTCTCCACGGTGCCGGGACCGGGTCCGCCGAACACGTCCGCCACGCCGCACGGTCCTGACCGCCCCGCAGGTCGCCGCGATCCAGTCCACGGCCATCCGGTGGTCGTCGGGCGCCCGGTCGGCCACCGCGTCCGCGACGACGAACGGTTCCATGTCCTGCATCCAGGCGTCGGCCGCCGTCAGCAGCACCTGGGTGCGGGCGAACACCCCGACGATCACCGGCTGGTCGCGCCCCAACTCCGCGAGTCTGCGCCGCAGTCGGGTACCGGCGAAGGCACTGAACCGCTTCGCGACCAGCACACTGTCGCCGACCTCAGGGCGGATCGCGTCCACGACGTCACGGGAGTCCTCGCCGCCGGGCAGGCGCGGATGCCCGAAGCCGGTCTCCCGGCCGTCCGGTTCCCGCTCGGCGGTCTTGAGGGTGTAGAGGACGGGAATCCCCGCGGCCCGCGCGGACTCCGTCAACAGGCCGACTCCGGAGGGGAGTTCGCCGACCGGCGCGGAGGACTCCCGCAGGACGTGCAGGAAGTGGTTCTGCACGTTCAGGACCACCAGCGCCGCGCGGCCCGGGTCGATGGCCCAGCCCGTCCGGTCCGGGGGCAGCACGGCGGAACCGGGCATGACGTACGGGACCATGTCGGACGACGGCATACGCGTCGGCCTCTCACCGCTCGTCGGATGTCGTGGAGAGACGTCGTGGGGTTGTGTCGCGGGGTTACGTCGTCGGTTGGAGAACACGGGATCCGACCGGCTCAGTAAGGCCCGTGGCTCCAGCGGCCGTTGGCCATCGTGGCGTGCACGGGCATCGCGCGCAGGGTGTCCGGGTCGGCGTCCAGCGGGTCCGCGTCGACGACCACCAGGTCGGCCGGGTCACCGACCCTGATGAGCCGGCGTCCGCGGGCCGCGGCGACCAACGCGTCCGGGACGGACAGGCGTTGCTCAGGGTGCCAGGCGGGGCGTTCGTCGTCGGTGCGGTTGACGGCGGACGCGATGGCCAGCCAGGGGTCGAGCGGCGAGACCGGGGCGTCCGAGCCGAACTCCAGCCGGGCGCCGGCGGCGAGCAGGTCGCCGTAGGGGAAGGCGCGTTCGGTGCGTCCGGCCCAGTGCCGGTCGGCCACGTCGCGGTCGTCCGTCGCGTGCCGGGGCTGCACGCCCGCCGTGACCCCCAACTGCGCGAAACGCGGCAGGTCTTGGGGGCTGAGCAACTGCGCGTGCTCGATCCGGCCGCGGCAGCGCACCGCCTCGAAGGCGTCCAGGGCAACGGTGTTGGCGCGGTCGCCGATGGCGTGCACGGCGGGTTCGATGCCGTGCGCGGCGGCATGCCGCATCAGCCGTACGAGCTCGTCCGGCGCCGTCTCCTCGATGCCGTGGGCGCCGTCCGTGCCCTCAAGTCCCGGGTAGGGGTCGCGGCACAGGGCGGTTCGGGTGTTGAGCGAACCGTCCGTGAAGAGCTTCAGCGGCCCGACCTGGACCAGGCTCCCGTCGGCGCCGACCTCGGCCCCGGTCCGCAGCCCGCGTTTGATCGCGGCGTCCAGGTAGCTCGGATACACCGCGGCCGACACCCGTACGGCGGGCCGGAACCGGGCCGAACGCCGTTCCCAGTCCGCGACCGTGTCGCCGTACTGGAAGTCGATGACACCGCTGACCCCGCGCGCGGCGGCGGCCCGGCAGGCCTCCTCGATCCACCCGTCGACCACGTCGACCGGCGCGGCGGGCAGGGCGGACAGCACCTCGTGCGCCTCGTGCTCCCGGATCAGGCCGGTGGGGTGGTCGCCCCGCCCGACGAGGGCGAGGCAGGCGGAGTTGAGCCACGCGGCATGCAGATCGGCACTGACCAGAGCGACCGGCCGATCGGGCAACACCGCGTCCAGCAGCGCCTTGTGCGGGGCATCGGCCCACAGCCCGTCCCGGAACCCGTACCCGTAGAGCACCGAGCCGTCGGCCGCCCCGGCCCGCTCCCGGACGAGGTCGGAGACGGCCCGAGCGGACCCGGTACCGGCCAGGTCTAGCCGGTGCCGGGCGCTCGCCCACTCCGCCAGATGGACATGCGCGTCCCACAGCCCGGGCAGCAACACCCGTCCGTCCAGGTCGAGTTGGCGCCCACCGCCGACCTCGACGCCCGAGCCCGCGTCCGGCTCCGGTACGACGTGAGTGATCCGGCCGTCCGCCACCCGCACCCGGGCGAGCGGCCCACCGGCACCGAGCCGCACCCGGGTGAGGATCAGGGCGCTTGGGTTGTCCGCCATAAGGGCCTCCAGGGGAATGCCGGGGCATTCCTCCAACGATTTCACCACATTAAGTAAGGCTTACCTTACCTCGCGGATCGCGCCCTTCGCCGCTCACTTCACGTCGACACTCGTCCGCACCCGCAGATCCCCCGCCGAGGCCCCCACCCACACGGCCCGCCGTCCGCTCCCGAGCACCCACGCGTGCCGCTTCGCGTCCCACGACGACAAGGTACGCGCATCGACATGCACGGTGACCCGCCGCCGCTCCCCGCCCCGCAGCGCGAGTCGCCGATAGCCGCCCAACGCCCTTACCGCCTGGTCGAGTTGGAGCTCCGGTGAGCGGCCGACGTACACCTGCGGCACCGCAACACCGTCCCGTCGGCCGGTGTTGCGGACCGTGAAGGTCACGTCGAGCCCGTGCCGGTTCCACCGCGCGGAAGCGTCCTCGTAGGAGAAGGAGGTGTACGAGAGTCCGTGCCCGAAGGGGTAGAGGGGCCGGACGCCTTCCGCGTCGTACCAGCGGTAGCCGACGTGGATGCCCTCCGAGTACTCCTCGACGCCGTTCACGCCGGGGTAGCGGTGGGGGTCGCCGGCGACCGGATGGTGGGCGTCGTCGACCGGGAAGGACTGGGTGAGGCGGCCGCCGGGGTCGCAGTCGCCGAACAGGACGGCGGTCGTGGCGGCGGCGCCCTCCTGGCCCGGGTAGTACATCTGGAGGACCGCGCCGGTGCGGGCCAGCCAGGGCATCGACGTGGACGACGAGGTGTTGAGGACCACCGTGGTGCGCGGGTTCGCGGCCGTGACCGCGTCGATCAACTCAGCCTGGTTGCCCGGGAGTTCGAGAGTGGTGCGGTCGAGGCCCTCGGTGGCGTCCTCGTAGGCGAACAGGACGACACCGCGGGCGGCGCGCGCGGAGGTGACCGCCTCGGCGACGTCCTGGGCGCGGGTCCCGCCGGTGATGCGCCGCAGCCGGAACAGCAGTCCGGCGTCGCCGCCCTCGGCCGTGATCTTCAGGGTGTGGGCGCCCTTGACGAGGGTGAGGGTCTTGCGGCGGACGGAGAGGCCGTCGGGGTCGACCGAGACCAGGCCGCCGGAGAAGTACTCGCCGTATCCGGCCGCGAGGGGGAACAACTCCTCGCCGTCCAGGAGGACTTTGGGGCGTGCGGTCGGGGCCGAGGAGAAGTGCAGGACGAACGTCCACTCGTCGGACTCGGTCACGGCGAGCGAGCCGTCGTACTCCCAGGTCTTGCCCGCGTCCACCCGCTGCCCCTCGCTGTCGAAAGCCGGAGTGAGGGAGGAGGCGGGGATGGCCTTGCCGAACAGGTCCTCGCCGAGCGCGTACGTGACCCGGGTCCGGGAACCGGCCCGCGCCCTGATCGCGTCGAGCGGGCTGTCCGCGCGGTCCGGCACGACATGCGCGCTGCCGCCGCCGCTGACGAAGGGCAGGGTGCCGGTCGGGCCGATCACCGCGATGGTGCCGCCACTGGCCAGCGGGAGGGTGTGGTTCTCGTTGCGGAGCAGGGTCGCGCCCGCCTTGGCGACCTCCAGGGCTACGGCGGCGCCCGCCTTCGCGTCGCGGGCCGGGCGCGGCGGCACGCTGCCGTCGAGGAGCCCGAACCGGTCCATGACGCCGAGAATCCTTCGCACCGCGCGGTCGACGTACCGCTCGGGCAGACTGCCGTTCTGTACGGCCGACTTGAGGGGCGCGCCGAAGTAAGTGCCGTCCGGCATCTCCATGTCGAGGCCGGCCGTGATCGCGGCGACGGTGCTGTGCGCGGCGAACCAGTCGGTCATCACCCAGCCCTCGAAGCCCCATTGACCGCGCAGGACGTCGGTGAGGAGGGTCTTGTTCTCGCAGGCGAAGGTGCCGTTGACCTTGTTGTACGCGCCCATCACCGCGCCCGCGCCCGCGCCGACGGCCGCCTCGAAACCGCGCAACTCGATCTCGTGCATGGTCTGTTCGTCGACCCGTACGTCGATGGAGTCGCGGTCCTTCTCCTGGTTGTTCATCGCGAAGTGCTTGACGGTCGCGATGAGTCCCTCGCCCTGGATGCCCTTGATCTCGGCGGCGACCAGATCGCCGGCGAGCAGCGGATCCTCGCTGAGGGTCTCGAAGTTGCGGCCCGCGTACGGGGTGCGGATGAGGTTGACCATCGGCGACAGCAGGACGTCTTGGCCGAGGGCACGACCCTCCCGGCCCACGACCTGGCCGTAGCGGCGGGCGAGTTCGGGGTCGAAGGCGGAGGCGAGCAGGACGGGCGCCGGGAGGGCGGTGGCGTGTGCGGTGACGCGGACGCCGGCCGGTCCGTCGGTGAGCCGTAGCGGCGGGATCTTCAGGCGCGGGACGCCGGGGATGTAGCCGGCCTGGCCGAGCGAGGCCGGGTCGGTGGCGCCGTGCAGGAGGGAGATCTTCTCGTCGAGGGTGAGCTTGGCCAGGAGACCTTCGACGCGGGGACCGGCCCCCGCCTCGGGTCTGGCCTGCGCGTACGCGTGCGACGGGGAGACGAGTCCGGTGGTGGCCGCGCTGGCGACCGCGATCGCGCCGCCCAGCAGACGCAGGGCGGATCGCCGGGACACGGTGTCGGTCATGAGCCGTCACTCCTTCGGTGTGCGGGCACGACGTTGTGGACCGCTGGTGCGTCTCGATGCCCCGGACTGTCTTCGGTATCCGTCCGTGTTCGGTATCTGAACTCGCCATGTGCGAACACCGACTTGACGACCCGTTGGCACCACTGGCGCGGCGGGAAAACTATGACCGCCACTGACTCGTGTCAATGACATGAACAGGAATCGGCCGCGAGCCCACAAGAACCGAAGGGTGAGAAGGGTGCGGGGCCGCCCGGGTCGGGGCGGCCCCGCGGTTCAGCGAAGGGAGGGGAGGAGGGAGTTGACGGTGTCCGCGACAGCCGCCACGACCGTCGTCAGCGGCTGCACGGCCTCGCCGACACCGCCCGACGGCCCGGGTTCCGGCGCGGGCTCGTCGCAGCAGGCGACCTGCGCGGCGCGGGGTGCGTACTGCGGCTGGTCCTGTTGCGGAAGGTTCGAGAGGGGAGGCGGCGGGACGTCACCCTGGGGTGCGCCCGGTGCGCCGTTCCCCGGCACTTCGCCCTTCTCCGTCCCCTTCCCGGTCCCCTTCCCCTCCACCTCGCCCTTGCCGCTCGGGGCGCCCAGCTTCACCCGCGCGTCGGCCACGGATTCCAGCGCCCACCGCTGCCCGGCGGACCCGTCCCGGTCCGTCACCACGACCCGCGCCCCGGCCTTCGCGCTCGCGGGAGCGACGGCCAGCCCCTGGCTCCAGCGGAGCAGGAACTCGCCACGCACCGTCAGGTCGTAGTGCACCTCGCCCGCGTGCACCAGGCAGCCGGCCAGAGTGACCGTGCGGGCGTCGGTGTCGGCGTCGAGGCAGAGTCCCGGGTCGGTGAGGCTGCGCAGCAGACCGTCCTGGTCGTACGACCACTGCTGTGACCCGGCGGTCGAGCACGCCGCCATGGTGACGGCGGCGCCGGACCGCACCTGGCCGCCCGGGATGTCGAGGCACAGGCCGGAGGCGAGGCCGCGCAGGACGCCCTGCTGGACGACTCCCCCGACTCCCCCGTCGGCACCGGCTGCCGACGCGGAGGCCGCGGAACCGTCCGACGAGGGTGCGCCGACAGGGCTCGGGCGGGTCGAGCTGCCGCTGGGCGCGCCCCAAGTGACGTGCGAGCCAGGCGTGTTGTCCCCTTCGGTCCAGCCCTTGGTGGCGAGCACGGTCGCGAGCAGGGCGAGGGAGGTCAGGCCCACGCCCACGAGCGCGACCTTGGGGTGCCTGCGCGGAAAGGCCAACCGGCCCTCCGGTGTGGGGCGGTGACGGCCCATCGGACGGCGGGCGGCGCGGGCCACGGACTCGGGGGTCGCACGGCCGGGCCGGGAGTCGAGGTAGCGGCGGGCGCCCCAGCCGAGGACGGTCTCGGCGAGCAGTACTTCGAGGCCGCCGTCGAAATGGCTCAACTGCTCGGCCGCGAAGCGGCAGTAGCGGCACGTGATCAGATGCCGTTGCACATCGGGCAGCAGGCCGCCGCCGCGGCGGATCGGGACGTCGAGGAGTCGGTTGTAGTGGCGGCATTCCGGGGTCGGCGCGAGTTCCCGGTGGGCGCGCGCACAGCCCTGCCTGAATTGTTCACGTGCCTGATCCAGCGCGGCGGTCGCGGTGACCTCGTCCACGCCCAGCAAACCGCCCGGTACGGATATGTGTTCGGCCTCGACCTCGGAGTGCCACAGCAGGCATTGGGAGGCACCGGACAGCTCCCCGAAAGCGCGCTCGGCGAGCTTCCGCCTTTCGGAGGTGCCGGACCTCGCCGCGCGTAGACCTCGGGCGCCCGTAGGTTTACGAAGTTCCGGCAGCACCGCGGAAATTCGCTCCTCCGCCGCCCACTTCTTCACCATCTCCCTTACGGCCACGAGGAGTTGGGGACGCAGGGCGCCGCCGGTGGCGCGGCCCGCCAGTACCTGGTGGAAGGCGGCGCCGGTCACCATGGACGCCGAACTCCCGGCGGTGGCGAGGCAGATGACCGCATATTCGCTTGTCGCCTGCCAGTGTCGTGCCAGCAGCAGTGCCACGGCACGGGTGCCCGCCGCCTTATCGCCGAGTTGCGCCACGAGATTGCGGTCGGACTCCCCCGGGCTCGATCCGGGGCGGGGCGGGAACGGCGGGCGTGGGGGGTTGGGGGATTGCACGGAACCATTTCCTTCCAAGCCGCAGGACGGCACACGGAATGACCGCCCTCGGAAAGCAGGTACTTGATTGGTGCATACCTATGAGATGTCAGAAGGTGCCGGAAGAGACGCTGACCATTGCCTTCCGATACCTACTGACAGCCGGTCTCACGGGGTGGCTCACACTCGCACAAGCGGCTGACAGGAAACAAGGAGTTCGAGTGACCGATGTTCAAAACGCAGAGAATTCAGATTGGTTACCCGCGGTATCCACAGGCGTCTACACGAAATCTCCAACTCCCCCGCGAACTAAGGAAGGCACACAGGGAACTCCGATGTTTCTCTCGGGGTGCTCTCATCGCCGTGCACCACCATGGGCCGCATGATCGCCCCCCACTCCTCAGCCACCCCAGCACCCGCCCGCGTCCCCACGGTCCGCAAGGCCGTCGTGCCGGCCGCCGGGCTCGGCACGCGGTTCCTGCCCGCGACGAAGGCGACGCCGAAGGAGATGCTCCCGGTCGTCGACAAGCCCGCGATCCAGTACGTCGTCGAGGAGGCCGCCGCGGCCGGACTCGACGACATCCTGATGGTCACCGGCCGGCACAAGCGCGCCATCGAGGACCACTTCGACCACGCCTTCGAACTCGAACAGGCCCTGGCCGCCAAGGGCGACACCGTGCGCCTGGACGCCGTGCGCGACCCCGCACGCCTCGCCGACATCCACCACATCCGCCAGGGCGACCCGCTCGGCCTGGGGCACGCGGTGCTCTGCGCCCGGCACCACGTCGGCGACCAGCCCTTCGCGGTCCTCCTCGGCGACGACCTGATCGACCCGCGCGAGACCCTGCTCAGCCAGATGCTGGAGGTCCGCGAGCGCTACACCGGCAGCGTGGTCGCCCTCATGGAAGTCCCTGCGGAATCAGTCCACTTGTACGGCTGCGCGGCCGTGGAGCCGACCGGCGAGGAGGGTGTCGTACGGGTCACCGGCCTGGTCGAGAAGCCGTCCCGCGAGGACGCGCCGAGCCGCTACGCCGTCATCGGCCGCTACGTCCTCGACCCCACGATCTTCCCGACCCTGGAGCGCACCCCGCCCGGCCGCGGCGGCGAGATCCAACTCACCGACGCCCTCCAGGAGTTGGCCGTCGGCGGCACGGTGCACGGGGTCGTCTTCAAGGGCCTGCGCTACGACACCGGCGACAAGGCCGACTACCTGCGCACGGTGGTCCGGCTGGCCTGCGACCGCCAGGACCTGGGCCCCGAATTCGTCGCGTGGCTCAAGGAGTTCGTGGCGGGCCTGGAGAGCGGGGAGAGCAGCAGGGCCGGCGAGCCCGGTGAGGGCGGCGGGAGCGAGGGTGCGCGGATCGCGGCCTGAACCTCACACGCACGAGGGCCCGGTCATCGGCAGCCGACGACCGGGCCCTCGTAGCGGAGTCGGTCATCCATGGGCAACAACCGGACCCCGTAACGGAGTTGAGCTGATCAGCTGTTCGGCCGGAGGGTCCAGACGACCGTCATCTCGCCCGTGACGGCGCCGTCCTCGCGCTGGATGGCGACGGTGACCGGGAACTCGGGGCGCTCGCCCGCGTCGAGTTCGGCGACGACGTCGGCGGCGGGGCGGCCGAGGGTCGCGGTGGCCTTCACCGGGCCGAGGGCGATCTTCTTGAACGCGATCTCGGCGTTGACCGGAAGCGGCACGGCCCGCGAGAGCTGGTCGCCGAAGGCGGCGAGGACGATCGCGCCGCTGGCGGACTCGCCGAGGGTGAACATGGCACCGGCGTGCGGTCCGCCGACATGGTTGCGGTACTCGCTCTGATCCGGCAGGGCCAGCACGGCCCGCTCCGGACTGGTCTCCAGGTACTCCAGGTTCAACGTGCGAACCATCGGCACCGTCGCGGCGAGCAACTCGCCGATGGACATCTGATCTGCGCTCATGAAGGGCATGTTACCCACGAGTAGCCAGGCCTGGCCAGATGTGTGCGGCCGCACACACCACCCACCCAACGCGTCGGCCACCAAGTTGGCCACTAGGTTGGCCAGTAGGTTGATACGACCCTGACAAGGGGCAGTGACCCAACCGTGTCCGGCGCCGCACTAGGGTTACTGCCCATGTGGCCAGGACAGCAGCCGCCCGGGGGCGAGCAGAACCCGCAGGACAACCCGTACCAGCAGCCGGGGTACCAGCAGCCGAATCCGTATCAGCAGCCCGGCTACCAGCAGCCCAACCCCTATGGGCAGCAGCCGCAGTGGGGCGCTCCGGGTCCCGCGGGCGGACCGCAGCCGCCTCAGCCGCCGCAGGGCGGGGGCGGCGGAAACCGGACGAAGCTGGTCGCGATCGTCGCGGCGACGGCCGTCGTCGTGGCCGCGGGTGTGACCGGTTTCCTGGTCCTCGGCGGCAACAAGGACGACAAGGCGGACGGCGGCACGGACAAGGCGAGCCAGTCGCCGTCGGCATCCGCGGACCCGAGTGCCTCCTCCTCCGGTTCGGACGACAACCCGCGCGGCAACGAGACCGAGCAGCCGACGATCGCGGGCTGGAAGGTCGTCGTCAACCAGAAGTACGGCACCGCGTTCGACGTCCCCGCCACCTGGGAGGTCGGCAAGCCGGGCACCTTCACCTTCTTCGAGGACGAGGTGAAGGGCGACGGCTCCCCGTACATCGGCTTCTCCGCGCCCGCCTACCTCAAGCAGGACTGGTGCGAGTCCGACGACAACAAGGACGGCACGAAGGAGACTTCGTCGCTGGCGTCGAGCGGGACCAAGGGCGAGGACGGCGCGAAGGACACGGCGAGCACCGCGCGCGGTGACGCGGCCGCGTTCGCCTTCGGCGGGTACACGGACCAGAAGGACTCGTCCAAGAAGTACCTGAAGATCGGCGCGGCCAAGCCGTACACGACGAAGTCGGGTGTCGTCGGCAGCGTCGCCACGTCGTACACGTCCGGCGTGCCGAAGTCCGGCAAGTGCTCCTCCGACGGCAAGGCGACCACGTTCGCCTTCAAGAACTCGGCGGACGACTTCGTCTCCTGGACCCTCTACGGCGCGAAGGGCGTCAGCGAGGAGATCCCCGACGCGACGATCCAGAAGATCCTGAGCACCGTACGACTGCACGGGGATCCGACGGGCGCAACGAGCTGACGGCCGTGGGGCGTTGACCGTTTGGCTCGATTCTGGCGGCAATCCGTTTGGCGGGGTGTGGCCTGGGCGGCGATAGTCGGCCGGTGACCGCCACCCCCGCCTCCCGCCTACCGCACCGACCCGACTGGGCGGGCCGCAACTACACCCTGCTGACCGCCGCCGCGGTGGCGACCGGTCTCGGGGGCAACGGCGCGCTGATCGCCTCCGCGTTCGCCGTGCTGGACGCGGGCGGCGACAGCGGGGACGTGGGTCTGGTGGCCGCCTCGCGCACACTGCCGCTGGTGTTGTTCCTGCTGATCGGCGGCGCGATCTCGGACCGGGTACCCCGGCACCACGTCATGGTCGCGGCGAACGCCCTCAGCTGCGTCTCGCAGGCGGCCTTCGCGGTACTGGTCCTGACCGGCGACCCCCACCTCTGGCAGATGATGCTGCTGACCGCGCTCGGCGGCACCGGCCAGGCGTTCTTCGGCCCGGCGGCCGAGGGCATGCTCATGTCCACGGTGAGCGGCGAACAGGCCGGCCGGGCGTTCGCGGTCTTCCGGATGGCGATGCAGGGCGCGTCCTTGGGCGGCGCGGCCCTCGGCGGCGCGCTGGTCGCGGCGGTCGGCCCGGGCTGGGTGCTGGCGATCGACGCGGCGGCGTTCGCGATCGCCGGGGCCCTCCGGTCCTTCCTCGACGTGAGCCACATCCCGCCGCGCGCACTAGGCGGCGGAATGCTGGCCGATCTCCGGGACGGCTGGCGGGAGTTCATCGGCCGCTCGTGGCTGTGGTCCATCGTCGTGGCCTTCTCCATCGCCAACGCGGTCGTCGGCGCGGCGGACGCGGTCTACGGCCCGCTCGTCGCCCGCGACAGCCTCGGCGGCGCGGGCCCCTGGGGCCTGGCCCTGGCGGCATTCGGCGCGGGCACGGTCGCCGGCGCCCTGTTGATGACCCGCTGGAAACCCCGCCGCCTCCTCCTGGCGGGCATGCTCGGCATCTTCCCCCTGGCCCTCCCGTCCGCCGCACTCGCCGTCCCGGTCCCGATCGGCGTCCTGTTCGCGGTGATGTTTGTCGCGGGCACGACGGTCGAGATCTTCGGGGTGAGCTGGATGACCGCCCTGCACCAGGAAATCCCCGAGGACAAACTCTCCCGTATCTCCGCCTACGACTGGTTCGGCTCCATCGCCCTGATGCCCCTAGCCGCGGCGGCAGCGGGCCCGACGGAGTCGGCCTTCGGGCGTACGGCCGCACTGTGGGGGTGCGCGGCTCTGGTCACGGTGGTTACGGGGGCGGTGCTGTGCGTGCCGGAGGTGCGGAATCTGCGGCGGCGGGGTGGGATGAGCGACGCGAAGGGGACGCCGGGGGCCGTGGGTGGGGCGGTCGATGATGCGGGGCGGTCGGTCGAGGGGCTTGGGTGAAGTGCCGTGGGACGGGGCTGTGTTCGGGGTTCGGAGAAGGTGGGCGGGGTTTGCGGGTAGGCGCGTTCAGGTGACGCGGTACGGCGCTCTCATCGCGGACGGGCTGCTCGGCGCGGGTGAACTCGCTTGGCGCAGACCTGTGTTCAGGGCCACGTCGGGAAAACGTGCGAGGCCAGGCGTCAGCTCAGCCGATACCGAACGCCCCGTCCGGGGGCACGGGCGACGGGACGGCGTCCTCATCCCGGACCGGCAGCGCCCCGCCGATGAAGTCCCGTAGCGCAGACCCGTGTTCGAGCCGTGCCGGGAACGCGTCCGAGGCGACGAGGCGGGTCAGGGGCGCGGTGTCGATCGGGTGGTGCGCTGCGACGAGTACCGCGTTGCCGAAGCGGCGGCCTCGCAGTACGCCCGGTTCCGCGATCAGCGCCAGCTCCTGGAACACCGCGCCGAACGTGGCGAGTTGGGCACGCAGGAAGGCGAAGGGGGCGGCGTCCGCGAGATTGGCCAGGTAGACGCCGTCGACGCGCAGGACGCGCTCGGCTTCGCCGGCGTACGCCACGGATGTGAGGTGCGCCGGGACCCGTGAGCCGCCGAAGACATCGGCGACGATCACGTCCGCCGAGCCGTCCGGCGCCGCCTCCAGCCACGCGCGGGCATCCGCACCGTGCACGGTGACACCGGCGCCGTCCGGCAACGGCAGGTGCTCGGTGACCAACGCCAGCAACCCCAGGTCGGCCTCGACCACGTCCTGCCGCGAACCTGGCCGGGTCGCCGCCACGTACCGGGGCAACGTGAGCGCCCCGCCGCCCAGGTGCAGTACGTCCAGTGGGCGCCCCGCTTCCGCGAGGGTGTCCAGCACGTGTCCGAGCCGCCGCGTGTACTCGAACTCCAGGTGCGTCGGCGCGTCCAGATCCACGTAGGACTGGGGCGCCCCGTCGACAGTCAGCAGCCAGGCCCGCTCCCGGTCCACGTCGGGCATGAGTTTGGCGACCCCGTGATCTACGTCCCGGGTCACGGGTATCGGCTCGTTCACCGGTCCATTGTGCCGGGGCGCTGGGGTGGAAGGTGACGGGATGGGCTCGTGGTGGGCTCGTGCGGGGGTTGGCTGTGGGAGCGCGCGGCAGTGCGGGTGTAGCGCTGACGTGCGGGTGGAACGCTGACCAGCGGGAAGCGGGCGCAGGCTGTGCGGGAGATTCCGGTGAGCGCGGGGCCCGCGTGATCCCGGCACCGTGCGCCCCGCGCAGTCCAGCCGCCGCCGATGCCCAGCGTGCATCTTCCGGTCAGCCCGCGAGACCAGCACCGCCACCCGTCAGCCGGCGCGCCGCAAACCGTCCACCCACCCCGCCAATACCCGGCCTGCGCTCACTTTCTTCAGCCGGCCCACGAGCCCACCAACTCGGCGCCCCACCCGGTCGACCCGTCCCTCAGCAAGCGAACGACCAGCAAGCCGATCACTCATCCGCCCCGCCAGTCCCCCAGACCTCCCCCACCTCCCCCGCAAGCGCCGCCGCCTGCTCCCGCCCCGCCCGCGCCGCAGCCGCCCGTACGGAAGGGTCGAGCGGATTACGGCCGAACGCCTGCTTCGCTTCCGGGGACGGCGACACTACGACCGCACGCGCACCCCGCTCCACAAGCCGCCGGGTCTGGGCGGCCGGAGACACCAGGGGGCCACTCCCGAGCGTCATCGGCGCGAGGACGACGACCTGGTCGTACCCCTCGGCGAGTTGCGCGTTGGCCGCCGAGTGGATGCCGCCGTCGATCCAGCGGCGGTCCTCGATGGTGACCGGGGGCCATACCCCGGGGACGGCACAGCTGGCGGCCACGGCGTCGCCCAGGGGCAGCCCGCTGTCCTTGTCGAAGACCCGGAGTTCACCGGTCACCGTGTCGACCGCCGTGATGCGCAACGCGCGCTCAGGCCACTCCGGTGAGACGAGCCGGGTCTCGATCGCCGCGCGCCGCGCCGCCGCGCTGGGCGTTCTCGCCGCGAGTGCCATACGGCCGATCTTCCGCCCGTAGGCCTCCGGAGTGCGCGAGGTCATCGTCGCCCAGGCGTAGCGGAGCAACAGCCCGATACCGAGTCGGCCGGGGATCTCGCCCTCGGGGGCGGCGAGTTGACGCTCGTAGACCTCCTTGAGCGTGCCGGCCCGCAGCTGGGCCCCGACGGTCGACCCCGCCGACGTACCGATCACGACATCGGCGTCGGAGAGATCGACGCCGGCCTCGCCCAGCCCGTACAGCACGCCTGCCATCCAGCCGATCCCACTGCTGCCCCCGCCACCCAGCACAAGTGCCTTGCCCGCCACGGTGATCCCACCTTCCCCACGCCTCGCCTCGACTGCCGCCGCGATCAAGTCTTGCGCACGCCACTGACAATCACGGTTACGAGCCCCTGGCCTGGGACGCGGAGGACCGCTCGTCCGAGAACACACGTGGGTGCCCGCCCCCGAAGGGACGGGCACCCACCCCGCTCAACCGACCTCGCTCAGCCCACCTTCGTCACCGTCCCGGCCCCCACCGTCCGCCCGCCCTCGCGGATCGCGAAGCCGAGCCCCGGCTCCAGCGGGACCTCACGGCCGAGTTCGACCGACATCGTGACGGTGTCGCCGGGGCGGGCGACCGCCGTCTCGCCGAGGTCGATGTCGCCGACCACGTCCGCGGTGCGGATGTAGAACTGCGGCCGGTAGCCGGTCGACACGGCGGTCGTGCGGCCGCCCTCGCGGGCCGACAGGACGTACACCTGCGCCGAGAAACGGCGGCTGGGTACGACGCTGCCGGGCGCCGCGACGATGTGCCCGCGACGGACCGCGTCGCGTGGGACACCGCGCAGCAGCAGCGCCACGCTGTCGCCGGCCTGCGCCTCCGCCATGGGCTTGCCGAAGGTCTCCAGGCCGGTGACCACCGTGTCGACGGCGGCGCCGAGCACTTCGATCCGGTCGCCCACCCGGACCGTGCCGCGCTCGATCGCACCCGTGACGACCGTCCCGCGCCCGGTGATCGTGAGCACGTTCTCGACCGGCAACAGGAACGGCGCGTCCAGATACCGCTCGGGCATGGGCACATAGGTGTCCACGGCGTCGAGCAGCGCGTCGATCGACGCCTCCCAACGGGGGTCCCCCTCAAGGGCCTTGAGGCCGGACACCCGTACGACGGGCACGGAGTCGCCGCCGTAGCCGTTCGCGGTGAGCAGTTCGCGGACCTCCAGCTCGACCAGGTCGGTGAGCTCGTCGTCGCCCGCGTCGGCCTTGTTGAGCGCGACCACGATGTGGTCGACGCCCACCTGGCGGGCGAGCAGCACGTGTTCGGCGGTCTGCGGCATGATCCCGTCGAGCGCGGAGACGACGAGGATCGCCCCGTCGAGCTGCGCGGCCCCGGTGACCATGTTCTTGACGTAGTCGGCGTGGCCCGGCATGTCCACGTGCGCGTAGTGCCGGGTGTCGGTCTCGTACTCGACGTGCGCGATGTTGATGGTGATGCCGCGCGCGGCCTCCTCCGGCGCCCGGTCGATCCGGTCGAACGGTACGAAGGTGGACGCGCCGCGCGCGGCGAGGACCTTGGTGATGGCGGCGGTCAGGGTGGTCTTGCCATGGTCGACATGGCCCATCGTGCCGATGTTCAGATGCGGTTTCGTGCGGACGTATGCCGTTTTGGACATGGCGGTACCTCGAAGCCTCTCCAGAGGTGAAAAGCCCAGTGGTGAAAACGGGACCCCGAGGACTCGCCGACCCTCCCCCTGCGGGGTCCGCCGGACGATCCGGAGAGGGTCAGCTTCGGGCGCCGTCGACTGCGGCGAGGAGAACGGGATCGAGCACGGGAACGGCAGCCTTCGGAGCATCCGCGACCGCGGATGCTGCGTGGTGGAAGGCGTACCGGAACATGGCTCCGATCATTGCCGACGCTTTGCCCGGCGTCGAACGATTTATCAGCACGTGGGACGTCAGGCGCCGATGTTCTTCAGGGCCTCGCGCACCGACAGCGGCGCGAACCGCCCTTTCTCCCGGGCCAGGAAGCCCCGTACCGCCTCCGGGCCCGTCTTGGCGTACTCGCGCAGGCACCAGCCGATCGCCTTGCGGATGAAGAACTCCGGGTGCCCGGACTGACGCAGGCAGTACGCGAAGAGGCGCTCGGCGTCGGTGCGCTCCTTGTAACGCAGTTGGTGGAGGAGGGCCGTACGGACGACCCACAGGTCCTCGTCGACGATCCACGCGTCCATGTCGGTGACCAGCTTCGGATCGGCGGCCACCAGGCCTCCCACTACGTGGGAGGCGAGTGCGTCGACGGTGTCCCACCAGGGCACCGTCGAGACGAGGTGGCGGGCGACCGGCAGGAAGCCGGACGTGCAGTGCCTCACATGGCGGCGCAGGTAGTCCACCGCGAAGTACTGGTACTCGCGCTCCGGCAACTCCCAGCAGCGCAGGGCGATCGCGGTGCAGTCGGCCTCGTCGGGGCGGGGCGTGCCCTCCAGGACCGTACGGGACAACGCCCTGCGTACGGGTGTGGTGAGGCCCAGGAAGGGCGCGATGTCCTTCATGTACGCCCGCATGGGCACGGCCCGCTCCGGGTCGGCCGCGGCGGCGTACGTGGTCGTGAGCCGCTCCAGCACGGTGTCCGCGAGAACGCTGCCCGGCACCCGCACGGTGCCCGCACCTGTGACGCTCATGGGACGAACCATACGGCGATCACATACACAGGTCGGTTAGTGTCGCCGACATGCTCGCCGATGCCGCCACCGACTCTGGGGGCACCCGCTCCGGGGGCACCGCCACGGCCACTCCCCAGGCCCCTGCCCCGATCACCGGCACGGCACTCGCCGCCGTCGTGACCGTCCCCGCGGCCATGGCCGTAGCGCCGCTGCCGCCCGTCGTCGCGACCGGCTTCGCCGTGCGCTGCACGAGAGCCCTGCTCTCGCCGTGGTCGCGGCTGTCGCTGCTCCTCGTGCTGCTCGCCGGTGCGGCGGCGACCGTCCTGCTCTTCCACCCGCAGCGCCTGCTCTCCGACGGCTGGCCGCCCCAACTCAGCGGCGCCATGGCCGCGTTGGTGTTCGCGGCCGCGTACGGCCTGTGCAGCGTGGCGTTCGTACCGCGCCCCCTGCTGAACCTCGGTGCGGGCGCGCTGTTCGGCTCCCAGCTGGGCACCGGCGCGGCACTGGCGGGCACGGTGCTCGGCGCCGGGATCTCCTTCGGCCTGGGCCGCGTGCTGGGCCAGGACGCCCTGCGCCCGCTGCTGCGGGGCCGCTGGCTGAAGGCAGCCGACGGCCAGCTCAGCCGGCACGGCTTCCGTTCGATGATGGCGGCGCGGCTCTTCCCGGGCCTGCCGTTCTGGGGCGTGAACTACTGCGCAGCCGTCTCCCGCATGCGCTGGACGCCGTTCCTGCTCGCGACGGCACTCGGCTCGATCCCGAACACCGCCGCCTACGTCGTCGCGGGCGCCCGTGCCTCCAGCCCCACGTCGCCGGCCTTCCTGATCGCGATGGCCTGCATCGCCCTGCCCGCTCTGGGCGGCGCGGTGGTGGCCTGGCGCAAGCGCCACCACCTGCGGGGCGACTGACGCGCCGGCGGCTTCAGACAGCCTCGATGATCATCGCGTTGGCGAGGCCGCCCGCCTCGCACATCGTCTGCAGCCCGTAACGCGCGCCCCGGTCCCGCAGCGCGTGCACCAGCGTGGTCGTCAGCCGCGTGCCACTCGCCCCGAGCGGATGCCCGATCGCGATGGCCCCGCCGTGCACGTTGACCTTGGCGAGATCCGCGCCGGTCTCCTGCTGCCAGGCCAAAACGACACTGGAAAACGCCTCGTTGACCTCGAACAGGTCGATGTCGTCGAGGGTGAGCGACGCCCGGCGCAGCACCTTCTCGGTGGCCGGGATGACGCCGGTGAGCATGAGCAGCGGGTCGGAGCCTGTCACGGCGAAGCTGTGCAGCCGGGCGAGCGGGCGCAGCCCGAGCCGGGCCGCGGTCTCGCTCGACGTGATGAGCACGGCGGAGGCCCCGTCGTTGATGGGGCTGGAGTTGCCGGCGGTGATGTTCCACTCGATCTGCGGGAAGCGCTCGGCGTACGTCGCGTCGTAGAAGGCGGGCTTGAGGCCGGAGAGAACCTCGGTGGTGCTGCCGGGCCGTACGCACTCGTCGCGCGAGGCACCCGCCAGGGGTGCCACCTGGGCGTCGAAGAGGCCCGCGTCCCAGGCGGCGGCCGCCTTGAGGTGCGAGGAGACCGCGAAGGCGTCCAACTGGTCGCGTGTCATCGACCACTTGGCGGCGATGAGTTCGGCGCTGATGCCCTGCGGGACGAGGCCCTCCGGGTAGCGCCCCGCGACGCCGGGGCCGAAGGGGTCGGTGCCGGGCAGCACGCTCGACCCCATCGGCACCCGCCCCATGGACTCCACTCCGCAGGCCACGACCATGTCGTACGCCCCGGAGATCACGCCCTGCGCCGCGAAGTGCACGGCCTGCTGGGACGAGCCGCACTGGCGGTCCACCGTGGTCGCGGGCACCGACTCCGGGAAGCCCGCCGACAGCACGGCCTGCCGGGTGATGTTGACGGCCTGCTCACCGACCTGGGTGACCGTGCCGCCGATGACATCGTCAATGAGGGCTGGGGCGACCCCGGTGCGCTCGACGAGGCTGCGCAGAGTGTGCGAGAGGAGTTCGACGGGGTGGACCTGGGCGAGTGTGCCGTTCGACTTGCCCTTGCCTACGGGCGTGCGTACGGCTTCGACGATCACTGCGTCACGCATGGGACGGGCCTCCGTTATTTATTTTCCAGCAAGCACTACCAGTGAGTAGGAAATCCAAACTCACCATAGCCCCGTCAGTTGGAAAAACAAACCCACCCTTGGGTCGGCCCTAGACTGGACGCCATGCCCACCCGCAAAGACAAGCCCGCCCCCAAAGACCCGCGCCCCTGCTCGATCGCCGACGCCCTCGCACTCGTCGGCGAGAAGTACTCCCTCCTCGTCCTGCGGGAGGTGTGCCTCGGCAATCGCCGTTTCGACCAGCTGGTCCGCAACATCGGTGCCCCGCGCGATGTCCTGGCCGCTCGGCTGCGCCGCCTCGTCGACGCCGGGATCCTGACCCGGCGGACCTACAGCGAGCACCCGCAGCGCTTCGAGTACCGGCCCACGGAGGCGGGGCTCGAACTGGAGCCGGTCCTGATGACCCTCATGGCGTGGGGCGACCGCCATCTTCGCAAGGACGTGCTCGACCGCCCCATGGTGGTCGAGCACATCTGCGGCAACGAACTGGTCCCCGCCGTCACCTGCACCGCCTGCGGCGCCGCTGTGCACCACGAGGACCTGACGGCCCACCCGCAGACACCCGGCTGGACGGTGACGGGCCCGACGGCGGCCTGAAATCTGCGGGGCCTACGCCCCCTTGTGGACGTCGTAGACGTCCAACCGCCCGCACATCCCGAACTTTCCGTACGCGGACGGCTGTTCGGCCCGTACGGCGGCACCGGCGAGGTGCGAGAAGTCACCCTGTTCGAGCCGGTCGAGCTGCTCCCCCGTAGCCGTAGCGGCGGCACGCGCCCCCCGCTCCCAGCGCTCGCGCCACTCCGCGAGCCGGGGTCGTACCAGCGCGGCGGCGGCCCGGTGGAACGCGGCCAGCGCTTCCGGTCCCTCGGCGTCGCGCAGCGCCCGGTAGCCCTCCAGGGCGAGGTCGCGCCGAGCCCGGGCGACCCGTTCCTGCTCCGCCTCGGGCGCGTCGGCCGGGATCACGGTGACGGAGGCGTACGTCTCCGGGTCGGTGAGGTACTGCGGGGGCAGCGTGAGTACCGCGTCCCCCGCTTCGGGCAGGCCGCTGTTCTGCATGAGGACGGTGATGCGCAGGTCGTCCTCGTTGACGAGCCGGTGGATGGTACCCGGCGTGAACCAGGCGACCGTTCCGGTCTCCAGCGGCGTGACCTCGTACCCGGGAGTCGTGCCGGACATTGTGAGGGTCTGCACCGCACCGCGCCCGCCGGTGACGACGTACCCCTCAGAACAGGTCAGGTGCATATGGGGAGTTCCCCCGCACACACCGTCCATGGCCGGCCAGTCGTAGACCGACAGATGCGAGACGGCGACCCCTCCCGGTAGCCCGGAGAAGCCCTCAGCGATCCCAGAACTCACCACGGGTGCGCCTCCAGGTACTTGGCGATCTCCTCCCGCTCCCACGCGCCGTCGGCCACGACGACCCGGTAGCGCCGGGTGAGGGTGTCGCCGGGGGCGAGTTCCAGCTCGTCGTAGAAGGCGAAGGAGGGGGCGATGCCCGCGAACGGCTCGTTGCGGACGAACCAGTGGGCGGGGTGAGTGCCCTGGGCGCCGGACTCGTCGTTCTCGGGGGCGTGCGCGAAGACGATGGTCGCGTGGCCGTCGGTGCCGTCGTGCTCGCCGGAGACGGCGAGCCAGGGACCCTGGGAGCCCATCAGCTCGGGGCCCTCGCCCTCGGGGCCGATGATCCGGCCGTCACGGAAGGCGCGCGGGCCGCGCCAGAAGAGGCCCGTGTAGCCGGCCGCCTCGCGCCCGTGGGTGGTCGGGCTGCCGAACCGCAGGGGCTCGTCACGGCGGTTGGTCACGGCGCTCGTCCAGGTCAGCGCCCACGAACGCGACTCCCCGTCCGTGTCCACATCGTGCACCTCGATCCGGCGCTGCTCGTCGGCCCAGAGTTCACCGCTGTACGGGTGCCAGGTCAGCCGTTCGGCGATGACGAGACGCTCGCCGCCCGAGTCGGTGTGGATGTCGATCTCGTCGAAGGCGACATGGGCCATCGACCCGACCCGCTCTGGGAGTTGGAGATACCCCTCGCCGTGAACGTATGTGTTGCCGCCCCACAGGTTCTGGCCCGACAGATGCGAGGCGGTGAACTGCAGGCCCTTGTGCCAGCGGTGGTCGTTGGGCCGGTAGTCCGTGACCACGTCACCGGCCAGCGTCCGGATCGGGTGCAGGTACGGCTTCGGCGCCTCCCAGGCGGCCTCGGGCCGGTACACATAGCTGAACAACTCGACGCCGGTGACCGGTTCGGTCACCGTGATGCGGTCCCCGTGGGCATGGACGATACGCAGGCCGGTCACGCCGACACCTCCTCGCGCGCCACGGGCGCCCAGCCGGGGGCGCCGCCGTGCAGCGCCGTGTAATAGGGGTCTCCGGGGCCGATCTCGCCGGCCCGTACGGTCGTGTCCGTGAACGCCGACTTGTAGAGCGCGGTGATCAGTTCGAGGCTGGTGCGCCCGTCCGTGCCGCTGCTGCGCGGCCGTTCGCCGGCCCGCATGCTCACGACGAGTTCACGCAGCTGCTCCAGGTGCGAACTCGGCACGTCCGGCCCGAAGTCCTGCCAGGCCGCGGCCTCCTCGCCCGACACGTCCGGGGCGGGCGTGATGCGCCAGTTGTCGTTGCTGTGCCCGTAGAGGTGGGTGAGTTCGACGGTGGCGCGCTCGCAGTCGATGCGGATACGGCTGACCTCGTCGGGGCTCAGCACGCTGTTCACGACGGTGGCCATGGCGCCGTTCTCGAAGCGCACCAGCGCGGTCGAGACGTCCTCGGTCTCCACGTCGTGGACCAGCCGTCCGGCCATGGCCTTCACCTCGCTCCACGGCCCGAGCAGATCGAGCAGGAGGTCCATCTGGTGGATGCCGTGTCCCATGGCGGGTCCGCCGCCCTCGGTCTCCCAGCGTCCGCGCCAGGGCACGGCGTAGTAAGCGGTGTCGCGGTACCAGGTGGTCTGGCAGTGCGCCACGAGCGGCCGCCCCATGGCCTGCTCGGCCAGCAGTCGGCGCACATGCCGGGAGCCCGACCCGAAGCGGTGCTGGAAGACGATCGAGGCGTACGGTCCCCCGGGCTGTCCCTCTTTCTCCCGGCCCTTTGCCGGTCCTTCCTCGTCCTCCACGGCGTCGAAGTCGGCCAGGGTCGGCACCGGCGGCTTCTCGCACCAGACCCAGGCGCCGGACCGCAGTGCGGCGATCGTCTGCGCGCGGTGCAGGGTGGGCGGGGTGCAGATGGTGACGAGGTCGGGCCGCTGTTCCCGGAGCATCTGCTCCAGATCGGTGTAGGCGTGCGGGATCCCGGCCTCGGCGCAGAAGGACTCGACCGACGTGGCATCGATGTCAACGGCCGCGACGACGTCGGTCTCGCCCTCCTCGGCGAGCCGAGCCAGCGCGGGGAAGTGGGAACCGCGGCCGATGGCACCGGCGCCGACCACGGCGGCCCGGACGCGTCGGCCGGTGAGCGGTGGCAAGGGCTCGAATGCCCCGGGGTTGGTGGCTTGTGTGGACATGGTCGTGATCAGCACTCCTCCGGGGACAGCGAGCGCGTGCAGCAAGCGCTTTCCTCCGCTGCAACGTATGCGCCGCCCCCGCAGCTGGTCAACACCGCGAACCCGGAGCCGCCGGACCACTCGTGAAACCTCTGTGTGCGGAGTCGCGCAACGGCCCTGAAACCTCTGTGCCCGGAGTCGCACAACCGCCGTGAAACCCCTGTGTCGGGCCTGTCACACCGGGACGCTACGCTGCCCCTCACACACACTCGTTCACCGCGCGCGGCGTTTTGGTGTGTCCTTTGCCCCTCCTCGATCAGCACTTGGACGCCGTATCTCCATGTCTTGGTTTGAATCCCTCATCCTCGGACTCGTCCAGGGGCTGACCGAGTTCCTCCCCGTCTCCTCCAGCGCGCATCTGCGGCTGACGGCGGCCTTCTCGGGCTGGAAGGACCCGGGCGCGGCCTTCACGGCGATCACCCAGCTCGGCACGGAGGCGGCGGTGCTGATCTATTTCCGCCAGGATGTCGGGCGGATTCTCGCCGCGTGGTTCCGGTCGCTCACCAACAAGGAGATGCGCCGCGACCACGACGCCCAGATGGGCTGGCTGGTGATCGTGGGCTCCATACCGATCGGCGTGCTCGGCGTGACCCTCAAGGACCAGATCGAGGGCCCGTTCCGCGATCTGCGCGTCACCGCCACGATGCTGATCGTGATGGGCATCGTCATCGGCATCGCCGACCGCCTCGCGGCCCGCGACGAGAACGGCGGCCGGCACCGGTCCCCCAAGCAGCGCAAGACCCTGCTGGACCTCAACACCAAGGACGGCCTGCTCTACGGCCTCTGCCAGGCGATGGCCCTCGTACCCGGCGTCTCCCGCTCGGGCGCGACCATCAGCGGCGGCCTCTTCATGGGCTACACCCGCGAGGCGGCGGCCCGTTACTCCTTCCTCCTCGCCATGCCCGCCGTACTCGCCTCGGGCGCCTTCGAGTTGAAGGACGCGGCGGAGGAAGGGCATGTCGCGTGGGGGCCGACGATGTTCGCGACGGTGATCGCCTTCGTCGTCGGATACGCGGTCATCGCCTGGTTCATGAAGTTCATCTCCCACAAGAGCTTCATGCCGTTCGTCTACTACCGCGTCGCCCTCGGCATCGTCATCATCGCGCTGGTGACGGCGGGCGCACTGAGCCCGCACGCGGCGGAGTCGGCGGGCTGAGCCAACTCATGGCGCCGCCGCAGCAGTTCGCCTGTTTGACGCCCGGGTACCTCGACCGGGCCGCGATCCACCCCGGCAGCTCACCGGCACCCTGGACCGCCTCCAACTCGGCGACCCGCTCGCCGACTTGTCGGCGTCCGCCGAAGTCGCGGCCGCCGTCTGTGGATTCGGCGCCGGGTTCGACATCGACGTACGGGAACATCTGACCGAACACCGCACCGCCCTGCGGGAGTTCCACCGAACCGCCGCACGTCACACCGAGTGTGTCGTCACCTGGGTCGACTGAGTGTCCGGGCCGCGCCGGGCGCTCCTCTCCCCCGCCCGTGACCAACCACATACGGCCTGAGTAGCCGTCTGGTAGCGCAGTGTCAGTCCTTGCCCCTAGGCTGTTCGCATGTCCCCCGATTTCGTGGCCCCTGGTTCCGTGCGGTCTGCTTCCGAGGTGAACGAGCAGATCCGGGCACTTTGGCTGCGTGCGGGCGGCTCGCTCTCGACCCAAGAGCGGGAGGAATACGAGCTGTTGGTGGTCGAGTGGGCCGCGGCGATACGGGACGAGGTCATCGCGGCGGCCTGAGTGGAGCATCTCAGCAGCGTGCCGCCGCGCCAGGGACTCGTCATCTTCCTCAACGGCACGTCCAGTTCGGGCAAGTCGAGCATCGCCGCCGAGCTGCTGCCGATCCTGGACGAGCCGTACTTCCACATGCCGGTCGACACGTTCCACGCGATGCGCGCACCGGTGCCGGTCGCACCCGATCAGCGCGACACCATGCTGCACCGCACCTGGCGGGGCTACCACCGCGCCGTCGCCGGGATGGCCGCCGCCGGCAACAACGTCGTCATGGACCATGTGTTGAGTGCCGAGTGGCGACTGCGGGACTGCCTCTCGCTGTTCGTCCCCGAGGACGTGGTGCTCGTCGGCGTGCACTGTCCGCCGGAGGAGTTGGAGCGCCGCGAGCGCGACCGCGCCGACCGGCCGGCGGGGCTCGCCTCGCTCCAGGTCACCCAGGTCCACGCGCACGGCGTCTACGACATCGAGTGCGACACCGGCCGATGGGACGCGGCCGAATGCGCCCGCCGTATCAGGGACTTCCTGCCCGGCAGGCCCAGACCGACGGCGTTCGAGCGGCTGCGGGCCGCGGCATAGCGTTCATCGCCCGCCCGACACCCGCACCACCGTCCCCGTCGCGTAGGACGCCTCCGGTGACATCAACCAGGCGATCGCCGCGGCGACTTCCTCGGGCTGACCGGCGCGGCGCAGCGGGATCGACGCGGCCAAGCGCTCGGGGCGGTCCGGGTCGCCGGACCGCCCGTGGATCTCCGTGTCGATGACGCCGGGCGCGACCGCGTTGACGCGGATGCCGGCGGGGCCCAGTTCCTTGGCCAGGCCGAGCGTGAGGGTGTCGACGGCGGCCTTCGTCGCGGCGTAGTGGACGTACTCGCCGGGGCTGCCGAGGGTCGCGGCGGCGGACGAGACGTTCACGATCACGCCGTTTCCCCGTGCCGTCATCACCTGTGCGGCGCGGCGTGAACAGAGCAGTGTGCCAAGCAGGTTGACCTCGACGACGCGGCGCAGGCCGGCGGGGTCGGTGTCGGTGAGGCGGCCGAACGGACCGGTCACCCCAGCGTTGTTCACCAGCCCTGTGACCGGGCCGAGTTGCTTCTCGGCCACCGTGAAGAGCCGCTCCACGTCCGCCTCGACGGAGGTGTCCCCGGGCACGCACACCGAACGGGCCCCTGCCCGCCGTACCCCCTCCGCGACTTCCTCGGCCGCCTGCGCGTCCCGGAGGTAACCCACGACCACGTCGTGCCCGTCCTCCGCGAGCCGTCGGCAGGTCGCGGCGCCGATCCCGCGGCTGCCCCCGGTGACGACCGTGACAAGACGTTTCATGAGTACTCCTCGCGACGGAAACCGACGAACAACAAGAGCGCACAATGACGAAGTCCGGCGAAGAACCGTCGAACACCACCGAATGTTCCCCACCTTGTATCCGCGTCCCTCTTGGCGCGACACGCTCCGTAGCCAACACTGAGCCGATGACGCAGCGTGTGGAACTGGCGATTGTGATGGACCGGCTGGCCGTGGACGAAGTGATCACCGAATACGCGGTGGCGGTGGACGACGGCGACTGGGAGGCGTACCGGAAACTGTTCGCCCCGGACGGGCGCGCCGACTACCGGTCCGCCGGAGGGATCGAGGGGACCGGGGAACAGGTCGCCGGGTGGCTCGCGGAGAGCCTGCGGCTGTTCTCGATGCGGCAGCATCTGATCGTGAACCGGCGGATCCGCTTCGGAGCCCTGGACCAGCACACCGACGACACCGCCCGCGTCCAGGCCGACTACGTCAATCCGATGCGCTTCGCCAAAGATGAGAACGGCGACAGTGACAGCAACGGTGGCTCCTCCACCGCGCCCGACTTCGTGTGCGGCGGGCGGTACGCGTTCGGGCTGCTGCGGACGGACGACGGCTGGCGGCTGACCGAGGTCGTCGTGGAGGAGAAGTGGCGGCGCCTCCCCGAGCGGCGCCCGGAAGCCGTGGTCCACTGAGACGGCCGGACCGGGATGGCGTGACTGGGATGGCCAGACTCGGACGGCCCGGTCGACGTACGTCCTCTGTGCGAGATCGTCCGCGGCACGCACACTGGAGCGACCAGCGGGTAGGGAGGGGCCGTATGAAGACCTTCGGCGACTGGCTCGCCTCTCCGTGGCGGCGTTCCCTGCTCGCCGTGCTCTCGGGCGCCCTGCCCGTGTTCGCGTTTCCGGCGCCGTCCCTGTGGTGGTTCGCCTACGTCGCTCTCGTCCCCTGGATCCTGCTGACCCGCTCGGCGCCGACCGGGCGGCGGGCGGTCTACGACGGCTGGTTCGGGGGGCTCGGGTTCATGCTGGCCGTGCACAGCTGGCTGGTGCCGAGCCTGAGTGTGTTCATCGTGGTCATCGCGGGACTGCTGGGCGTGCTGTGGGCGCCGTGGGGCTGGCTGGTGCGCCGCTTCCTCGGGGGCGTGCCGTCGCCCCGGCGGGGCGGTGCCGCGCTGCTCGTGCTGCCCTCGGGCTGGCTGATGGTCGAACTCGTGCGGTCCTGGCAGGGGTTGGGCGGCCCCTGGGGTCTGCTCGGCTCCACCCAGTGGCAGGTGGAACCGGCGTTGCGGCTCGCGTCCGTCGGCGGGGTGTGGCTGCTGAGCTTCCTGGTCGTGGCCGTCAACGTCGCGGTCGCCGTCCTCGTCGCCGTGCGCGAGTCCCGGGTGCCCGCCGTCGCCGGACTCCTGGCCACCGCCGCCGCGACCTCCGCCGCCTGGGTGTGGTCGCCGCGCCCCGACGTCGACGGCCGCGTGCGGATCGCCGTCGTACAGCCCGGGATCATCGACGGTGACGAGAGCGGCACCCGGCGCTTCGACCGTGAGGAGCAGCTGACCCGCCAACTGGCCGGTCAGAACGTCGACTTGATCGCGTGGGGCGAGAGCAGCGTCGGCTTCGACCTCGGCAAGCGGCCCGACCTCGCCCGCCGTATCGCCGCCCTCTCCGAGGAGACCGGCGCCGACATCCTGGTCAACGTGGACGCCCAGCGCTCCGACAAGCCCGGCATCTACAAGAGCTCGATCCTGGTCGGCCCGAAGGGTCTCACCGGCGACCGCTACGACAAGATGCGGCTCGTCCCGTTCGGCGAGTACATCCCGTTCCGCTCGCTGCTCGGCTGGGCCACCTCCGTCGGCAAGGCGGCGGGCGTGGACCGTCGGCACGGCACCGAGCAGGTCGTGATGAACGTGGGGCACGGGCTGCGCATCGGCCCGCTGATCTGCTTCGAGACCGCGTTCCCCGACATGAGCCGCCACCTCGCCCAGGACGGCGCGGACGTCCTGCTCGCCCAGTCCTCGACCTCGTCGTTCCAGAACAGCTGGGCCCCCGAACAGCACGCCACCCTCGCCGCCCTGCGCGCCGCCGAGACCGGCCGCCCGGTGGTCCACGCCACCCTGACCGGCGTCTCCGCCGTCTACGGCCCGAGCGGCCAGCGCATCGGATCATGGCTGGGCACGAACAAGAGCACCACCCAGGTCTACGACGTCCCGCTCGCCCACGGCATCACGCCGTACGTCCGCTACGGCGCCTGGCCCGTGGGCGTGGCCCTGCTGGTGCTCGCGGGCATGTGCGCCGGGGAGGGCGCGCAGGCGTTCAGGCTGCGGCGGACCGATCCTCGACCTCTCGTACCACCCGCTCGCACAGTTCATGAGTCGCCAGCGCGTCCCGGGCGCTGAGCACCTTGCCGGAGCGTACGGCGTCGAGGAACGTGAGCACGGCCTGCTCGATGCCGCGCTGCCGGGCCACCGGGACCCAGTCCCCGCGCCGCCGTACGGTCGGCTGGCCCTTGTGGTCGACGACCTCGGCGAGGTTGAGGACCTGACGCTTGGTGTCCTGGCCCGAGACCTCCAGGATCTCCTCCACCGAGCCGCTGAGCCGGTTCATCACACCGAGCGCGGTGAAGCCGTCGCCGGAGAGCTGGAGCACGAGGTGGTGCAGCAGTCCGTCCTCGGTACGGGCGCGCACTGTCACGTCCTCGACCGGCCCCGGCACCAGGAACCGCAGGGTGTCCACGATGTGGATGAAGTCGTCCAGAATCATCGCGCGCGGCTTCTCCGGGAGCCCGATCCGGTTCTTCTGCATGAGGATCAGCTCGCGCGGGTGGTCGACGCACTGCGCGTACCCGGGGGCGTAGCGGCGGTTGAAGCCGACCGCGAGCGACACGTTCCGCTCCTCCGCGAGCCGCACCAGCCGCTCGGAGTCGGCGAGTTCGTAGGCGAGCGGCTTGTCGACGTACGTCGGTACGCCCGCCTCCAGCAGCCTGGTGACGATCTCGGGGTGCACGATCGTGGGCGCGTGCACGAAGGCGGCGTCGAGGCCCTGAGCGAGGAGCGCGTCGAGGTCCGTGTGGCGTCGGCCCTCCGGTACGTGGAGGCCGTCGGCGACCCGGGCGAGCGTGGCAGGGGTGCGGGTCTGCAGATGCAGCTCGACCCCGGGCAGCCCGCCGAGAACCGGCAGGTACGCCTTCTGCGCGATGTCACCGAGCCCGATGCAGCCGACTTTCACGGAGTCTCCCAACGCTCGCCGAGCGGTACCGCCTGTACCTCCTCGGAAGCATACGGCCGGGAATAACCGCTGGTGCGGGCGGTCGGAGCACGCGAGGATGCGGGCATGACGATCGAGCGCAGTGAACCCGGGACCACCGCCGACGAACGCGCCATGCTGGACGGCTGGCTCAAGTACCACCGGGACACCCTGGCCTGGAAGTGTGAGGGGCTGACCGACGAGCAGTTGAGGACCGCGTCGGTGGAGCCGTCCAACCTGACGCTCATGGGCCTGGTGCGGCACATGGCGGAGGTGGAGCAGGGCTGGTACCGCAATGTCATGGCGGACGAGGGCATGGACCCGATCTACTCCAGCGCCGAGGACCCGGACGGCGACTTCCGTCTCACCGAAGCGGACACCTGGGCGGAGGCGTACGCCACCTGGCAGGCCGAGATCGAGGCGGCGAACGCGGTCGCGGGCCGGTTCAGCCTGGACGATCTCTCCCTCGGCAAGCACCGGCGCACCGGCGAGCGCTTCAACCTGCGCTGGATCCACACCCACATGATCGAGGAGTACGCCCGGCACAACGGCCACGCCGACCTGCTCCGCGAGCGGATCGACGGGAACACCGGCGACTGACACGGGCGGCTGACGTCACGTCACCCGGAGTGGGCGCGCGCCGTCCGTAAGGGGGCGGAGATCACCCGTGTGGGGCATCATCCGCTCGTCCGCTGTCCCCATCAGGTCCGGAACCAGCAGAGTTGCGCGGGTGCATCGAACGACGACCACCGCAACGCTCCTGGTCACCGTGGCTGTCTCGGCCCTCTCCGGCTGTGTGACGGTCCAGCGGCCGGCGGCCCCCGCTCCCCCGGCCGTACCGACCCAGGCGTCGGTACCGCGCCCGGACGGCAGCGCGGAGCCGCAGGTCGTACAGGCCCCGGCGCGGGAGGCGCTGGAACTCATCGACCCGTCCCACCGCCCGAAACCGGCCACGCATCCGCCACACCGCGCACCGGTCCAGCCCCCGAGCGCGGCCCAGGCACCGGTCCCCCACTCACCCCAGCACCCTCACCCGCATCCCCATCCGCACCCGAAGCCGCACCACCCCCGGCAGCCGGGCGCGGACATCCCCGACGTGGTCAAGTCGGTCCCGAAGAACACGCAGGACGTCTGCGCCCTGGGCAAGAAGTACGGCGGCTGGCAGTCGGACAGCCCGCAGTCGATCATCTGCGGCCAGACGTACGGCCGTTGAGACGAGCGGGACTCTGGAGCCACTGCCACCACCAGGACCCCAGGACCCCCTTCCCGACCGGACCTACGGCCGCTGTCTCGGCGGCCCCCAGGTCTCGCCCCCGCCCGCGCCCCCGTCACCCAACCGCAGCTCCAGCCGCCCGATCGCGGCCCGCACCCCGTTGCCGTAACCGTCGTCGGCGAGGACAGCACAGGCGCTGCGGGCGCGGCGAATGTGGGTGCGGGCGGCGTCCGGGCGGTCGAGCTTCACGTAGTCGGCGGCGAGGTTGAGGTGCAGGGAGGGGTAGAAGGCGCGGATCGCGACCGCCTCCTCCTGACCGACGTCGGCACCGTCTCCGGGGTCTCCGGAATCTCCCGCGTCCCGACCGTCCGTCAGCTCGTCCGCCGCCGACAACGCCCGGAGATCCCAGGCCAGTTCGTCGGTCGGGTCGTCCTGGGTGTCGGCGAGGTAGTGGGCCAGTGTGCAGCGGTGGAGTGGGTCGCCGTCCTCGCCCAGCTCCGCCCACAGGCCCAGCAGCCGGTCCCTGGCCTCCTCGCGGTCGCCGCCGTGGTGCAGCATGACGATCTGCCCGATCCGCGTCAGCAGAGCGTCCGGCGCCGCCTGCTCCTGTCGCTCCGCCACCGCGTCCTCCGCACCTCGTCAGCCGCCTTGGCTGTCCCCATCGACGCTAACCGCAGGCACTGACAATCCCCGTCAGGCGGCCCCGGACCGGCCCCCGTGAGGTCAGCCCAGGTTCGGGATGTGCCAGTCGATCGCGGTATGGCCCTGCTGCGCGACGGCCTCGTCGATCTGGGTGAACGGGCGGGAGCCGAAGAACTTCTTGGCGGACAGCGGGGAGGGGTGCGCGCCCTTGACCACCACGTGGCGCTTCTCGTCGATCAGGGGGAGCTTCTTCTGCGCGTAGTTGCCCCACAGGACGAACACCGCCGGGTCGGGGCGGTCGGCCACCGCGCGGATCACCGTGTCCGTGAACTTCTCCCAGCCCTTGCCCTTGTGGGAGTTGGCCTCGCCGGAGCGGACGGTGAGCACGGCGTTGAGGAGCAGGACGCCCTGCTGGGCCCACGGCATCAGATAGCCGTTGTCCGGGATCGGGAGGCCGAGCTCCTCCTTCATCTCCTTGTAGATGTTCCGCAGGGAGGGCGGGGTCCGCACGCCGGGGCGGACCGAGAAGCACAGGCCGTGGCCCTGGCCCTCGCCGTGGTACGGGTCCTGGCCGAGAACCAGCACCTTCACCTGGTCGTACGGGGTCGCCTCCAGCGCGGCGAAGACCTCCTCGCGCGGCGGGTAGACCGGACCCTTCGCCCGCTCCTCCTCGACGAACTCGGTCAGCTCCTTGAAGTAGGGCTGCTGAAGCTCGTCGCCCAGGACCCCGCGCCAGGACTCGGGGAGCATGGAGATGTCGGTCACGTCAACTTCCTTACCGTGTGCGGCGACTGCGATGAGGAGCGACCGCGCGGTGCGGTCGCTGCCATGCCCAGAACCTACAGGCGGCCACTGACAACGGGTGCCGAAAGCCGTGTCACCAGCTGGTCTTGCGGTACAGCTCCCACATCATCATGATCGTCGACGGGTCGAGGGCCTGCTCCCCGCCGGAGACGTCCTCGCTCGCGGCCACGTACTGCCGGCCCTGCCACAGCGGCAGCAGCCGGGCGTCGTCCACCAGGACCTGCTGGGCGTCCTCGAACTCCTTGACCACGTCGGCCCGGTCGCTCTCCTTGCGGGACTCGGGCAGCAGGACGTCGGTGATCCTGGTCGACGGATAGGGCGTACCGAGCGCGTTCTGCTTCCCCACGAACGGCGCGATGAAGTTGTCGGCGTCGGGGAAGTCCGGGGACCAGCCGCGCCCGAACACCGGGTACTCGCCCTTCTGGTAGCCCGTCACGTACGTCTTCCAGGGGCGGCTCCTCAGGGTGATCGAGAACAGCCCGGAGTCGTCCAACTGCCGCTTGAGTTCCCTGAATTCGAGGGCGGTCTCGGAGCCGTAGCGGTCGGTCGTGTACCAGAGGGTGAGCGGGACGGGCTGGTGGATGCCCGCGTCGGTGAGGAGCTTGCGGGCCTTGGGGACGCTGGGGTCTCCGAAGTCGTCGAAGAAGGCGGTGGTGTGGCCGGTGAGGCCCTTCGGGACCATCGAGTAGAGGGGGTCCGCGGTGTCGCGGTAGATCTTGTGGGTGATCGCCCCGCGGTCGACGAGCTGGGCGACGGCCTTGCGGACGGCGAGGTTCCCGGCCCACTTGTCCTTGGGGTTGAACACCAGGTAGTTGATGTCGGTGCCGGAGCCGTCGACCAGTTGCAGGCTCTTGGAGGCGCGGCCCTGGAGGGCGATGATGTCGTCGGCGGCGAGGCCGCGGTAGGTGACGTCGATCTGTTTGTCCCGCAGCGCCTTCACCATGGTGCCGGAGTCCTGGAAGTAGCGGATCGTCACCGCGCTGTTCTCGCGTTGGGCGAAGCCCTTGTAGCGGTCGTTCTTGACGAGTTGGGCCTGTTTCCCGTCGTCGTACGACTTCAGTGTGTACGGCCCGGAGCCGAAGACCTTGCCGTCCTTGCGCAGCGAGTGCGCGGGGTAGTCGTCGGGGTCGACGATCGACATGGCCGGGGTGGCGAGCACGAACGGGAAGGTGGCGTCGGGCTTGTTGAGGTGGAAGACGACCTCGCGGTCGCCGAGGACCTGCACGCGGTCGAGGCTGCCCAGCAGGCCGGCGGGTCCGCCCGCCACGTCGATCTGCCGGATCCGGTCGATCGAGTGCTTGACGGCCTTGGCGTCGAGTGTGTCGCCGTCGGCGAACTTCATGCCCGTGCGGAGTTCGCAGCGGTACGTCGTGTTCGAACTGTCCGTGAATTCACAGCTCTTGGCCGCGTCCGGCTCGGGGGTGGTCGCGCCGGACGGGTAGGCGAGCAGCGTCTGGTAGATGTTGCGGAACAGCTCCCAGGAGCCGTCCCAGGAGGCGGCCGGGTCGAGTGTGCTGGGGGCGCTGGTGGTGCCGACGACGATGGGTCCCCGGTCGTCGGAATTCCCGTCCGAGAACACTCCGCATCCGGCCGCCAGGGATATCGACGCGATCGCCGCGCCCGCCCTCAGGCCTCGGTTCCGGTTGAACACACGCACGCTCCTCGATCCGCCGTACCAAGGGTCGGCAGACCGTACCGCAGTTCCCCGGCCCGAAAAGGCGGTTCGGGCGGGGCTGTTGAGCAGCGTGTTTATGACGACGTTGTCATTCGGCTGTGCGCGCTTTATGTCTCGACACGGGCGCCGGTTCCGTACAGGGAACAGCAAAGAACCGGCGCCCGGGTGGTGGGGTCAGCCGACTCCGGCGTTGAGGAGGATGCCGCCGTCGACGACGAGGGTCTGGCCGGTGATCCAGTCGGACTGGTCCGAGGTGAGGAACGCGGCGGTGCCGCCGATGTCGGACGGCACGCCGAGGCGGGCCAGCGGGTAGGAGGCGGCGGCCTCCGCCTCGCGGCCCTCGTACAGGGCGGCGGCGAACTTGGTCTTCACGACCGCCGGGGCGATCGAGTTGACCCGTACGCCGGGCGCGAACTCGTGCGCCAGCTGGAGCGTCAGGTTGATCATCGCGGCCTTGCTGACGCCGTACGCGCCGATGAACGGCGAGGCGGAGACGCCGGCGAGGGAGGCGATGTTGACGATGGCGCCGCCGTTGTCCTTCTGCCAGGCGTGCCAGGTCTTCTGGGCGAAGCCGAGCGCCGAGATGACGTTGGTCTCGAAGACCTTGCGGGCGACGTTCAGGTCGAGGTCGGCGATCGGGCCGAACACCGGGTTCGTACCGGCGTTGTTGACCAGGAAGTCGACGCGGCCGAAGGCCTCCATCGTGCGCTCGACGACGACGGTCTGGTGGGCCTCGTCGTGGGCCTTGCCGGCGACGCCGATGACGCGCTCGGCGCCGAGGGCCTCGACGGCCTCCTTGAGGGCGTCCTCGCTGCGGCCGGTGATGCAGACCCGGTCGCCGCGGGCGAGCAGCGCCTCGGCGACGCCGTAGCCGATGCCGCGGCTGGCGCCGGTGATGACGGCGACCTTGCCGGAGAGTTCGGGGAGTTCAGTCATTTTCCGTGTTCCCTAGTTGAGCGGTCCGCCGGCGACGTACAGCACCTGGCCGGAGACGAAACCGGCCGCCTCGTTCGTGAAGAAGGCGACGGCGTTGGCGATGTCGTCGGGCTCGCCGACGCGCTGCACCGGGATCTGGGTGGCGGCCGCGGCCTTGAAGTCGTCGAAGCCCATGCCGACGCGGGCGGCGGTGGCGGCGGTCATGTCGGTGGCGATGAAGCCGGGGGCGACGGCGTTGGCCGTGATGCCGAACTTGCCCAGCTCGATGGCGAGGGTCTTGGTGAAGCCCTGCAGACCGGCCTTGGCGGCGGAGTAGTTGGCCTGGCCGCGGTTGCCGAGGGCGGAGGACGAGGAGAGGTTGACGATCCGGCCGAAGCCCGCGTCGACCATGTGCTTCTGGACGGCCTTGGTCATCAGGAACGAGCCGCGCAGGTGGACGCCGAGGACGGTGTCCCAGTCGGCGACGCTCATCTTGAAGAGCAGGTTGTCGCGGAGCACGCCCGCGTTGTTGACAAGGATCGTCGGCGCGCCCAGCTCCGCGGCGATCCGCGTGACCGCGGCCTCGACCTGTGCCTCGTCGGAGACGTCGGCGCCGACCGCGAGGGCCGTGCCGCCGGCCGCGGTGATCTTCTCCACGGTGTCCTTGCAGGCAGCCTCGTCGAGGTCGATCACGGCGACCGCACGGCCCTCGGCCGCGAGGCGTACGGCGGTGGCGGCGCCGATGCCCCGCGCCCCGCCGGTGACAATCGCGACCCGCTGCTCAGTGGTGGACATTGCTGGTTCTCCTCGCCCTTGAGAATCTCTCGCCCTCGCGGCCCGCCGGTGAGCGACCGCTTAGTACCTTCGGCCTACGTGACGCTAGAAGCCCTGGCACTCGGTGTCAACGTGCGCGCGGCCGGGTGTGATCCATTACCTCACCAGCAGGTCCAGCAGGCGCTCCGCCTCGGCCGCCGGATCGACGGTGAGACCGGTGTGCACGGGCCCCGGCTGCACCACGGTGGACCGCGGCGCGATCAGCCACCGGAACCGCCGCCCGGCATCGTCCTCCCTCGCCTGCCCGGCGGCCGCGCCCCCCGCGCACACTTTTTCCACGGCCCCCAGGGCAGCCCGGATTCCGGCGACGTCGGCGGCCGGGTCGAGAGCGAGCAGCCTCGCTTCGTCCAGATGGGTGCGGGCGCCGACGTAGGACTGGGCGCGGCAGTAGACGAGCACCCCGGCGTTGACGCACTCGCCGCGCTCGACGCGCGGTACGACCCGGAGGAGGGCGTACTCGAAGACGTCCCGGGTGTTCGCCTCGCTCGGGCGGATGATGTGGCGCTCGGTCACTGGAGTCCCTTGATGCGCTCATGGAGGAAGGGCACGCGCGCGAGGAGGGGTGCTGCGTACGCCTCACGGAGGAGGTCCGGGGTGTGGAAGCCGGGTTCGTCGGTCAGCCAGGCGTCGGGGATCTCGGCGGTGACCTCGGCGAGGAGTTCCTCGGTGACCTTGGGTGCCAGGTCCACGGCCGCGGTCGCGACGTCCGGTGCGAAGCCGGCGAGGGCGTGGTCGGCGGCGTCGTAGGGGCGGGCCGCGGAGGTCTGGGCGCCGGGCCAGTTGTGGTGCCAGATCATGGTGGCGCCGTGGTCGATGAGCCACAGGTCGCCGTGCCACATCAGCAGGTTGGGGTTGCGCCACGAGCGGTCGACGTTGTTGACCAGGGCGTCGAACCAGACGATCCGGCCGGCCTCCTCGGGGCTCACCGCGAAGGCCAGCGGATCGAAGCCGAGCGCGCCGGACAGGAAGTCCATGCCAAGGTTGGTGCCGCCGCTGGACCTGAGCAGCTCCTGGACCTGCTGGTCGGGTTCGCCGAGGCCGAGCACCGGGTCGAGGTCGAGGGTCACCAGGCGCGGCACCCGGAAGCCCAGCCTGCGGGCCAGCTCCCCCACGACGACCTCGGCGACGAGTGTCTTGCGGCCCTGCCCGGCGCCGCTGAACTTCATGACGTACGTCCCGAAGTCGTCGCCCTCGACGAGTCCCGGCAGCGAGCCGCCCTCGCGCAGGGGGGTGATGAAGCGGGTCGCGATGACTTCCTTGAGCATCGCCCCAGGTTACTGGTGCCTGTTCCTGGTGCCTGGTCAGGGCTTATGCGCGGTCGACAGCACAACGACAGGGACGTTTTACGTCTGCCTGATCTCGATCAGGCCAAGCTCTCGACACCGTCTGAACGACGGTCGCCCGCACCTCGTACCCCTTTGCAGACCCACACATGCTTCCCATGGAAGGAACGTCAGCATGACCAGCGAATCGTTCGAACCCGTCACGGCGCCGTCCCGTCGCACCGCGTTGGCGGCGGTCGGCGCGGCGGGACTCGCCGTCGCGCTGACCGCGTGCTCGTCCAGCGACGACTCGTCGTCGGACACGTCGAGCTCCTCGGACACCTCGGGCTCCACCAGCACGGCCGGCTCGTCCACCGCCCAGGGTGACGCGGGCGGCACCGAACTCGCGAAGACCTCCGACATCCCCGAGGGCGGCGGCAAGATCTTCGCCAGCCAGGGCGTGGTGGTCACCCAGCCGACGGCGGGCACCTACAAGGCGTTCTCGTCGAAGTGCACCCACCAGGGCTGTGCGGTGAGCAGCATCAGCAGCGGGGCCATCGTCTGCCCGTGCCACGGAAGCGAGTTCTCCGTCACCGACGGCAGCGTCAAGAAGGGCCCGGCCACCCAGGGCCTGCCCGCCGAGCAGATCACTGTCTCCGGGGACTCGATCACGCTGGCGTGACGGTCAGCCACGGCGTGCCCTGCGCGGTCGTTTGAGACAGCCCAGCACCTCGTCCGTGGTCGCGACCGTAGCGACCAATGCGAGGGTGTTGCGGATCATCGCGGGGGTGTAGTCAGCGGGCACCCCCGCGATGGCGTCCCTGGGGACGACGACGGTGTAGCCCCGGTTGACGGCGTCGAACACCGCGTTGGGAATGGCCACGTTGGCCGAGACGCCGGTGACGATCAGTGTGCGGCAGCCCAAGTTCCGTAGCAGCGTGTCGACTTCGGTGCCCTGGATCGGTGACAGACCGTGCAGCCGTCGTACGACGAAGTCCTCCTCGGCGACCTCGATCGGGGGTGCCACGCGCACCGCCGTGGTGCCCGACAGCTGCTGCACGGGCAGGCGTTCGGCGGCGCGGAACAGCCGGGCGTTGCGGTTCGCGCCGCGCCCGTCCGGGCGGCGCTCGGCAACGGCGTGGATCACCTGCACCCCGCTCTCGTGCGCGGCGGCGACCAGCCGGGCCACATTCGCGAGCGCGCCCGACTGGCGTGCGGCGAGGGCGAGTTCGGGCAGTGCGCTGTCCGGTCCGACCACCCCCTGTTGACATTCGACGGTCAGCAGGGCAGTACTCACCGTGTCGAGGATCTCACTGAGTTGTTCGTGCGACGGCATGGCTCTCCCTTGTCGTCGACGGCCGGGGCGGGCGACAGTAACGAGCATCGCGTGCGGAGGGAAGACGGCCGACGCTCCTCCGGCCCGACTTCTGACGCGGCGTCAGACGCGGCTGCCCGCCGCTCGTGCCGTAGCCGAAGGGGATCGCATGACCGCCACTCAGCGTCGAGGCCGGAAGATCATGATGACACCCGAGGAACTGGACGAGTTCCTCGCCACCGAGCACACCTGCCGCGTCGCGACCGTGTCCTCGGACGGGGCCCCACATGTCAGCCCGCTCTGGTTCGCCTGGGACGGCACCTCGCTGTGGCTGTACTCGATCACGCGCAGCAAGCGCTGGGCCGATCTGCGCCGCGACCCGCGCGTCGCGGTGGTGATCGACGGCGGGGACGCCTACGACGAGTTGCGGGGCGTCGAGCTGTCCGGCACCGTCGAGTTCGTCGGAGAGGCCCCGCGCACGGGTGAGCCTCATCCCGAACTCGTCGCCGTGGAGAAGCTGTTCGCCCAGAAGAACTTCGGGCTGGACGCGATGCCGTACGACGGCAGGCACGCGTGGATACGGCTGACGCCGGAGACGCTCGCGTCCTGGGACTTCCGCAAGCTGGGGGCGCTGTAAGGCAGTTGACCGGTGCCTCTCAGGTGACGGTCTCCGCGGCCGCCCGCAGCGCCTCGACCGCCGCGCGGATGGACGGGCGGCGGTCGGCGTCGGCACGCCAGACGACGTAGACGTGTCGGCGGACCCGCTGCTTCAGGGGGACGGTGACGACTCCGGCGGGCATCGGGTTGCGGCCCAGCAGGGGGACGACGCAGACGCCCAACCCGGCGGCCACCAGGCCCAGTTGGGTGTGTGTTTCGGCGGCGCGGTGGCCGATGATCGGTTCGATGCCGCGGGAGCGCAGGGTGAACATCAGCCACTCGTGGCAGAACTCGCCCTCGGCCCAGGTGATCCACTCGTCGTCGGCGAACTCCCCGAGGTCCACTTCGTCGCGCCCGGCCAGCGGATGACCGGACGGCATGGCCACGTCGGCGGGGTCGTCCAGGATCGGCGCCTTGACCAGGCCGTCCGGGAGAGGCATCGGCTTGTTGTACCAGTCGAGGACGACGGCGAGGTCGAGGTCGCCGCGTACGACGCCCGCGATGCCGCTCTCCGGCTCCTGTTCCGTGGAGCGGACGCGCAGGGCGGGGTGGCGGGCGCGCAGGTCGGCGAGCGCGGTGGGGAACAGGCCGCGGGCGGCGGTCGGGAACGCGGAGAGCCTCAACTCGCCTACCACCTGCCCGCGTTGGGCCTCCAGGTCGGCCTGGGCCAGCTCCACCTGGGAGAGGATGCGGCCCGCGTGCTCCGCGAGCAGTCGGCCGGCGTCGGTGAGCCGCACCCCCCGACCGTTCTTGGCGAGGAGCTGCTGCCCCACCTCCCGCTCCAGTTTGGACATCTGCTGCGACACGGCGGAGGTCGTCACATGCAGCCCCTCGGCCGCGCCGCTGACCGAGCCGTGCCGGGCGAGGGCGTCCAGGGTGCGCAGGCGCTCCAGATTCAACATGTAAGCGATACTACGAGATAGATGTCGCGAAATCTCGCTTGTGCTACGAGGTTGGGGCCAGGATCTTGGTACCCATGAGCGCAGTCAGCACCACCGCCGCCACCCGGAAGCAGGCCCGGGAAACCACCACGCCCCTCCCCCGCCGCGCCCTCGACTGGCGGCTGCGCTTCGGGGCGCTCTCGCTCATCTGGGGCTTCAGCTTCCTGCTCATCAAGGTGGGCACACACGGTTACGCGCCCTTCCACGTCACGTTCGGGCGGCTGCTGTTCGGGACGGCGGTGCTCGCGGCGGCGATGGCGGTGAAGCGGGAGCGGCTGCCGCGCGGCGCGCGCACATGGGCCCACCTGGCCGTCGCCGCGTTCCTGCTCAACGCCCTGCCGTTCTCCCTCTTCGCCTATGCCGAGCTGACGATCCCGTCCACGCTGGCGGGCATCTGCAACGCGACCTCACCACTGTGGGGCATGGTCCTCTCCCTGGTCGCCCTCTCCGAGGACCGCCCGACCCGCGTCCGCGTCGCCGGCCTCGGCCTCGGCTTCCTGGGCGTCCTCACGGTCCTCGGCGCCTGGCAGGGCTTCAGCGGCCTGGACGCCACAGGCACGGCGATGGCCCTGCTGGCCTCGCTCAGCTACCCGATCGGCTGGATCTACGTCCGCCGCACGCTGGCGGGCACCGGCGCCTCGCATCTCTCTCTGACGGGCGCCCAGTTGCTGCTGGCCACCCTCCAACTGGCCGTGATCACCCCGCTGTTCACCTCCGCACCGACCCATTTCCCGCTCCTCCCCCTGCTGGCGATCGCCGCACTGGGCGCCCTGGGCACGGGCCTCGCCGTCCTCCTCCAGTACGGCCTGGTCGCCGAAGTCGGCCCCACCACCGCCCAGATGGTCACGTACTTCATCCCGGTCATCGCCACGGCGGCGGGCGTCGCGATCCTGGGCGAGTCGCTGACCTGGTCGACCCCGGTCGGGGCGGTGATCGTGCTGGCGGGGGCGGCACTCACACAGGTGCGGCCGAGGGGGAAGCGGTAGCTGACGCGGCGCGGGCGAGGGGCCGTAAGCGCCCTCGAAGCATCAGACGTAACCGCGAACCGGCGCCGGACCACTCGCGGAAGCGATCGCCTCCGCCAGTGGTCCAGCCTCGTCGGCCGTCAGCGTCGAGACCGTGACGCGGATTCCCGGGGGTGCGCTCAGGCGGAAGCGGGCGCCCGGGGCCACGGCCCAGCCGGCGTGGAGGAGGCGGGAGACCGCGCCGGTCTCGTCCGGTACCGGAATCCACACGTTGAGGCCGCTGATGCCGTGGGCCGCGACCCCGCGTTCGGCGAGCGCGGCGATCAGCGCGGCGCGGCGGGCGCCGTACGCGGCCGCCACCGCCGGTGTGTCCACCGCGCCGTCGGACCACAGCCGGGCCACGGCCCGCTGGGTGATACGGCTGGCCCAGCCCGGGCCCAGCCGTTGCCGGCCGCGGACGCGGTCGAGGGTGACGGCGTCGCCGGTGAGCACGGCGAGCCGCAGGTCGGGGCCGTAGGCCTTGGCGACCGAGCGGACGAAGGCCCAGGTGCGGGTGGTGCCGGCCAGGGGGTGCAGGGGCTGGTCGACGATGCCGTGGCCGTGGTCGTCCTCGATCAGCAGGGTCTCCGGGTGGCGGCGGAGCGCGGAACGCAGCGCACGCGCACGCGTGGCGCTCACCACGGCTCCGGTGGGGTTCTGCGCCCGGTCGGTGACGATCAGGGCCCGCGCACCGGACTCCAGCGCGGCGCGCACGTCGTCGGGATGCGGTCCTTCGTCGTCGACGCGGACCGGGGTCACGCGCAGCCCCAGCGCCGGTACGAGGTCGAGCAGGCTGCCCCACCCCGGGTCTTCCACGGCGACCGTGTCCCCGGGCTTCAGATGGGCGGCGAGGACCCGCTCGATGGCGTCCAGCGAGCCGGAGGCCACGGCCACGGGGCCGGCCGGCACTCCGTCCGCGTCCAGCTCGGCCCGGGCGATGCGGGCCAGCTCCGGTTCGACCGGGTCGTCGCCGTACATGACCGGTTCGCGGTCCGCGCGCTCAGCGGCGTAGGTGAACGCCCTTACCAGGGAGGGCAGTTGTGCCGGATCCGGGTTGCCGTGGGAGACGTCTCGCACCCCTGCCGGCACATCCACCCGGATGTGCTCGCGCCCGGTCGTGGCCGGCTTCGGCCGCACCCGGCTGCCCCGGCGCCCGGCGGTCTCGATGACCCCGCGCTCCCGCAGCGTCCGGTACGCGGCCGCGACCGTGTTCGGGTTCACCCCCAGCTCGACCGCCAACTCCCGCATGGGCGGCAGCAGTTGCCCGGGCTCCAGCTCTCCCGAACCCACCGCGCGCTCGACGTCCGCCGCAATGTCTGCTGCGCGTCGCCCCTCGATCCGATATCCTCCTAGCACAAAGCACACTATGCACTAGTGCAATATGAATGGCAACCCGACGCCAGCCACCACACCCCGGACAGCGAACACACCAATGGAGAGCACCATGCAGGGGACCACCTCCCAGCCGACGTCACAGCCCGCCGCCTACACGCCGACCGACCGGACCGTCCCCACCCGCTCCGCGGACCGGGCGTCGTACGACAAGGACCTCGTCCACGCGATACTCGACCAGGCCTACGTCTGCCACCTCGGCTTCGTGCGCGACGGCAGGCCGGTCGTGCTGCCGACGCTGTACGGGCGGGTCGGCGAGCGGCTGTACGTGCACGGGTCGACGGGCGCGCGCCCGCTGCGGATGACAGGGCAGGCCGACCCGGGGCTGCCGGTCTGCCTGACGGTCACGCACGTCGACGGCCTGGTGCTGGCCCGTTCCGCGTTCCACCACTCGATCAACTACCGCTCCGTGGTGGTGCACGGCATCGCCCACCAGGTGACGGACCCCGAGGAGAAGCGGACGGCCCTGGACGCGCTGGTCGACCACGTCGTGCCGGGCCGGTCGGCGGACTCGCGGCCCGCCAACAAGAAGGAACTCGCCGCCACCATGGTGATCCGCCTCGACCTCGACGAGGTCTCGGCCAAGCTCCGCACCGGCGGCGCGAACGACGACCCCGAGGACCTGGACCTCCCCCACTGGGCCGGCGTAGTCCCGCTCTCCCCCGTCTACGGAGCCCCGCTCCCGAACGACGACCTGACCCCCGGCACCGAACTCCCCTCCTACCTGGCCGCGTTGTAATGCTCATCCACCCCTGGGACGCACCCCAGGACGACACCGAGTGGCAACACTGGCTCGCCGCCCACGACTTCGGCCAGCTGGCCGTCAACGGCCCTTCCGGCGAGCCCCCGTTCGTCCAGCCCCTCCACTTCGCCTACGCCCCGGAGCGCGGCGAGGCGATCACCCATCTCGCCCGTCCCAACCCGCTGTTGCGCGCGCTGACGGCAGATCCGCAAGTGGTCCTGAGCGTCGTCGACGACTACGTCTACGTCCCCGGCCCCTGGCAGGCGGAACCGGACGGCCCGCCCGAGCACGGCGTGCCGACCAGCTTCTACACGGCGGTCCAACTCCGGTGCACCGCCCACCTGGTGGACGACCCCGCCGAGACGGCAACCCTGCTCAACCGCCAGGTCGGCCACTTCCAGCCCGAGGGCGGCTCCTCTCCGGTCGCCGCGGGCGAGGCGCCGTACGGACGGCTGTTGTCCGGTATCCGGGTGGTGCGGCTCGAAGTGACCGGCGTACGCGCGAAGTTCAAGTACGCGAGCCATCGCGCGACCGAGGTCCAGGACCGTATCGCGGCGGGACTTGTGGAGCGGGGTGGCCCTCGGGACGCGGTGGCCCGGAAGCATCTGCTACGGCGGCGGCGCGAGGGCTGACGAGCCGAACTCCCGTCATACAACGGCTTGTTCGTCGGTGGCCGCCCCGCGCGCCTCCGTCACCGCGAGGCCCGCGACCGAGGCGAGCATCAGCAGGGTGCCGGCCAGGGTCGTGGGGGTCAGTGGTTCGCCGAGCAGGACGACGGCGAGGACGGCCGCGCTCACCGGTTCGAGGAGCATGACCACGGAGACCGTGGCGGACCGTACGACCGCCGCGGCCGCGAAGTAGAGCGCGTAGGCGAGGGCTGTCGGGACCGTCGCGATGTATCCGAACGGTCGCGGCCGGGCCCAGGGACAGGACGGCGAGCCCGGTGAGCGCCCCGCCCTGCGACGCTTTGTGCCGTGCCGGGGCTGTGTTCCGGGGGCCCGCCTCAGACGGCGGGCGGCGGAAGGACGAGTGCGTTCGCGTGCATGGCGGCCAGACTAGGTGCCGGTGGGTGAGAGACGCAGGTCATATTCGCCGATGTCACAGGGGGCCGGGCTGTCTCGTCTCGGGGGTGTAGCCACGGACGACCACAGCCCACGGAGGGCACACCATGGACGCACGACTGAACTACCTCTCCAGCCCGATCGCCGGCAAGGCCGCCAAGCAGTTCATGGCAGTGGGCAGGACGCTCAAGGGGTCGGCGCTGCCGGCCCTGACGCAGGAGCTGGTGGCGCTGCGCGTGAGCCAGATCAACGGCTGCGCCGTCTGCATCGACATGCACACCAAGGAGGCCGACGCGGCGGGCGAGACCTCGGTACGGCTGAACCTGGTCGCGGCCTGGCGGGAGGCCACGGTCTTCACCGAGGCGGAGCGGGCCGCGCTGGAGCTGGCCGAGGAGGGGACCCGGGTCGCGGACGCGGCCGGCGGGGTGAGCGACGAGGTGTGGGCGCACGCCGCCCAGCACTACGACGACGAACAACTCACCACGCTGGTCATCCTGGTCTCCTTCATGAACTCGGTGAACCGGCTGAACATCATCACCCGGCAGCCGTGCGCGGGCGACTACGAGCCCGGCCTGTTCGGCTGAGCGGGACGGCTGCCCGGGGCGGACACCAACAGGCCATCAGGGGAAGGGGATTCGGCGTGAGCAAGGTCGAGGAGTTCGAGGAGCTGCGGCCGCTGCTGTTCTCGATCGCCTATCGGATTCTGGGCAGTGTGGGCGAGGCCGAGGACGCGGTGCAGGAGACCTGGCTGCGGTTCGACGGCACGGCCACCCGGCCCACGTCGACCAAGGCCTTCCTGTCGGCCACGGTGACGCGGATCGCGATCGACGTACTGCGTTCCGCTCGGGTACGGCGGGAGGAGTACGTCGGCCCCTGGTTCCCCGAGCCCCTGCTGAGCGACCCGTACCAGGATCCCGCGCGGTCGGTGGAGCTGGCCGACTCGGTGTCGATGGCGGCCCTTCTGCTGCTGGAGCAACTCAGCCCGCTGGAACGGGCGGTCTTCGTGCTGCGGGAGGTGTTCGCCTTCGGCTTCGACGAGATCGCCACGACCGTGGGGCGTTCGGAGTCGGCGTGCCGGCAGCTGCTGGTACGGGCGCGGCGGCACATGGCGGACCGGCGTCCCCGGTTCGCCGCGGACCGGCAGGAGCGGGAAGAGCTGGCGACCCGGTTCTTCGACGCGTTGAGGGACGGTGACGTGGGCGGACTGCGTGAACTGCTCGCCGCCGACGTGCAGTTCGTCGGTGACGGCGGCGGCAAGGCTCCCCAACTGGCCAAGGCCGTCGCCGGAGCGGAGAACGTGGCCCGGGTGCTGGGCACGGTCTTCCCCTGGCTGATCCGCATCGACGTGTCGTGCGAGCCGCACGAGGTCAACGGCCAGCCCGGCGCGCTCTTCCGGGACCGCGACGGGAAGGTGCTCCACACCCTGGCCCTCGACGTGCTCGACGGCCGGATCCAGACCATCCGCGCGGTGATCAACCCCGACAAGCTCGGCCACATCGGCCCGGTCGCCGACGCCTGGGCGGTCGACCGCGAACTGCGGCAGGCACGCCGCCGGCCGAGCTGACGGGTGGTGGACGGCGGTCCGGTGTGGGGGTGCTGGAAGCTGGGGGTAAATCTAACTGCTGTCCACCCCGTTGACCGGTTAGAAATAACCCCAGCCTGCGGAGGGGGACGGGGCGAGCTGCCGTATGGCGCTCAGGCAGTTGTCTCCCGGGCGGCCGGCTCGCGTTCCGGGCCGCCGCCGGCCACCGGTTCGCCGGAGCTCTTCGCGGGGGCGGAGGACTGCGCGATGAAGGCGCCCAGCAGGACGACCGCTCCCCCGGCGATCTGCGGTGCGGAGAGGTGTTCGCCGAGCAGGATCCAGGCCAGGACGGTCGCGATGACCGCTTCGAGGCAGGCCACGACACCCGCGACCTGCGGGGAGAGGCGGCGGACGGAGACGACTCCCGTGACGTACGCCAGGACCGTGGCGATCAGGACGATCCAGGCGAGCAGGAGGGTGGCCGGGACCGCGGTGCCGTTCATGTGGGCGTCGCCCGCGAGGATCGACCAGTCCATGGTCCAGGGGCGGGCCACGGCGGTCAGGACGAGGGCGCCGACGAGCAGGCCGTAGGCGATCACGCCGAGCGGGTCGGGGGCCTCGTCGCCGGCGTCGCCGCCCTGGTCGGACAGGACGAAGTAGCCGACCTGGCAGCAGGCGGCGGCGAGCGCGAGCAGCAGTCCTACGGCGTCGAAGCTCAGGCCCGCCCACACCTCGACGACGCAGGCGAGTCCGCCGGCCGCGAGGACGACGCCGAGCGCGGCGGCACGGGTGACCGGGCGCCGCTGCACGAACCGCACCCAGCCGAGCACGAGGGCGGGTGCGAGGTACTCCACGAGCAGGGCGACGCCGACGGGTATGCGGGAGATCGCGGCGAAGTAGCAGGCCTGGACACCGGCCACGGCGAGCAGCCCGAACCCGAGGAGCAGCGCGGGGCGGTTCCGGACGAGCGCGCGGTGCCGTACGGCGAGGGGCAGCATCACGAGGGCCGCGCCGGCCACGCGCAGCCACACCACGTGGAGCGGGTCGAGCCCCGCCTCGATCAGCGGCTTCGCCGCGACCCCGGATCCCCCGAAGGCCAACGCGGACCCGAGCGCCAGGCCCAGCCCGACACCCTTGCCACCACCACCTCCGGCCGCACTGCTCTCAGACGTATGCACGGGCACATGATGACAGGGGATGACAGGACCGTCACCCCCGTTGACACCTGTCTCAGGACGTGGACCCTCAGCAACCCGTCTCGGCGCCCCTGACGTACTCCCCCGAGCGGCCCTCGATCCAGATCAGCACCTCGGGGGACTCGATGCCCGCACGGTGGAGGACCTCTACGGCGCGGGACTCCGGGTCCGCGACGATCGCGGCGAGGAGGTCGATGCCGCAGGCCAGGTCGCCGTCGCGGAGTTCGGCCCGCTCGCAGGCGTACTCCAGGGCGTCGGCGGCCAGCGGCGACCAGCCCTCCGCCGCGGGGATCACGGGGATCGCGCCGGAGTCCTCGACCGCGCCCTGCCAGCGGAGGCCGTAGCCGATGCTGCGCTGGACGAGGTAGCCGAGCAGCCGGGCGATCTGCGGGCCGTCGCCGAAGACGGCGCGCGCCTCGGGGTCCGACTCCAGGAGGCTGTGCAGCAGGTGGGCCGTGTCGATCTGGCGGTCCCCGTCCCGCAGGGCCCGGCGGCGCGCACCGGCGACCACCGCTGCCAGCTCTGCACTGAGCCTGGCATCGTTGTCCGCGCGGTGGATTCCTTGCTCGCGGGCCGACTGCCTGGGGATCCGGGGTTGCACCCTCTCACCCCATCAGTCCCCCGCATCGAGGGCATCCCCGGAGGGTTGCATTTCGGCGTCCCACACAAAGTGGACCCGGGCCGACGGAATCTCCTCCTTACGGATGAGATCACGGGCCGCAACCCCGAGGGGCGCGCGCCTCCCCGCCGCGCGCCCCGTGCGCAACCGCGCCGCACCCGGCGTACGTCTTTCGCGAACGTGGAGAGCAGGTGCTGGCTGGTGGCACTGCCGGCGGTCGACGGCAGGCAGTACGTGTACCGGGTGTACGCCCCGGAGGACGCACTGCTCGCCGACCTGTTCTGGGACGCGTGGCACTGCCACGACGAAAGCACCCACCCGCGCGCGTGGGACCTGTTCGACGCGGCGGTGATACGACAGGTGAGCTGAACCCGGCAAGTCAGTGCGGGCACACAATTTCTGACGGTTCATCAGTATTGAATGTTGCGCGCCCTGCGGCTACGTTCCGCGACACGGTAGCCCGATACGAAGAGGTGGTCGCATGGCCGAAATCAGCGCGGAATCACGCATCGAGGCCCCGGCCGAGAAGGTGTGGACCCAACTCACGGACTGGTCCGCGTACGGCGAGTGGAACGCGACCCACACCAACTTCCCCAAGGGCGGCCCGGACGTGCTCGCGGTGGGCGGGACCTTCCAGGAGAACATGAAGCTGATGGGCTTCCCTGCCGAGGTCGAGTGGACCATCGAGGAGGTCGAACCGGCCCGGGTGTTCGCCATCCGCGGCAAGGGCCCGATGGCCGTGAACGTCGCCACGCGCTACACGCTCACGCCCGACGGCGACGCCACGACGGTCCGGATCGACGGTGAGTTCACGGGTGCGGCGGTGTCGTTGATGGCGGGCAAACTGAAGGACTCGGGTACGGCTGCCCTGAACGAGTCGCTGCGCAAACTGGCCGGGCTGGTGGCCTGAGGAACGCGCCGGGGCACCGCAGGAACGGGAACGCGCACAGGGAAGGCGCCCCACGGAAGTTCCGCGGGGCGCCCTGGCCTGCCGCCTCTTCCGACCCCGAGGACATCAGTCCTCGTCGGCCAGAATCAGGTACAGCTTCTTGCGGGCGTCGTTGATGACGGTCAGCGCCTTCTCGCGCTGCTCCTTGCTGCCGGTCTTCCAGACCTGGCCGAAGGCCTCCATCAGACCGAAGCCGGCCTGACGGATCTCACTGAGGGCCTCCCAGTCGACCCCGCGGGAAGCCTCTTCCCAGGGGGCGTCCGGGCCCTCTTCGGCCGCGGTACGGCCGGCCTCGGTGAGGGCGAACAGCTTCTTGCCGCCCTCCGACTCACTGGCGATCAGGCCCTCGTCCTCCAGCAGTTGCAGGGTGGGGTAGACCGAGCCGGGGCTCGGCTTCCACGCGCCGCCGCTGCGCTCGGCGATCTCCTGGATCATCTCGTAGCCGTGCATCGGCCGGTCCTTGAGGAGGGCCAGGATCGACGCGCGTACATCGCCGCGCCGCGCCCTGCCGCCCCTCGGGCCGCCGCGCCCTCGTCCGCCCCAGGGGCCGGGACCGAAGCCCGGTCCGAAGCCGGGGCCTCCGGGACCACCAGGTCCACCGGGCCCGAAGGGACCGAAAGCCCCACGCCGCCCGTCAGGGCCACCCCGGCCGCGCCGGGAGGGGCCGTCCTGTCCATGTCCACGCTCGTATCCGTGGGTACGCATCGCAATCACTCCATTCCATCGTTGATCTGTCGCGATGCGTCAACGATATATCGGAACTGTTCGGATGACAACCCCCTTCCGACAGGCCGGTCCCAGAGCCCGGTCCGACGGCCCCGTCCGCCCCCTTCCGACGACGGCCCCCCTAGAGTCACCGGCGTGACCGAGCAGCCGCCTTCCTACCTCGCCGCGATCCGGGAGTCGTACGACACCGTCGCCGCCGCCTACGTCCAACTCGTCAAGGAACCGGGCGAGTTGGATCCCCTGTCCCGCGCGATGCTGGCCGCGTTCGCCGAGACCGTGCGGGCGGCAGGCCTCGGGCCGGTGGCGGACCTGGGGTGCGGGCCGGGCAAGATCACGGCCTATATGGCGGGCCTGGGGGTGCCTGTCTTCGGCGTCGACCTCTCCCCGAGGATGATCGAACTGGCCCGCCGCGCCCACCCGGACCTGACCTTCACCGTGGGCTCGATGACGGCACCGCCGATCGGGGACGACGAGCTCGGCGGCGTCCTCGCCCACTACTCCACCCACCACACACCGCCCGACCAACTCCCCGTCGTCTTCGGCGAGTTCCACCGCACGCTCGCCCCCGGCGGCCACCTGATGCTGGCCGGACACGTGGGCGACGACCGGCTCCTGCGCCCGACACAGGCGTACGGCGGCCACCCCGTGTCCTACGAGTCCCACCTGCTCCCGCCCGACCGGATCGCCGGGCTGCTCACCCAGGCCGGACTCACCCTCACCGCGCGCCTGGTCCTGGAACCCGCCGAGGGGGCGAAGCGGACCCACGCCGCCTTCCTGGCCCGGAAACCGGAGCGCCCGTCACCGTCGTAGCGGCACCGAATAGGTCCAGTCCCCCCGGATTGGCCTTGGCCCGCGGCTCCACGCGGCGCCTAGCGTCGGGCCATGCGGATTCGAATCGTCGACGCCTTCACCGACCGCCCCTTCGCCGGCAACCCGGCCGGGGTACTGCTCCTCGACGCCTTCCCGGCGGACGACCGGCTCCAGAAGGTCGCGTCGGAGGTGAATCACGCGGAGACGGCGTTCGCGCGCCGGCTGCCCGAAGGCGGGGACGCCGACTGGGCGTTGCGCTGGTTCACGCCGACGACCGAGGTCGCGATGTGCGGGCACGCGACCCTCGCCACGGCCCATGTGCTGCACACCACCCGGACCCACGAGGGGCCCGTGCGGTTCGCCACGCGGAGCGGGGTGCTCGTCGCCACGCCGGCCGAGGACGGGTCGATCACCCTCGACTTCCCGACGGCCCCGCTCACCCCCGTCGAGATCCCGGACGGTGTCGCCGAGGCCCTGGGCGCCGAGCCGCTGACCGCGTTCGACACCGGCCCGAACATCGGCGACCTCGTCGTCGAACTCGCCGACGAGAAGACCGTCGTAGGACTCGCCCCGGACCTCAAGGCCCTCGGCGCCCACTCGGAGCGCGGCATCATCGCCACCGCCCGGGCCGAAGACCCCACCCGGGGCTACGACTTCGTCTCGCGCTGCTTCTTCCCCAATGTCGGGATCGACGAGGACCCGGTCACCGGAAGTGCGCACACGGCGCTGGCTCCCTATTGGTCCGAGCGTCTCGGGGGCACGGTCCTCACCGGGTTGCAGGCCTCACCCCGCTCCGGGCGCGTCCGTACCGAACTCCGGGGCGACCGGACCCTGTTGACCGGACGCGCGGTCACGGTCATCGACGGCGAGCTGCTCGCCTGAGCCTCAAGCCTCAAGTGGCCTACCCCGCACGGGACTTACGCCGTCGGCAGCCAGCCCACCTTCCCCGCCAGCAGCGCGTAGCCGACGAACGCCCCGATGTCGAGCAGGGAATGCGCCACCACCAGGGGGCCCACGCGACCCCAACGCCGGTACAGGTACACGAACACCACGCCCATCACCATGTTGCCGACGAAGCCGCCGATGCCCTGGTAGAGGTGGTAGCTGCCGCGCAGTACGGAACTGGCCACCAGCGCGGTGCCCGGCGTCCAGCCCAACTGGCCGAGGCGGCGCAGGAGATAGCCCACCACGATCACTTCTTCGAGGATCGCGTTCTGCATCGCGGAGAGGATCAGGACCGGGTACTTCCACCACACGTCGGGCAGCGCCTCCGGCACCACCGTGAGGTTGAAGCCGAGGCCGCGGGCGGACAGGTAGAAAGCGATGCCGGTGCTGCCGATGACCGCCGCGATCGCAGCCCCACGCCCCAGGTCGGGCCAGGGCCGGGTGCGGTCGAAGCCGATCGTGCGCAGGCTCTCGCCCTCCCTCAGGAGGAAGTGCGCGACGAGTGCGACGGGGACGAGTGCCGAGGCGATCCCGAACAGCTGCCAGGCGAGATCCAGCCACGGACGACCCGGGGCGGCCGAGGCGTTGAGGGTGGCCGCCTGGTCCTTGAGCCCTCCCGGTTTCGTGACCGATCCGACAAAGCTGATCAGGGCGGACACTCCACTCGCACCGAGCGAAAGCCCCAGAACGAGCAGTGCCTCGGACCGGAGAGTCCGCCGTGTGGGCCGCTCCAGCGGAAAAGATTCGGCCACCTGCCCTGCCTCCACCTGCACACCTGCCTTCAGTTCGGAAATCCCGCCTCATGCCCATCTTCGCCCCGCTAGGGTCTCGAAAGAACTTACGAAGATCGTGCGTGACAGGCCGTTGGGGGGACGGACGCGATTCGGGGCGTACCTCCCCCATGTCTGCCATACGGCCGCATACCGGCACGTGGTTCAACAGGGAGGGGCATCACCGTCATGGGACGTCACAGCTTGCCCGATCAGTACGGGGCGGGCGGCAGCGACCCCCGTCCTCGTGCGCGCCGCCGTACGGTGGCCATCGCCACGGTGCTCGTGCTGACCGTCGCCGGCGGTACCGCCGTGGCGGTGCAGAGCGGGTTGCTCTCCTTCGGTTCCTCCTGCCGGAAGGACGCGGTACGGCTGAGAATCGCCGCCTCCCCCGACCTGACTCCCGCTCTGCGCGCGGCGGCCGGACAGGCGCGCGACGAGGGCATCACATCCGACGGGCAGTGTCTGAACATCTCGGTGACCGCCCAGGAGTCGTACAAGTTCGCGGACACGCTCAAGGCGGGCAGGCACCCCGACGCGCAGGTGTGGGTGCCCGACTCGGAGCTGTGGGTGAACGAGGTCTCGTCGGCCGCCGACAGCGACGCCACGGAGGTCACTTCCGCGGGCAACGTGGCGTCGACGCCGGTCGGGGTGGCGATGGTCCCGGCCGCCGCGAAGTCGCTCGGGTGGCCGAAGAAGACGTACAGCTGGCTGGACCTGGCCGGGGCCACCCTCACGGACGACTCGCTGCGGCTGGGCGCGGCCGACCCGGCGCGCAGCGCGACCGGGCTGCTGGCGCTCACGCAGCTGAGTACGGCCGCCGCGAAGGTCAAGGGCGGGGCCACGCAGGCGGCGGCGATGATGAAGACGCTGTCGCAGCGGACCTCGGACACCGACAGCCAGGTCCTGGACACCCTGCCGCGCGACTCGTCCGGCACCGAGCAGGGCAATCCGAAGCGCAACCAGGCGCTGGTCCTCAGCGAGCAGTCGGCGTTCGCGTACAACGCGTCGGCCGGCGGCGCCGGGAGTCTCGACCTGTTCTATCCGAAGGACGGCTCCCCACGGCTCGACTACCCGTACAACCTGGTCGACCAGGAGCGGCTGACCACGGACCAGAGCCGGGCCGCGATCCGGTTCATGACGTATCTGAGCCAGCCGGCGCAGCAGAAGCTGATGGAGAAGTACGGCTTCCGCACCGATGACGACGCCGCGCCGAAGACCGTGGTCGCGAAGGCCGGTGGCAGCAGTCCGCAGCCGTACGCCCTGGCGGCGGCCGAGCCCGCCTCCGACGCGGCGCTCCAAGAGGCCCTGGGCACCTGGACGATCACGGTGCAGAGCGCGCGGATCACCACGGTCGTCGACGCGTCCGGCTCGATGGCGGAGACGGTGCCGGGGACCGGGCAGTCGCGCATGGACGTCACCAAGGCCTCGCTGCTGCAGGCGCTGGCCACGTTCACGCCGGAGGACGAGATCGGGCTGTGGGAGTTCTCGACGAAGCTCGACGGCGACAAGGACTACCGCGTCCTGGTGCCGACCGAGCGGCTCGGCGACCGCACGGGCGACGGCACCCAACGGGACGCCCTGTCAGCGGCGTTCGGCTCGCTGAAGCCGGTGCCGAACGGGGCGACCGGGCTCTACGACACCACGCTCGCCGCGTACAAGGCGGCCACGTCCTCTTACGCGAAGGGGAAGTTCAACGCGCTGGTCATCCTGACCGACGGGGTCAACCAGGACCCGGGCAGCATCTCGCGTTCCACGCTCATCAAGCAGTTGCGGCAACTCGCCAGCCCCGAGCGGCCGGTGCCGCTCATCATGATCGGGGTGGGTCCGGAGGCCGACAAGGAGGAGGCCCGGCAGATCGCCGAGGCGACCGGCGGCTCGGGCCACGAGGTGACCGACCCGGCCCAGATCCAATCGGTGATCCTCCACGCCATCGTGGCGGCGGGCGCGTCGGGCGCATCGGCCAACGCGGGCTGAAACAACCGCAGTTCACCCCAGCGGCACCGGCTCCGGCAGCCCCACCGGCCACGTGTGGACCGGCTCCCCGAGGTGCATCAACTCGCTGTAGCGGCGGGTGGTCGCGGCCAGCGCGGCTTCCCTGCCGAGGCCCTGTTCCCGTGCGCGGTGGAAGGTGGCGGACTGCCAGGTCGCGCCGTTGGCACGGCGGCGGCAGCGCTCGTCGATCACGCCCAAGTACAGGTCCCGGTCTGCCGGTTCGACCCCCCACGCGTCCAGGCCGGCCTCCGCGAGCGGCAGCAGTTCGTCGCGTACGAGGGCCACCGCGTCGATCTCGGTGGTGCCGCCGAGGCGTCCGCGCCGGGGCCAGAGCAGGCGGGCGTCGATGCCGTGGCGGCACGCGGTGTCGAAGTTGGCGGCGGCGGCCTCGAAGGGCAGCCGGGTCCACACCGGGCGCGACTCCTCGGCGAGGGCGCGGACGACGCCGTAGTAGAACGCGGTGTTGGCGATGACGTCGGTGACCGTGGGGCCGGCCGGCAGGACGCGGTTCTCGACGCGCAGGTGCGGGACGCCGTCGGCGATGCCGTAGACCGGGCGGTTCCAGCGGTACACCGTGCCGTTGTGCAGGACGAGTTCGGCGAGGGTGGGGATGCCGCCCGCGTCGAGGACGTCGAGGGGTTCCTCGTCGTCGGGGATCGGGAGCAGGGGCGGGAAGAAGCGCAGGTTCTCCTCGAAGAGGTCGTACGCCGACGTGACCCAGCGCTCGCCGAACCAGGTGCGGGGGCGGACACCCTGGGCCTGGAGTTCGGGCGGGCGGGTGTCGGTGGCCTGCTGGAAGAGCGGGGGCCGGGACTCGTGCCACAGCTCACGGCCGAACAGGAAGGGCGAGTTGGCGCCCACGGCGACCTGGACGGCGGCGACGGCCTGGGCCGCGTTCCACACGTCGGCGAAGCGGTCCGGGGTGACCTGGAGGTGCAGCTGCACGGAGGTGCAGGCGGCTTCGGGCGCGATGGAGCCCGAGGTGCAGGTGAGGTGCTCGACGCCGTCGATGTCGAGGACGAAATCCTCGCCGCGGGCGGCCATGATCTGGTCGTTGAGCAGGGTGTACCGGTCGACCGCGGAGAGGTTCGAGGAGACCAGGTCGTCCCGGTCGAGCGTCGGCAGAATGCCGATCATCAGTATTCCGGCGTCGACCTCGCCCGCTTTCCGATGGGCATATGCCAGTGACGTACGGATCTCCTCGGCGAGCCGGTCGAATACCCGGCCCTCCAATCGGTGTGGGGCAATGTTGACTTCCAGATTGAACATGGCGAGTTCTGTTTGGAAATCTCGGCTCGCGATGCGTTCCAGCACCTCGCCATTCAGCATTCTCGGCATGCCGTCGGAGCCGACGAGGTTCAGTTCGATCTCCAGCCCCATGAGGTTCTTCGGGCGGTCGAACCGCTTCTCGGCCAGCAGCCGCTCCAGCCCCGCCAGACAGCGCCGCAGCTTGGCGCGGTAGCGCTGACGGTCGGCGAGCTCGAACGATCCTCCCGCCACGACCTTCTCCCCCATGATGCGTCACCTCCTCGTCCCACTCGTCCCCGGGTCAGGAAGGATGATGCCCAGACCTGGCGATCGATAACGTCCCCGGACCGGCCCGGCGCCCGCTACTCTGGTCGAACGTGACCCGCGGCACATTCACGAGGCATGCGGCAGCGAGCAGTTCCCGCGCAATGAGAACCTCGTGAAAAACGCCGACGAGAATTGGCCGACCCCATGGGTGACATATCCCGAGGTCATCGCCGTAGGGCCCGTTCGGAACCGGGATGATTCCCGTGAATCGCTGGCCTAATAGGTCCTTGTTGTTCATACGGGAAACGGTTAGACGAAACATCGTCTGAACCCGTGTCGTATAAACTCCGCGAACAAGGCAGAAGGTTGGCGCCCCGGTCCTGGAACCTGCCGTCTAGGCGACGTGCGGCAGGCCGTACCCATGTTCACGGAACCCGGCCCGGCCTCCCTGACCCCGAGAGCTGACAGCGCCGTCCGCCCCCGCCCCGCCCTCGCGCCATCAGTGCCTGTCGAATGAGAGGCGACCCACCATGCCGCTGCATGTCCCCCCGGCTCCCGCGCCCGCCCTGCGCTCCGTTCTCACGGCACTCGGTTCCCCCACCGCGGTCCGCGAGGCCAAAACGCCCTCCCTGCGCGCGGCCCAGGGACCGGCAACACCCGAACTCCCGCTGCCCCTGCATGTGTTGGACCGCGTGTCCGCGGACGGGACGGCCGTCACCCGGCTGGCCGGATGGCGTTTCCTGATCCGCTGCGGGGACCGCGCGGTCGCCGCGGCCGAGACCATGCTGACCCCCGACGGCTGGGCGTTCTCGCACTTCTTCGAGGGCCCCTACATCGCCTCCACCGAGCGGGCGCTGCGCCAGGCCGAGAACATGAAGGGCGCCTACCAGCCGCGCCTCCTCTCCGTGCCCGGCCTCTACATGCTCACGCTCTGGCTGCACGGCGACCTCACCGACGACGGCGCCGGCGGCCGCCCTGCCGCGTCCGATCTGCTGGTCCCACTGGCCCCCGCACCGCCCGGCATCGCGGCCCATCGTCCGCACCGGGTCGCCGAGTTGCTGCCGATGCTGACCCATCGGGTGACTCCCGCGCCGCTGCTCGGTTCTCCCGCCTGACTTTCCCCCGCCGTCACCCCCGTACCCCGCCGCCGAATTCCCGGCAGCGGGGTACGATCGCGTTTCCGACCCTTTCACGCTCGCAACGCTCGTCCGAGCACGAAAAAGCTCGTACGAGCTGGGAATTGGGATGAACCGTCCGCGCGGGTGACGCGTCTTGAACCTGTGAGAAGCGGTGCTGCTAAATCCCTGCGGATTGACGTCCATGGGGCAACACTGGGTTCGGACCGACTCAACACCACGGGGGACGGACATGACCACAACAGAGCGAGAGATCCCACCAATGTGCAAGCACCAGCCACCGTGTCCCACAGCCGAATCCGCCGACCGGGAATCCGCCCGCCTCATGGCGCACCACCCGGAACAGGGCTGGAGCCTGCTGTGCAACGGCGTTCTCCTGTTCGAGGACACCGGTGAGCTCCTGCCCGACGGGCAGATCATCGCCCCGCACCGCCAAGTGGTGACAGCCGCTTGAGCATTTCCCGCGTGAGCATTTCAGGGACATGAGGGGCCGGCCGCACACATGAGGTGCGCACCGGCCCCGACGCATTTCCGGGGTTGGTCACCCTACGTAGTCGGCCACTGTCGGAGTGCCTCCTGATAGTCGAACCAGTCGAATGCCGCCTCCCCCTCAGTGACGTACATGCCGATCACCCGCCCGGTGAATCCCCCTGCCACTTGCGTGGACAGATAGCGTCCGTCCAACTCGGCCAGTTCTACGGCGCCTTCGGGACCCTCCACGGAGAAGGCGAGGGTGTCGGGGGCTCGTGTCTCGGCATCGGTCGCGGTGATGTCGACGGCCAGGACGACCGGGCCCGGCGCCACCGGATGCTCAGCGACCCGTTGCCGTACAGGGCCGATCCGCGCGACCACGCTCACCACTCCCCCGGCGACCTCGATGTCGTAGTGATGCGCCTCGTCCATGCGGACGGAGAGGCCGGCCGGGCCGGAGCCGGGTTCGATCCGAGTGGATACACGGCAGTCGGGGTGCTGTTGGCGGCGGCCGAAGAACACCGGGGCGGACTTCGCGGCGAGGGTCAGCCAGCCCGGGCGCTCGGTCAGGGACCAGCTGTCGTCCGGCCTGCTGCGCGGGGAGATCCAGGAGTGGGCGAGGGCCGGGGCGTCGAAGTCGTCGCGTACCGGCGGGAGTTGGAAGGGGTGCCAGGCCTCCGGTGCCGGCTGCTGTTCCCGTACCGGGCCGACCCTCGGCCAGCCGTCCGCCCACTCCACCGGGGTCAGGAACGTCTCGCGGCCGAGCACGTGGAAGCCGGGGAACCAGCCCCGGGGCCGGGTGCCGAGCAGGACCATCCACCAGGTGCCGTCGGGGGCGCCGACCAGGTCGGCGTGGCCGGTGCTCTGGATGGGGAGGTCGGTGCTGCGGTGGGAGAGGATCGGGTTGGCGGGGCCCGGTTCCCAGGGGCCGCGCGGGGAGCGGGCGCGGGCGATGGAGACGCTGTGGCCGTCCGCGGTGCCGCCCTCGGCGATCATCAGGTACCACCAGTCGCCGACGCGGTAGAGGTGCGGGGCCTCCGGGTGCTGGAGTCCGGTGCCGGACCAGATCGGGAGCGGGCCTTCCAGGACCTTGCCGGTCGCCGGGTCGATGCGGAACACCGTCACCCCGGCGACGGCGCACCAGCAGGTGCCGTCCTCGTCCCAGGCCAGGTCGGGGTCGATGCCGGGCACGTCGACCAGCACCGGGTCCGACCAGGGGCCCTCGGGCCGGTCGGCGGTGACGAGGAAGGTGCCCTTGCCGCGCACGTCGGTGGTGATCAGGTAGAAGCGGCCGTCGTGGTGGCGGAGGGTGGGGGCGTAGATGCCGGCCGAGGCGGGGGTGTCGTCCGGGAGGTCCAACTGCCCTGGCCGGTCAAGGACGTTGCCGATCTGACGCCAGTGCACCAGGTCCCGGCTGTGGAAGAGCGGGACCCCGGGGAAGTACTCGAAGCTGGAGCACGCGAGGTAGTAGTCCTCGCCGACCCGGCACACGCTGGGGTCGGGGTGGAAGCCGCCGATGACCGGGTTGTCGTAGGTCCGCATGGGTCTCCGCCCCTCCGTCCGGCCCGTGCTCGAAAGTTTCGGGCCGTATGCCGAATATTACGGAGCCGGACTGTAGGTGGAACCTTCGGCGGGGGCAAGGGCGGGTGCGGGGGCGAGGTGGAGGCTGAGGACCATCGTGAGGCCGCCGCCCGGGGTGTCCTCGGCGCTCAGCGTGCCGCCGAGGGCTTCGGTGAAGCCGCGGGCGACCGCGAGGCCGAGGCCTACTCCGGCGCCGCGCGGGGCGTCGCCGTAGCGCTGGAAGGGTTCGAAGATGTGGTTCTTGGCCTCGTCGGGGACGCCCGGGCCGCGGTCGATCACCCGGATCTCGACGCGGTCGACGATGGCACTTGCCGTGACCAGTACGGGAGTTCGCTCCGGGCTGTGCTTCACCGCGTTCTCGACGATGTTGGCGACGGCGCGTTCCAGCAGGCCCTTGTCGACGGGGACCATGGGCAGGCTTTCGGGGATGTCGAGTTCGACGCTGTCCTCGGGGACCCCGCCCAGCGCCATCGGGATCACCTCGTCGAGGTCCGCCTCGCGGATGATCGGGGTGACCGTGCCGGTCTGGAGGCGGGACATGTCGAGGAGGTTCCCGACGAGGTTGTCGAGGCGGTCGGCGCCGTCCTCGATGCCGGCCAGCAGCTCGGCCTGGTCCTCGTCCGACCAGGCGACGTCCTCGGAACGGAGCGAGGACACCGCCGCTTTGATGCCGGCGAGGGGTGTGCGCAGGTCGTGGCTCACGGCGGCCAGGAGTGCCGTGCGGATGCGGTTGCCTTCCGCCAACGCCCTTGCCTGGTCCGCCTCTTCGCGGAGGCGGCGGCGGTCCAGGACCACGGCTGCCTGTGCGGCGAAGGCTGCCAGGACGCGGCGGTCCTCGGCGGGCAGGACCCGGCCGGAGAGGGCGAGGGCCATGTGGTCGCCGACCGGTACGCCGACGTCCGCGTCCTCCGGGTTCTGGCAGGGGCGGGGGCCCACGCTGCCCGCGCAGGTCCAGGGTTCGACGTCGCTCGCGCGCTCCAGCAGGGCGGCGGACTCCATGCCGAAGGTCTCCCGGACCCGTTCCAGGAGTGCCTCAAGGCTGGTCTCACCGCGCAGCACGTTGCCCGCGAGGTAGGAGAGGATCTCCGACTCGGCGCGCAGCCGTGCGGCTTGGTGGGTGCGACGGGCCGCCAGGTCGACCACCGACGCGACCGACACCGCCACGGCCACGAAGATCGCGATGGCCACGATGTTCTTGGGGTCGGCGATGGTGAAGGTGTGCACGGGCGGGGTGAAGTACCAGTTCAGGAGCAGCGATCCGACCGCCGCCGAGGCCAGTGCCGGGAAGAGTCCGCCGAGCAGGGCCGCCGCCACCGTCAGGGACAGGAACAGCAACATGTCGTTGGCCAGGCCGACTTCGGGGGCGACGCCGCTCAACAGCCAGGTCAGCAGCAGCGGTCCGCCGATTCCGGTCAGCCAGCCCCAGACGATCCGGGCCCGCCCGAGCCGCGTCCCCCGGTTCACAGGCAGGCCACGCCCCTTGCCGGCCTCGTCGTGGGTGATGAGGTGGACGTCGAGATCGGGGCCGGACTCGCGGGCGACCGTCGAGCCGACGCCGGGCCCGAAGACGTACTGCCAGCCCTTGCGGCGGGAGACACCGAGGACGATCTGGGTGGCGTTGACGCCGCGGGCGAAGTCCAGCAGGGCTGCCGGTATGTCCTCGCCGACGACGTGGTGGAAGGTGCCGCCCAAGTCCTCGACCAGGGTGCGCTGTTGGGCGAGTTCCTTCGGGGAGGCCGAGGTCAGGCCGTCGCTGCGGGAGATGTAGACCGCCAACACCTCGCCGCCCGCGCCCTTTTCGGCGAGGCGCGCGGCCCTGCGGATCAGGGTGCGTCCCTCGGGGCCGCCGGTCAGTCCCACGACGATCCGCTCCCGCGAGCCCCAGATCGCCGAGACGCGGTGTTCGCTGCGGTACTCCTGGAGGTAGGCGTCGACCCGGTCGGCGAGCCAGAGCAGCGCCAACTCCCGTAGGGCGGTGAGGTTTCCGGGCCGGAAGTAGTTGGAGAGGGCCGCGTCGACCTTGTCCGGTTTGTAGATGTTGCCGTGGGCCATCCGGCGCCGTAGCGCGGGCGGTGACATGTCGACCAGCTCGATCTGGTCGGCGCGGCGCACCACTTCGTCCGGGACTGTCTCCTGTTGGCGGACGCCGGTGATGGACTCGACGATGTCGCCCAGGGATTCCAGGTGTTGGATGTTGACGGTCGAGATCACGTCGATGCCCGCCGCCAGCAGCTCTTCGATGTCCTGCCAGCGCTTGGCGTTGCGGGAGCCGGGGATGTTGGTGTGCGGCAGTTCGTCGACGAGGGCGACCTCGGGGTGGCGGGCGAGGACCGCGTCGACGTCCATCTCGGTGAACGTCGTGTCCCGGTAGGCGAGTTCGCGGCGCGGGATCTCCTCCAGGCCGTGCAGCATCACCTCGGTGCGCGGTCTGCTGTGGTGTTCCACGAAGGCGACCACGCAGTCGGTGCCCCGCTCGGTTCGCCGGTGCGCCTCGGACAGCATCGCGTACGTCTTGCCGACGCCCGGTGCCGCGCCGAGGTAGATCCGGAGCTTGCCGCGTCCCATGTCATCCTTCGAAGCGGTAGCCCATGCCGGGCTCGGTGATCAGATAGCGGGGGCTCGACGGGTCCCCCTCCAGCTTGCGGCGCAACTGGGCCATGTAGACCCGGAGATAGTTGGTCTTGTTGCTCTGGGTCACCCCCCACACCTCCTGCAGCAGGTACTTCTGGGTGATCAGACGGCCCGGGTTGGTGACCAGGATCTCCAACAGATGCCACTCGGTGGGGGTGAGCCGGATGTCGTGTCCGTCGCGGGTGGCCTTCTTGGCGAGCAGGTCGATGGTGAAGTCGTCGGTGGTGACGAGGGTGGTCGTCGGGGCGAGCGGCACGTCCTCGACGCGGCGGACCGCGGCCCGTAGCCGGGCCAGGAGTTCGTCCATGCTGAACGGCTTGGTGATGTAGTCGTCGGCGCCCGCGTCGAGGGCGGCGACCTTCTCGTCCGAGGCCTGCCGCGCCGACAGCACCAGGATCGGGACCCGGGTCCAGCCGCGCAGCGCCTTGATGACGTCGACGCCGTCCATGTCGGGCAGTCCGAGGTCGAGCATCACGACGTCGGGCTGTCGCGCGGCCGCGAGCCGGAGCGCGGTGGCGCCGTCGGGGGCGGCGTCGACGCCGTACTGCCGGGCCTGCATGTTGATCACGAGGGCCCGTACGAGCTGCGGGTCGTCCTCCACCACCAGCACCCGTGTCATGGGGGTGTGCCTTTCGTGTGGTCCCTGGCATGGCGGCGGGGGGGGGGGGGGGGGGGGGGGGGGGGGGGGGCGGCGGCGCCCCCCCCCCCCCCCCACTCCCCTGCCGGTCGTGTAACGCCATCAGCTCTTCGTCACAAGGGACTTGAGCGCGATGTTGAGTTCGAGGACGTTCACCGTGGGTTCGCCGATGAAGCCGAGGGTGCGGCCGTCGGTGTGGTCCTCGACCAGCTTCTCCACCTGGGTGACGGAGAGGTGGTTCCGTTCGGCGACCCGGTGGACCTGGAGTTCGGCGTAGGCCGGGGAGATGTCCGGGTCGAGGCCGGATCCGGAGGAGGTGACGGCGTCGGCCGGTACCTGGGAGGGCTTGACCTTGTAGTCGGCCGTGGAGTTGTTCTTCACGACCGCCGCCTTGGCGTCCTCCACCTGCTTGACGAGCACCTTGCTGTCGGCGGAGAGGTTGGTGGCGCCGGAGAGGATCAGCTTGTACTGGGTGTTGATCGAGTTCGTGCCCAGTCCGTTGGCGGGGCGCCCCTGGAAGTAGTCCAGGCTGTAGCCCTGCTGACCGATGAGCGAGGAACCGACGACCTTGCCGTCCGCCTTGATCTCCGAGCCGTTCGCCTTGTTGTCGAACAGCGCCTGGGCCACACCTGTCACCGCCAGCGGGTAGATGACGCCCGTCACCAGGGTCAGCACGAGCAGGGCGCGCAGCCCCGCCCAGAGCAACCGGGCTGTGTTGGATACCGAGTTGTTCATAGCCGATCAGCACGCTTTCAAAAAGTTACAGCCCGGGGATGAGGGAGATGAGGAGGTCGATGATCTTGATGCCGATGAAGGGGGCGATCAGTCCGCCGATGCCGTAGATCCCGAGGTTGCGCCGGAGCATCTTGTCGGCGCTGACCGGCCGGTACTGCACGCCCCGCAGGGAGAGCGGCACCAGCGCGATGATGACCAGCGCGTTGAAGATGACGGCCGACAGGATCGCGGAGTCCGGCGAGGCCAGGTGCATGATGTTGAGCTTGTCCAGGCCGGGGTAGACGGCCGCGAACAGCGCCGGGATGATCGCGAAGTACTTCGCGACGTCGTTGGCGATGGAGAACGTCGTCAACGCGCCCCGGGTGATGAGGAGTTGCTTGCCGATCTCGACGATCTCGATGAGCTTGGTCGGGTTCGAGTCGAGGTCGACCATGTTGCCGGCCTCCTTCGCGGCCGACGTACCGGTGTTCATCGCGACGCCGACGTCCGCCTGGGCCAGCGCGGGCGCGTCGTTCGTGCCGTCGCCGGTCATCGCGACCAGCTTGCCGCCGGCCTGCTCCCGCTTGATGAGCGCCATCTTGTCCTCGGGAGTCGCCTCCGCGAGGAAGTCGTCGACGCCCGCCTCCTCGGCGATCGCCTTGGCGGTCAGCGGGTTGTCGCCCGTGATCATGACGGTCTTGATGCCCATGCGGCGCAGCTCGTCGAACCGCTCGCGCATGCCCGCCTTGACGACGTCCTTGAGGTGGATGACGCCCAACACCCGTGCGCCGTCGGCGTCTTCGACCGCCACGAGCAGCGGGGTGCCGCCGGCCGCGGAGATCCGGTCGGTGAGCGCGCCGGCGTCCTCGGACACCTCGCCGCCCCGCTCCCGGACCCAGGTGACGACCGAACCGGCCGCGCCCTTGCGGATCTTGCGCCCGTCGACGTCCACACCCGACATACGGGTCTGCGCGGTGAAGGCGATCCACTCGGCGTGGGCCAACTCGCCCTGGTGGCGCTCGCGCAGACCGTACTTCTCCTTCGCCAGGACGACGATGGAACGGCCCTCGGGCGTCTCGTCGGCCAGCGAGGAGAGCTGGGCGGCGTCGGCGACCTCGGCCTCGGTGGTGCCGGTGACCGGCACGAACTCGGAGGCCTGGCGGTTGCCGAGGGTGATGGTGCCGGTCTTGTCGAGCAGCAGCGTCGAGACGTCACCGGCAGCCTCAACTGCCCTGCCGGACATGGCCAGTACGTTGCGCTGCACCAGCCGGTCCATGCCCGCGATGCCGATCGCGGAGAGCAGCGCGCCGATCGTCGTCGGGATCAGACAGACCAGGAGGGCCACCAGCACGATCATCGTGAGGTGGGTGCCCGCGTAGTCCGCGAACGGGGGCAGGGTCGCCACCGCGAGCAGGAAGACGATCGTCAGCGAGGCGAGCAGGATGTTCAGCGCGATCTCGTTGGGAGTCTTCTGCCGGGCGGCGCCCTCGACCAGGGCGATCATCCGGTCGATGAAGGTCTCGCCGGGCTTCGTCGTGATCTTGATGACGATGCGGTCGGAGAGGACCTTCGTACCGCCGGTGACGGCCGAGCGGTCGCCGCCGGACTCGCGGATGACGGGCGCGGACTCACCGGTGATGGCCGACTCGTCGACACTCGCCACTCCCTCTACGACGTCACCGTCGCCGGGGATGATGTCGCCGGCCTCGCAGACCACCAGGTCGCCGATGCGCAGCTCGGTGCCGGGGATCTGTTCCTCGGTCGTGCCGTTCAGCCGCCGGGCCACCGTGTCGGTCTTGGCCTTGCGCAGGGTGTCGGCCTGCGCCTTGCCGCGGCCCTCGGCGACCGCCTCCGCCAGGTTGGCGAAGATGACGGTCAGCCACAGCCAGACGCTGATCGCCCAGCCGAACCAGTCCCCCGGGTCCTTGAAGGAGAAGACCGTGGTCAGCACGGACCCGATCCACACCACGAACATCACGGGCGACTTGACCATCACCCGCGGGTCGAGCTTGCGGCAGGCGTCGGGCAGGGACCTGATCAGCTGCTTCGGGTCGAAGAGGCCCGCGCCGACACGTCCCTCGTCCTTGTGACCGGTCGGCACATCGCTGTGCGGCGCCCGGGTCGGAGTGGCAGTGGACATCGAGTCCTCTTGGTTTTCTTGGTTGTCTATACGGGTGCTCATGACGCCAGCCCCTCGGCCAGCGGGCCCAGCGCCAGCGCCGGGAAGTAGGTCAGACCGGTGATGATGAGGATCGCGCCCACCAGCAGACCGGTGAACAGCGGCTTCTCGGTACGCAGGGTTCCTGCCGTGACCGGCACCGGCTTCTGCTCGGCGAGCGAACCGGCCAGGGCCAGCACGAACACCATCGGCAGGAAGCGGCCGAGCACCATCGCGAGTCCGGTCATGGTGTTGAACCAGTCGGTGTTCGCGTTCAGACCTGCGAAGGCGGAGCCGTTGTTGTTGGCGGCGGAGGTGAAGGCGTACAGCACCTCGGAGAAGCCGTGCGCGCCGGAGTTCAGCATGGAGTGCGGCGGGGTCGGCAGCGCCATGGAGGCGGCCGCGAAGATCAGCACCAGGGCCGGGGTGATCAGGATGTAGCAGGCCGCGAGCTTCATCTCGCGGGTGCCGATCTTCTTGCCCAGATACTCGGGCGTACGGCCGACCATCAGACCGGCGATGAACACCGCGATGACCGCCATGATCAGCATTCCGTAGAGACCGGAGCCGGTACCACCGGGTGCGATCTCGCCCAGCTGCATGCCCAGGATGGTGATTCCGCCGCCGAGACCGGTGAACGAGGAGTGGAAGGAGTCCACCGCGCCCGTCGAGGTCAGGGTGGTCGACACCGCGAAGATCGAGGAGGCGCCGACGCCGATCCGGGTCTCCTTGCCCTCCATCGCACCGCCGGCGGCCTGGAGCGCCGCGCCGTGGTGGGCGAACTCGGTCCACATCATGAGGGCGACGAAGCCGACCCAGATGGTGGCCATGGTGGCGAGGATCGCGTACCCCTGCTTGATCGAGCCGACCATCACGCCGAAGGTGCGGGTCAGCGCGAACGGGATGACCAGCAGCAGGAAGATCTCGAACAGGTTGGTGAAGGGCGTCGGGTTCTCGAAGGGGTGGGCGCTGTTGGCGTTGAAGTAGCCGCCGCCGTTGGTGCCGAACTCCTTGATGGCCTCCTGCGAGGCGGCCGCACCGCCGTTCCACTGCTGCTGCCCTCCCATGAACTGCCCGACTTCATGGATGCCGGAGAAGTTCTGGATGGCGCCGCAGGCGACCAGCACGATCGCGGCGATGACCGAGCCGGGCACCAGGATGCGGATGACGCCACGCACCAAGTCGGCCCAGAAGTTGCCGAGTTCACCGGTGCGCGAGCGCGCGAAGCCCCGTACGAGGGCCACCGCGACGGCGATGCCGACGGCCGCGGAGACGAAGTTCTGCACGGCAAGACCGGCGGTCTGCACGACGTGACCCATGGTCTGCTCGCCGTAGTACGACTGCCAGTTGGTGTTCGTCACGAACGACACGGCCGTGTCGAACGACTGCGCCGGGTTGACCGAGGAGAAGCCCAGCGAGCCGGGCAGGATGCCCTGGATCCGCTGGAGGAGATACAGGAAGAGAACGCCGACCGCCGAGAAGGCGAGCACGCCGCGCAGGTACGCGGGCCAGCGCATCTCGGTGTTCGGGTCGGCACCGATGCCCTTGTAGATCCACTTCTCGACGCGCAGGTGCTTGTCGGAGGAGTAGACCCTGGCCATGTAGGTGCCGAGGGGGATGTAGGCGAGTGCCAGCGCGCCTATGAGGGCGAGCAGCTGGAGGACGCCTGCGAGTACCGGACCCATGTGGTGACTCAGAACCTCTCCGGGAAGATCAGGGCGAGGACGAGATAGCCCAGCAGGGCGACGGCCACGACGAGGCCGACAATGTTCTCGGCGGTCACAGCTTCGTCACCCCCTTGGCGACGAGGGCCACCAGCGCGAAGACCGCGATCGTGGTGACGACGAAGGCCAGATCGGCCATCGTGAGCTCCTGGAATGAGGTTCGGATGGAACGGACGCTTAGAGGTAACCGCGCCCGTGACCGGATTCGGCCGCCGTTGACGGGTCCCTTACGGCGGCGCATACGCCTTTGACGCGACTCTTACGGCGGGGCCACGAACCGGGCGCGCGCCCCGCGACCGGGATGTCCGTGAGTGGAGGTTGGCGCGGTCCTCGGGGTCCGGGCAGCAGACCGCGACCGCGCGCACCTCGTCGCCGAGAGAGGCGGCGGCCCGCCGTGCCTCGTCGAGCGTGCGGTAGGTCTTGTCGACATCCGGGGCCGCCCCGAGGCAGCCCTTCAGCCGCCCGCGTCGTACGTCGTTCAGCGCCTCCCGGACAAGCGCCCCGCAGCCGCTCAGGCAGGCTTCTTGACGCGTCTCCGGCGCCGCCCGCGAGGACGTTGACACTGTTTTGACGGCGCCCGGCCGGGTTAGGGTGAGCGCGGTGTGCCGGGAAGTCTGGTCGGCGGGGAGTCCACATGGGCTCGTCCAGGCCCCAGGGGGACGGCATGCGCGGCATCGGTACGGTTCTGGCACTCGTGGTTCTGGCGACGCTGGTCGCGACCTTCGCCCGCCGGTGGCGGATTCCCGCCCCCTCCCTGCTCGTGGTCGCCGGTCTCGCCGTGGCCCTGCTGCCGGGGACCCCGTCGATCGAGATCAGCCCGGACGTGATCGGCCTGGTCGTCCTGCCGCCGCTCCTGTACGCCAGCGCCGAGGAGATGTCGTGGCGCGAGCTGAAGGCGGTGTGGAAGCCGGTCGGGATCCTGGCGATCGGCCTGGTCCTCGCATCGGCGGCAGCCGTGGGCTGGGTGGCGTCGACGGTCACCCCGCTCTCCTGGCAGATGGCGCTCGTGCTCGGGTCGGTCCTCGCCAGCACCGACCCGGTCGCCGTCACCGCGCTGGGCCGCCGGCTCGCCCTGCCGCCCCGGGTCCAGGTCCTGGTCCAGGCGGAGTCCCTCTTCAACGACGCGACCTCGCTGGTCCTGTTCCGGGTCGCGGTGAGCGTCGCCGTGGCCTCGGCGGCGGCCAACTGGGGTGCGGCGGGAGGGGAGTTCGTCGTCCTCGCGGGCGGCGGCACGGTCATCGGGGCGGCCGTCGCCTACGTCGTCACCCTGATCCGGCGGCGCACCGAGGACCCGGTCCTGGAGACGGTGATCTCCCTGGTCACGCCGTACGCGGCCTACGTCCTGGCGGAGGGCGCCCACACGTCCGGCGTGACCTCGGTCGTGGTCGCCGGGGTCGTCCTCGGCGGTCGCGGCGACCGCCTCACCAACGCCCGCATCCGGCTCCAACTGCACGCCGTCTACGGCACGGTGGTGTTCCTGCTGGAGAGCGTGGTGTTCTCCCTGATCGGCCTCGCGCTGCCCGCACAGGTGCGGGCGCTGTCCGACGGCGACCGCGCGTGGCCCCTGTACGCGCTCGCGGTGGCGGGCACCCTGATCGCCGTACGACTGCTGTGGCTGGCGCCGCTGTCGGCGGTGGTGCAGCGCAAGGGCGGTGTGCACAGGGTGAATTGGCGGGTGCCGATGGTCCTGACGTGGGCGGGCACCCGGGGTGTCCTCCCGCTGGCGGCGGCCCTGTCGATCCCGGAGGTCACCAAGACCGGCGCCACCCTGACCGACCGCCCCCTCGTCCTGGTCCTCACCACCTCGGTCGTGGTCGTCACCCTCGTCGTCCAGGGCTTCACCCTCGCGCCGGTCGTCCGCCGCTCCGGAATCGCCCTGGAACCCGACCACACGGAACGCGAAGAGGCGTCCGCCCGCTGCCGGTTGGCCGACGCGGGCATCCGCCGCCTGGACGAACTGGCCGAGCTGGAGGCGGTCCCGGACGTCGTCCTCGACCGCCTCCGCCGCGGCCTCAACGCCCGCCTCGACGACGCCCGCGACCGCCTCTCCGACAACAACGGCCAAGCGGCGCACGCCGAATCGGCCGACCTGGTCTACCGCCAGCTCCGCCGCGACCTGATCGCCGTGGAGACGGTCGAACTACAGCGCCTCTACGACGACCACACCATCAGCGACACGACCCGCAGGCGCCTCCAGCGGTCCCTGGACCTGGAGGAGGCCAGGCTGGCGGACGCCTGACCGCTCACCGGAACTCGGCGAACCGCGCCCGCAGCCCGAGGACGGTGAGCGCGGCCGCCGCGAGGAGGGTTCCGAGTGCGGCGGGCAGCAGCTCGCCGACGTCCGAGTCGGTGAGGGACTCCACGGTCCGCTCATCGGCGCGATCCCCCTGCGCCGCCACGGCAAGGGCGCGCAGATCATGCCCGATCTCATCCCGGGCATCACCGTAGAACCCGACCGCCTTCGCGTACGGTGTCCGCAGCCGCCCCTTGCCCGCGTCGCCGTTGGCCAGCAGGAGGTTGGCGACCTGGGCGTCCATGTCGTTGAGGGCGAGTTCGAGGTCGGCGGCGCTGGTGGTACGGGGTGCGTCGCGGCCGGCCACGGTGTTCCAGGTACCGGAGGCGGAGAGACCGGCCAGCGCGAGGAGCACGGCGAGGGCGCCGGCGATCAGGACCGTGACCGCACGCAGGAGACGCAGCCGAGCGGGCACGGTGGCCCAGTAACGACGGCGGAGACCGGCCCACGCGGCCACGGCCTGCTGGTGGAGGCGGTGCCGTGCCGGAGCCGGACCGGAACACCCCCCGACCGGAACAACCGGCGGTCGCACCGGTGGCGGTGAAGGGGCCGGCCTCTTGGGCCTCCGCGATGTTCCAGCCGTGATCGTCACGGTGCTCCCCCTGCCATGCCCCGGACGGCGGCCGTACCCCGCCCCTCGCGTCCGCCAGTCTGGAACCGGATCAGGCCAGGGACGACGCGCGTTGACAGACTCCTGACGCGCCCCCGAGCGAGATTGACGGGGCCTTGACGGGGTTGCCGTCGGGGTCGACGCGGGTCCGCAACTGCCTTGCCAGGCAGGGTTGTTCGAGAGTCCTCCCGGGTTGACCCCGGGCTTCCGCCAAACGAGGGGCCCAGCGGACTCCGAGCGGGGCGCGGCAGTCCGCGCGGACCCGAGCGAGGTAGGCCTCATGTCCTGCGGGGCCCAACCGCCGGGGCAGCTCCCGGCGCCGATTCCCTGCCGAATAACGGACACCGAGACCCGGCACACCACTCCGGTACCCCTGCCGCACCCGTGCCAGACCGCACGCCGCCCCGCCCACATCCCCACCCCGCCCCCTGCACCCCCCTAGGGGCGCGGGGAACTGCGCGACCAGCCCCAACACACCCGCACCCGCCCAACAACAGAACCCCCCACCCCCCAAGGCGCCGAAACACCAGCCCCCCAAGCCCCCCACCCCCGTAACGCTGGGTATCCACCATCCCCAACCACCCCCTCCCCACCCCCATACAGCCCAACGCACCCCCAACCAGCCCCATCCCCCCTTTCCTGATGCGCCCCCACCACCAACCCGGCCAGTCTTAACGCAAGATTGACGCCGAAGGCCCCCGCATCCGTGGGCCCACGCGTCACTCTCCGCTTACGCTGGTGCCGCCGTCCGCGTGATGGCCAAAGACCACACGCTGACCCGCACTCCAGGAGCACGCCGATGGCCACGACCGAACACCCTCCCAGTCGTATGCGCGCCTGGATGCTGGAGGGCCTGGCCGACATGGGCAAGGGCAGCCACCAGGTCGCGCAGACCGCACCGGAACCCCAGCAGCACGTCCACCAGGGCCAGCGCTGGTGGCGGGTGATGTGCCTGACCGGTGTCGACTACTTCTCCACCCTCGGCTACCAGCCGGGCATCGCCGCCCTCGCCGCCGGCCTGCTCTCCCCCGTCGCGACGATCGTGCTCGTGATCGTCACCCTGGCCGGCGCCCTCCCCGTGTACCGCCGCGTCGCCGAGGAGAGCCCGCACGGCGAGGGCTCCATCGCGATGCTGGAGCGGCTGCTGTCGTTCTGGAAGGGCAAGCTGTTCGTCCTGACCCTGCTCGGGTTCGCGGCGACGGACTTCCTGATCACGATCACCCTGTCGGCGGCGGACGCCTCCACCCACCTCGTGGAGAACCCGCACCTGACGAGCATGCTGCACGACAAGCAGATGCTGATCACGCTGATCCTGGTGGCCCTGCTCGGCGCGGTGTTCCTGAAGGGCTTCCTGGAGGCGATCGGCGTCGCCGTGTACCTGGTGGCGGCCTACCTGAGCCTCAACCTCGTGGTCGTAGCCGTCGGCATGTGGCACGTGCTCACCGCGGAGCACGTGGTCACCGACTGGACCAGCGCCCTGACCACCGAACACGGCAACGTCTTCGCGATGATCGGCGTCTCCCTGCTGGTCTTCCCCAAGCTGGCGCTCGGCCTCTCCGGTTTCGAGACCGGCGTGGCCGTCATGCCACACGTCGAGGGCGACCCGGACGACACCCACGACAACCCCAAGGGCCGTATCCGCGACACCAAGAAGCTGCTGACGACCGCCGCGCTCATCATGAGCGTGTTCCTGATCGCCACCAGCTTCATCACGACCGTGCTCATCCCGGAGAAGGAGTTCAAGGCGGGCGGCCAGGCCAACGGCCGCGCGCTCGCCTACCTCGCGCACGAGTACCTGGGCAACGCCTTCGGCACGGTCTACGACCTCTCCACCATCGCCATCCTGTGGTTCGCCGGCGCCTCCGCGATGGCCGGCCTCCTCAACCTGATGCCGCGCTATCTGCCCCGCTACGGCATGGCCCCGCACTGGGCCCGCGCCGTCCGCCCGATGGTGATCGTCTTCACGCTGGTCGCGTTCCTGGTCACCTGGATCTTCGACGCCAGCGTCGACGCCCAGGGCGGCGCCTACGCCACCGGCGTCCTGGTCCTCATGTCCTCCGCCGCGATCGCGGTGACCATCGCGGCCCGCCGCGCCCAGCAGCGCAACTGGACCGTCGCCTTCGGCGTCGTCTCGGCGGTCCTCCTCTACGTCACGGTCGTGAACGTCATCGAACGTCCCGACGGCGTGAAGATCGGCGCCTGCTTCATCGCCGGCATCATCCTGGTCTCCCTGCTGTCCCGGCTGGCCCGCGCCTTCGAACTCCGTGTGACGAGCGTGCAGTTGGACTCCATGGCGGAACGATTCATCCGCGACATGGCCAGCCGGAAGATCCGCTTCGTCGCCAACGAGCCCGACCGCCGCGACAAGGCCGAGTACCGGGACAAGATCGAGCAGATCCGCAACGACAACGACATCCCCGGCGAGGACTTCGTGTTCGTCGAGGTGACGGTCCTCGACGCCTCCGAGTTCGAGGCGGGCCTGACGGTGCGGGGCGAGGTGCTGCACGGCCGTTACCGCGTCCTGACCCTGGAGTCGTCCTCCATCCCCAACGCCCTGGCCGCCCTGATGCTGCACGTCCGCGACACGACGGGCCGCACCCCGCACATCTACTTCGAGTGGACCGAGGGCAACCCCTTCGCCAACTTCCTGCGCTTCTTCCTCTTCGGCCAGGGCGAGGTCGCCCCAGTCACCCGCGAGGTCCTCCGCGAGGCGGAACCGGACCGCGCCCGACGCCCGCGCGTCCACACCGGCTGACCGGCACGCGGCGCCCGCGTGTGCACACCGGCGACCGTTCGCAGACCCCCCGAGCCGACGTCACCGTAAGAGATACGACAAAATCCGGCACCGGTGTGTAAGAGCCCCGTCAGCGGCCCGCGCGACGCGCTCGTGGCGGCCTACCGTCGGCCTCATGCGGCACAGCACCCTCCCACCGGACCCGGCCGGCGACCGCCACTGGCGTGGTGACGCCCGGCTGGCGACGGGCTGCGCGCTCGGCTTCCTCGTCATGACCCTGCTGGTCGACGGGGAAGCCGGAACCCTCACCCTGACCCGCGCGCTGCTGTGGTTCGCCCTGTCGGCGGTGCTCTTCGTCGTCCTGCTGCCGCACCGCGTCACCGCGGGCCCCGGCTGGCTCACCGTGGACAGCCCGCTGCTGAGGCGCACGGTGCACACGGACGCGCTGACCGTCGTACGGCAGTACGGCGACGTCTCCGCACGCCTGGTCCTGCGGGACACGTACGGTCAATGGCTCGAACTGGACCCCCGTGTCCTGGTCGCCAACCCCCTGCTCTGGCACGAGCTGGACACGGGCATGCGGCACTCGACGGAACGCGGCACCCTGCGCCAGGGCACCGATGTCCGGCGTCACCTGGAGCATCTGATCGACGACGAGACCGCGCGGTCGGTCCTCAGGGCGTCGGGGATTTCCTGATCCCGCGCCGCGTCCGGCGCACCAGGACCTTCCCGAGCCGTATCTGCCCGACGACCTCGATCCGCAGGTCGACCGGCACTCCCGCCTCGGCCCGCCCGCGCGTCTTGATCTTTCCGTAGCTGAACACCAGGGAGTCGGTGTCCACCACGATGCCCGGCGGGATCAGCAGCCGCAGCGCACCCAGGTGCATGTCCAGGTCGATGCGCAGAACGCCCTGGGTGATCACCGCCTGCGTGAAATCGAGGGTCACATCGCCCAGGTGCGACTGGATCTCCAGCCTGCGCGGCACCACCCAGCCCTCGCCTCGGTGCGCCGAACCGCCGTGCTGCTCGATGCGGACGACGTCCCTGACCTCGGCCGCGACCGCACCGGCCACCGCAGGCAGGTCGGCCGTCAGGACCGCCAACTCGCCCATCGTGCGGGCGGTCAGGGCGGCCTCGACGCGCTCGTCGAGTTCGTCGGCGGTCAACCGTCCGTCGCCTGCCGCGCCGGTCAGCACGTCCACGACGCGGTCCCGGTCCGCATGCGAGGCCCGCAACCCGGTCGTGCTGGTCAGCTCACCCGACATACCTTCACCCCGATCGACGGCCTGACGCTATATCGCGTTATACCCCAGAGCCGTCCCCCCGTCCACCGCATTGCGTTTCTGGCCCTAGGGTGGCGCGTATGCAGTCCTACACAATCGGCCAGGCGGCGCGGCTGCTCGGCGTGAGCCCGGACACCGCGCGCCGGTGGGCGGACGCGGGCCGGGTGACGACCCACCGTGACGAGGGCGGGCGCCGCCTCATCGACGGGATCGATCTGGCCGCGTTCTCGGTCGAGTTGGCGAAGGCCGGCGGTGTCGAGGAGGACCCCTCCTACACCTCGGTGCGCAACGCCTTCCCCGGCATCGTCACCGCGATCAAGCTCGGCGACGTCGCCGCCCAGGTCGAGATCCAGGCGGGCCCGCACCGGCTGGTCTCCCTGCTGACCCGCGAGGCCGTCGAGGAACTCGGCCTGGAGGTCGGCATGGAGGCCACCGCCCGCGTGAAGTCGACGAACGTGCACATCGACCGGGTGTGAAGAGCGGGCCGTGGCCTCCGTCCGTCACTTGTTGACCGAGTAGGAGTGCGCGCCGGTACCCGCCAACGCTCCGCCGTCCACGATCAGATACTCGTCCCGGATCGGTCGCCCCGCGAAGAACGCCTCCAGGATCTCCCGCGTGCCCGCCGCGTACCGTGCCTGCGCCGACAGCGAAGAACCGGAGATGTGCGGGGTCATCCCGTGGTGCGGCATGGTGCGCCACGGGTGGTCCGCCGGAGCGGGCTGCGGGAACCACACGTCACCTGCGTAGCCCGCCAACTGCCCACTGCGCAGGGCCCGGTCGACGGCGTCCCGGTCGACGATCTTCGCCCGCGCGGTGTTGATGAGATAGGCGCCGCGCTTCATCTGCGCGAGCAGCTTGTCCCCGAACAGCCCCTCCGTCTCGGGGTGCAGCGGCGCGTTGATGGTCACGACGTCGCAGTGCGGCACCATGTCCTCGGCGCTCTCGTGCCACGTCAGCCCCAACTCACGCTCCACGTCCTCGGGAAGCCGGTGCCGGTCGGTGTAGTGCAGCTCGACGTCGAAGGGCGCGAGCCGCCGCAGCACCGCGAGCCCGATCCGCCCGGCGGCGACCGTCCCGACGTGCATGCCTTCGAGGTCGTACGAACGGGCCACGCAGTCCGCGATGTTCCAGCCGCCGTCGAGCACCACCTGGTGGGACGGCAGGTAGTTGCGCACGAGGGACAGCGTCATCATCACGACGTGTTCGGCGACGCTGATGCTGTTGCAGTACGTCACCTCGGCGACCGTCACGCCGTGCGAGATCGCCGAGTCGAGGTCGACGTGGTCGGAGCCGATGCCGGCGGTGACCGCGAGCTTGAGGTTCTTGGCGGCGGCGATGCGCTCCGGGGTGAGGTACGCGGGCCAGAACGGCTGCGAGATCACGATGTCGGCGTCGACCAGTTCGCGGTCGAAGACCGAGCCCTCGCCGTCCTTGTCGGAGGTGACGACGAGGGTGTGCCCGGCCGCCTCCAGGTAGGCGCGCAGGCCGAGTTCACCGGAGACGCTGCCGAGCAGCTGGCCCGGGGTGAAGTCGACCGCCTCGGGAGTGGGGGTGGTCTGACCGCCGGGGTAGTGGTCGATCACCGGCAGGTCGTCGCGGGCGTACGAGGTCGGGTATCCGTCGATCGGGTCGTCGTACAGGACACAGAGAACCTTGGCCATGTCGCGGCTCCTCAACTCCGTTGTCGGAAGGTGGACTTCACGATCCTCGGGGTCGATCGCCCTGGTCAAAGCGAACGTTGCTATGTCCAGATAGCCCGCTCCTATCAGCTGCCGCCCAGGTACGTGTGCAGCAGCTCGTCGAGCGCGTCCCGTACGCCCGCCTCCCTGGCCACCTTCAACAACGCCTCCGCCAGCACCGATCGGGGCTCGCTGCGGGCGACGACCAGTCCGACCCGCGGCCCGTGCGCGGGCCCGTTCAGCGGTACGACCCGCATGCCGTCCGGTACGTCGAACATGTGCAGCCACGCATGGGAGATCACGCTGGACCAACGGCCGCCGGGCAGCAGGGTGTAGAGCCCGGCGACGCTGTCCGACTCGATCGCCGGGGAGGCCGTCGCACCCTCGGCCGCGAAGCACTCGTCGATGATGCGGCGGTTGCGCATCCGCGAGTTGAGCAGGCAGAGGGGAAGCGTGGCCGCCTGAGCCCAACTGGCCTTGGAGACACCGGCAAGCGGCCCGTCGACGGGCGTGAGGAGCACGTACCGCTCCTCGTAGAGCGGAAGGCGGCGGACATTGCGCAGGGTGTCGTCGTCCAGGTACGTCATCGCCGCGTCCAGCTCGAACTCGGCGAGGCCCTGGGTGATGCCGACGGACGACAGCGACTCCAGGGCGACGCGGGCCCGGGGATGGCGTACGCAGAACGGGGTGGTGAGGAGGGACGCGGCGGGCAGCGCGGTCGGGACCACGCCCAGCCGCAGCGTGCCGGTCAGTCCGCCCCGCAGCACCGACAACTCCTGGTGCAGCGCGTCCCGTTCGGCCAGGATGCGGTGCGCCCAGGCGAGCACCACCTCACCCTCCGGGGTGAGCCCCTCGTACCGTCTGCCGCGCCGCACGATCGGCACGTCCAACTCGTGTTCCAGGCGCCGGATCGCGGCCGACAGCGAGGGCTGTGAGACATAGCAGGCCGCCGCCGCGCGCGCGAAGTGCCGTTCACGGGCGAGCGCGACGAGATACTCCAGCTGACGCAGCAACATGCCCAACCTCCCCTGACGTGCAGGTTAGGCGCTGTCCGCCCGGCACAACAGGGCTGCCCACAGGTCGAGTCGGTCGTAGAGCCGGGAGAGGTCACGGCCGGTGAAGTGCTCGATGCGCCCGATCCGGTAGTGCACGGAGTTCACGATGGCCGTCTACCGCGCCCCGCACAAGGAGGTCGACGCCTACTCCGTCTGCACGCACACCGTCCCGGCGGGCGCCTTCCGCGGCTACGGCCTCGGCCAGGTGATGTTCGCCGTGGAGTCGGCCCTCGACGAACTCGCCCGCCAACTCGACCTGGACCTCCTGGAGTTCAAAGCGAGGAACATCATCGGCCCCGGCGAGCCGATGCTCTCCCCCGGCGGCGAGGAGGAGGACCTGCACATCGCGAGCTACGGCCTCGACCAGTGCCTCGCGATCGTCCGCCGCGCCCAGGCGGAGCCCGTCTCCCAACTCCCCCCGGACGGCTGGCTGGTGGGCGAGGGCACCGCCCTGGCGATGATCGCGACGGGCCCGCCCGGCGGCCACATCGCCGACGCGAAGGCGAGCCTCCTCCCCGACGGCGGCTTCGATCTCGCCGTAGGCACAGCGGAGTTCGGCAACGGAACGACCACGGTCCACCGCCGGATCGCGGCCGGTGAACTCGCCACCACCGTCGACCGCATCACCGTCCGGCAGTCCGACACCGACGTCGTACGGCACGACACGGGCGCCTTCGCCTCCACGGGCACGGTCGTCGCGGGCAAGGCCACCCTGCGCGCCTCCCGCGCCCTCGCCGACCAGCTGCTCGGCTTCGCCGCCGCCCATCTGCAACTCCCGTGCTCCGACTGCGCGTTGGCCGAGGAGGCCGTACTGCACCCGGGCGGCCGTCTCACGCTGAAGGAGCTGCACGCTGCGGGTGCGGCGGTCGGGGTGGAGTTCAGCGCCGACGGGCACTTCGGCGGGACGCCCCGCTCGGTGGCCTTCAACGCGCAGTGGTTCAGGGTCGCCGTGGACCCGGACACGGGCGAGATCCGCATCCTGCGCAGTGCGCACGCGGCCGACGCGGGCAAGGTGATGAACCCGATGCAGTGCCGGGGGCAGGTGGAGGGTGGAGACGGCCGCGTTCCGGCGCTACCGGCTCCCCCAGTACGCGGATGTGCCGCGCACCGAGGTCCACTTCATGGAAACGGCGGACGCCATCGGCCCGTTGGGCGCCAAGTCGATGAGCGAGAGCCCCTTCAACCCGGTCGCGCCCGCCTTCGCCAACGCCCTGCGGGACGCGACAGGCGTGCGCTTCACCGGACTTCCGCTGACCCGAGACCGGGTGTGGCTGGCACTGGCCGACTCATCCCGTATCCCCCGTCCACCCGTATCGCACTGATCCCACTGATGTGCCGGGCCCCGCAACGGTCCTGCGGAAGCACCAGTTGCGGTCCGGCACGGTCCAGCGGGGTGTCGTCGACGCTCACGGCGAGCAGAACAGGAGCATGACCGAAGTCGGGGTCGATCTCGGCCCAGGACAGCAGCGCGTGGTGCCCGTCCGCACCGCTGACCGCGATGAGGAAACGCAGCCGGTCCTTGCGGCGGACGGGGTCGAAGCCGGGGCCGGCCGAGGACAGGACGTCGTAGAGCCGAGGTCCCGCGAAGCGGTGCACCTGGGTGCCGCTGGTGGCGCACTCGAAGCTGACCCGCACGCGGTGCAGCGGCCAGTCGAACAGGTCGGGCACGGTCAGCCGGGCCGGGCGGGCGAGGTCCCCGGTCAGGTCGAGCTGCGCGAGCGTCACGAGCCATCACCTCCCGGAATGTGGTACCCGTACAGCACTCCCGTACAAACGCACATGCGCACCCCGCAAGCGAATGGTGCAGCTCATGCGATGCGACAGGAGACTTATGCCTTGCACATGCGGCAGTATCATCGCGGCACGGCCGTTGCGGTCGTCCCAGGGCGCGACAACCCCTTTCATGAGCCCCTTTCATGAAGAGACCAGAGGAGTAGAACCGTGATGACCCGTTCCGCGCGTCGGACCCGCCGGACCCTGCAGGTCGCGGGGGCCGGAGCCGCCGCGCTGCTGGCCCTGAGCGCCTGCTCCTCCAGCGACGACTCGTCCTCCTCGAAGTCCGACTCCTCGGCGTCCGCGTCCCCGAAGATGTCCGGCACCGTCACCGTCTTCGCCGCCGCCTCGCTGCAGGAGTCGTTCACGACCCTGGGCAAGGAGTTCGAGAAGGCGAACCCGGGCACCAAGGTCACCTTCAACTTCGGCGGCAGCGACACCCTCGCCGCGAGCATCACCGGCGGCGCCCCGGCCGACGTGTTCGCGGCCGCGAGTCCCAAGACCATGGCGATCGTCACGGACAAGGGCGACGGCGTCGGCACGCCGGCCACCTTCGTCCGCAACCAGCTGGAGATCGCCACCCTGCCGGGCAACCCCGACAAGGTCGCCTCTCTGAAGGACCTCACGAAGTCCTCGCTGAAGGTCGTGCTCTGCGACAAGACGGTGCCGTGCGGTGCGGCGGCCCAAAAGGCGCTCACGGCAAGCAAGTTGAAGCTCACCCCGGTGTCTTACGAGGCGGACGTCAAGAGCGCCCTGACGAAGGTGGAGCTCAAGGAGGCCGACGCGGCGGTCGTCTACAAGACCGATGTGCACGCCGCCGGCAGCAAGGTCCAGGGCGTGGAGTTCCCCGAGTCCGCCGACGCCATCAACGACTACCCGATCGTCCTCCTCAAGAACGCGCCGAACGCCGTCGCCGCCAAGGCGTTCATCGCGCTGGTGCAGTCCGCCGAGGGCCAGAAGGTGCTGTCCGCGGCGGGCTTCCTCAAGCCGTGACCCAGCTGGACACCTCCGACGCCGCGACCGAAACCCTCAAGGGCGGTCCGCGGCGTCGCCGTGTCCGGATGACAGGCCGCGGGGTGCCGCTCCCCCTGCTGGTCCCCGCGCTCGTGGGCCTGGCGTTCCTGCTCCTCCCCCTGATCGCCCTTCTCGTACGGGCCCCGTGGCGGTCCCTCCCCTCCCAGCTGACCAGCACGGAGGTGTGGCAGGCGCTTCAGCTGTCCCTGTTCAGCGCGACCGCGGCGACGGCGGTGAGCCTGGTCCTGGGCGTACCGCTGGCCTGGGTGCTGGCCCGCACGGAGTTCCCGGGCCGCGGCTTCCTCCGCGCCCTGGTGACCCTCCCGCTGGTCCTGCCCCCGGTGGTGGGAGGCGTGGCGCTCCTCTTGGCCCTCGGCCGCAACGGCGTCGTGGGCCAGTGGCTGGACTCGTGGTTCGGCATCACGCTCCCCTTCACCACGACCGGCGTCGTGGTCGCGGAGGCGTTCGTGGCGATGCCGTTCCTGGTCATCAGCGTCGAGGGCACCCTGCGCGCCGCGGACCCCCGCTACGAGGAGGCGGCCCAAACCCTGGGCGCCTCCCGCTTCACCGCGTTCCGCCGGGTCACACTCCCGCTGATCGCCCCGGGCATCGCGGCGGGCGCGGTCCTCGCCTGGGCCCGCGCACTGGGCGAGTTCGGCGCGACGATCACCTTCGCCGGCAACTTCCCCGGCCGCACCCAGACCATGCCGCTCGCGGTCTACTTGGCCCTGCAGAACGACCCGGAAGCGGCCATCGCGTTGAGCCTGGTCCTCCTGGCCGTGTCGATCGCGGTCCTGGCGGGTCTACGGGACCGCTGGATGACCACGTCATGAGCAACACCCGTACGACCGCCCGCACATCAGCCCCCTGGACGTGCACGTCATGACCGACACCGCCGACGTCGAACTCACCGGGGCCCAGGGCCTCGACGCCCATCTCGTCGTGGACCGAGGCACGTTCCGCCTGGACGTAGAACTGACCGCCGCCCCCGGAGACGTGGTAGCCCTGCTCGGCCCGAACGGCGCAGGCAAGACCACAGCACTCCGCGCCCTGGCGGGCCTGGTCCGCCTGACGGACGGTCACCTACGGCTGGACGGCGCGGAGTTGGACCGCACACCACCGGAGTCCCGCCCGGTAGGAGTCGTCTTCCAGGACTACCTCCTCTTCCCCCACCTGACCGCGCTGGACAACGTCGCCTTCGGCCCACGCTGCCAGGGCGCGACGAAGGCGGAGTCCCGTGCGGTGGCCGCCGAGTGGCTGGACCGCATGGGCCTCGCCGAGCACGCGGCCGCCAAGCCCCGCAGACTCTCCGGCGGCCAGGCCCAACGCGTCGCCGTGGCAAGGGCGTTGGCGACCCGCCCGCGCCTGCTCCTCCTCGACGAACCCCTGGCCGCCCTGGACGCCCGCACCCGCCTCGACGTACGAGCCCAACTCCGCCGCCACCTGGCCGAGTTCGAGGCGGTGGCGGTCCTGGTCACCCACGACCCCCTGGACGCCATGGTGCTGGCCGACCGCCTGGTCGTGATCGAGCACGGCACGATCGTCCAGGAGGGCACCCCCGCTGGCATCGCCCGCCACCCGCGCACGGACTACATCGCCCAACTCGTAGGCCTCAACCTCTACAAGGGCCGATCCGACGGCCACACGGTCACCCTCGACACGGGCCCCACGATCACGACGATGGAGGACCTCCAGGGCGAGGTGTTCGTAGCGTTCCCGCCGAGCGGCGTAACTCTCTACGGCAACCGCCCTACCGCCGCCAGCGCCCGCAATCTCTGGCCCTGCGAGGTAGCGGGCCTGGAAACCCACGGCGACCAGATCCGCGTAGACCTGACCGGCGAACTCCCCCTGACCGCCGACCTCACGACGGTAGCGGCGGCCGAACTGAACCTGCACCAGGGCGCGTTGGTCTGGGCTGCGGTGAAGGCAACCCAGACCCACTCATATCCAACCTGAGCTACAGCGCCCCGAAAGGGGCGCGGGGAACTGCGCGCCCAGCCACAACGGACCCGCAGCCGAAGCTCCGAAACCTCAGTCCTCGTACGCATCCAACGGCGGGCAGGAACACACCAAGTTCCGGTCCCCAAAGGCCTGGTCGATCCTGCGCACCGGCGGCCAGTACTTGTCGGCGACGGACACCCCGGCCGGGAAGACAGCCTCCTCGCGCGAGTACGCGTGCTCCCAATTCCCGCCGAGCGCAGACGCGGTGTGCGGCGCGTTCCGCAACGGGTTGTCCTCAGCCGGCCACTCACCCGCCCCGACCTTCTCGATCTCCCCACGAATGGCGATCATCGCCTCGCAGAACCGGTCCAGCTCGATCAGGTCCTCGGACTCGGTCGGCTCGATCATCAGCGTCCCGGCCACCGGGAACGACATCGTCGGCGCGTGGAACCCGTAGTCGATGAGCCGCTTGGCGATGTCGTCGACGCTGACACCGGTCGCCTTGCTGATCGGCCGCAGATCGATGATGCACTCGTGCGCGACGAGCCCACCGGGCCCGGTGTAGAGCACGGGGTAGTGCGGCTCAAGGCGCTTGGCGATGTAGTTGGCGCTGAGCACCGCCACCTGCGTGGCCCGCTTCAGCCCCTCGCCGCCCATGAGCCGGACGTACGCCCAAGAGATCGGCAGGATCCCGGCGGAACCCCAGGGAGCCGCCGAGATCGGCCCAACTCCCGTCTCGGGCCCGGCCGCCGGCTGCAACGGGTGGTTCGGCAGATACGGCGCGAGGTGCGCACGCACACCCACCGGCCCGACCCCCGGACCACCGCCACCGTGCGGAATGCAGAACGTCTTGTGCAGATTCAGATGCGAGACGTCCCCGCCGAAGTGCCCCGGCTTGGCAAGCCCCACAAGGGCGTTGAGGTTGGCGCCGTCGACGTAGACCTGCCCGCCGGCTTCGTGGACCTGCGCACAGATGTCGGCGACGTGCTCCTCGAACACACCGTGCGTGGACGGGTAAGTGATCATCAGCACCGACAGCTCGTCGCGGTACTGCTCGATCTTCGCCCGCAGATCCTCGACGTCGATCTCACCGTCCTCGGCGGTCTTCACGACGACGACCTTCATCCCGGCCATCACAGCACTCGCGGCATTGGTGCCGTGCGCGGACGACGGGATGAGGCAGACAGTCCGCTGCTCATCGCCATTGGCCCGGTGGTACCCGCGTACGGCGAGCAACCCGGCCAACTCGCCCTGCGAACCGGCATTCGGCTGCAACGACACCTTGTCGTACCCGGTGACCTCGGCGAGCCGCTCCTCCAACTCCCGGATGAGCGTGAGGTATCCCTGCGCCTGCTCGGCGGGCGCGAAGGGGTGCAGCTGCCCGAACTCGGGCCAGGTGACCGGCTCCATCTCGGTGGTCGCGTTGAGCTTCATGGTGCAGGAACCGAGCGGGATCATGCCCCGGTCGAGCGCGTAGTCCCGGTCGGCGAGCCGACGCAGGTACCGCAGCATCGCGGTCTCGGAACGGTGGTCCCGGAACACGGGGTGCGTGAGGTACGCGTCGGTACGCAGCAGCCCCTCGGGCAGCGTGTCCTCGGCGGACACGTCGAGCGCCTCGATGTCCCCGTCGACCCCGAACGCGGTCCATACGGCGGCCAGTTGGGCACGCGTGGTGGTCTCGTCGCAGGCGATGGACACCTGGTCGGCGTCCACGAGGCGCAGGTTGACGCCGTCCTCACGGGCGGCCGCGACGACCTCGGCGGCTCGGCCCGGAACGCGCGCGGTCACGGTGTCGAAGTAGCCGCCGTGCACGACCTCGACACCACCGGCGGTGAGACCGGCGGCGAGGATCGTAGCGTACCGATGCGTCCGCCGCGCGATGCCCTTCAGCCCCTCGGGCCCGTGGTAGACGGCGTACATGCCGGCCATCACCGCGAGAAGCACCTGGGCGGTGCAGATGTTGCTGGTGGCCTTCTCCCGGCGGATGTGCTGCTCGCGCGTCTGCAGGGCGAGGCGGTAGGCCTTGTGCCCGTCGGCGTCGACGGAGACGCCCACGAGCCGCCCGGGCAGGCTGCGCGCGAACTTCTCGCGCACGGCCATGTAACCGGCGTGCGGCCCGCCGAAGCCCATCGGCACCCCGAACCGCTGCGTCGTACCGACCGCGATGTCCGCCCCCAGCTCGCCCGGCGACTTCAGCAGCGTCAGCGCGAGCAGATCGGCGGCGACGGTGACGAGCGCACCGAGCGCGTGCGCCTGCTCGATCAGCGGCTTGATGTCCCGTACGGCACCGGAGGCGCCCGGGTACTGGACGAGCACGCCGTTGATCTCCCGCTCGGCGATCTCGGCCGGGATGCCCTCGCTGAGGTCGGCGACGACGACCTCGACACCAGCAGGCTCAGCGCGGGTCTCGATCACGGCGATGGTCTGCGGCAGCGCGTCCGCGTCGACCAGGAAGAGCCCCTTCTTGTTCTTGCCCATGCGCCGAGACAGCGCCACGGCCTCCGCGGCGGCGGTCCCCTCGTCGAGCAGGGAGGCACCGGAGGTCGGCAGCCCGGTCAGATCGGCGACCATGGTCTGGAAGTTCAGCAGGGCTTCGAGCCGCCCCTGGGAGATCTCCGGCTGATACGGCGTGTAGGCCGTGTACCAAGCCGGGTTCTCCATCACGTTGCGCAGGATCACGGGCGGGGTGAACGTCCCGTAGTACCCGAGCCCGATCATGGAACCGAGGACCTCGTTGCGATCCGCGAGGGACCGCAGCTCGGCCAGCACCTCGGCCTCGGTACGGGCGCCCGGCAGATCGAGAGCGTCGGCGTTCTTGATCACATCCGGGACCGCGGCGGCCGTGAGCTCGTCGAGTGAGCCGTATCCGACCTGCGCGAGCATCTTGGCCCGCGCTTCCTGGTCGGGCCCGATGTGGCGCTGCTCGAACGGGATGCCCTGTTCGAGCTCGGAGAGGGGAATGCGAGGGGCAGTCATTAGGGAGGCCTCCTGGTCGGACACGACCTTCGAGGGCACCACGACAGCGGGGTGCCGGACGGCCTCCCCCTCTGTCATCTCAACCTGAGAGCTTCACCGGGCATCCCGAAGGAACCCGGTTTTCACCGTCGGTGAGAGCGAGAACCGTCGACATTGTCGACGACACCCGCCCTGCTTTCCAGAGTGACCTCGTCCGTGCGGTACGTGAGCCTGAGAGATTCCGGGGAGGATTTGCTCCTTCGGCGCCTCCGATGAAGTCTGGAGGACTCTCCCGCACGGGGTCAGCAGCCGATGGCCAGCCTACCAGCGAGCGTTGAAGCCGAGCTTTCGAGTGGCCACCTTGCCCAATGTGCTCTTTTGTAGTGCTTACGGATGAGTTGCGACCAGGAGGAGGGCCCGTGCAGACCGATATCGATCCGCGCAACCTGATCGGCCGCAAGGCGTTCGACCGCACCGGCGCCAAGATCGGCACGATCGACGAGGTCTACCTCGACGACGCGACCGGCGAACCGGAGTGGGCGGCCATACGCACCGGCCTGTTCTCCAGAGACGCCTTCGTCCCCCTGGAGCCCAGCGAACTGATCGAGGGCACCCTGCACATCCCCTTCGACCGCTCCCTGATCAAGGACGCCCCCGACTTCGGCGTAGGCCGCCACCTCTCCCCGGACCAGGAACTCCAGCTCTACCACCACTACGGCCTCGACGTGGGCCCGCCCCCATCGCTCCCGGACCACGACTTCGGCAAACTGGCGGGCTCCGACGACACGTGACCGGCTTCGGCGGGCGGGGGCGTCGCTGGGCCTTGGAGTCTCCGGGGGCGTTGACGCGCCGGGCTGGGTATCCGGGCGTCACGTGTCCGGGGCGTTGATACGGCGGCGGGGTATCCGGCCTTGACGCCACCAAGGGCATCGGCACAACAAGCGCGACGCTGGACCGCCACGCGTCGTCCGGTGACACCGGCTCGACCTGCGAAACGCCGGGGCTCGGCTCCGCCGACGGCAGCGGCTCAGCAGGCCCGACACCAGAACCCCGCGCAACCGACAGCAGGCGGCTGGCTCTGCGGGACACCGGGGCCCGGCTCGGCCAAGGGCCTCAGCGTGGAAGGCACGATGTCGGAACGCCACGCAACCGATGGCAGCAGCTCGGCTCGCGGAACGCCAGGGCTCGGCACGACCGACGACAGCGGCGTGCCCCGCGGAACACCGGGACCTGGCTCCACCGACCGCACCGGCTCAGCAGGCCCGACACCAGAACCCCGCGCAACCGATGGCAGCGAAGCGTCAGCCAGCTGGTCGGGGCCTCAGCTGTCCAGGGGTGTCTGCGCCGCAGGCAAGGCGTCAGGACACCGCGCGGCCGACGCCGACGGCTAGCAGGCAAGTCACCAGGACCCCGTGCCGACAACGGCAGCTCCTCACCCAGCGACGGTGGCAGCTCGACAGACGGCTCACCGTAGCCTCAGCCCTCCGGGGCCGCCGGCGCCGCCGCAGGCAGGACATCCGGACGCCGCGCGATTGACGCCGACGACTCGCTCGGCCGGTCGTCGGGCCCTGGCGCCGCCAACCGCGTCGGCATCGGCTCCCCAGGCAAGTCACCCGGCTCCCGCCCCGCCAAAGGCAACGGTTCCTCCGACGGTTCACCAGAACCTCGCGCCACCAACCCAGGCGCCGCACCCGGCAACACATCAGGACGCCGCGCCACCAACGGCAACGGCTCCGCCGACTCCAGCTCAGGATCATCGGTCCGGAACGTCCGCACCCGCCCCGGCCCCGAATCCTCCGGCGTCTCGAACCGCACAGTGACCCGCCCCAGCCCGCTCCCCTGTACCCACCCATGCCCGAACCCGGCGTGACGCACATCGTGCCCCGCGGGCCAGTGCCGCTCGGCAGGCGCCGCCGGCTCCTCGCCTCCCTCCTCCTCGGTGTGCTCCTCCTCAAGAAGATCGGCCTGTTCCCCCGCCGCCTGTGCGAACAGGTCCTCCTGCGTGTAGTCGGCGAGCCCGGAGACCCCCACCCCGAGCAGCCGTACCCCACCCGTGGTGTCCACGGAGTCCAGCAACCGGGCCGCCGCCTCCCGCACCACCCCCGGGTCGTCGGTGGGCCCACGCAGCGTCTCGGACCGGGTCAGCGTCGAGAAGTCGTACCGCCGCACCTTCAGCACGATGGTCCGCCCCGACAACCCGGCCGCCCGCAGCCGCCGCACACACCGGTCGACGAGCCGCTGCACCTCCAGGCCCACCCGGATCCGGTCATGGATGTCCACGTCGTACGTGTCCTCGACCGACACCGACTTGGTCTCCCTCTCGGCCACCACGGGCCGCTCGTCGTGCGCCAGCGCCATCGCGTACAGCGCGTGCCCGTGCGCCTTGCCCACCAGCCGTACGAGCTCGTCCTCACCCGCCTCGGCGATCTCGTCGACCGTGGTGATCCCGGCCCGCCGCAGATGATCACCCGTCGCCGGTCCGACCCCCGGCAGCGTGCGCACCGACAGCGGCCCCAGCAATGTCCGCTCGGTCCCGGGCTCGATCATCACGAGTCCGTCCGGCTTGGCCCGCTCGGAGGCGATCTTCGCGATCATCTTTGAGGCGGCGAGGCCCACCGATCCCGTGAGCCCTGTGACCGCCCGTATGTCGGCCCGCAGCCGTGCCCCGGTCACCTGCGCCGACTCCGCGTCCCAGGCCGCTCCCCCGGCCTCCAGGTCCACGAACGCCTCGTCCAGGCTCAACGGCTCCACCAAGGGCGACAGCGCCCGCAGCAGCCCCATCACCTGCTCGCTGATCGCCCGGTAGAACCCGAAGCGCGGCACCAGATACGCCGCGTTCGGAGCGAGCCGGCGCGCCTGGGCCATGGGCATCGCCGAGTTCACCCCGAAGACCCGCGCCTCGTACGACGCCGTGGCGACCACCCCGCGCGGCCCGAGCCCGCCCACCACGACGGCCTTCCCGCGCAGGCTCGGCTTGGACGCCTGCTCCGCCGAGGCGAAGAAGGCATCCATGTCGAGATGCAGGATCGTGGGCGCGCTTCTCACATCTCCGATGCTGCCCTACGCCACTGACAATGCCCCGCTACGGCTCCCGCCGGGCCCTCACACAGCCCGGTTGCGCCGCCTGGCCAGCTCGTCGGCGGGGTTGGCCCCGACGAGCGTCTCACCGGTGTCGACGCGCTCCCCGTGCAGCTGCGACAGGGCGCTCTCGACATCCCGCCACACGACCCCCACGGCGATCCCGAAGACCCCCTGGCCGCCCTGGAGCAGCGCGTGGACCTCGTCCGGCGACGTGCACTCGTAGACCGTCGCTCCGTCGCTCATCAGCGTCATGCGCTCCAGGTCACGGAAGCCGCACTCCCGCAGGTGCAGGACGGCGCTGCGGATGTTCTGCAGCGACACACCCGTGTCGAGGAACCGCTTGACGATCTTCAGGACGACGACATCCCGGAAGCTGTAGAGCCGCTGTGTCCCCGACCCGTGTGCGGGCCGCACGCTGGGCTCGACGAGCCCGGTACGTGCCCAGTAGTCCAGTTGCCGATAGGTGATGCCGGCCGCCGCACAGGCCGTAGGGCCCCGGTAGCCGATCTCCTCGGACGCCATGGACGTCGCCCCTCCGCTGCTCGGCACAGCCGCCGGCCGCTGCGGAATGCGATCGGCCGTACTGCCGTGAAGCGGGTACGGGCCTCTGTCCCCGAAACTGCGTTCCGGGGCACCCCCAGCCGTACCGTCGCCGCTGCTTCTCACGCCGACCTCCGTCCTTGACCTGCCTTCTCGACGGTAGGCAGTCACCAGGGGTGCGTCAACGATCGCCACACTCGGCACGCCGAGTGATAATCACCCAAGGAGTGGTTTCCCGTGTCCCACCGCGGGGAAAGGCTAGCCGAATGCGCTCGCGGAGAGCCGCAGGACGCTCTCACTCGCCGGTGGCAAATGCCGGCATTTTCGCGCCGTCCGCGGCTCTCACTGGCTGTTGGTGCCGAAGTCCTCGGGCGAGATCTGGTCGAGGAACTCGCGGAACTTCTCCACCTCGTCCTCCTGCTCGTCCGGGATCGCGATGCCCGCGTCGTCGAGCACACCGTCACTGCCGTAGATCGGCGTTCCGGTGCGCAGTGCCAGCGCTATGGCGTCGGACGGGCGGGCGCTCACCTCGACGCCGCTGGCGAAGACCAGCTCCGCGTAGAAGACGCCCTCCCGCAGATCCGTGATGCGCACTTCGGTCAGCTCCTGGCCGACGGCCTCCAGCACGTCCTTGAACAGGTCGTGGGTCAGCGGTCGTGCGGGGGCCATGCCCTGCTGCGCGAAGGCGATCGCCGTCGCCTCCCCGGGCCCGATCCAGATGGGGAGGTAGCGGTCGCCTCCCACTTCACGCAGGAGCACGATCGGTTGGTTGGAGGGCATTTCGACCCGGACACCTACGACATCGAGCTCGTTCACACAGCAACCCTAGGCCGTGCCCGGGACGTTTGGGTAGTCGGGCCGAGAACGGGTGACCGATCAGGCAGCCGCGGAGCCGCCCGTCTCAGGGCAGGCGCACGCCCAGCGCGGTCTGCACCAGAGCGGCGTGCAGCTTCGCCGTGAGCCCCGCCAGTTCCTTCGTACGGGCCTCCGCGTGGGCCCTGGTCTGCGGATTGCGGTGGCGCTTGAGCGGGGCCACCACCTGGTCGACAAGCCCCGCCTCACGGTCGGCGGCCGCCTTCATGGCGCGCAGATGCCGCGGCTCGATCCCGAACCGCCCGAGTTCGAGGACAAGTCCGGCCACGGTGACGGCTTCCGCGTCGTAAACCCCGTCCGGCAGTGGCGCGATGAGTCCGTACGACTCCCACTCGTCGAGTTCCTGCTCGCCGATCCCGGCGGCGGCCATCAGCTCGGCCCGCCCGACCCGGGCCGCCGTGGGTCCCTCCACGGGCTCCAGGACGACCTCGCCATCCCGCTGACGCCCCACCGTGGGCAGGGGGGCGGCCTCACCGCGCTCCATGGCGTCGAGATGCTCGCGGATCACCTTGAGCGGCAGATAGTGGTCCCGCTGCATCCTCAGGACATGGCCGAGGCGCTCGACGTCGGCGGGGCTGAACTTGCGGTACCCGGAAGGGGTCCGCTGCGGCTCGATGAGGCCCTCCGACTCCAGGAAACGGATCTTGGAGATGGTGACTTCGGGGAACTCGTCGCGCAGCACGTTCAGCACCGTGCCGATGCTCATCAGCCCAGTGTCCGCGGCGGCGGTACCGTGCCCGGCACCGCCGCTCGGTGTTTGAAGCATGGACCTTCCTGGGGAACCCCCCGGACCCAGTCCGAGGGAGGGTCAGTAACCCCGCTGGCTCGCGTAGAACACCAGCCGGTACTTGCCGATCTGCACTTCGTCACCGTTGGCCAGCGAGACCTGGTCGATGCGCTCGCGGTTGACGTACGTGCCGTTCAGGCTGCCGACGTCGGCGACCGTGAACGCGCCGTCCTGGCCGCGCCGGAACTCCACATGGCGGCGCGAGACCGTCACGTCGTCCAGGAAGATGTCGCTCTGCGGATGACGGCCTGCCGTGGTCAGCTCGCCGTCCAGCAGGAAGCGGCTGCCCGAGTTCGGACCGCGCCGCACCACCAGCAGCGCCGAGCCCAACGGCAGGGCGTCGACGGCGGCCTGCGCCTCCGGGGAGAGCGTGGGCATCTGCGTCTGACCGGTCACTTCGGCGTCGTAGGCCTCAAGACCGGAGATGGAGATCGTGGAGGTCGTCTCGGACGGACGCTCCGGGGTCGCGCCGGGGCGCAGCGGCGCACCGCAGTTGGAACAGAAGCGGCTGTTCTCCGCGTTGCGGTTACCGCACCTCGTACACACCAGGGCCGACATAGGGGAAAACCCTCCACCCGTACTTGAGGTTGACGGTTGCCCGAAACCTATGTCGCCGGACTGCGCAGGGTCAACCGACGGCGCGCCCTGGCCTGCGACCTGGTCGCGGAACAGCGGGCGCTGGCCTTCTGCGTCCGGTTGTGCGCGGTGGCGAGCGGTCTGGTTGTCGCTGCCCTCTTTCGCACTCTTGCCGAACAACTTCGCAAACAACTTCACGGGCGATTCCCCTTGACCGAAACAGACCCGCCCGTGGGGCAGGACGAACCCTGATTGAACACACCGGTTGACCCGGACATCCTCACAACGTCCGTATCCACCAGACAGTTTCCACCACGCACCACCCAATCGGTGCGTCGACCCCCCGCAACCTCATGCCCTCGCGCAACGGCCCCCATGCACCCGCGGTTCACCGGGAGGACGACCGAGCGTAGTCAGGCTGCTTCGCCGCCCGCAAGGCATCCACGACGATCTTGGCCGACCGCCCGACGGTAACGGTGGCCTGCTCCTTCTCAAGAGTCTGCACCACGCCTCCAGGGATGTTGAGCGCCGGTTCGAGATCCTGCGGCTTGCCGATGACCTTGAAACGATAGGGGGCGTTGATCTTGTTCCCGTCGACGCTCACGCTCTTGCCCGAGTCCGTCAGATACGTGTTGGCCACGACCCGGACGTCGTTCACCTGGATCGCCTCCGCGCCGGCCGCGCGCAACTCCTGGACCGCGTCGAGCAGCATGTCCGCCTCGACCGTTCCCTTCGTGTCGTCGATGGTCATCGTGATGCCGGGCCCCTGCGCGGCCACGGTGCCCGCCAGAATGCCGAGTTGCTTCTCCTTCTCGGCCGTCTGCTTGCGGGCCTCCTCGGCCTGGTCGGAGCTGTTCTCCAGCTCGTCGCGCTGTTTCTGCAGACCCTGCTTCTCGTCTTCAAGACGCTGAGTACGGTCGTCCAGTTCATCGAGAATGCGCACAAGATCTTCTTGCCGTGCCCCACGCAGCGCGCTGTCGCTGTTGCTGTTGGAGGCGACCTGCACGGCCAGCCCGAAACCGAGGCCGAACAGCAGCACCGCGACGATGAGTTGGGCCCGGCTCGCGCGGGGAGGCCACAGCCCCTGCACCAGCCGCTGCCGACCGGTCACGGTGGGCCCGGACTTCTCCTCGGTGATCGGCGCCTCCGAGGAAGCAGACGCCGGTACCTCTTCGGGCAGTTCCCTGCGCAGCCGGTGTTCCGGCCGCTCGTCCTCGTTGCTCATCGACCTCACGCCCGGAAGACGTGCCGGCGAATGGCCGCGGCGTTGGAGAAGATCCGGATGCCGAGGACAACCACGACACCCGTGGACAGCTGGGCACCGACGCCCAACTTGTCGCCCAGGAACACGATCAGGGCGGCCACGACCACGTTCGACAGGAACGACACCACGAAGACCTTGTCGTCGAAGATGCCGTCGAGCATGGCCCGCAGCCCGCCGAAGACCGCGTCGAGCGCCGCGACGACGGCGATCGGCAGATAGGGCTCGACGACCACCGGCACCTCAGGCCGGACCAGGATTCCGGCCACCACTCCCACGATGAGGCCCAGTACGGCGATCACGATGTGCCCTTCTCAGTTCTCGGCTGTGCTGTACGTACGATCACACTCGGCGCGGCGGGCAGCCGGAGATCGCTCTCCACGGCGATGGTCGCCCTGATGCCGTAGTTGTCTTCCAGGGCGTGCAGATAGAGCCCGTCGGCAGCGTTCTGGAACCTGGTGCTCAGCCGTTGGCCGTCGCCCACCGCGAGCACCGTGTAAGGCGGTACCAGTGGCTTGTTGTCGACCAGTATCGCGTCACCCGCGGCCCTGATCGCGGACAGCGCCGTCAGCCGCTGCCCGTTGATGGAGACGGCCTCGGCGCCCGTCGCCCACAGTCCGTTGACGACGCGCTGCATGTCTCGGTCGCGCACCCGCCCGGTGTCGGAGAAGTCGGCGGTCTCACGCGGGTTGTCGCCCCCGCCGGTGCTGGCTTCCTTCGCGTCGTCGACGACAAGCTTCACACCGGGGCCGTGCACCGCGGTGGCACCGGACAGCATGCTCACCAGGTCGGCCTGCCCGCTGCCGCCGCTGGTTTTCAGCGCCGCCCGCTGCCGCGCGCTCACGTCGTCCCGGAGCGTGTCGACGGAGCCCTCCAGCTTGTCCGCCGACGTGGTCTCCTTGTCGATACGGTCGATCAGCTCTTGACGCTCCTTGGCCACCACGGGAGCGGCCACACGCGCCTGTGCCGCACCCACGGTCACGACCAGGGCCGCCAGCACCAGGCCGGCGGCGAGACCGAGCTTCGCCCGGAGGGTCTTGGACATGCCGCTCTCGCCTGCTTCCTTCTTCCGGGCGGCCGCCTCGGCGTAGCCGTCGTCGAGGCTGTGGTCCATGACATTGGTGAGCAGCGACATAGACGCGTCCGGGCGCGCAGGGCGCGTGGGTGTGCTCCGAACGGGGGGCTGCTGCGGCATGCCGCACATCGTCGCACGTGGTGGCCTGTACCTCCGAATGGCCCCACCGGCGTGCCGGACAGGCCCCCTTGGGGACACATGTCCGGCACGCGCGCGTGCTCCGTGTTTTACCGTCCGGCGCTGTCCACGACCGCCGACCACTCGTCCAACAGGGCCTGCGCGGAGGCGTCGTCGGGCCCTTCGGCCCACAAATGGGTGACCGCCTCGGCGGGGTCGGGCAGCACCATCACCCAGCGCCCGTCCGTCTCCACGACCCGCACACCGTCCGTCGTATCGACAAAGCGATCGCCGGCGGCCTCCACGACCCGCCGCATCACAAGTCCCTTGACGGCCCAAGGAGTCGCCAGGTCCCGCTTGAGGACGTGCGCCCGCGGGATCCGGGCGTCGATCTGGCTCAGCGTCAACTGCGTCCGCGCCACCAGTCCGATGAGTCGTACGAAGGCTGCCGCGCCGTCGAAGACACTGCTGAACTCCGGGATGATGAACCCGGCCTTGCCGTCCCCGCCGAAGATGGTCGTCTCGTCGCGCCCGACCCTGGTCAGGTCGTCCGGCGAGGTCGTCGTCCACTCGACCTGCGTCCCGTGATACGCCGCCACCTGCTCGGCGATCCTCGTGGTGGTCACCGGGAGCGCCACCCGCCCGCTGCGCCGCTCCGCGGCCACCAGGTCGAGCATCACGAGCAGCGCCCGGTCGTCCTCGACGATCCGCCCCTTCTCGTCGACGAGCGAGAGCCGCTCACCGACGGGGTCGAACCGCACCCCGAACGCGGCCCGCGCGGAGGCCACGATCTCGCCGAGCCGCACCAGCCCCGACCGCCGTGTGTCCGCGGTCTCCGTCGGCCTGGACTCGTCGAGCCCGGGATTGATCGTCAGCGAGTCCACACCGAGCTTGCCGAGCAGACTGGGCAGCACAAGCCCGGCGCTGCCGTTCGACGCGTCCACCACGACCTTGAGGCCGGATTCGGCGATCCCGGTCGTGTCGACATTCCGCAGCAAGGACCCGGTGTACGAGTCGAAGACGCTGGCCGGGAAGTGCAGGTCCCCGATCTCGCCGGGGAACGCGCGCCGGTACTCCTGCCGCGCGAACACCCGGTCCAGCTTGCGCTGACTCCCCTGTGAGAGGTCGGCGCCCTGGCTGTCGAAGAACATGATGTCGACGGAGTCCGGCACACCAGGAGTGGTCCTGATCATGATCCCGCCGGCACTGCCCCGCGCTGTCTGCTGCCGGGCCACGGGCAGCGGTACGTTCTCCAGGTCCCGTACGTCGATGGCGCTCGTCTGCAAGGCGGAGATCACCGCCCGCTTGAGCGCACGAGCGCCTCGGGAGTGGTCGCGGGCCGTGGTGACCGTGGACCCCTTCTTGAGGGTCGTGGCATAGGCGCCGGCGAGACGGACGACCAGCTCCGGCGTGATCTCCACGTTAAGGATCCCGGACACACCGCGTGCGCCGAAGAGGTGCGCCTGGCCTCTGTTCTCCCAGATGACCGACGTGTTGACGAAGGCACCGGCTTCGATCGTCTTGAACGGGTAGACCCGCACATTGCCCTGCACGATCGATTCTTCACCGATCAGGCACTCGTCACCGATGACCGCGCCGTCCTCGATCCGGGCCGCACGCATGATGTCGGTGTTCTTTCCGACGACACAGCCACGAAGATTGCTGTGCTGACCCACGTACACGTTGTCGTGTACGACGGTCCTGTCCAGAAAAGCCCCGGCCTTCACGACGACGTTCGAACCGATGACGGTGTACTCACGGATTTCGGCGCCGGCCTCGACCTTGGCGTAGTCACCGATGTACAGCGGCCCGCGGAGAACCGCGTCGGGGTGCACCTCGGCGCCCTCGGCCACCCACACGCCCGGCGACAGCTCGAAGCCGTCGATCTCGACGTCGACCTTGCCCTCCAGGACATCGGCCTGCGCCTTCACATAGCTCTCGTGCGTGCCGACATCCTCCCAGTAGCCTTCGGCGACAAAGCCGTAGACCGGCTTGCCCTCCTTCATCAGCTGCGGGAAGACATCGCCGGACCAGTCGACGGGAACGTCGGCCTCGACATAGTCGAAGACTTCGGGCTCCATGACATAGATGCCCGTGTTCACGGTGTCCGAGAAGACCTGACCCCAGGTCGGCTTCTCAAGGAAACGCTCGACCTTTCCCTCTTCGTCGACGATGGTGATGCCGAATTCCAGCGGATTGGGCACCCGGGTCAGACAGACCGTGACCAGCGCGCCCTTTTCCTTGTGGAAATTGATCAGCTCGGTGAGGTCGAAGTCGGTCAGGGCATCACCGGAGATGACGAGGAAGGCATCGTCCTTCAACGCCTCTTCGGCGTTCTTGACGCTTCCGGCGGTACCGAGTGGCTTCTCCTCATTGGCATACGAGAGCTCCATCCCGAGCTCTTCGCCGTCACCGAAGTAGTTCTTGACCAGCGAGGCCAGGAACTGCACGGTGACTACGGTCTCATTGAGCCCATGCCTTTTGAGCAGCCTGAGCACGTGCTCCATGATCGGTCGATTGACCACGGGCAACAGTGGCTTGGGCATGCTTGAGGTCATGGGGCGAAGGCGTGTGCCTTCGCCTCCGGCCATCACGACGGCCTTCATGTCGGAAGCGTCCTCCTCTGCGAGACGACGGTCTAGCCGACTTCACCAGTCCAGATTGTCCCGCACTTTTGCGCAACGGGCCATCGAGCGACTGTTACCGCCCAATCGGCAAGGTCAGTCGGCCATGGCGTCCGCACGCAGTAGGCGGCGGACTTGTACCACGTAGAGGACTCCTGCCCACCAGTAGAGCGTTGTACCCCATCCTGCGAACGCCCATCCGAAAATCGCTGCGAGTGACGGAAGCCAGCCGCTTCCGTCACTGAGCAGCAACAACGGGAACGCGTACATCAGGTTGAACGTAGCCGCCTTGCCCAGGAAGTTCACCTGCAGCGGCGGATAGCCGTGCCGCCTGAGGATGCCGACCACCACGAGCAGCACCAGCTCTCGCGCCAGCAGTACGGCGGTCAACCAGATTGGCAGAATCTCGCGCCAGGTGAGTCCGACGAGAGTCGAGAGAATGTAGAGCCGGTCCGCGGCGGGATCGAGGAGCCGGCCAAGACTGCTGATCTGGTTCCAGCGCCGCGCGAGCTTGCCGTCCAGGTAGTCGCTGATCCCACTCAGCATCAGCACCAGAAGCGCCCAGCCGTCGCTCTTGGGGCCACCGAACTCGGGCCTGAGGATCAACCACAGGAAGATGGGTACGCCGACCAGGCGCGCCATGCTGAGGATGTTCGGGATGGTGAGCACCCGCTCTGTCTGGACGCGGGTCTCCTGGACCTCCACCCGGGGGCCTCCTGTGGGAAAACGTGCCAACGATGCCCCCTGACCTTACCCCAACGCAAAAAAGCTCTGGCTCTTGGGCTGCATGCCCAAGAGCCAGAGCTCTAAAAGGAGTTCGGCGGCGTCCTACTCTCCCACAGGGTCCCCCCTGCAGTACCATCGGCGCTGTAAGGCTTAGCTTCCGGGTTCGGAATGTAACCGGGCGTTT